>NZ_CAUFUE010000012.1 GCF_959029255.1 uncultured Bacteroides sp. | reverse complement strand
GGCGTAAGCCAGCAGATTTACAGTCTGCCCCATTTGGCCACTCTGGTATTTGCCCCTATTAAATTAAGAACTCTTTTTTCTCTTCTATTGTCTGAACCCTTATAGGAATTTATTTGTTATCCTACCGGAATTCATTTCCTCAACTCTGCCGGACAATCTTTAAAGTTCATCCCCGCATTGTTTTTTTTTGAGCCTCTTGTCGGATTCGAACCAACGACCCCGAGATTACAAATCACGTGCTCTGGCCAACTGAGCTAAAGAGGCAGGCTTAAAAAATGCAACCGTAACGTTCTAGTGCGAGCGAAACGGCTGCAAATTTAGGCATTTATTTTTTACCCGCAAAATTTTAGCGGAATTTTATTTGCTCCGTTGTTTTTCCTTGTATTTAACCAGCTGTTTTTCCAAAGCTTCCAGACATACATCTACCGCTTCTTCAAACGTATCACAGACTTTATTTGCATAAAAATCAGCGTTAGGAGCAAAAACCCTTACTCCAGCTTCTTTATTTTCAGCAGTCTCTGGTTTAACAACTTTTAATGACACCTCTACTTTCTGTATATCGTCGTAAAACTTCTCCAATTTAACAACCTTCTTTTGAATAAAAGATTGCAATTGCTCTGATGCATCAAAGTGAATCGATTGAATTCTAACGTCCATACTTACCTCCTTTTCTTTAGGCTCGAGGATGAGCCTGATTATACACTTTTTTAAGTTCTTCAAAAGTAGTATGCGTATAAACTTCCGTCGTCGCCAAACTTTCGTGTCCGAGAAGCTCTTTAATTGAGCCTAAATCCGCGCCATTGTTCAGCATAGCTGTCGCAAAGGTATGTCTCAGCACGTGAGGACTTCTTTTTTTTACAGTCACTACTTTCGAAAGATTCCGTTTCACAAGATTCGCAACGATACTGCTACAGAGTCGCTTTCCATTCTCCCGGACAAAAAAAGCATCCGCCCGAACCGGAACCGCTTCATTCCGCATATTAACATATTCTCGCATTGAGCGCCTCAACTCTTCGTCAAAAGGTATCAAACGTTGTTTATTCCGTTTTCCCGTTACTTTAATAAGAGAAGCCGAAAAATCAACATCCTTATCTGTCAACCCTATTAATTCCGAAAGCCGCATGCCGGTAGCATAAAACATTTCGATAATCATGTGGTCGCGACACCCCTCAAACCCTTCTCCAAAGTCCATATCATCCAACAGCTTATTCATTTCCCCCTCTCTCAGAAACGTAGGAAGCGGTTTTTTCTTTTTAGGACCCGTTATCTTCTGCAATGGGTCCACCGCAACCTCCCCTCTCCTCAAGAGAAACTTATAATACGCTCGGATTGAACTCAACTTTCGATTTATCGTATTCGAAGCACAACCTCTGTCCATCAAGGAAGCAATCCATTCACGGACAAGCTCGGCATCTACATCCGACGGAGTCAATTCTCCCAACATTTCCTCTCCGAACTTCTGCAGTTCAAGAATATCCGCCCGATAATACCTGACGGTACCTTCGGAATAATTCCGCTCACGCAGAAGATAGTCAAGAAAAGAATCTGTCAATAACATATCGCTACATCTAAATCGTGCAACGAATGTATGAAAAAGAATTCAATAATTCAAAGGAATTTACGAATTATTAATCTTCTACTTGCTGAAGTTGTTGAACGTAAACAGCACGTTCTTTCTTAAGTCTTTTAGTCACAGACGGTTTATCAAACTGTTGTCTGCGTCTCAATTCCTTAACTGTGCCAGTTTTTTCAAACTTTCTTTTGAATTTCTTCAGCGCTTTTTCAATGTTTTCGCCTTCTTTTACAGGTACTACAATCATTTTTTTATTTTTAAAATGTTAATGGTTTAAAAATCTCACGATTAAATTTGAGCGGCAAAATTACACATACTTTCTTTATTCACAAAACATTCTGCAAAAAAAAATGATAAATTATCTGATTTACGATTTGACAATTTACAATACATGATTGATATTACTCTTGAAATCTTAAAATGATTGTTTTTGAATAGTCTCAGTGGTATTATTGCGGACAGGCAGGTTCTTAAAGTCCCAGCGCGGCTGCTAAGAAAAAAAACACCTAATATTAAATTGTTCCACCATGGAGAAAGTTCCGTTCCATCATGGAGAAAGTTTCATTCTACCATGGTGGAACAAAAAGTACTCCATGATGGAACGAATAAATATTCGGCTATATTTTCCTTAACCTTGAGCATGCTATGAAATAACTTTCACAGGGCAGAAGCATAAAATAAGCACATAAATCATAAGAGATAGCTGGTTATTAAAGGAAAGTAAGTAACTTTGGAGAAGAAAACACACCTATTTTTATATAATAAATATGAATCAAACAACCAATCAGCGTGTAGACGCGCTCCGAACATTACTAAAAGAGAAAAATATTGATGCTTTTATCATTCCAAGCACAGATTCTCACTTAAGTGAATATGTAGCGGCACATTGGCAGTCAAGAGAATGGTTATCAGGCTTCACCGGCTCGGCAGGCACAGTAGTTGTCACCGACAAGCAGGCTGGATTATGGACTGATTCCCGCTACTTTCTCCAAGCTGCCCGACAACTGGAAGGCAGCAGCATTGATTTATACAAAGAAATGCTGCCCGAAACGCCCAGTATTCCTACATTCCTGAAAACGAGTTTAGGAACTGGCGCAGTAGTAGGTATCGATGGAAAAGTATTTTCCACAGAGGAAGCAAAACAATTGCAGGATGAATTGAAAGAGAATGGTATCACCATAAAAAGCGTAGAAGACCCTATGAATAAGATATGGGAGGACCGACCTGCCATACCCGAGGGTCCAGCCTTTATTTACGAAAATCAATATGCCGGAAAAAGTTGCAAGGAAAAGTTGGCGACCATCCGCGAGGAAATGAAAAATGCCGGAGCAGAGGCATTGTTGATTTCCGCATTGGACGAAATTGCATGGACACTGAACATACGCGGCAATGACGTACATTGCAATCCCGTAGTTATCAGCTACTTGTTGATTAGTAAAGATGAAGCACATTTCTTCATCCATCCTCAAAAAGTAACAGAAGAACTTTCTGCCTATTTAAAAGAAGCGGGTGTTTCCATTCACTCATACGAAGATATTGAGTATTTTTTGAATAACTTGTCAGTTGATACCCTTCTGCTCAATCCTTCTAAAACAAATTATGCCGTTTATTCCGCCATCTGTCCGGATTGCCGGATTATTGAAGGTGCCTCGCCGGTAACCCTTCTTAAAGCAATTCGCAACGAACAGGAAATTGCCGGTATTCATGCAGCAATGCAACGCGACGGCGTAGCCTTGGTAAAGTTCTTGAAATGGCTGGAGGAAGCTGTCCGTACAGGTAAGGAAACAGAAATCAGCGTAGACAAGAAATTACACAAACTCCGTGCGGCACAGCCCTTATATATGGGTGAAAGCTTCGATACCATCGCCGGATATAAGGAGCATGGGGCTATCGTACATTATGAAGCTACCCCCGAAACTGATGTTCCTTTGCAACCCAAAGGTTTCCTGCTACTGGATTCGGGAGCACAATATCTTGACGGAACAACCGATATCACACGCACCATTGCGCTGGGCGAACTGACAGAAGAAGAAAAAACAGATTACACCCTGATATTGAAAGGACATATCGCCCTTGCCATGGCAGTATTCCCCGAAGGTACAAGAGGTGCACAACTGGACGTGCTGGCCCGTATGCCGATATGGAAACATCGCATGAACTTCTTACATGGGACAGGACATGGCGTAGGACATTTCCTGAATGTGCACGAAGGGCCTCAAAGTATCCGTATGAATGAAAATCCAGTCGCCTTGCAAGCAGGTATGGTTACATCCAATGAACCCGGGGTATATAAAGCCGGAAGTCACGGTATACGTACGGAGAACCTGGTATTAACCATCCCGGCAGGTGAAGGCCTGTTTGGGAATTATCTAAAATTCGAGACCATTACCCTTTGTCCTATCTGCAAAAAAGGTATCATCAAAGAGATGTTGGCAACGGAAGAAATAGAATGGCTGAACGAGTACCACCGGAAAGTTTATGATAAGCTTTCACCGGACCTGAACAAAGAAGAACAGGAATGGTTAAAAGAAGCGTGTGCAGCAATAACGAATGATTAATGTTCAATCAATTATCAATCATCAATCATTCATCCATCAATCATCCATCATTAATCAATCTAAAAAAAATGGCATTAATAAAATCAGTAAGAGGTTTTACTCCCGAATTTGGAGAAAATTGTTTTTTAGCAGATAATGCAGTTATCATCGGCGATGTGAAAATGGGGCGCGATTGCAGCATTTGGTTCAGTACCGTGCTTCGCGGTGACGTCAACTCCATCCGTATCGGAAACGGGGTGAACATTCAGGATGGAAGCGTGCTGCATACTTTATATGAGAAATCGACCATAGAGATAGGAGACCATGTGTCAGTGGGACACAATGTAACCATCCATGGAGCTACCATTAAAGACTATGCCCTCGTGGGAATGGGGTCAACCCTACTAGACCACGCCATAGTGGGAGAAGGGGCTATTGTTGCCGCCGGTTCACTGGTATTGAGTAATACAGTGATAGAACCCGGAAGCATTTGGGGTGGAGTGCCTGCAAAATTTATCAAAAAAGTAGATCCGGAGCAAGCCAAGGAGTTAAACCAGAAAATAGCGCATAATTACCTGATGTATTCAGATTGGTATAAATAAAAAAAGTGATGAAGGTGTGCCAAAACAAAAACTTACTTACTATTTGTTTCTTTTTTGGCACACCCCCATCTCTTTTTTAGAAGTTTATCATACTTAATATCTTATCCGTTGCTCCCGCATTGTCAGTTACGTATGCCCCCGCATTAGTACCAACTTCACGCAAAAAAGTCTCATCAGTCAGCATACGGTCCAACAAAGTTTTCAACTCATCATAATTTTTGATAGAGAATCCGCCTTTGGCCTCCAATAACTGAACGGCTTCCTGGAACTTCTGATATTTAGGACCGAAAATAACCGGAATGCCATAAACCGCAGCTTCCAAAGTATTATGAATACCTACCCCGAAACCACCACCGATATAAGCGATTTCCCCATAACGATATATGGATGAGAGCAATCCATAGCAATCTATAATCAAACAATCGGCTTTACGCACATTTTTCTCATCTGCACGAGTATAGCGTACATACGGACGTTTCAATTTTCCGATAATTTCCACTAAATGATTTTCGTCAATCACATGTGGAGCTATAATCAGCTTCACTTCCGGATGCTGATTGAAATATTCGATAAACAAATCTTCATCCGGCTGCCAGGAGCTACCCGCAACGAAAGTCATCGTATTATTTTTAAACAGCTCTACCAAAGGCAAGCCCTTGGCTTCCTCGCGTATCTGCAACACACGGTCAAAACGGGTATCGCCCACTACCGTGACCCGGTTTATATTAATCTTAGACAAGAAACGCTTGGAACGTTCATTCTGCACAAACAGATGATCGAAGTTACGCAACACATTTCTATACGTACCGCCATACCATTTGAAGAAAATCTGTCCACGACGGAAAATAGAAGACACGCTATACACCGGAATACGCCGTTTATGCAATTCGTCCAGATAGTTTTTCCAAAACTCGTATTTAATAAAAAACGCCATGCAGGGATTTACCAAATCAAGGAATTTCTTCACGTTCCTCGGTTTGTCGAAAGGCAGATAACAAACAATATCAGCTCCCCGATAGTTCTTTCGAACTTCGTAACCGGAAGGTGAGAAAAATGTCAGTAAGATGCCGTAATCAGGATATTTGGCACGGATTTTTTCAATCAACGGACGCCCTTGCTCAAACTCCCCCAAAGAAGCAGCATGAAACCAGATATACCTTACATCCTTCTCCAACTGCTGACGGAGAAGTTCATAGACCACCCAATGCCCCTTCATCATCTTACGGGGTTTGCGACTGAATGGAGCAGCCAAGTGCACCAGGATATCGTAGATTGCTATTGCCAAGTTGTAAAGCATACTATCTTAATTAAGAATGAATAATGAAGAATGAAAGCTGTATGACAGGAAATCCCTCATTCTTGATTATTTATTTCAATGCTTCAACAGCACGCTGTATGCGAGCCAATGTTTCTTCTTTGCCAAGCAGTTCGGTAATATCGAACATGTGGGGACCTTTACACTCTCCCACTACCGACAAGCGGAAAGCATTCATCACATTACCCATGTGATAGCCCTTTTCGGTAATCCAACCAATCACGATATCTTCCGAAGCCTTTGACGAGAAATCACCAATACCGCGCAACACTTCCATCAACTCATTCATAATACGGGGAGTGTCCTCAGACCAACGTTTCTTTACGTCCTTTTCAGCGTACTCAGTCGGGGAGACAAAGAAGAAGCGAGTCTGTTCCCACAGTTCTTTCACAAAATTGACACGACCTTTCACAAGAGAAACGACCTTCGCAAGGAACGCATCACTATAGAGGCCGGCATCTATGCCATTAGCCTTCAATACGGGCTTGAAAAGTTCGGCAATTTCTTCATCCGGCTTCATCATGATATATTCATGGTTAAACCATACTCCTTTTTTATAATCGAACTTGGCGCCCGACTTGCTGCAATGGCTCAGGTTGAAGAGTTGCACCAATTCGTCCATTGACATCAACTCCTGGTCGTTACCCGGGTTCCAGCCCAGCAGAGCCAGGAAATTGATTACCGCTTCAGGCAAATAGCCCGACTCCCGATAGCCGGAAGAAACTTCACCGGTTTTAGGGTCATGCCACTCCAACGGGAACACAGGGAAACCAAGGCGGTCGCCATCGCGTTTACTAAGCTTGCCGTTGCCTTCAGGTTTCAGTAATAACGGCAAATGGGCAAAAGCCGGCATGGTGTCTTCCCAACCAAAAGCCCGATATAACAATACATGAAGCGGAGCGGATGGTAACCATTCTTCACCGCGAATGACATGTGAAACTTCCATCAAATGGTCGTCCACGATATTTGCCAAGTGATAAGTAGGCAACTCGTCGGCCGATTTATAGAGCACTTTATCGTCAAGGATAGAAGAGTTTATCACAACTTCGCCACGAATCAAGTCGTTTACATGCACATCTTCATTCGGTTCAATCTTGAAACGAACCACGTATTGCTTACCTTCGGCAATCAACGCATCCACCTCTTCCTTGGGTAGCGTCAGCGAATTACGCATCTGCATACGGGTAGAGGCATCATACTGGAAATTAGCTATTTCCGCACGTTTTGTTTCAAGTTCTTCCGGTGTATCAAAAGCGATGTAAGCCTTGCCGGCATCAAGCAACACCTGCACATACTTCTTGTATATATCACGGCGTTCCGACTGACGATACGGCCCATGCTCCCCACCGAAACTGACACCTTCATCAAAAGGAATACCCAACCATTTGAAAGATTCCAGGATATAGTCTTCCGCACCCGGCACAAACCGGTTGGAATCTGTATCCTCTATACGGAAAATTAAATCTCCTCCATGCTGACGCGCAAAGAGATAATTATATAAAGCAGTGCGCACACCACCAATGTGCAACGCCCCCGTAGGACTTGGGGCAAAACGGACTCTGACTCTTCTTTCTGTCATAATCTATCTTACTAATGAATAAATTAGACGGCAAAATTAAACCTTTTTTTCCATACTACTGTTTTTTTTTGTACTTTTCGCAAAAATTTCAACGGATATGAGTTATTTCAACGGAAAAAAGAAAAAGTTCTCGTACAGGGATTTACTATATAAGGCACTGATTTTTATCGGGACCGTGACAGTTATCGTCTACTTTTTACCTCGTGACGGTAAGTTCAACTATCAGTTTGACATAGACAAACCATGGAAATATGGACAACTGATGGCAACTTTCGACTTTCCGATTTATAAAAATGATGAGGTTGTGAAGCGGGAGCAAGACAGTATACTTGCTTCTTTTCAACCTTATTTCCAGTTGGATAAGGATGTTGAGAATAGCGCATTCAAAAAATTGAAAGCCGATTATCAAACTCATTTACGGGGAATACTTCCTTCTTCCGATTACGTCCGTTATATAGAAAAGACACTTTCGGAGATATACCGGGCAGGAATACTTTCGACAGAGGAATTGGCTAAACTACAAAAAGACAGCACCACAGCCATCATGGTGATAAACGACAAGCTTGCCAACCAGCAGAGCATCAATAAACTTTATTCCGTGAAAAGCGCTTATAATTACCTGCTCACTGCCGACACATTGCGTTACCGCCCCGACATACTGCGCCAATGTTCACTCAACGAGTATCTGTATCCTAACCTGACATACGACGAGCAGCGTACGGAAACAGCCAGGAAAGAAGCGCTCGATAACTATTCTTGGGCAAACGGCATTGTGCTGAGCGGACAAAAAATCATTGACCGGGGCGAAATTGTAAGCCGGGAAACATACAACATCCTGGAAAGTTTACGGAAAGAATCCATTAAGCGCAGTGAGTCCATCGGCCAGAAACGCCTGATGCTGGGAGGACAAGTATTATATGTCAGTATCTTCATGCTGTGCTTTATGCTCTACCTCGACTTATTCCGCAAAGATTATTACAACCGCAAGGGAAGTTTATCACTGCTATTTGCACTTATCATGTTCTATTGCGTGGTGACGGCGCTGATGGTGACAAACAATATCTTCAACGTCTACATTCTGCCATACGCCATGCTGCCTATCATCATCCGGGTATTCCTCGATTCGCGTACGGCATTCCTCACCCAGGTAGTCACTATTCTGATTTGTTCCATCTGCCTGCGCTACCCGCATGAGTTCATCTTGCTGCAACTCACGGCCGGACTCGTCGCAATCTTCAGTCTGAGGGAACTATCGCAGCGTTCACAGTTGTTCCGCACAGCATTTCTTGTGATATTGACCTACGCTGCCGTTTATTTTGCATTCGAACTGATTACAGAAAACGACTTGTCGAAACTCAATGGCAGCATGTACACCTACTTTATCGTTAACGGGGTGCTCTTGCTTTTTACGTATCCATTGCTTTTCCTGGTGGAAAAGACATTCGGTTTCACATCCAATGTCACTCTGGTAGAGTTATCCAATATCAATAACAACTTGTTGCGACGTATGTCGGAAACCGTGCCGGGCACATTCCAACATTCCATGCAAGTGGCCAACCTCGCCGCTGAAGCCGCTAACCGTATCGGCGCCAAAAGCCAGTTGGTGCGTACCGGAGCTTTATATCATGATATCGGGAAAATGGAAAACCCGGTTTTCTTTACCGAGAATCAATCCGGCAGCGTCAATCCGCATAAAAACCTTAATTATGAACAAAGCGCGCAAGTGGTTATCAGCCACGTGACGGACGGACTGAAACTGGCCGAGAAAAACAACCTGCCTAAGGTTATCAAAGATTTTATCACGACCCATCATGGTCTTGGAAAAACCAGATATTTCTACATTTCCTGGAAAAACGAACACTCCGGTGAAGAGCCAAGCAAAGAGTTATTTACCTATCCGGGGCCAAACCCATTCACCAAAGAGCAGGCCATCCTGATGATGGCGGACTCCGTGGAAGCTGCATCACGCAGTCTGCCCGAATATACAGAAGAAAGTATCAGTAACTTGGTCGACAAGATTATAGATACTCAAGTCGAAGAAGGTTATTTCAAAGAATGTCCCATTACTTTCAAAGACATAGCAACCGTAAAAGTTGTGTTCAAGGAAAAGCTAAAGACGATTTACCATACCCGCATCAGTTATCCCGAACTAAAAAAATAAGAACTATGGAAGTGACCGCCAAAGAACAAAAAAGAGCAGAAGAACTGCTTCAAAGCCAACGGATAGGGCTACAACAGATTGAGAGTTTCAGCTTTATGAAGCGATACCATCAAGCACCTCGTCAAAACAACGTTGTGCCCAAAGATAAATATGGTCCGGGAATATTAACCCTCCACCTGAAGAAGGGAAAAGATAAAATCATCGACCTGCCGCCTTTCCGCCATCCGTCATCGGTTATCCGTTTCTTTATATCCCAAGGGATACCTTTCGACAATTATAACCCGCAAGTGCGGACGTCAGCAGAGCTTCCCGTAGAGACCTATCAACGTCCCTCGCTATATATGTTCTATTTCTTTGTACTTTTCCTCATGTTCCTGATATTAGGCTATTATTCCATGAACGGCGATGTATGGTGGGGCTTTATCCCGGCTATTATTTCCTTCGGCCTGAGCCTTTTCTTTATCAGTATGCTGATGACCCGGTTCTGCTATCTGACTTTAAACAATGATGCCCTTATTATACACAGCGTGGGCAGAAGCATCCGTTATCCTTATACGGACTTACGGAAAGTCAATTTTGACTTTGCCCGCGAGCAGACGTTTACCCATGTCATGGAACTACTGGACAAAGACTATCGCTACCGGTTATTCTATATCGGCAGGGTGTCACGGAAAAAGTTGAATGAAATAGCCGAACGGTTGCAACAAGCCGGAGTAGATGCTACCTGTAGTCTCAATGACAATAAGCGCTTCTATCGAGACCGGTTGCATGACTAGCCGACAGATTCTTTGTCCAGGCTTTCCAATAAACCGGAGCAGGCATCTTCAAGAACATCGAGCACATACTCGAAGCCCTCGGCACCGCCATAATAAGGATCGGGCACATGGTCGGCATAAGTAAACTTCTTACAATAGTCCGTCATCCTGTGTATTTTGCCCCACTCCTCGGTTGAAGGGGCACGGTCTTTCAGGTCGTCGATGTTCCTGTCGTCCATACCGATTATCAAGTCGAAGTTATAAAAATCTTCAGTGCGGACAGGGCGAGAACGGTGTGTCAGGTCATATCCGCGACGGGCAGCATGGGCGCACATCCGGCTATCAGGCAATTCTCCCTGATGATAGGAAAGGATACCTGCGGAATCAATCATAAATTCGTCTTCACGTCCAGAGTCCTCTATCAGACGTTTCATCACTCCTTCCGCAGAAGAGGAACGACAGATATTGCCGAGGCAGACAAAAAGGATCTTTTTCATATAAACTCATTCTATTAATTACATCATAAACCGGACACCTTACATCGGGTCCACATCATAATACACAATCAATGACTTGAAGCGGTCTTCCGCAATCATTTCTTTTTGTACTTGCGTCAACAACTCGCGTGCACGGGCCATAGGGGCACTTATTTCAATCTTCACAATGATTTTTCGGATAAACAAGGTTTGTATACGGGCAACGGGTGGTTTATCAGGCCCCAGCACACGATTTCCAAAAACAGAACGAAGCTTACCCGCCATGGTTTGCGCCATCAAATCGAGCAAAGTTTCATTACGGTTTTTCAAATAAACATATATCAACCGGTAATAGGGGGGATAATGGAACATCTGCCGTTCGGCAAGTTGTCCGCCAACCATTCCCTCATAATCATTCGATATCACCTGGGGCATAATGGGATGCTCTATGCTTTTGGTTTGCAGCACCACCCTGCCCCGTTTATTTTTCCGCCCGGCACGCCCCGCCACTTGCGCCATCAACTGGAAGGCACGTTCGTATGCACGGAAATCAGGATAATTCAGCATTGTATCGGCATTCAGAATGCCCACCACGCTGACATGGTCAAAGTCCAATCCCTTGGATACCATTTGCGTACCAATAAGGATGTCGGTTTTACCCTGCTCAAAATCAGCGATAATCCGCTCGTATGCCGAACGCGTACGGGTGGTATCCAAGTCCATGCGGGCAACGGTCGCCTCGGGAAACAGCGCTTTGATATCATCTTCTATCTTTTCGGTACCAAAACCCCGGTTACGCAAATCAACGCCTTCGCAAGCCGGACAGACGCGAGGCACTTGATAGGTATAACCGCAATAGTGGCAGGTCAACTGGTTCAAACCTTTATGATAAGTCAGGCTCACATCACAATTCTTGCATTTGGGCACCCAGCCGCACGTATTGCATTCAATCATAGGGGCAAACCCCCGACGGTTCTGAAATAAGATAACTTGCTCTTTCTGTTCTAAAGCTTCGCGTACATACTGAAGCAGCAAGGGAGAGAACGGACCGTTCATCCGTTTCTTGCGATGCAGTTCCTTGATATCTACCGGAATAATCTCGGGTAATTGTATTTCTTTATAGCGTTCTTTCAGCTCTACCAGCCCATACTTGCCCGAAACGGCATTATGCCAAGTTTCAATAGAGGGAGTGGCGGTGCCCAACAGCGTTTTGGCACCATACATGGCAGCCAAGACAATAGCTGCATTTCGGGCATGATAACGCGGAGCAGGATCTTGCTGCTTATATGTATTTTCGTGTTCCTCGTCCACAATCACCAATCCCAAATCACGGAATGGCAGGAATACAGACGAACGGACACCTAAAATAATGTCATATCCTCTTTCTGAAAGTTGTTTCTGCCAAATTTCCACCCGTTCGGCATCAGGGAACTTGGAATGATAGATGCCCAGCCGGGAACCGAATACCCGCTGCAAACGTTCCGTGATTTGCGTTGTCAAGGCTATTTCAGGCAGCAGATATAACACTTGCTTGCCTTGATTGATGGTTTCTTCTATCAGATGGATATAAATTTCCGTTTTCCCGCTGGCCGTTACTCCGTGAAGCAGGCAGACATTTTTCTCACGAAAAGACTCAACTATTTCATGGTATGCTTTCTGCTGGTGATTATTCAAAGGATGCAGGGGTTGGTTGGATGACTGTATCAGGTTGAGACGGCCTATTTCTTGCTGATACACCTCAAATATGGCTTTATCTACCAAGCCATTGAATACCGCAGGTGATGCGGAAGCCCGGTGCAGAAGTTCTTTCTTAGTAACTTCTTTAGGATGGTTTCCCAAGACTCCGGAAAGCTCAATATACTTCATCAATAAATCGAGTTGCTTAGGTGCACGCTCCAATTCCTCGAACAACTCTTTCAACCGCTGTTCATTCCGGGCTGCGGTTGTCAACCTTACGCGGGTTTCAACCTTGGGTTTATAAGTACGCTTCAACTCTTCTTTGACGAAGATAGCTTCTTTGTCCAACAGAGATTTTATTACGGAAAGTATGTTCTTGATGCCACTGTCTTTCTCCAGTTTCGTGACGCATTGTTCCGGTTCCGCAGAAAGCAAGTCCAGGATTTTTTGTTCCCGTTCAGGCAACCGTACGTCCGACTCGAAATCAGGATTATATTCCACCATCGTCTCGCTCTCCAATTTCAAACCTGAAGGCAAGGCGGCTTTATACACATCGCCTTGCGTACAAAGGTAATAATCGGCCAGCCATTCCCAGAATTTAAACTGCTGAGCAAGCAGAATGGGATGCGCATCCAGCAGGGCGGTCACATCTTTCACCTCATACTCCGCGGGTGCGGCATAATGTATGTTCCGCACAATTGCCGTATAGAACTTCTTCCGCCCGAAAGGCACTACTACCCGGCAACCTATCTGCACGTCTTCTGCCATCTCTTCAGGCAAGGAGTAGGTAAAGCAACCGTGCAATGGCAAAGGCAATATGACATCAACAAACTTATCCATCGTGGCGGCAAAGATAGTACTTTTCAAGAAGATGGAGGAAAGAGAATAAAAAAATAGCGTTGCCAATCTAAACCGGCAACGCTGTTTTTATATCGTATTATCCAAATCGCTTAGAATATATAAGCGGCAGAGATTTGCCAAGTCTTATTCTTAGCGCCAAAAGCTTTTCCGGCAGCCTTCAATGTATAAGAGTCACCAAATGGAATATTATAGTTAAAGCCAACCTGGAGATGTTTAATCAGTTTCACACCTGCACCTAAATTAATACCAACCTGAGCTTTTTTATTTTCCAATTCAGCCTCTTCATCAGGATACTTCTTATCACCCTTGAAATTAAAATAAAAATCAGGACCGGCAGCCACATAAATGCCGAGCAAACTACCTAAACCGATAGTATACTTCAAGTTAACGGGAATATCAAGCCCTGCTTGCTTTGTATCAACTCCATCGAGTTTATCACCCTTTTGAGAATACAGTAAAGCACCATCTACTCCTAATCCTACAATAGGAATTGTTACTTCAGCCATAGGGCCAAAGAAAAACCCTGTGGCATTATCTTTCATTCCCTCTACTTTCAACTTAGACAAATTCAGACCGCCCTTTACACCAAACTTAATCAATTGAGCGTGAGCAGGCATAGCCAATGACAAACAGCACATAGCTATCATAAAAACACTAAAAATCTTCTTCATAATTCAATATGTTTAAAATTTCGGGACAAATATATGTAAAATATTCCTAAAAAGAACAATTACTATTCTAATTTGTTCATTTTAATAATAACAATGAATCCCAAAAGCCATTATTTTTGCAATATCACTTCAAGGAAAGGTGCCGGAGTGGTCGATCGGGCCGCACTCGAAATGCGGTGAACGGGTAACTGTTCCCAGAGTTCGAATCTCTGTCTTTCCGCAAAAATCTCCTTTAAAACCTTATTAAGCCATAGTTGAGCCGTAGCTGCTCCGTAGTAAGTCCATACTTTCCCCCTATTTACGGTACTTTGCGTGGTGAAACTACGGAGCATGTATGGGGTTGATACGATTTTAACACGAGCCATAATCAATAAGTCACTGATTTTCAATACCTATCAATAATATCTCTTTAAGCTGTCACCATTGTCTCATTATCCATATTTTAGCTAATATTGATACGATTTTACAAACTAATGAGAATATTTATAAAATTAATAGTTAACTATCCCCTTATCTTTGGCGGCATAAAGGCCTTTTGTTTATCCAAATAACAATTAAATCTAATTAATGATGAAGGATAGTTATTATTCTTTTTTTTCAAGCACAAAGTATAAACGCTTTTGTAGTTTGCTTATATGTGCAACTATTGTCCAAGGAACATTGCAAGCCACTGTTACGACGAACACTTCTCCTCTGTATAATACAGAAATAAGTGCCCCGGCTCCTATTAAAATTACGGGACGGGTTATTGATGAAATGGGAGAACCTCTCCCGGGTGTTACAATCATTATTCAAGGTACTCCGCGCGGTGTTACTACTGACGTAGATGGAACTTTCTCCATTGATGTTGAAGTAGGCGCCAAATTGATGATTTCGTATATCGGTATGGAAGACCAAATCATCGCAGTAAAAAGTTCCAAACCGTTGACTATCACTATGGCTCAGAAAGTGGATGAGCTAGATGAAGTTACGGTTGTCGCTTTCGCCAAACAAAAGAAAGAAAGCGTACTGGCATCCGTTTCAACTGTGAAACCGGCAGAACTTAGGGCGCCAACAAGTAACTTAACTACAGCTCTTGCGGGTCGTATTGCGGGTGTTATATCTTATCAACGTAGTGGTGAACCGGGTGCTGATGATGCAGACTTCTTTGTACGTGGTGTCACGACATTCGGTTATAAAAAAGACCCATTGATTTTGATTGATGGCGTGGAAATGACCTCCAGCGACCTTTCACGTTTACAAGTAGATGATATCGCTAGTTTTTCCATTATGAAAGATGCAACGGCGACAGCTCTTTATGGTTCACGTGGTGCGAATGGTGTGATTTTAGTAAATACAAAAGGTGGTACAGAAGGTCCTGCTAAAATCTCCGCCCGTGTAGAGGTTTCTCATTCTGCTCCTACCCAAGATACTAAATGGGCTGATCCATACACATATATGGACATGGAAAATGAAGCTTTTATGTATGACTATGGGCAATTGCGTCACAGTAATCAAAAAGTAGCCAATACCAAAGCTGGTTTAAATCCTAATGTATTTCCTGCTGTAAATTGGCGTGACCAATTATTTAAAGAATCGACTACTAATTATCGTGCCAATATGAATATCAGTGGTGGTACTAACATCGCAAAGTATTATATTGCAGGAACCTACTCAAAAGATGAAGGTAATTTGAAATCTGCCAAGCAGAATAACTTTAACAACAACATTAACATCAATCGCTATCTGCTTCGTGCCAATGTAGATGTGAACGTATCCAAAACAACCAAGGCTACCGTACGTTTACATGGAACAATGGATGACTATTCAGGTCCTATCCGTGACGGTTCAAGTATTTACTCCATGATCAGCCAGACTTCCCCTGTCCTTTATCCTCCCTTTTACCAACCGGATAAGATAAACGAGACTACCCCTTACTTGCTTTATGGTAACTATGACACTGGTAACTACATGAATCCATACGCTGAAATGACTAAAGGTTATAAAGATCAAAATAAGTCATTAATGATGGCTCAAGTGGAATTAAGCCAAGACTTGAAATTCATTACGAAGGGATTAAAAGCGCGTTTCATGTTCAATACCAATCGTAGGTCCGATTATGGAGTAGCACGTCAGTATAAACCTTACTATTTTAATGTAGGTAGTTATGATCCTTTGGCAGATACCTATATACTGAGTGCTATTAACCCAGATAACGGTACAGATTATTTGGAGTCCAGTGAAAGTAGCAAAGTAGTAACTACCAATACTTATTTGGAAACAGCACTTAATTACGACCGTACCTTTAAAGAGAAACATGCAGTCAGCGGTTTGATGGTATTTACTATGCGTAGCGAATTGGAATCTACTAAGTCCGGTGACGTTCAAGCGTCATTGCCTACCCGTAACATGGGACTTGCCGGACGTTTCACTTATTCATACGATAACCGCTACTTCCTTGAAGCTAACTTTGGTTATAATGGTTCAGAACGTTTCCACGAAACTGAACGTTGGGGATTCTTCCCGTCTGCCGGTTTGGGTTATATCATTTCCAATGAATCTTTCTGGAATGACAATCTAAAGAAGATTATCAACAAACTGAAATTAAAAGCCACTTACGGTTTGGTAGGTAATGATGCAGTAGGTAGTTCATCAGACCGTTTCTTCTATCTTTCCAATGTAAAGTTAAATGACGGCAACATGAAATACACTTGGGGAATCCCAGGAAACACGCATACTGTAAATGGAGTTTCTACCAGTCGTTATGCCAATCCCGATATTACTTGGGAAATTTCCAAGAAAACCAACTTGGGTGTGGAATTAGGTTTGTTTGACAAAGTAGAACTACAAGTTGATATCTTCCGCGATGACCGTTCCAACATCTTGATGAAACGTCAAGATCTTCCCGGTACCTTAGGTTTGGAGGCCGATCCGCAAGCCAATGTCGGTGAAGCACGTAGTCAAGGTCTCGACCTTTCTTTAGACTATAACCAATCTTTCAATAAAGATTTTTGGATGTCTGGTCGCTTGAACTTCACGTATGCACATAGCAAATATAAAGTATACGAAGAACCTGATTATACTAATACTCCTTGGCGTTCTAAAATAGGTTATTCCACAGGTCAACAATGGGGGTATGTAGCAGAGCGTCTGTTTATTGACGATGCAGATATTGCAAATTCACCTAAACAGTTTGGTGATTATAAGCCAGGTGATATTAAGTATAAAGACATCAATGGTGACGGTCAGATTACCGATGCCGACCAAGTACCTATCGGTTTCCCTAGTAACCCTGAAATTAATTATGGTTTCGGTCTTTCTATGGGTTATAAAGGTTTTGATTTCTCTTTCTTCTTCCAAGGGTTAGCACGCGAATCCTTCTGGATTGATTATTACAAAACGACTCCTTTCATCAATCAAAATACAACAGCGTTCAAAGATTATATAGGTGTCAACCAGTTACTTGATGTAATTTCTAATGACCATTGGTCAGTGGATAACCGTAATCCGTATGCTTTTTGGCCGCGTCTTTCTACCCAAAAGATTGACAATAACAGCAAACGCAATACTTGGTTTATGCGCGACGGTTCATTCCTGCGCCTGAAATCTGTAGAATTCGGATATACATTACCCAAAAAATGGTTGAAGAAAATCGGTATGAACTCTATCCGTATCTATTATAGCGGTTCCAACCTTCTTTGCTTCAGCAAATTCGATTTATGGGATCCGGAAATGGCGGGCGACGGTTTAAAATATCCTGTACAACGCGTGCACAACATAGGTATTAACTTTTCTCTCTAATATAATGAAAATTATGAAAATAAGAAATTTGATTGTTTTAGCTTTATTGGGATGCTTCACGTCTTGTGACTATCTGGACGTGGTTCCCGAAAAGATGAGTACCATTGAATATGCGTTCCGTGATCGACGTAGCGCTATGCAATATTTGGCTACTTGCTACCATTACCTTCCTTCACTAGGGCATCAAACCAATTCCGTAGGGCGTACTTGCGGTACCGAAGTGACGACCTATTTCCGTAATCGTGAGAACGGTGTCAGAATAACATTAGACGGAAATACTATTACAGATCCCAAGTTGTCCTATTGGACCGGTGGTCAGGGTGGTGTCAATTTATATAAAGGGTTACGTTGTTGTAACACTTTTTTAGAAAACGCCCATCTGATACGCGACTTAAGTGTGTCTGAACGCGAGCAGTGGTGTGCAGAAGTGAAATTCCTAAAAGCTTACTACCATTGGATGTTGATTCAACAATACGGCCCTATCGTATTGATGAAAGAAAATGTGCCAATGGAAGCCGGTCCCGAAGAGGTACGCGCATTCCGTTCTCCAATCAACGAATGTATTGATTATGTAAAACAATTGTTGAACGAAGCGTTATATGGAGAAACAACCGGAGACAATGAATTAGGAGATAACGAACCACCATTACCTCTGATTGTAGATGACGAGATTACAGAAAACGGTCGTATCACACGCCCTATTGTAGCTGCCATGCGTGCCAAGATTATGGTACATATCGCTAGTCCGTTCTACGCAGAAAACAGTATGTTTGATAATTTCAAAGATTCGCGTGGCGTGCAGCTTTTCCCGAAGTGCAGCGAAGAAGAAGTTGCGAAGCGTTGGGCGGATGCAGCCAAAGCTTGTAAAGAAGCTATTGACATTTGCCATGAAGCCGGTTACAGACTTTATGAATTTAACCCTATTGATATCATTCCTGCCATCTCCGAAGAAACCCGGCAGATTGTACAGTCCAGTATGATTGTGACAGATCCGTTGGGCAAAGAGACTATTTGGTCGGACCCCATGACTGGTGCAAGTGATATTCAGAAATATTGCATGCCGGCGTTGAGTAGCGGTTTCCGCGTAGCTTCCGTCCGCGCGCAGCTCACCCCCACCCTGGCTACCGCCGAGAATTTCTATACATCCAATGGCGTACCTATCGAAGAAGATAAAGAGTGGGACAAACAGAATTGGTATATCAATCGCTATAAGACAACTACCGCTCCCGAAGAGAGCCGTTTGGAGGTAGAGCCGGGTAAAGTGGTTCCTTATCTGAACCTCCATCGTGAGCCACGTTTCTACGGTAGCTTAGCTTTCAATGGAAGTAAGTGGTACGGATGCAGCTATAAAGTTCCCGATAAAGAAAATTCAGAAGATTACCAACATACGGTATGTTCCCTCGCCGGTGACGTAGCCAATAATCCTGCCGGACGTAACGGTGAACAATATTATAGCGCAACCGGCTATTTCACGAAAAAATTAGTCAATTACAAAACAGGTTTGAACGATGCCGGTACCGGTTTTGTATCCTTTACTTATTTTTGGCCTAATATTCGTTTGGCAGATTTGTATCTGCTTTATGCAGAAGCTTTGAACGAAACGCAGCCACAACCGACTTCCGATATTTGGGAAAACTGGATTGATCCTATCCGTCTCCGTTCCGGTTTGAAAGGCGTAGAAGAAAGCTGGACCCTCTATTCAAACAAACCTGATAAGTTCAGGGACAAAAATGGCCTGCGTGATATAATTCATCAGGAACGAGTGATTGAATTAGCGATGGAAGGTCATTTTTATTATGACATGCGTCGTTGGAGCGGGGGTAATCGCCAAGCTCGCTACGACATCATGACAGAAATGAACCAGCCGATTAAAGGATGGAATTTTGATGGAACGGATAACTTATCATACAATGTAGTACGTACTATTTATAACGTTTCATTCTCCTCAAGAGACTATTTATGGCCTATCAAAGAAAGTGATATTAACGAGAATCCTAACCTCGTTCAGAATCCGGGCTGGTAATGAATCTTTAAAACACAATAAAAAAAATGAAGAAACATATTTTCTTATTCAGTTTATTACTCGCTTCCCTGTCTGCATGCAATGAAGAGAGTGTAGGACAATATCCTACAGATAATGTAGCACCTGGACCGGTGACAAATATCGGAGTGAAAGAAACGTTCGGCGGCGGTGTGACACTGACTTATACAATCCCCGATGACGCCGACTTGCAAGGGGTGATAGCCAACTATACGTTAGATACCGGCAAGCAGATGTCTGTCATGGTATCCGGTTATGCACGTGAAATCACCATTGAAGGTTTTGCCACCGAAACCGAACATACAGTCGAATTACGTGCTATGGATAAGAGCCGTAATTTATCGGAACCGGTCATCGCTAAATTTACGCCGAAGCGTGCACCTATATTCGATGTATATGAAACCTTGAAAATCAACAGCGACTTCGGAGGTGCCAAATTCTCTTGGGAAAATCCGGAAATGAAGGATATCATAGTATCTGTTTCGAGACCATTGAGTGAGGGAAGTGATGTGGAAGAAGATTTGCAAAACTTCTACTCGTCGGCCCCTATGGGCGAGGGTTTCGTGCGTGGCCTAGATGCAACTCCTGTAACTCTTAATGTTGTGATTTCCGACCAATACGGAAACACTACCGATAAAAAGTCGCAAGAATGCCTGCCTTTATATGAGGAGAAAATTAATGGAAGTAAATATTGGAAGAAATGGAACGGTGACCCGGCAATTCCTTATAAGCAGTATTCCAGCAGTTATCCTATTGAAAAAATGTGGGACGGCATAAAAATGGGACCTGCCAATGACAGCAAAAACATGTTCCATCTTCCTGCCGGTAGCCCGTTCCCGGTACGATTTACATTCGACATGAATCAAATTTATAAATTGAGCCGTATGAAGGTGGCTCAACGTGCACTCGGATGGGCATTTGAGCATGGAAATCCGAAGCGATTCCAAGTATACGGTTCACTCAACAGAAATGTAAGCGTTGACGCTACCGACCCTGAACGCCAGTGGATTTTCTTGGGTGAATTCAACTCTTTCAAGCCCTCAGGACTTCCCTTGGAACAAGCATCAGCCGAGGATGAAGCGATAGCCAATGAAGGAGAAGATTTCACATTCCCCATCGAATTGGCCGCAGAAGTACGTTACATACGTTTCGACATCCTTGAAACCTGGGGCGGTACGGAAATGGTTCATATCTCCGAACTTGAAATGTGGGGACAGCCGGAAGGTTATTCCCCAAACAATGGAGGTGAAGAAAAAAATGTAACTAACAAAAAGTAAGAAAGCATGAAGAAATGGTATATTAAAATATTGATGTTTGTTCTCTCCGGACTGGCTGTTGCCGCCTGTTCAGACATGAACGACCTGCATGACAAATATTTGGAACAAGGTGAAACAATCTACTTGGCCAAATTCGATTCAATCAAGCTGTATCCGGGACGTAACAGGGCGCGTGTGGACTATTGGGTAACTGACCCGAAAGCCAAAAAATGCGTAATAGAATGGAATATGGGTGCATCATCCAAGACAGTAGATATCACAAATACCGATGGGGAAACTCCCAACTCTTTCTACCTCGAGGATTTGGATGAAACTACAATCAGCTTTGATTTTCGCACTTATACGGAAACAATGGAATACCCGTCACTGAAAACCAATGTAACTACAACGATTTACGGGGACAGATATCAATCCACACTATTGAACGCCAATGTATCATCTTCCAGCTACAATCCGGTAGATGGTGCGCAGATTATTTACTGGTCCAGCAATTATGAAGGCGCTGTGGCGTATATACTTAAGTACACCGATGTAAATGGCGACGAGCAAGAAATACGAGCTGATGTGAACAAAGATAAGAAAGCTGTATTACCTGACTTTCCAGAATTCGGTTCTTTCACGTATGCTACAGTCTATCTTCCTGCAGAAGGCGCCATTGATGAGTTTATCACTCCATTCAGTGAACCTTTCAGCACTGAAGTAGAAGGTGAAAAGCCTTGGGCTTTGACAGCCGACATGACAGTCCCCCAGGAGGCTACCGCATGGACAACTTGGCAAGATGCGGATGCTTATATGAAACAGTTTAAATATGAATATGTTGAGCATCCCGAGGGAAATAATGTGGCTAATAATCTTCATACCGGCGGTCACATCGAATTCGTAAATGATGCAGCCAGAGGTAAGCATGTATTCAAACTTACGGCACATGCTGAAGCCAATGAAGATGGCACCATCAAATGTCTGGATGATGCCATGAAAGAAGGTAACGACGCCGATCGGCAGGTCAATCAGTTCAGTCCGCAGACAGGTGCCGGTAACCATGAAGTTTGCGGTAATTACGGTGAGCAGGTGATTTACGACTGGTATATGAAGATACCGGCAGACTTCAAGCCTATCAATGAGCGCACCCACCTCTTCTATCTCCTCCCCAAAGAAGATGGTGGAGAAAGAAAAGGCAATGCTGTAATCGCCCTCAATGCCAATGCTGATGATAAAAACGGCAAAAATGCATGTTTACAGATTGTACACAATGGTCAGACAAAGGCAGGAGGCAACAATGCAAAACTGGTTGATAAGTTGAATCTGGACAATTTCAGAGATGAATGGGTACATATCACCATTGAGGTTCTTTATTCTTATCAAGGTATGTTGAAAGTCAAGATGGAACGCGTCAGTGACGGTAAGGTCATCGTAGATTATTCAAAGTCCAATCTTCAATTGTGGCGTGAGAACTGCATCGATATGCGTGCTTACTTCGGTATCCGCCGGTGGTTTAAAGGTAAGATTAAAACTAACTTCGGAGGAAAGTTCCCGACTTCCGGCATCAAGACTGAGTCTGTATACTTGGATGGTATAAGGATTTTTGAGAAATTCCAGAACAACGAAAATCCTGTTCCGGTCAAGCCTTAGTAAACTCACAAAATAATTTTGAGGGGTGTCAAAAAGCAAACAAAATGAATAATGTTATCAATTTTGACACTCCTCTTTTTTTAATATCTTGCATAAAATTATATATAACCATAAAAAGGGAGACAATATATGAGAAACTGGTACAAGAAGTTATTGATAGGTTGTATTACCGGATGTCTGGTACTGGCTTGTTCAGACTCAAAGGACGAACCGGAAGACCCGGTCACTCCCCCGAAAGAGGAAGAGAAAGTCAATCTGGAGAAATTTGATGATATCAAGATATATCCCGGAAACCAACGGATAAAGGTGGAATATAAGTATTCTGATTCACGTGCAAAACAATGTGAAGTAACTTGGACGGTAGGTAACGAAAAAAAATCTACTACAGTACCCATGAGCGTTTCACTAGAAGAAAAGTTCAATGAATTCTATATTGACAACCTGGAAGAGGGGGCGTTTACTCTCAGTTTCGTAGCTTACTCAGAAGACAAAAAACTGAATTCTCCTAAATGGATAGGAACACCTGTCACCGTATATGGTGAGAAGTATATAGCTACTTTAAAGAATCCCGGTATCACTGTTGTTAACTGGAATGTAGAGGACTATGTATTACACTTTAAGTGGAGCGAACATTATAAGGATGCCAAATGCAGTTCCCTGAAATATACCGATGTGAATGGAGAACTGAAGGAAATAACATTGAATTCCGATGAAGAGAAAGAAATGACTTTACAGTTATTCCCGGAAAACGGAACAATGGAAATAACAACCGTCTATTTACCTAACGGAGCTATTGACGAAGTCAGTGCCAAAACTTCAAAAATAGAAGTAAAGACCGATAAGGATGAAGCTGATGCTTGGAAACTACAAAAGGAAATGCAAGCTGCCGCCTCATTGGCGGGTTGGCAGGCAGTAGATACCTATATGAAGAAGTATGATTTCGAATATACCGAACATCCCAATAATGGTGGAGGTAAAGACCATAACGATGACACACACATTGAGGTAGTAGAAGATAAAGGATTAGGGCAATGGGTTTTCAAATTCAATGTTCACGCCTCGGGTGATGCTAATGGTAACATTTTGGTATTGGATGGTGACCGTGGTAAAATAGACGACCGTATGCGCAACGAGATGAAATCACGAACAGGAAACGGTAAATATCACATGAATGGAAATTGGGGAGAATGGCAAAAGATAGAATGGAAATTCAAGATACCCAAAGGGTTCCGACCTACAAAAGGTTTTACCCATATCCATCAGTTAAAAGCGCAAGAAGGCAATAATGGTAGCCCGTTGATAACCATTACACTGCGTGCCGACGATGCAAATGGTAAAAATTCCCGTGTAGAAGTGGGACACAATGGCGATAACAGTAGTACGAATCGAGGGTATTTCATCAACAAGCTACCCCTAAGTGATTTTGAAGACGAATGGGTACAGGTTACATCTGAAATATATTACACACACAATGGTTCGTATTACATCAAAATGGTACGTATCAGTGACGGTAAGGTACTTGCGGAAAAAACGATGTCCAATATTGACATGTGGCGTAAAGGTGCAACCAATATTCGAAACAAGTTTGGCATCTATCGTAATTATGGAGGAGGCCATCTTGCTACAGACTATGGAGGCAAATTTCCTCCCACAGGCTTAAAGGACGAGTCTTTGTATTTAGCCGATTTCAAGATATATGAAAAGAATACAAACCCCGATCCACAACCCCATGACTAAAGAAACCGGAAGTAGTGATACTTCTTATTGGTAAAATTAGACTTAGTAAAGGTCGCTCCTGTGAAGAAGCGGCCTTTTATTTTATTCAGAAATAATTGTATAATATTCATTATTTTCTCCATCTTTGTAGCATAATTCACTACCCTTAAAAATATCTGTTATGAAAAAACAACTACTATTACTTGGAACTGTCAGTCTGTTGGCAACCGCAACACTTCATGCGCAAGAGTTCCAATTGCAACCCATCCCCCAAGAATACATCACTCAAAACGACTCAATCCACATTCCCCAACAATACCAATTGCAGTCCGGTAATTCGCTGCACGACGGGGCTACGCTGCCATTGCTCCATTCATTGATGCCGGGCGAAGCATCCGATGCCGACTTCCATATATATATAGGTATAAAGGGAGAGAAAGTCATCAAGAAATATGACCGCCGCATTCCACAAAAGGCGGAAGGATATTACCTGAAAATAGAAAAAGACCGTATCATCATTGCCGGCGCCGATGAACGGGGCGCTTATTATGGTGTACAGACGCTTGCACAATTGCTCACTCTGAACAAATTACCTCTGGCAGAAATAACCGATTACCCCGATATCCCCTATCGCGGTGTAGTAGAAGGTTTCTATGGTACGCCTTGGAGTCAGGAAGCCCGTATGCGCCAACTCGATTTCTATGGACGAAACAAGATGAATGTATATATCTATGGTCCTAAGGACGACCCTTACCATAGCACACCCAACTGGCGCAAGCCCTATCCTCCCCAAGAAGCCGAACAGATAAAGTTGCTTGTGGACAAAGCCAAAGAGAATAACGTCATCTTCTATTGGGCCATCCACCCGGGACAAGACATCCGCTGGAACGAAGAAGACCGTTCACTCCTGTTGCAGAAGTTCGAAAGCATGTACCAACTAGGTGTACGTGGCTTTGCCGTCTTCTTTGACGACATCTCAGGCGAAGGCACAAAGGCGGACAGACAGGCCGAATTGCTGAACTACATCGACGACCATTTCGTAAAGGTAAAGAAAGATGTCGCCCCTCTGATAATGTGTCCCACGGAATATAACAAGTCATGGGCCAATGTAAAAGGCGGCTATCTCACCACCCTCGGGGAGAAGTTGAACAAAGGCATCGAAATCATGTGGACAGGCAACAGGGTCATTGCCACCATAGACAAACCCACCCTGGAATTCATCAACCCGTTGTTGAAACGAAAAGCCTACATCTGGTGGAACTTCCCCGTTTCCGACTATGTACGCGACCATCTGTTACTGGGTCCTGTCTACGGAAACGGACTCGACATCAAAAACGATATGACCGCTTTCGTATCCAATCCGATGGAGCATGCCGAAGCTTCCAAGATATCACTCTACAGCATAGCTGATTACACTTGGAATATGGACAGCTACAATAGCGATACTTCATGGAAACATGCCATCAAAGACCTTATGCCGCTCCATGCCGAATACCTCGAGACATTCGCCGCCCATAACTCCGACCTGGGAAAGAACGGCCACGGTTTCCGGCGTGATGAGTCCGTAGCCATTCAGCCCACCCTCGCCGCATTGCTGAAGAACTACCGTGAGAATGGGAAAATAGACGAACAGGCTTATAGACAGGTGGCTGAAGAATGCCGAAAGATTATTACTTCCGCTGATATGTTGCTCGCCTCCGGCAATGAGAACCGACCGCTGATAAATGAAATCAAACCTTGGCTCGCACAGTTTAAGTTGGTAGGCGAATACGGACAAGAAGTGCTGGACATGATGCGCCTGCAACAGCAGAAAGACGCGTTTGTCCAAAGTCACGCACATGCGCAAGCTTTGCAGGCGCTGATGAGTGAGACGGATGCCGCTTATCCCTCCGGAATAAAAAGCGGTAGCGGATATCTGATGCCGACCTTCAATGCATTGTTTGAGATTGCTACGGCATGCTATAACAAGCAATACCAAGCGCAACTGAACACACAAGCCGTTTATTCGCCCTACACGTTGGAAAGCGATGTAAGCCAATTGGCTCTACTTCCGGTACAACGGAAAGGAAAGTCGGGCAGTGTCTCCCCGTCCAACGAGGTTATCAACTGGCAAGCCGGTGGTTCGCTCTGTCTCGCCATGGACTACCCCCGCCAACTGGCTTCCCTAACCATAGATTTGGGAACAACGGAAAACATCGGTTCACGTTTCAAACTGGAAGTAAGCCCCGACGGCAAGGAATGGCATGCCGTAGAATTGCAATCTACCGGAAGAAATACACTCCTGAAAGCTGAAGTTACTGATATGGAAATACTAAAGATGAAGTTGACAAATGTTTCCGGCAATGAACAGAAAGTATATTTCAAAGCATTCAGACTGACGGAGAAATGATAATTTAATGAAGAACTAAGAATGAAGAATGAAGAATTTGGCTGCGCTATGCAAGTACGCCGCAAGGTAATTCTTCATTCTTCATTTTTAGTTCTTCATTTCCCTAAATTCCCATTTACAAAACTTGAATAATAACCTTAAAACGAAATTGATTATGAAGCGACTATCCATTTTCTGTATTTTACTTTTTTGTCTCTTACCTATTATTTCTGCCATGTCCCCCGTTCAGGGACTGTTAGAAAGAATTGCCCCGGGTTCTTCCGGTAAATTCATCATCGAGCAAACCAAATCTTCCACTTCTTCCTCCCCTTTCTCCAACAACCAAGAAGAAGATTTCTTCGAACTGGACCAAAAAGGTTCAAAGGTTGTCATCCGTGGAAACAACTACATCAGCATAGCCGTAGGGCTGAACTGGTATCTTAAATACCATGCCGGCATCCACCTCTCTTGGAACAATATGGCCGCCGAACTTCCCGCCATACTCCCTCCCGTCCTCCACAAAGAAAGACACGAGACGAAATCCATCTACCGCTATGACTTCAACTATTGCACTTTCTCCTATACCATGGCTTTCTGGGACTGGAAGCGCTGGGAACAGGAAATTGACTGGATGGCCCTGCACGG
This sequence comes from uncultured Bacteroides sp., assembly GCF_959029255.1. Taxonomy (GTDB): domain Bacteria; phylum Bacteroidota; class Bacteroidia; order Bacteroidales; family Bacteroidaceae; genus Bacteroides. The sequence continues at coordinate 114,788 of NZ_CAUFUE010000012.1, read as the reverse complement.
CATCAACCTTTCTTTGGCGCTGGTAGGGACAGATGCCGTCTGGCGCAACGTACTTTTCAAACTAGGCTACTCCAAAGAAGAAGTCAACGAGTTTGTGGCAGGTCCCGCCTTCCAGGCTTGGTGGCTGATGAACAATCTCGAAGGATGGGGCGGACCGAATACCGACTCCTGGTATGAAGACCGTATCGCCCTCCAAAAGAAGATATTGAAACGCATGCACGAGTACGGTATCCACCCCGTATTACCGGGATATTCAGGCATGCTTCCCCACAACGCCAAAGAAAAATCGGGAGTGAACGTAGCCAATCCGGGTACATGGAATGGTTACAACCGTCCCGCCTTCCTGCAACCTACCGATGCCCGCTTCAAGGAAATAGCCGCGTTGTACTATAAAGAAATGAACCGCCTGTACGGCAAGGCGGACTTCTACAGCATGGACCCCTTCCACGAAGGAGGAAATGTAGCGGGTGTCAATCTGGATGCAGCCGGACAAGCCATCTGGCAAGCGATGAAAGAGAACAACCGGAATTCCATTTGGGTAGTGCAGGCATGGGGCGCCAACCCACGTGCGCAGATGATAAAGAACATTCCCCGGAGCGACATGCTTGTACTCGACCTCTACTCCGAAAGCCGCCCGCAGTGGGGCGACCCCAGCTCCTCCTGGTACCGGAAAGAGGGTTTCGACGGGCACCAATGGCTCTATTGCATGTTACTGAATTATGGTGGAAACGTGGGCTTACACGGCAAGATGCAACACGTCATCGACGAATACTACAAAGCTGTCGAAAGCCCCTTCGGGAACACGCTGCAAGGAGTAGGAATGACTATGGAAGGCTCGGAAAACAACCCCGTGATGTACGAACTGCTCTGCGAACTGCCCTGGCGTCCTTCCGGTTTTTCCAAAGACGAGTGGCTGAAAGGATATATTTCCGCCCGTTATGGTAAATGTACGCCCCGCCTATTGGAAGCATGGGTGTTGCTGAGCAATTCCATTTACAACTGTCCTCCCCAGTCCACCCAGCAAGGCACACATGAATCCATCTTCTGCGCCCGCCCCTCGCTGAATGTTTATCAGGCATCTACATGGTCCGAAATGTCCGACTACTACAACCCCCACGACGTACTCCGTGCCGCACGACTGTTTCTGGAAGAAGCCGGGCAGTTCAAAGGAAACAACAACTTTGAGTACGACCTGGTTGACATCACCCGCCAGGCTGTAGCCGAAAAAGGGCGTTTGATTTACAAGGTAATCCAGGCGGCATACGACGCCGGAGACAAACCGCTGCTCCGCCTGGCTTCCGACCGCTTCCTCGAACTGCTCTTACAGCAAGACCGCCTGCTTGCCACCCGCCCCGAATTCAAAGTGGGCCGATGGATTGAACAAGCCCGCAACCTGGGTCACACTCCGGAGGAGAAGGACTGGCTGGAGTGGAACGCCCGTGTACAAATCACCACTTGGGGCAACCGGGTGGCATCCGATGACGGAGGTCTGCACGACTATGCCCACAAGGAATGGAACGGCTTGTTAAAAGATTTCTATTATCTCCGTTGGAAAACCTGGCTCGACCGTCTCAATAATCTCCCCGGCAGTGACCCTGCCAATGAAATAGATTACTATTCATTGGAAGAACCTTGGACTTTACAACACAACTTCTACTCCCCGGTAAAAGAAGGAGATTGTATAGAAACCGTGAAAATCACCAAGTACTAATTATAAGTCACAAGTCACCCAACTATCAATTATCAACAACTATAAACTAATAAAATGAATCTCAAGAAAGCCTTATGTCTCTGTCTCGTCATTGCAGGCAGTTTGAGCAGCCTGAATGCTGCTGAACGTATCTACGACCTCTCTCAAATGGGTCTGAAAGCCGACAGTAAGAAAAATGCCAGCCCCATTCTGCAACGGGCCATCAAGCGCATCCAGTCCGAATGTACTCCCGAAGACAGCATCGTGTTGCGCTTCGCCAAAGGAAAATACAATTTCCACGAAGCAGGTTCCGCTGAGCGTGTCTACTACATCTCCAATCACGATCAGGACAATCCCAAGAAAGTGGGCATCGCATTGGAAGGTTTCAAACACCTCACGTTGGAGGGCAACGGTGCCGAGCTTATCTTCCACGGACGAATGATTCCACTGTCCCTGCTCCACTCCGAGAACTGCACGCTACGCGATTTCAGTATCGACTTCGCCACCCCGCACATCACCCAGATACAAGTACTGGAAAACGATGCCGAAAAAGGCATCACCTTCAAACCCGCCCCGTGGGTGAACTGGCGCATTACCAAAGACTCCATCTTCGAGTCCTACGGGGACGGCTGGATCGCGCATCCCTCCGCAGGTATCGCCTTTGAAGAGAAAACCCGTCACATCGTTTACAACACCAGCGACCTTCCTTTCTCCACGAAAGGGGTTTCCGCCACTAAAGACGGCGCCCTCATCGCTCCCCAATGGAAAGACAGCCGCCTGATACCGGGTACTATCGTAGCCATGCGTATGTGGTCCCGCCCCACTCCGGGCATCTTCCTCAGCGAAAACCGCAACACCATTATTAACAATGTAAAAGTACACTACGCCGAAGGTATGGGACTCCTCGCCCAGTTGTGCGACAACATCACCCTCGAAGACTTCGGCATCTGCCTGAAAGGGAGCGACGACCCGCGCTACTTCACCACGCAAGCGGACGCCACCCACTTCTCGGGCTGCAAAGGAAAAATCATTTCCCGCAACGGTCTGTACGAAGGGATGATGGACGATGCCATCAACGTGCACGGCACTTACCTGAAAGTAGTGAAACGAATGGACGACCATACCCTCGTAGGTCGCTACATGCACGGTCAGGCATGGGGCTTCAAGTGGGGCGAAGCAGGCGACAGCGTTCAGTTTGTGCGCTCCAACACCATGGAGATAGCCGGACAGCCCAACCGCATCACCGCCATCGTCCCCTTCGACCGGGAGCAAGTGGCAGGCGCCCGCGAATTCAAGATAACCTTCCGCGACGCCATCGACCCGGCAATCAGCGAACAGGAAGGTTTCGGCATCGAAAACCTCACCTGGACGCCCGAAGTAGAGTTCAGTGGAAACACCATCCGTAACAACCGCGCCCGTGGTACCCTCTTCAGCACCCCGCAGAAAGTAGTGGTAGAGAACAACCTCTTCGACCATACCTCAGGCGCCGCCATCCTCCTATGCGGCGACTGTAACGGCTGGTACGAAACCGGCGCTTGCCGCAACGTCCTCATCCGCAAGAACCGTTTCATCAACGCGCTTACCAACCAGTTCCAGTTCACCAATGCCATTATTTCCATCTATCCCGAAATACCGAATCTGGAAGGGCAGAAGCTCTTTTTCCACGGTGGTAAGGAAGGCAGTATCATCATCGAAGAGAACGAATTCGATACGTTCGATGCCCCCATCCTGTATGCCAAGTCGGTGGATGGCCTGATATTCCGCAACAACACCATCAAGCATAACGATGAATACAAGCCGCTACACTGGAACCGTAGCCGCTTCTGGTTGGAAAAGGTCAATAGGGTGAGGATAATGGAATAAGCCCGGAATTAAGAACTCAAATCTGAATGGAAATGAATATGTTTTTAGGCGCGGATTACACGGATTTCACGGATTAATAGCTGCGCTATGATTACGTAAAAGATAAAAAAATCTGCGAAATCCGTGTAATCCGCGCCTAAAAAAGATATTCAAAACCCATAAAAAACGAAGTAAATGATTCACCTTTTTAGGGAATCACGATATAATAATATTTCAACGAAACACAATATTACCACCTTTCTTGTACGATAATTCCCCTCAATTAATGCAAGTGCACGTACATTTATACCAAAATTTTATAAGCATCATTCGTTCTGTCATGAATTTAAGTACCTTTGCTTTCATCAAGACAAAATTAAAATAGAAACATTGCGATACTATGAAAAAGAATATACTACTATCTGCTTTTTTACTCGTATCCTTCGCGCTTCAGGGAAACATCTACTTCAAACACCTGGGTAAAGCGGACGGGTTGCCGCAAATCTCAGCTATCTCAATCTGCCAGGACGAGTTGGGAAGAATGTGGTTTGGCACGCTGGAAGGCCTAAGCTGTTATGACGGCAACTCCATGGCGGTCTATAAACCATCTTCAATCGCCACAAGAAACTTTCTTGGGAACGAAATACACAACCTTGTGAGCGACAAACAAGGAAATATCTTTTTCACGTCAGACAACGCACTCATACGCTACAATCTTCATAAAGAGCAATTTTCCTTTTTACGACAAAATGCCGGTTGTCTTCATACGCAAGGGCACGAAGTCTGGACCGCAACTCGCGATTCTGTTTTCAAATGGAATAGGGGGAAAGAGCAATTTGACTTCATCTATCAACTGAAACCCAACAAGAATATAACTTGCTTATATTTTGACAACAATGAATGCCTTTGGCTTGGAACTTCAAACGGGCTGTACCGAGTAGACAACCTGGACAGTCCGATGCCTGTTTGTGTGCTTTCCAAAGTAAGTGTTCATTCACTTTATAGAGATACGAAAGGTAGAATGTGGGTAGCTGCCTATCGCCAAGGGATGTATAAAATAGAAAATGGAATAAGCCAGCAATTTATAATTGAAAAAGACTTTGCCCTCTCCAATAATGACGTACGATGTTTTGTAGAAGACAACGAAGGTTCTATTTGGGTGGGCACTTTCAACGGACTGAATAAAATAGACACAGTAAACAACGTGTCTTTTTACAAAAAGGACACAAAGCCCGGCAGTCTGAAACATTCCTCCATATTCTCATTATACAAAGACACCCAAGGAACGATATGGGTGGGTACTTATTATGGTGGTGTACACTATTTCAATCCTCAGATAGATATCTTCAAGCATTATGCCGAAGATTCCGACAGGACAGATTGCCTGAGTTTTTTCTTTGTAGGCAACATGGTAGAAGACAAACGGGAAGATATCTGGATTTGTACCGAAGGAGGTGGATTGAACCATTTGAACAGGAAAACCAGACAATTCACCCACTATCTGGCTGATGACAAAACTCCTGAGACATCATTTTATAACCTAAAATGTATAGAATATGATGAAACCCGCGATTGCATCTATGTGGGGACTCATAAACAGGGCTTTTTCTGTTTCGACATTCCCACAAAAAGAATAAAGTATCACACAGAGGAAACCGGTACATCCCTTTCCGGAATAACCCTGCGCAATGACAGCCTTTACATCCTGTCCGATAAAGGGATGCTTGTCAAGAGCCTGCAATCAGAGAAGTTCGAATATTTATACCCATCCATTCAAGAAACCCATATACCTGGTTCATCTTTCCTCATTGATTCCAAAGATTATATCTGGATTGCCCAGCACAAGCAAATAATAAGAATCAACATGAAAAATCCTGAAGAGAAATATATATATAAATGTGGCGAGAAGGGTTTCGGGAAATTCCAGGTATTGAAAATGGCAGAATACTCCGACGGTACCCTATATTTTGGAACAAACGGAGATGGCCTATATGAATTTATTCCCGACAAGAACTGTTTCAAGCAAAGTTCCGCTTTCAACATCCGTTATTGCTACAACATATTAGTAACTCCACGTGGCTATCTCGCCATCTCCAACGAAAAAGGATTATTAATCTATCATCCCAAGACCAAAGAAATGAAAATGATTGATGCCGAAAACCAGTTGCATTTATCGGCCATAAATGATGGTTGCGGTTTATTACTGTGTCGTGATGGAGAAACATTCGTAGGAGGAACTTCGGGCATGACTTCCTTCATGAATACTTCCCTGCTCAACCCGTCTCCGCAATACAATTTATATTTTTCATCCCTCGCCGTCAACGACAAACCGATTTCATGCGAGACGCCCAATGATATATTAGAAACCGCCCTGCCCTTTGCCGGACAAATTCATTTGAAACACAATGAAAACAATATCTCTATTACCGTTGCATCCAACAGCTATATAGACAACGCCAACAGAAAAATTTACGAATACCGTTTAGAAGGTTTCAGTAAAGAATGGAGTACGATTTATAATAACGCCATCGTATACACCAATTTAGATCCGGGCAAATACAAACTCATCGTACGTGAAAAGCAACAAGGTTCACTCGACGAAATACATTCCATCAAACTATCCATCGTAGTTCACTCCCCCTGGTGGTCCACCTGGCTGGCCTATCTCATTTATACGGGTATCGTGACCACCATCTCCTACGTACTCCTAAAAAATTGGCGAACCAGAATGCAACTACGCGCCTCATTGGCACAAGAGAAACTCGAAAAAGAAAAGAGTGAAGAACTTACGCAAGCCAAACTACAGTTCTTCGCCAACATTTCACACGAATTCCGCACTCCCTTAACCCTGATTATCTCCCAGATTGAAGCTTTACTGCAATCCGGCAATCTTTCTCCGTTTTTACGGACGCGTTTACATAAAATCTATAAGAATACCTTCCAGTTCAGGGAGTTGATATCCGAACTGCTGGACTTCAGGAAGCTGGAACGCGGGAAGTTGCACCTGCACGTGTGCCAACTCGACATCATCGCTTATCTGAAACAAATACATCAGGACTTCATGGACCAGGCGCAACTGCAAAGTATAAATTTCGAGTTTCACTCGGAACCGGAAAGCCTGATGTGCTGGTGTGACAGTAGGCAATTACGGAAAGTATTCTCCAATTTACTATCAAATGCCTTCAAGCATACCCCGGAGCGAGGCAAAGTAGAGTTGCAAGTCCGGGAAAAAGAGACTACTATTGAAATAAAAGTAATAGATACAGGCGAAGGTATTCCCCAGGAAGCCCTTCCCTACATTTTCGACCGCTTCTATCAAGTAGACAGTGCGGTCACTTCGCCCGGTAGCGGCATAGGACTGGCGCTCTCAAAAGGAGTGATAGAATTGCATCACGGCGAAATCACCGTACAAAGCGCCGTAAAGTATGGTACCATCTTTACGGTCATATTGCCTAAAGGCAACCCGTTCCAAAACGACACGGATGTCACGTTTGTGGAACCGGACACATCCGATTATGACATACTTGCCTCTTCTGCGAAAAGTCCTGAACCGGAGAGTGACATCGTAGAAGAAAAAGAACCCGAAACACAAGAAGACCTCACAAACAAAGACTGCATACTGGTTGTAGAAGACAACGAAGAGTTATTACAGATATTAACCTCATTGCTTTCCCCTTTATATCGCGTAGCCATAGCCATGAATGGCAAAGAGGGACTTAAAAAAGCTATGGAAGAACGTCCCGACCTTATTCTGAGCGACATCATGATGCCTGAAATGTCCGGTCTTGAAATGTGTTCCCGTATAAAAAACAATTTTGATTTGTGCCATATTCCCGTCATACTGTTGACCGCACTGACCGCCGACAACAAGAAAATGGAAGGCTTGCAGTGTGGCGCCGACGACTATATAGAAAAGCCTTTCAACAACAAGATGCTGTTGGGGCACATCGCCAATATGATACGCAACCGGAAACTGCTGAAACAAAAATTCGGGCAGGATATCTCCGCCAATAACCGGTCGGAAACAGAAATACAGGCTATAGCCCTGAACCCTATTGATACCAAGTTCCTATCCAATCTGGAAGAAATAGTAAAGGAGCATTTATCCGATCCCGATTTCGATGTCAATACATTAGCCCGGAAATTAGCGGTAAGCCGCAGCTCACTCTACAATAAATTGAGGGCATTGAGTTGCATGACCCCCAACGAATTCATCCTGAATACCCGATTGAAATATGCGGCGGAACTCTTGAAAAACAATCCTGAACTACAAATTACGGAGATAGCCTATCAAACCGGGTTCAACTCATTGCGCTATTTCAGGCATTGCTTCAAGGCTTGTTTCAATCAGACACCCCAGGAATACAGAGGCAGTTAAGAAAGAGTTTTTATCAATTCTACCATCATACTCTCATAAACCAGCTACAACCCTTTATTCATCGGAGTTATAGCTATGAGAGTAACCATGAGAGAAGTTATGAGGGTAAGGGGTTACCCTCATAACTGAAAATAAATTATTCCAACCTTTGCAAGTGATAAACCGTACCTTTATAAGTCCTTTTACAAGGAATATTCAGTTTCTGAAGCGTACGCCCGAACCTGCCTACCTTATTGATTGCCAGCTTATCTTTCGTCTTCGTCTGCAAATAGTCCATTATCTGCATCGCCGTCAGCCACTCCCCTTCGTCTTCCTTCAAATCCGTTGAACGAAAATAACAATGGAAAAGTTGCTCCAACGGCGTTTCTTGCTCAAATTCTTGATTGGTTTGCTTCAAAATCGCTTCATCCTCGTCATCCAGCCAATAACGCTCCCCATGGTAGATGGCATCCATGGCCTGCGCATAGAGTTGCTTGTAATTGATGGTAACGTTGGTACGAATAGGCGCTGTCACTTCGATGCAGATAAAGCGACGGCTGCCACTGGGGTCGGTGAGCAAATCCTTCTGATTGCTCGTGCCGATAAACGAAGCATAACGGCGCACCTCACGGATGGCATTGCCGTATGGTTTCCGCAGATTGGCGGCAGGTTTCTGTAACAGATGTTTCAAAAAGCCTTGCTGATTGACGTTCACCTGATCGAACTCATCGATATTTATCAGAAAAAAACGTCCCAGATAGCGTTCCGCCTCCTGTTTACTCTTGAAATCGAGACTGTCGGTATAGCCAAAACGCAGTTCCGGCGGCAAGAGGATACGGCAGAATGTGGATTTCCTGTATCCTTGAGCCCCCACCAGCAGGGGCGAAGTACTGTTTCCATGCTGTTTGTCAAACCCGTTCCAGTGCGCCACCATACTGAGAAACCACCGGTAGAACAACTCCCGCCAATGGGGATTGCCGCAAGGAACCAGGTCTGCCAACGCCCGGATACGGTCTTTACCGTCCCAATGTCCCGTGTCGTACAGATATTCCTCCACCGGATTGTACAAGGGCACGTATTCCGAATTCAAGAAACGGTCCACATCACGGTCCCAAGCACTGATGCCCTCTTTCAGGGCGTTGATAGAGATACTGTTGCGCACACGCTTATCCACAGGCTTGAAATAGAAATGAATGGAATCGCGCTGGCGGTATTCCAAATCATCCAATACCGTATTATAGCGGAATTCATAGCGGCGGTTCATAAACTCCTCCAATCGGTAAGCCGTCTCCTGCTCCTTGCTCAACGCTACTTTCTTACCAAAACCCTTGCACTCCTGATAAAGGTTGTGCAAAGCCAGCCGTATCGTCTGTTCATCCGCCTGGCGGTAATAGTGAATCAACGTCCGGCGTACAGCTTCCTCCTCGGGCACACCCGCCTTGTAGCATTCTTCAGCCAGGCAGACAAGCAGCGGTTGCAGGTCATCGCCACGCCGCCAGTTCTCCAACTCGCGGAGCGCACGCCCCAAGGCAGCTTCATAAATCAGCGTAAATGTCTCTGCCGCTTCATTGCCGGGCGCCAACCGTGCAAGCGGATTTTTCTCCCCTTGCTTTCGCTCACGGAAAGTCCCCTCGTCGGGCATCGAAAGCGGCTGGACCAGGCAGAAAGGCACCGCGCCGGGATTATAGTAAGGAGCCTCATCCAACGTCATCCGGCAACTCTGCGTCAACACCGGCTCTTTCAGTGTAATGTCAAAAGGCAGCACGGGCTGATAGCACCTTACGGCAAGCCGGTAGGCGTGAGCATGAAACAACGCCGCTTCCCGTTCCTTCACTGGTAACCCGCCCTCGTCGGGCAAGGAGAAACGCACCCATATTTTTACACTCCGTCCGCTCGAACCGCAGAAGGCGGCAAAGGTCTGCGGCAAAAGTTCCGCCTGCCGCTTCACATATTCCACTTCATACCGTCCCGACAGTTTGTTTACCTCCAGTTGCACCAGCCCATTATATTGTTTCATCCGCCGCTCACCTTCCTTGGTGCGGCTATATTCCACGGCGGGATAAACGTGCGGCAGTTTATCAATGTGTTCATAGCGGGAGAGCGTTCCCTCCAACGTCGGCAGCAATCCTCTTAAAGCGGTGACGTACCCCGCTTTCGTTTCCGTCTTTATCTTCTCAATCCAAACATCTGTATCACAAACGCTAAGCGTCTCTTTTCCGGTCTCCTTCTCCTCTCTGATTAAAGTAATTTTCATTCGTTCGTTATCCTTTATTTTGCCTTTTTGGCGTGTTGATTAATTCTTGTAAAGATACGGCATAATCTCCCGGAAAGCAAGCTTTCCATCGAATTAATGACGTTATTTATTTGTATAAATGAAGGGGATTAATTTGTTTATCCCCTTAGGTTGTCGTATCTTTGCTTTATGTTTATAAAAGGCTCACTGTAGTGAACAAATAAGCCATCTCAGGTAAACAAATTTATTCATTAGTGTGAACAAATTTATTCACAATTGTTAGCTGATAACAAACTAAAGACCTTAATAAAAGAAACATAAGGGATAAACATTAGGAAGCCCGTGCTCTAATACATTCCATATCAGGACCGGACTGAAACCAAACGTGCACTTAAAAAACAAAAACAATGGCAATACTATTTGACTGGTATGAAGACCCAAGGTCCTCTGACAAACAAGGAAAAGAAAAGACGCTGCACCCGCGCATCAAGCTGAATGGTTCCGTAGGCACCGACGTACTGCGCCGCCGCATCCAGGAACGTTGCTCGCTGACAGAAACCGATGTCTCCGCCGCGCTCGATGCCCTTTCGCACATCATGGGCGAAGAACTCGCCGAAGGCAGACAGGTACATCTGGACGGCATCGGCTACTTTTATCCTTGCCTGACTTCCACCGGACCGGTGACCGCAGAGACGAAACGAAAACTGACGAAAGTGAAACTGAAAGCCATCAAGTTTCGTGCAGACCGGACATTGAAGAGCGAGTTCGGCACGCTCAAAGTGAAATGCCTGAAAGGTAGCCTGAACTTCAAGCACTTGACGGATGAAGAGATTGACTGCAGGCTGACGAACTACTTCAAAACCCACCAGTTCCTGAGAAGAACGGACTTTCAAGAATTGTGCGGAATGGTAAGAAGTACCGCCATGCGCCACATCCGCCGCCTACGCAGCGAAGGAAAACTGGAAAACCTGGGTGGATTGATGCAACCGATTTACGTACCAGCAAAGGGGTATTACGGTAATAATTAGCAGATTAACCACCATATTGCAAAAAACAGCTATGAGGGTAAGTGCTTACCCTCATAGCTGCCAACGAAGTTACCCTCATAGCTCAAATCCCGATAGACAAATGGATACAGAGGATTTATGAGGGTATGAGGGTAAAACGAAGAAAAACTTTTTTTGATTAATCAATTTATTCAGCCGCCCATTCTCTGGTTCCTTGTTCCTTCAACTTAACGGTAAACGCTTTGGCTTTCTCCATGCTGGCCGCTTCTTCTTCAGGGGCGGCATAAGCGTGTTTACAACGTTTAAACCTCCCCCATTCGCCACGGGTAAAATCGGGAACAGTTACAGGAGCAGAGTTATTGTCCATAGAAAGCTTTTTTAGCTCAACAAGACAGAAACGTTCGGCCAAGTGGTACACATTCATATCCGGTGGAAGACCGTTTCGCAAACAATATACCAAGCGACTTGCTTGCCGGTTATTTACTTCGGCCCTACCACAATGGCAACTATCCAAGGGAATACAATGCCTACGGGTCTTTTCACTTACGTCAATCAAATTCCAACATTCTTTCAAGCTTATGTGCGAGGAAGGTTCAAACGCTACATTTTTACCGTTTTCCAAAGCACCCATGAGCACCGGAAAATGATGCAGCCAGTCGGCGGATACATAAACCAAGTCAATATCGTCACGCTTGCAAAGCCGTTCGTAGCTCTTCGCACCGAAGTAGACGGCAGCACGGGGCATGGAGGCATCTTGCAAATACTTCAGGCAACTGTCTGCACGTTCTTGCCCGTAGTCACAAAGCGCCACAATCCGCACACCGGGAATACAGGTGAATCGTTTGACGGCATCAACACCATGTACTCCCAACCCCACAAACCCCACACGGACAATTTCCATCGCAGGCACGGCCATGCCTATGACACTCTTTTGACCGGTAGGACGTTCGGGAGTTTCAACGACAATAGTGTCTTTTCGCCACTTCCAGTGTGTACCGTACGAATCGGTCTGCACACCGTCCGATGGCTGAGTAGCACATGAGCACAACAGCCCCGCGATACAAATATCCAGAACAAAAAAACGTTTTTGCAATCTATTCATGATATCCTAAGTATGATAATAATATTTATTTGGACAGTTTTTTTTCAAATAATATCTTTCCTTTGGTATCCACTACTTTGATTTTCACACATCCACCTTCCAAATCCAAACGAGTGGCACATACAGCTCCTTGTTCTAAAACGGGGAATTTATTACCTGCCACTTCTTTCTCGTGATAGAAAAAACGATGCGTGTGCCCTGATACCACCAAGTCGACATCGGCCTTATTCAGAACCGGAAGAAACTTCCGACAGGCATCCTCCCAACCATACCAAGTGTTTTCCTGCTGCCACTTTTCGTCCATAACCAAAGGAAAATGTGAAATGACAATCTTATATTTTGCCTTTTTGTATTCCTTGCTCTTTACTACCTGCTCCAGCCATTCGGCTTGTTCCGTACGATAAGCGTCGAAGTCCGTCAAACCAGCATATACCCAATGGTTTTCGGCTTTGTCTTCCCCGCTATCCAACATGATGACCATCACATCTCCCAACAGATAAGAACCGTAAATTTTCCCATCTTTTTTAGGAAAGAAAGAGGGAAAGATGCGTGCCATATCACCGCGCGTTTCATGGTTTCCCCGCACCAGTTCAAAAGGCACAGACGAGGCAAACAAATCCACACTGGCATCTATAAATGAGGTAAAAGGATGTTCGCCATCCCGTTTCATATAATTCATCATATCACCCGCATAGAAAAAAGAGGTACAAGTTTTATAGTCACATAAATTCAAAAGGTTCTTCAACCGACCGGGGTCGCTATGCATATCACTCGTTATGAAAATAGAACCACCTTTCTGCTTAGGATTGACAGTACGGAATGTATACCACCGGGAAACAATACTGTCACGAAACTCTACCTTGTAAGCTTGAAAAGATTTCATTTCTTTTGAGTGGATGCGATACTGATAAACAGTATTGGGTAGTAAATCATCGGCACGTACCGAAAAGAAGGTTTCGTTCGCAGCTTTCAATCCATGTTCTGAGTGTGCATAATAGGCGGATAAGTCACTTCCCTCCTTTTTCAGTTCAATGGAAGAAAAAGAGGGAGCAGAAGTTTGAAAGACAAAGGTTGCCCCTGTTGACGTTACTTCTTGCAGATAAGGTCCATGACTAATAGAGAAAGGTTGCAAGTTTGAAACTTCACTGCTCATCCGAACAACTACTTTTCCTTCCCTGTTCTTCAAGGAACATTCGGCTTCGAGCATGGTGACTCCGGAAATTGCTTTTTCACCTTTAAAAGTATTCTTGGCGGGATAAGCTTTGAATTCAGCTTGTGCAGGAGCGATTATTTTCATGTAGAAGCGCTTGCCGTCACGAGTAAGGCAAGCCTTGTCACCATCTATGGTCACATCCGCCTTAGTAGCCACCATCCACGAAAGGGTAGATTTTGCATCAAGCAAAGTGACGTCATCTTCCACTTCAATAGTTTTATCATCAAGCAAAGTAAATTTGCGATATAGGGATTTAGCTTGTTCTTTGTATAAAGAAGTCATATCCAGTTTGACAAACGGTTGAGTGATATCCGTTTTTTCTTCACAAACAAAAGCTCTACCATTAGCATATTGTAACCGGTGGTCTATATTGATTGTATTGTGTGACAAATTATTGTTACGGAAATATTTCCAACGTTGTCCTCCGGGCCTAGAATCCCAAAAGCCCGGTAAGTCATAATCATCCGCACCCAAATCTTCTGTCCAGCATACACTGTCACTCTCTACAATGAAAGTGCCGCAATCCATTTGTTGATGTGCCTGATTGGGTTGTCCACCTTTAGCTATCAGAAAAAGAGAACCTTTTTTATTTCCATTTCCATTGAAAACCATCAAGTCATTGATTGAGTTATGATAGACTTCCAAGGCAGGGACGATGGTACTCGCTCCCTCTGCTGCCGCATCGAACCAAGGCAAAGCAAGAAAAAACAGTTGGTGCAATCCCAAATCCCGCTCAATGGTACGAGACACTTCCCTCCTAAACCAACTTGCTATTTCCGGTTGCCGGTATGCCTTGCTAAAGAAAAAGAAAGCGGGTGTATTCAGTATCTCCTCCGGTGAAGCATTCCCAAAATTAAACCTCTGCCCCGAAGGAGTAAGAGAACGCTTATAGAACAAAGCAGTTCGAGATATACCCGGCAACTGTCCTATCTTACCGCCATCCCCTCCATTATCGGTCACAGCTTTCAGATAGAGTGAAAGATAACTATTGGTATACCCCCAGTAGGCAGGACCTTCATAACACACTCCATCCGGTGCAAAGTGCTTCAGACAGTTAGGCATATATCCAGCCGCATTTTTCAAAATAATATTCGCTTCTTGCGGATAGTCCTCCGCTACAGCCAACGCACCTAAAACCATACCGGTGTTGCACACTATATTCCAATTGGTTTCACGTTTCGCCCAACTTCCCGATCCTCCTTTTTCATACTCGCATAGCACAACAGACAGAGCATTCTTGTAAAGACACTTCTTCACAATGTTCTTGGTAGTTTGCGGAAGTGCATGATATAACCAGTCATAAGCTATGGCTACGGCAGTTGTCATTTCCGCCGTATCCAGATAGTGCTTCGGATCCCAATCCGGATAATTACACACCCATAAAAGGGTACGATTAACGGCATCTAAATATTTCCGGTCGCCATAAATGCGATATGCCAATGATAAAGTACCAAGACGGAAAACGTATGCCCTTGATGTGTACAGCATATTCCCATATTTATCCATCTGATAAGGAAGTTGCCCCAATTGAATGATGGAATCAGCTTTCACCTTTAAAAATAAAGACAACTTATCGGCAAGCGATTCCGTCTTTATAAGCTGTTTCACCACAGAAGTTTCGGATTTGGTAAATAACAAACGAGGGTGTTCAGGCAACCATTTTTGCTGTCCCCACGCGTTACAGGCAAAAAGTAACATGAACAGAAGCATAATGCTTCTGCTCATGTTGATTGTTAAGAAAACAGGTTTCTTCATATTGATAGTTGATTAAGGTATTTTCTACTAATCAGTTAAGCGGGTAATATCCTTTTCCGGCTTCGGATAATTCTTGGATACAATGTATTTTTTAGTATCCTCTACCATTTCAGGAGTGATTCTGAAAACATAATTACCATAGTCCCCCACATTAAACGTACCGACTTCAAAAAATCCCCAAGCATCAAAGAACTCTGTCAGATCCGTTCTCAGATAGTCGCAACAGAGTTTTATGAATTCATACATATTATTGATGGATTCATTTCCCGTTCCTTTATGGGGATGTGTCCGCATGTGCTCCATCAAGTCGGCATAAAAGTCTTTATAACCTTTATCCACGGCATAGATTTGCAATTGCCAGAATGGTATCAACTTGTGGAAAGGATCATTAACACACATAATAAAACTCTTTTCAGGAGCATCAAGCACCTTCTCAAAAGCTACTTCATATATATGGCGGTTACTCAACCGACTGGGAGCGCCAAGGCTCATGGTGCCATACATGGAGAAAAGATTGTTACTCACTTCGGTCATTCCACCCCAAGTGAGTTGAGGCCGCATCTGCATGACATGCCCTATTTCATGATGTATTCCCCAATCGGTGATTACAGCCGAACTGATGGCTGCTTTCATAGTGTTGTCTGTTCCTTCAAAGGCCACCCCGTCACCGTCACGGAACATAAAATAATTATAGTTCACACGTGCAAGGATGCGTTTATCAGGAATACGATTATATTTCGTGGCACCCGAAAAGTCGTACTGTGCCTGCATGATTTTATCATAGTTTTCCGCCAATTCTTTTCCCTGCCCATAAGCAAACTTCTTGAGATAGGCGACCGGATAAGCAAGTTGCATATATTTGGTCTTTACGTCCAAAATGGGGCTGACAGCATTATCCAATAAGCGTTTCCAATCTTCTTCATTATGTATACTTGAATCGAAATAGCCATTCGCTTTCCCTGTGACAAAATGAATGGTGACTTGAGGAGCCGTATCCGGGTCATCCGCATAATAGTCCAAATATACATTTCCCGCTTTCTTGACATAAATTACGTTGACACCTTCGTGTAAGGCTATATCTTGCCTCTTCAATCCCCAGCCTTCAGGGTCTTTAGTCGGTTTATATCCCGGAGTGGGCTGACGCATCCAATCAGGAATGAGCAAACCAACCGTACGTCCGTGCAAATCGCCCACTAATACCACGTTCTCTCCTTGTTCCAAATAAACACCCGTAATATTTTCGTAGCGACTAAATCCATCAAACAATTTCAGTTGCTTCTGTAATTGTTGATTGGAAGCAATAGGTTTATAAGATTGTAATAAGTATTGAGACTGATAAGTACCTTGAGCTAATTGAGTAGCTAACTGTTTCATTAATGGGCTACTAAATTTTTTCAATTGCTTGTTATTGAAACCTTTCTCTAAAGTTCCGCCAGTCCAATCTGTAAAATAGTTCAAGTCTTTGGTAATCGCTTGCGTAGAATAAGTTTCCTGGGCATGAATTCCTATGTTAATACAACATAAAACCGCTATTGATAATGCTTTAAATATATTCATAGTATTACTTAATTATAATCATTCCAAACTACTATTATAAAATAGCAGTCCGGAACAATTATAGATTACAAATCTAGTTATAATAAGGGTTTTGTACAATATGAGGTACCTTATTGGTTTCATTTTGCGGAATCGGCATCAAATACTGTCCTTTATGAAAGTTACGTATCAAATTAAGATCTTCCGGTATAAAATCCTCGACCTTGGTAGCCAAAGTATTCAATCCTCTATCTGGCATACCTTCATACTTTTCAGCCACCTTCCAACGGCGAATATCAAAGAACATGTGTCCTTCAAAATAGAGTTCGTTCATACGTTCCCTACGTACAATCTCCCGCATGCCTTCCTGTGTATTTTGATAACCCGGATTGGTGGAATAGTTATCCCATGCATCGTCAACAGAGGGAATTCCGGCACGAATACGTATCTTGTCCAAATAAACTTTAGCCTCATCCAAACGGTTTAATTCCACTAAAGCTTCCGCATAATTCAAATAGAGTTCACCCAAACGAAACAAACAACATGGATACTCTATTAAATCCCCACTGAAACGGGGATGTGACCATTTCTTATTGGCAAATCCTGAAATAGAATATTCCTGACCATCACGGTTTCCACGTCCATGTTCATCGGTTTTCAACATTTTCAGGAGTACTGCTCTCTTTGCCGGTTTACCATTACCTGTATCTTTATCATTATACTTGGATTGTTCAAAATATCCGTTATGATAACCTACCCAAGCATAAAAACGAGGTTCACGATCCGTATTTAAGCGCATTACCTTGCCGGTGGGTGTACCATAATTATTCCCATCACAATTTTCGGGAGCAGTAATATAGGTATAGCGATCATCATAATTGTATGTTTTATCCTGATCTATTGGAAGTCCATTCTTGGTATAGAAAGCCTCCACAGACTGAAGCGTAGGACAAATGACACAACTGATTCCGCCTTTTTTAGAACCAGATGTTTGACGGGGTGCTGTACGCCTCTGGATACCATAATAATCATCTTTCCGTGTATCTGCCCAAATTATTTCCGGATTGTTATTAAAGTCAAGAATAGTGTAGCGAAGACGCCTTTGAGCTTTATTCGGCAGTCCCGGTTTGTCATCATTGGGTTCACCAGCTTCTATATCCGAATAAAGATGAAAACCACACTTTTCTATCTCGCTAATGGCATTCTCAGTAATATCGGCACTTTTCTGCCATTTTTCTATACTGAATTCTTGCGCAATCAATGGTCTACCATCAAGTTTACTCTTAAAATCACTATACATTTCGGAGTTTCCGTTGAACAATGGAGAAGCCGCATACAGATACATTCTCGACTTTAGAGCCAATGCCGTCAAACGAGTAGCACGTCCATAATCATCACCATTTTGAGTATCAGGTAATCCTGAGATTGCCTCATCCAACTTTCCATTGATAAATTCCACCACTTCATCGTAGCTACTTCGTTCTGGAAACTCTTCAATAGGAGAGTTTTGATTTATCACTCCTCGCATTATCATCGTCGGTCCATAAGAACGAAGCGACAAAAAATGAAAATAGCCAATCAAGAAATCAGATTCCGCCTTATAGAGTTTTTTGGTTTCTTCGCTAACATCCACAGAAGTACATTGAGCCAAAGCTTTTTGGAACATATAACACTGATGTATACCATTCCATATATTTCCCCATGTATTACTAGTAAAAGACAATGAAGAAGGGCTATAATTCCCATATTTAAATTTTGTAAATTCTTCTTTGGTTACGGCAGTCATTTCCTCCGGCAACCAATATGAACCAGGATAATTCCTGCTATTCGGCATATACCCGTAACAAGAATACAAATATCCTTTCATAATAGTCGGAGTTTTCCAAGTGTCGGACTCTTGTGCACGTTCATCAGGCACAATATCCAGATAATCGCATGCGGTCAGTTGCCCTATTAAGACCAGAGCAATTAAAAAACGAAATTTCTTTCTCATAGTTTCTTTTTATTTATTGTTAAAGGTTACTTGTACACCCACGTTGAAAGCACGTTGAGTGGGATATTTAAGACCGTTACCGCTACCCATTTCTGGATCCCAATAGTCGAAGGGAGAGAAAGTCAACAAGTTGTTACCGCTCACATAGAAGCGCCACCCCTTATGCGTATAACCTATCTCAGCATTTTTCAATTTAAGAAAAGCGCCATTTCTCAAATAGTAGTCAGAGGCCTGTTCGTTATTTCCATTGGCTTGCAACGTCAAACGTGGATATTTAGCATTCGGATTCGGGTTCTCTGTACTCCAATGGTCATCGGCAATGTACTGAAATAACCCGTTATGATAATAATTCCCGAACGGAGCAGTACCAGACATCAAGATGGAAGTCTTTGCCACTCCCTGAAAGAAGAAAGAAAAGTCCCAGTTTTTCCATTTCATCGAAGGGCCAAAGCCATAAACTATTTCCGGATCTTTCGGATTACCTACATACATGCGATCATTACCATCAATGACATTATCATACTTACCTTCATAATTAGGTAGATTCTTATACCAGATATCACCAGGCATTGGTTCAAACCCCAGCATCTGTTTAGGATTATTCCTGATAGTTTCTTCATCCGGGAACAGTCCATTGAAAAGATACAGCAAATACTGCCCGTCAGAATGTCCCACTGATGACAAATTAGGATATTCTCTAAAAGGAGGTTCATCCCTTTCCAGTATTGTATTGTGAGCATAAGTGAATGTACCCTTGAACGAAAGGAAAAAATTCTTATTGATTTGCTTGTTATAATCAATGGAAAAGTCAACACCCTTATTCTCCATCTTACCTAAATTGGCATAAACAGCTGCACCCGCCAATCCCAAATAGTCGGGTATTGTATTACCACGAGACAGGAAGATATCACTACGCGTTTCCTTGAACAAATCAAACGAAAGGTTGAAAGCATTGAATAGTCCCATATCCAAACCTATATTCCATTTTTCTCCAACTTCCCAACCTAAATTTGCATTAAAGTAACGTTTCCATTTGGGACCGCTAAAGCTTATATTTTGACCAATACCACTGATATAACCAGGGCCACCATACAATGTAAGATCTTCCAAGTAAGCAAAACGACCTGCACTGCGACTGGTATCGTCATTACCGACCAATCCCCATGAAGCACGTAATTTTAAATTGGATACCACCGGACGAATTTTTTCCCAAAAAGCTTCTTCAGAAATATTATATCCTACAGCAAATGAAGGAAAGAAACCGTAACGGTTATTTGGAGCGAAGTTCTCGGAACCGTTATAACCAAAGTTTACCTCAGCCATATAACGATTATCGTAAGCGTATGATATGCGTCCAGCAATACCCTGTTTACGTTTAGGCAATGTAGAAAACAAATCACTCGGAGTATTCGTATTGTATTGCTGACGATTGAATAGAAACATAACGTTTACATCATGTACATCAGCAAAGATGTGCTTATAATCCAACATAGCTTGCAAATACATGTTACGTTCACCACCGTGTCCACCTGTCGTATTAATGACTGTTGAATATTCTTTAGTCGTGCGTCTCAACATATACTCATTTGAATCGGAATCATAAGAATCGACTTCGAAAGCATTATAAGCACTCTGTCTATAAGAATTTGTAATAGACTTATTTTTAAAAGAGAACAATCCATTGAAAGTTAAGCCTTTCAAAATCATATCAAGTTTCTGTTCTATCTTAAAGTTGGCAGTCACGATACTTTCAAAATTTGTCTTATAAGTAGTCACATATTCTGCCACAGGGTTACGATATCCCGTATCAAATGGACCACCAGCTTTGTCTCCCCAAAGAATATCTTCTGTCTCAATTCCTCCTGTACCAGCCGGGTACATTACCGGAAAATCCACCGGATTAGAGTGCATTGCTAAGGCAAACAAATCTGCTGTTTTCATATTAGGTCCCTTCCAGTCTTTGATGGAAAGATTTAGCCCTAAAGATAATTTTGTAGTAGATGTAGCCTGTAAATTTAGATTATTGATGAAATCATAGTTAGTCACGTTGATATTGTTGTTATAAGAAAAATAATCTTTGCTCAAGCTACGTAAGTTACCATCACTATGTTTCACGCCAACGCTCATAAAATAATCCATCTTTTTACTTCCACCACGGATATTGAAATTGGCACGTTGTGAGAATGCGTTCTTTTTAAACATTTCATCATACCAATTTACATTTGGGAAAACGTAAGGGTTCAATCCTTTCAACGTACCCTGAATTTTATCCTCACTGAATGGCTCAGAGCCTGAACCGGGACGTGTCGTTGCTTCATTATAATTCTTCATATAAGTAACGCCATCTGCCATTTCCGGTACTTTACTCAACTGTGTAACGGCACCCTCCAAACGAAAATTAATAATAGGTTTATCCAAATTTTTACCGGACTTAGTAGTGATAATCATTACACCATTGGCACCACGCGTACCGTATAACGCGGTAGCAGTAGCGTCCTTCAAAATAGAAAAGCCTTCAATAACTTCCGGATCAAGGGCATTCAATTCGGTAGAACTGATTTCCACACCATCCAAGATTATCAAAGCTCCAGTAGCGCCACTAAAGGTAGACTTACCACGAATCCAAAAATCTGCTCCATCAGCACCAGGTTCACCACTACGCTGAACAGCAATCACACCGGACAGACGTCCTGCAAAAGAGGAACTCAAACTTGAAGATGGTACTTTTAGTTCTTCCGGACGAACCTGAGCAACCGAACCTACCATACTTGCTTTCTTCTGCCCCACACCAAAAGCCGTTACAACCACTTCCTCCAATAGTTCGGAAGATACATCAAGTTCTACAGTGTAAAGTTTCAATGTACCCACTTTCAATTCTTTGGTTTCATAACCAAGAAAAGAAATCAAAAGGATATCACCTTGTTTAGCTTTAATGGTAAATTCACCGTCAATATTGCTTAAGACTCCTGTACTGGTTCCTTTTATTATGACAGTTGCACCAATAATAGGTTCACGAGTGCTACCGTCCAAAATCACACCTTTAATATTACTACTTTGTTGTTCCGCATCAAGCGAACTCACCAAAGTTATTGCTTCTCCTTTTATCATGTCTTTTGCGACAGCTTGCTGCGATATCCCGCAAAGTCCCAAAGATAAAAAAGGTAGAACACTAAGCATTATGCCAGACTTCTTTTTCATAAGTATTAAAAATTAAATTAAAGATTTAAACGTTTAATCGCTGCAAAGATGTATAATAAGAATACAGATAAGGGGAAGTTTTGTACAATTGAGGTTCCTAATAAGTCTAATCCATACAAACAACTTGTTTTTAACATATTTCACCAATGGGGGGGGATAATCCGTATAGATAAAATTGTAGCATAAAGTAAATGTTAAAAAGACAAGAGTATAAGCCATTTCTCCTACAGTGGACAAATCCTCCCCCCAACCATAAAAAGATGCACTATCTTTGCGACTTGAAGATTATATCATTATCGTACTTAATTTAGAAAACATGAAAAACAAAACAATGTTGATAGCCTTTTCTTTATTAGTTTGTACTTTAGGTAAAGTTCAAGCTCAAGAAACAGAGAAAGCTTTTGTAAATGAAAACATGGAGTTTGCCGCTAAGCAGTATAATTTGATGCTAAAAACTCCAAGTCAAGGCAGAGGTGTGATGCCACATAGCATGACAAAAGCAGGTACACCTTCAAAAGGAAGTATCTATTTATGGACAGCTGGTTTTTTCCCAGGAAGTCTATGGTACATTTCTGATTTTCTTAAAGACACAGCCTTGCAAGACTCCGCACTAGTCTATACCCAAAAGATGGAGCCTGCCAAGTCCTTTACCGACAATCATGACATCGGTTTTATGATGTATTGTAGCTACGGCAATGCCAACCGCTTCGCACCGAAAACCGGGTATGAGGATATTCTGACGGAATCAGCCAAATCACTCCGTACGCGTTTCCGTCCTAAAGCAGGTGTAATCCAATCATGGAATGGCTTCCGCTCCTGGCATGGCGACAAAGTCTATGATTTCCCTGTCATCATAGACAATATGATGAATTTGGAACTATTATTTCATGCCAGCAAAGTGACGGGCGATGACAGTTTCCGCAAAATAGCTGTTTCGCATGCTGAAAAGGTGATGAAGAACCAAGTACGCAAAGACTACAGTTGTTTCCACATTGTCTATTACGATAAGGAGACTGGTAAGCCTATCAAAGGGGAAACTTCACAAGGTTACTCTGACAACTCTGCATGGTCCAGAGGACAGGCATGGGGTATTTATGGTTTCACCATGTGTTATCGCGAAACTCATGACAAACGTTTCCTGAAAACCGCAGAGGGTATGGCCGACTTTTATCTCGACCATCCTAATCTGCCATCCGACAAGATAGCCTGGTGGGATTTCAACGCTTACCAGAAAGGCTATACACCGGGCATCCGTTCCAACGCTAATAATGTGGTGATTAACTACCGTGATGCTTCGGCTGCCGCTTGCGTGGCTTCGGCTCTAGTGGAGTTAAGCACTTACAGTAAAGGAGCAAAGAGCCGAAAATATTTAGAGGGTGCAAAGCAAATTCTACATTCATTAGGCAGCCCTGTATATCGTGCCAAACTGGGAGAGAATGCGAACTTCATCCTGATGCACAGCACAGGCGCCATTCCTCAAGGCGGTGAGATTGATGTACCTTTAACTTATGCAGATTATTATTTTATAGAAGCTCTACATCGCTACAATAAGTTATTAAACGATGAACCACTTTTCTAATCTAATCTTATAATCAAATCTAAATCACTCTTTATAAATCATCCCTATAATAAAAAACATGAAACGATTAAATTACCTCATTTTATTGCTATCCGTCTTAATGATACTGCCCGGTTCTTCCTTACAGGCCAAAAGTAAGAAAGACAAAGCAGCCAAAGAGCAACAAGTAACCACTGGCGCTCAAGACCGTACCACGTGGGTAAAACTGATGTGGAAAATCTCCTACCCTGTCATCCATAACTTGGCAGAAGGAACCTTGCACCAAAATATACCCATAGAAACTCCAAGCGGAAACCCTAAAGGTTATGATGAAATTACTCATTTGGAAGCTGTCGGACGTACATTGGCGGGAGTAGCTCCTTGGTTGGCGCTTCCCGATGACGATACCGACGAAGGAAAACTCCGTAAACAAATGCGTGAAGAGGTCCTGAAGGGACTGAAGAATGCAGTAGCTCCGGACTCTCCAGACAAACTGAACTTCACCAAACAAGCACAGCCCATTGTGGATGCAGCCTATTTGGTACACGCTTTCCTCCGTGCTCCCAAAGCATTGTGGGAACCACTGGATGACACAACCAAACAACGCTATATAGATTCTTTCAAAGCCTTGCGTGACCGGACGGGAGCTTACAACAACTGGCTGTTATTTACAGGATTGACGGAAGCTTTCTTGCTTCAACAAGGGGAGCAATCCGACCCCTTCCGTATCAATGTTGCCAAAAATAAAATAAAGGAATGGTATGTTGGTGACGGTTGGTACAGTGATGGTTCTAAGTTTAGTATGGACTACTACAATGCATACGTACTGAATCCCATGATGGTGGCTATGCTAGAAACATTGGCTACCAAAAAGAGAGCGAGCCAAAAGGAAGTGGATGAAGCGATGCAACGTATGATTCGCCACTCTGAGTTCTGTGAACGTATCATCGGCCCGGACGGAACTTATCCGGCATTTGGCCGTTCTGTGACTTACCGTACCGCTGCTTTCCAATCATTAGCGGATGTAGCGTTACGTGAAAAATTACCATCCCATGTTTCTCCTGCCCAAGTACGCTGCGCACTGACTGCCGTACACCGCAATATGTATGAAGGAGACCAAAATTTTGATAAAAACGGGTGGTTGGTTCTTGGCTTCAACGGGCATCAACCGGAAGCCGCCGACGGTTACACTTCTACAGGCAGTCTTTATATGGCTACATTGAGTTTCCTACCATTAGGGCTTCCTGCCGATAATCCTTTCTGGACAGATGAACCGCAGGATTGGACTACTAAGAAGGCTTGGAAAGGAGAGAAGCTGCACAGAGATTACAAAGTAGAATATTGATTTCAGGATAACATCTTATCATTTTCAGATTGATTTGGCACTGCATATTGATGTAGTGCCAAAATTTTATCGTTATTTTTGCAAAGAACTTGATAACGGATTTAGAGTATATGATAACAATCAGAAAGACGCATCTAGCGGAAATAGCCCTCCTTATGGAAATCTTCGGACAGGCCAAACGTATCATGCGGAAAGACGGAAACATGAAACAGTGGACGGGGAATTATCCTTCTGTGGAATTAATCACAAAAGATATCCAGGAGGGAAACAGCTACGTATGTGTTGATGAGGAAGGAAGAATTGTCGGGACTTTTGCTTTTATCAGAGGAAACGACCCTACATACGCACAGATTTATGATGGGGCGTGGGTGGAAGATACGCAGCCATACGGCGTCATCCATCGTCTGGCCAGCACGGAGGACAGCAAGGGGGTGGCTGCCGCTTGCCTGCAATGGTGCTATGAACAAGTTCCTAATTTGCGTGCCGATACGCACCGGGACAACCGTATACTGCAATATATATTGAAGAAGCATGGCTTTCAATATTGCGGCATCATCTTTCTTGCAAACGGGGATGAGAGGTTGGCTTTCCAGAAAATAGAAAAGTAAGGCAGGATAAGTTAACTCAAATAATACTAATCTTTCAAACATTCTATACTCCTGAATTGTAGATGAAACACAATGTTCCGCTGTTCAGCGGGAAATAAAAAAACTAAAAAAAGGAGTGTATATGAAGGATTATAAGCACATGATGGTCGGTGAAATTGTAGCCGATAATTTCAACAACGCCGAAGTATTTGATAAATATGGTATTGACTTCTGTTGTCACGGTTCAGTCTTATTACCCGAAGCAAGCAAGAATGCCCAAGCTGATGTAGAGCAGGTAATCAAGGACTTGGAGACTCTTACACCACCAAGTTCGGAAAATATTGATTTCAAGAGCTGGCCATTGGATTTATTGGTAGATTATATTCTCAAGATCCATCATCGCAATATCCGCAAGCATGGTCCGGAAATAGAGATATTACTGGATAAAGTGTGTCATGTGCATGGCGAGAAACATCCATCCTTATACAATGTGCAGGAGATTTTCAGGGACTCACTTATCGCCCTGAATGCTCATCTGGACAAAGAAGAATTGGTTTTGTTTCCTTATATTTATGAAATGGTCAAGGCAAAACTGGAGAAGCTGGTAATTCCTCCTTTTCATGCGGAAAGCATCAAAGCCCCTATCAATGTAATGATGGTGGAGCATGATACCGAAGGCGAACGTTATCGGCATATCGAAAAACTGACTAACGGATATAAGGTTCCTGAGGATGCCTGCAACAGTTACCGGTTAGTGCTCAAACAGCTAAAGGATTTTGAAGTTGCATTGCATCAACATATTCATCTGGAAAACAATATCGTATTTCCACGTGCCATCCTTCTGGAAGAAGAATTAAAAGAAAGGCCATGACACAGATTAATATCAAACGGGTATATGAAGCTCCTGATGCAACGGACGGTTACCGTGTATTGGTAGACCGTTTGTGGCCTCGCGGCTTGAAGAAGGAGTATCTGAAATATGATGCATGGGAAAAGGATATCACTCCCTCCCCCGAACTGCGGAAGTGGTTTCACGAAAACCCTACAGAACATTGGGAGGGTTTCGTAACTATGTACAAGAAAGAGCTTGAGGAGTCGGAAGCTGTACACAAGTTTATAGAGGGGATAAAGAAATACCCGACGGTAACACTGCTGTATGCTTCCAAAGAACCGATGCGTAATCATGCACGCATTCTACGGCAGTTCTTACTAGAACATGAATAAAATTAATAACACAGATTCTTCTTTGTATTTACTTCAATATTTTATACTTTTACTCATTATATTGCATTATATTTGTATTATGTCATGATTAATGACAGGCTGTCGGTATATCTGAAAACATAAATTAGAAGATATAATGAGAAGTATTTTCTTCATACTAGTACTGATATCTTCTCTCCTGTCAAAAGCGCAAGAGAGTACTGCCGATTATCCTACTTCCGATAGACGGATACAGGTTTCAGCGGCTTTCGGGGTGTGGGCAACAAAATCAGCAGAAGGTATACTTCCGTTTAAACATGACAATCTCGGGAAATCAGCAGAAGGTTTTTCATGGGAACTTCAAGCATTGGCCTATAATAAACGTAAGACACTGGGACTTGGAGGTGTGTTTTCCCACATCATGCACTCCTCTCAATATAACTTAGCTGAGAGTTGTAATCTATCGGCACATACGCATCTGTTCTATTTAGCCCCACAAATGTCTTTTCCCATAAAAGAGACTGCGTTTACGCCACTTACGGGGTATATTAATTGGGGCTTAGGAACGGTCTATTACCATAATACAGGTTTTCTAGCCAATCAAGCGTATAAGGTAAACTCTATCGGATTGGGCATTAACGGGAGTATAGGGTTAGAATACCCATTTCACGATAATTACGCCATAGGCATTGAGGGAGGAGTACTCTTTGCCCATTGCGGAAAACTGAACCATGATATTATGGAAAAGTCCTATCACCCCGAATACAAGAAGCTCAATTCCTGGATAATGAGGCTATGTATCAGTTTTAAATATTGGTTATAGAATACATGTCATTTCAACAACTTTCTGCTCACGTCATCAGCTAATACCCGCATCTGCTGAATGGCAATTTGATTGAGCTTTACAAGTCGTTCGCATTGCGGAATTCCCTGGTCAATAAATACAGCATTAAGATTTTCCATGTTCGATAGGCAAATCAATTCGTTAATAGTGGCATAATCACGGATATTTCCTTTTAACTCGGGATTCTGTTCCCGCCACATCTTAGCGGTCATGCCAAACATTGCCACATTCAACACATCAGCTTCATTTGCATAGATAATACTTGCCTGTTTTGAAGTCACCTCTGTAGGAATAAGATGTTTTTTCAATCCACTCCGATGCACTCAACACAAAACTCGGTAATCCTGCCTGTGCTTTAAAGTGGTCAAATTCGACCACTTTAAAATTGGGATTATGAATCATCTCCCATGTACCTAGAAATTCTATCGTATATCGGTTGCGAATCCAATTTTTGATAATATCGGCTGCACGACTCTCACTTTCTTTTGCATTAGCCATATCTGTCAGAGAAATATAATCATGCTCATTATAACTCAAAACAGTTATATCCGTATTCTGTACTCTAATTTTTGCCATACCGATGTTTTTATTTCTTTTTTTGCTAAGTTATCTCTAAATAAGAATAACAAGCAATTTATAGAATCTTTCGCTCTCTAGCAATATTTATTCTTCAACTCCTCCACATTCATCCCCGTAAAGTAATCCTCTACAAAATCCCAACGTTGTTCGTTCGTCAGGCGGTCAGTGCCGAAGAAGAAAGAAAACAGTTCAATTTGTTCTTCAAATATCTGCTCGTTGGTGTCGAGGATGAGGTTACGATACTCACCGGAGACGGCTAATTGGTGCAGAAGTTCCGGATTGTAGAAGCTGATATGCACGCAAGGTGTACCGCCACCTTCCACGCTAAACGAGAGACAGTCGAGCATAGAAAGCAGGTTGAGCAGCATATTCAAGTCGGAAAACGGGGTACAATAGAACAGCAGACGGTCGCCTTTACTGCCTACGATGCGCTGGGTAAATAGCTTCTGATAGCGTGAAAGAAGTAAATCGAAGCCTTTGGTCACAGTGAAAGAAAGTTCGTTGGAGTCTTTCTTCTTCACACTGCTGATGTAACTTACACTGCGCCCTTCTTCCGTACGGCTCTCCAATAAGGAACCGATGAAGCGTTTGGCAGACGGTACGTCCATGCCATGCTCGGCAAAAACGGCACGCAGTTCTTCTTCATCAAAACGGCCTTTGGTTTTCAGCAAGGCGGTTTTCAACATTGCAGTCAGGCTACTGAAGAGGGCATCCATGCGCTGACGGATAACTGTGGCATCTTCTTTCAACAACACTTCGTGCTTGCCTACAGACACGGCACGGGCACCTTCCCACAAAGTTCCGTTATTCAGTTTCTGCTTGAATTCCTTATATCCTAATTCAGAGAAACGCTCTTCCCAAATTCTTTCCAGACGTGCCTTGTACACTCCTTCTTCACCTTCTACTTTCGTCAGGTAATCAGAGAACTCACGGATAAAAATATCACCCGTCTTATCCTGAATGTATCCTTCGGTGAGCAGATTTTGGGGACTTACTTCCAACAGATGTTTTCCGTAACGCTGCGCAAGGTCTTCTTCCAACCACAATAAAGCGGTCTTGATAAGCTGTCCCAATTCAGACTCATATTCCAGCTTATTCTTTGTACGGGGCAGTTTCACGACAAATTCAAAATCAGATAAGGAAACCAACATTTCCGGTTTGTCGCCTTTCATCTTATGTACTTCCATGAGTTTCTTCAGGATAAGTTCCAGCTGCTCCTGCGCAATATTCCCGGTCTGATGCAGACGCTTCATGTAGTAGAAATCACGCTCATGGTAGTCTGTGGCCGAAACGCCCTGTACATCGGCATCACGGGCGGCTCGCCCTATCTCTTGGATGTAATCTACAAAAGTGCTGGAGGGAGCCACATGGTAAACCCGGTCAATGTCGCTGATATCCACACCCATACCAAAGGCTTTTGTTGCCACAATCATCCGTTTGCAGCCTTCTTTAAACTCCTGAACAATCGCCGCTTTCTGCTCCTTATCTTTCTTTCCATAGTAAGAAGCCACCAGACGCCAGTCGGTGGAACGAACCCATGTCTTCAACCGCATATCGATGCCCCCGGCAAAAGGATAGTAAAGCAGTGTTTTATGTCCGTCCAGGAAATCTTCCACACGTGCTGCTATGACCCGTTGTTTCGCTTTATCGTAGGTTTCGCCTTCTTCCATCGTAAGCTGACGGATATCGAAACCGATATTACGGCGTTTCACCGTGCCGACATAAAGCACACAGGGTTCCATCTGCAATGAACGGATGGTTTCAAACACCATATCATTGCCGCCCTTGGGATTCCATACCGCCGTGGCAGTCAATGCAAACAAAGGGAAATTATATCCGAGACTCTGTTTCAAAAGGTTCAGATAGCGTCCCAAGAACCAGTAATCTACACGGAATTCTTTCCCCCACGTAGTTACCGTATGCGCTTCGTCCACCACAACCAGTCCGATGCGGCGTTCACCCACAAAATGCTTGATATCGTATGAGAGCAGCAACTCGGGCGAAAGATAGAACAAGTCTATTTCCCCATCGTGTACCTGCCGGTATACATCGGCTTTTTGTTCGGGCGACAAATCGGAAGAGGCATACGCGACCCGCTTGTAGCCTATGTCCTGCAAACTTTCCACCTGGTCTACAATCAAGGCTTTCAGAGGAGAGACTACGATGGTCAGCAAGTTATATTCATTTCCCAAATAGATGGCGGGTAGTTGAAAAAGCAATGATTTCCCCGAACCGGTAGGAGCTGTCAACAATATATTATCTATTTCAGTCTCACCGTTCTGCGCCTTTTCCGCTTCACAAATCACACTTTCAATCAACTGTCCCTGCGAAATGCAAAAAGTTTCCTTACTCTTGAACAAATCATCATAGATTTCCAGATAACGGAACTGTTCGTAACCGTATGTATCTTTCAATAGTTCTTTTACTGCGACCCGACAATCATCGGGCAGATGCCGTTCTTTTAATTGAGGCAAGCGGTGTGCCGTTTCTACTTGTGTTTCCATCATAACTATAGGGGGGGATATAAAAGAAAAAAAGTAGTCGTCCAGCCATAGTAAGGGCCTTCTAACTACCTCCTTCTATTTTTCATCTTATTCCCTGAATAAGGAATAAGCTTCATTCAAAGCACATCAGTACTCCTCTTCGTTAAAGAAGAAATCTTCTTTGCTTGGATAATCGGGCCAAATATCTTCAATGCTTTCATAAATCTCGCCTTCATCTTCCATCTCTTGCAGATTTTCTATCACCTCAAGCGGAGCACCTGAACGCATGGCATAATCAATCAGTTCGTCCTTAGTTGCCGGCCAAGGAGCATCTTCCAATTTAGACGCTAACTCCAATGTCCAATACATAGTCTCTAAGTATTAAAATTGTGAATATTAATTCCTTTTCTTCTATTTTTCGGCAAAAGTATAATAAAATCTCTCACTTACAACTATTATTCCAAAATATTTCACCTTTTTTCTCGTCTTGGTTAATTTTACGTGAAAGAACGAACAAATAATCAGACAAACGATTCATATAAGCCAATAATTCAGAGGAGATTTCCACTTGTTCCGCCAAAGCAAGAATACGACGTTCGGCACGGCGGCAGACGGTACGGCAAATGTGACAAACCGCCGCTCCACGACTTCCTCCGGGAAGTACAAAAGAGGACAACGGAGGCAACATTCCATCCAGATGGTCTATTTCATGTTCCATGGTTTCCACCAGCTCGGGGCTGATGATACTCACTTGATAGAGTTCGGTCTTTTCGCGGTCGGTGGCAAGATGTGAACCTACAGAGAACAGTTTATCCTGCACTTGCTGCACGAAATTCCTATCCCGCTCATCGGACAAGTATGTGATGAGAAGTCCCAGGTTGGAATTCAATTCATCTACTGTGCCGTAGGCTTCCAGCCGGATATGGGTTTTGGCTACCCGCGTACCTCCTACCAGGGAAGTAGTACCTTTATCTCCGGTCTTTGTATATATAAGGCTTTTTTTCATAAAACTTTTGTTCACTATGACATTATTCACAAATGTAACTTATTCTTTCTAAATGAACAAAAAGAGAGGGAAAAAAGTTGAGAAAGGAGGGCTGCCTATATTAAAGAAAACATCTTTTCAATACAGTATTGCATATTGCAGCCTAAAACAACGCAACGAGCAGCCTTCCTAATGATATATTATTTACTCTGCGACACAGATAGTTACGCGATTTTCTTCCACAACAGGGAAAGGTTGCTCTTTATCTCCTTTAAAGTCAACTTTTATCCTATCAGAAGCAATCCCTTTAGCTTTCAAAGTATCCGCTACAATTTGCGCACGTTTTCTGGAAAGTCTTTCATTGACAGCCGCCGTACCTGTTGCAGCATCTGCGTATCCACAAATAGTGACTGCCGCTTTATCATTCTTTTGCAGGAAAGACACTAATTCGTCAATCTTACTTTCTTCTGATGAACGGATAACAGCCGAATTGATGGCAAAGAAAATATTTTGTCTCATGGACTGTGCTTCCGCCTTTTTCTGCTCTACCTTGTTTTCCACCAATACAACAGGCTCTTCCACCTGTTTGGTTTCTACGAGAGGTTGGGGAGCAGGTTCTTCACGACGAACAGGAGCTATTTTTTTGTGGGTCTTTCCAAATTTAATGGTAAATCCTGCCAAAGCATTGAATTGCCAGTCGGAATTGCCCGCTTTCTTGGAGTTGAACTTATCTGAAAGCAGATTGGCATTTACTTCCAAGTTGAAATATAACCGATCTGCCAGACGCAAATTTGCACCAAGACCTCCTCTGCCTGCCACACAAACTTTACTGTCTCTCCACAAATATTCCATGTGATATCCCGCATCGTTCAAAGCTACGGCTTCATCATTGTTGAAGGCTCCATTGACGCCCACACCCAAAAACAAATAAGCATTGAAAAAACGCTTGTAGTTATATCCACAGAACAGATTACTCAAATCAAGCGTAGCATCTACATTGCCTTGCAGATAGTTGAATTTGTACTTGTTGAAAGGCACTACCCAAGCGCCTCTACCCTGCCATCCGCTTACACCGGCACGCAGTCCCCACAAGGGAGTAAACTGATATCCGACAGAGAGAGCGGCCGCAGGTGATATCAGGTCCGTAAAATCGGTCTCACCAACAGTATGCGCAGCCCCCATCTGTAGCTGTATCTGCCAATGTGGATTAAAAACAATCTTACCATCATCCTTTGTCTTATCCAAAGAATGAAGCCCGCTTTGTCCAAAAGCTGTCACTACACTGAACCCGCAAGCTACGAGAAGCAAACCTTTTTTTATGTCCATAATTAATTGTTTTTTATGATGTATAACTTTATAAATAAGAAGGAGAGCATGTACTAGTCACACTCTCCTTCGTCAACACTATTATTTCCACGGTTGTGAAAATGTACCTATCTTCACAGACAGATGCCTATAACTGGTTATCAAGGATTATGTCTCAACCAGTAAATATTCTATCTATAAATCAATTTTAAAATGAAGTAATTCCACTCAAAGGGATTTTGCTCCGGAATTCTCGCTTTCTGTTTGAAAAGGGAGAAAGAAGCACTTTTCACAAAGTGCTCTTTCTCAAAAGCAAACAAACAAAAAGTTCTGAATTTCTAAAGTTCAATCTTATGCGCAGAAGGAACTCCATTCATAAAATCTATCAGAACTCAATTAGTAGTTTCTCAATAACCGAACCGGGAAATACCCGGAACGGTTATTTTTTACTGATTTCCAGTTGTTATTGTTAGTTACCTTCAGTACCCTTAACAGTTACATCTACAGATGCCTTAACGGTACCCCACTTATAAGTTACCTTAACAGGTATTCTAACAGTGAATGACTTAACGTTGTTACCGATATTACTGTAAGTCAATACATTCGTATCGTCAGCCTTATCCTTGTTAGCCTGTACGATAGTAATCTTATCAGTTACAGTAGACAACAGTGTCTTTCCGAGTGTACCATTACCCATGTTAGTAGTGATACCAACTTCATTATCAATTTCGATAGCTGTAACACCATAGTAAGTATAATATCCGCTACCATCATAAGTTGCACCGCTCGGGCTGGTCTGGTTAGCCAAGAACTTATAGTCTCTCCAGTCAGTCAGATAAACAAGGTCAAGCATCTTAATCTTAGAACCACCGTCAGTACCGTCGATGAAGTTATTACCATCTTTACCGAATACATTAATCGGACGCAAGAAGTCAGCATGGAACTGACCATCAGTCATCGGCAAGAACAAACCACATTCATTAGTAAGTTGCATATCAACGATTGCGCTGAACGGAGTTTCACTATGAGCGTATGTATTCAAAATAGCCTTGGCAGCATTTGTTTGCTGATATTCAGCGTTATGACCTACAATCTTGACAACATCTTCGTTAGCCGCAGTACCCTTCACCTTAGCTTGCAACAGAGTTTCGCTTGCTACGTGCAGTACATAAGTCTTACCATCGTTACCCAAAACTTCATCGCCTTCATTCTCCAGAGAGAAGATATAAGCATATCCTACTTTATCCAAAGCGAAGTCTGCGCTTCCACTATTCAGTTTGAATGAAGGTGCATTGCCCATGAATACATTGTCAATGTTTACAGAGAATGAGCAGTCATTCGGGGCAACACCAGGAACTACTGTGTTCATTCTTACATTGCTCATTTTTACCAAGCCGTCATACCAGTACTCAGGATTCTTGCTATCAGCAGCGAAGCTTGCAGACGGAGCCTTAACAACAGCGCTAAATACGATAGTCACGTCACCGCGAGAATTATCATTCAGAGCCTTGTAAGTAGCAGTAGCAGTCAGCTTACCATCATTGTTATCGATAGCATTCTGTGCATCGGTAGCGGTAATTGTCCACTTCAGACAGTTAGTTTCTACATTCGGATCATTATCGGCCAATTCTGAAACAACACCGTCGTCACCAGTCTTCAGAACAGCATTGCCGGTAGCGTCTTTATCCAATGTATAGATAGTGTGGAAGTCGTTCTTAGTCAAACCAAGTTTCTGATATACATTGACGTTCATTTGCATATAAGTCAAAACGAATTCCTTATCGTCACATTGCAAATCAAATGTTTCAGTCGGCAGAACATAAGATTCGGCACCAACTTCACCTCTTGTGATTTTCACTTTAATCCAACCAGCGTTAACAACCTTACCCGTAGCGGCATCCTGCAACTCTACGCGAACCAGAGGCATACGACCTACAGCAGCGATAGGATCTTCCGTTACGCCTTCAATGTGAGCATACAACTTGCTACCTTCCAGTTTAGCAAATGAGCTTTGGTTAGTCTTGTTATTTTCACCTTGATAATAATCAGACAAAGAGAACTTCAGTTTCAAGCCATAATCAGCCAACTTGTTGTTTGCAATAGACTTTTCTGCACTGGCAGTTGCATTATCCTTGTCAACATATTCTTTATAATGAGTTTCAACAATTTTCTCCAAGTCGATAGCTTCTTCCAGTGTATTTTGCGTATAAGCAAGTTCCAGCATCGGGTCTGCATCGATTGCAACCTTAGCCTTACCAGCATCGTTACCGTCAGCGCCATACAAATGAGTATCTACTTCGCCAATCTTAGCAAGAACAAAGTCTTTCATTACCGATTTATAAATTGCTGCATAATCAGAAGCAACCACTTTAGAAGTACCGTTGGCATCAACAGTTGCTTTCAAATTGAATACAGTAATCTGAGAAGCATCAATCTTCTGGATTTCTTCACTGTTACCATTAAATACTACTCTCAAAATACCATTTTCGTCAATGGAACATTTCTCCAAATCAACGTTATTGGCGGCAAAAGCACGAGTATTGGCATCAACATAATCTTTATCGGAGGCAGTCAACACCAAGCTGGTAATTTGCTCCATTGTAACGCCTACCGGATTTACATGATAATAAGCTACCATATCCGGGTTGATGTAGCTGGCATCAGCAGAAGAAGGAGCCTTCCAAGTTTCACCGTCAGCGCTGAGTGTATAAGCGTTCTTAGTCCACTCTGTGTAAGTCAAAGTAGTGGCTTTCATTGCTTCAACACCTTTCAGATAAGCTTCGGGCATAAATACCAAACTGCTTAAAGGCAGTGCATCACCAATGTAGAAAGTAGATTCCTTACCGTTATCCACCACTTTGTAACCTACAACAACGCCGTCTTTTTCAATAATAGAAATGCTGCTTTGAGGAACTGTTACACCAGTCTTTGCTCCATCATACAAAACTTCACCTTTAGCATTTACAGTCAATTTAGCAGGATCAAATTCTTCATAAGTAGCTCCTGCAGGAAGTTCAGCTGAAGAAACAGTTGTACCGTCTTTCTTCAGAACAACCTTACCGTTTTCTACTGCAACAGTATATTCCGGCATATTCTGTGAAATGACGCATTCGTGGGTTTGATCGTTACCGTCAACAATAGTCAATTTTCCGGTAGTTTTGTCATAAGACACGCTTTTCACCCCACTTTTACCAATAGTGGAAGTCAGCTCATCAATACTCTTGTTGATATTGCCGATTTCGCTATCTATACGATTGATATCATCATCATAGTCTTTACAACCAATGAAGGATGTCGTAGTAGCGAATGCCAATGTTCCCAAGAGCATCACATTTACAATTTTCTTTCTCATAATTGCTTTTAAATTTACGTTAATAATATATTATTAAAACTCAGTCCAATAGGTTTATAATCAACTTTTTATCCTTGAAAAACGTTATTCTTCCCAACGCATATTCATTCACATCTTTTCTGTTACTTTGCAGGTAACGGATAACAGTATATCCAAATGATGAGTAGGACGTTTATTTCCCAAAAGCAGAAAAAGAGAAATTGGCAGAAAAATAGTAAGAAAAGGGCAGTATAAAGAGAGAAAAAAGCCCGACAACAGCATTAGAAAGGGATGAAAGAGTAAAAGATGAGCGAAAAGACAAAAGAAGTCCTGCTCCAAAGAATGGTTATTTGGAGAACATTCGTAAAGCAAAGGAATAAACCAAGTAAAGTCTTATTTGACTAAAGCTAAAGAGATTACCTTGATGCTATTCTTCTAAAATTCCATTGTTTTTTGCAAAAGAGATAACTAACTGGTTTGCCTCGTCTATCTTTTTATCGTGAAAAGGTTTTAAATAAGTCTCGGTAACAGTGATGGACGAATGCCCCATCGCTTCTGAAATAATGCCGGGATGTATCTCACAGTAATAAGCCATTGTAGCCCATGTATGGCGGGCAGAATAACTGCTAATAGACTTTATACCCCAATTCTTCCCTAATATCGCCAATTGATGATTGAAACTTCTCAGTGCAGTCTGATATTCACGATAAGCAGCTTCCGTTCCTTCCTCACTGTGCAATATAGGAAATAAATAAGGAGAATTCTCATCCTTATTTGCCATCAAACGAACCAACTGCATAGCTTCATCAGAAAGTGTCACTCTCAGATAGCGCCCTGTTTTCTGCCGCCGATATGATAAGACGTTACCTTGTAAGTCCTGTTTATGCATAAAAGCCAGGTCAACAAATGGTAAACCACGCATCATAAACATAAGAACAAAAAACGCTTCGGTTTTTTGTAGGCCCGAATCTAATACAGACTTCAACAATTTATTCTCCGTATCACGTACCAACCCACCGATATCTGAAACATCCAATGCCTTTTTCCTATCTGTACGTGTACCGGTATACACATGTTCAAACAATCTAGGAGAATATTTTGCCCATCCCCTATCCACGGCACGATTGTAGACGGCACGAATTGTCTTCATATAAGTAGAAACCGTATTCCAACTACATTTTCGTTGCCGTAGATACTGCTCAAAGCGCTTCAATAATGGAGCGGTTACACTGTTGATGGGCAGTTCATGGTAGTCATTAAATGCAGAAAAAGCATTTAAAGTCGACTGATAAATATGGCTGGTTCCCCACTGTCCGTTTTCACGGAGTTCTCCAATGACAATTGTCATAGCTTGTTGTAAAATTATCTTTTTCATTTTAATAGGTTTTTATGAATCAAGCGTTCTAATTCACATTAAACGATGCAATCAAATAAATTCTTTTTTGTTTTTTTGTAAAATAACAACGATATTATTTGCTCATTTATGGGAAAACGCTTATGTTTGCACCGAAAAATATTCCGTTACCTGCAAAGTAACGGCGTTCTATTCCACCCATTTACACAATAAAAAATGAAGAAGCACGCTCCTTCATTATCTTTATTTAAATCACTGTATCCCTATAATCAAACTTCAAAAGTTTACAACATAGTCTTGTTTTATTTTAGTTTTATCAAAAAAGATGATGCCAAGGTCGTATAAGTCAAAAGTAATACCTGTATCTTCATGTTGCCGCATACGTTTCCACAAAGCTCGCATCTGCGAGGTATAATGTATACCTTCAATTATAAATACAGACCGGTTTCTTGTACGATTTATACAGTTCCGGAATACCTCTTCCATAAATTCCGGGTGGCGGTAATCGTGCAGATAAAGAAAATCCACAGGAACACCAGTCTCCAAGAACAACTCCGAAAGTTCGGAAGCGGAAGTATAATCGGCTCCTTCCTTGCCTGCTTTCAGATAAAGGGCAGAAGCGGATAGCGTACCTGCATCCACAATCGTATCCGGCTGTGTATAGTTGACAAGGCGGAACAAGAGCTGTTTTATTTTCTTTGACTCATACTTCCAATACTTATCTTTTTCCAACGCCATTTTCTTCTGCGCCGTAGCCAAGTCTTTGTATTTATAATAAGGAGTATTCTCATAGATTACATGAGTAATCAGGTTGAAAGCAAACGGGGAATGCACTCCGTAACCACAACGATGACGAAAACGATACATCCAAATAAAAGGACGCTTCAAAGCAAGAATAACACGATTCATAACAATAAATAATTTATTCAGTCATTCATTCTACCTTTAATAGTCACACCTTCTCCTGAAGAAAAGTTTTCCTTCACATCCAGAAGTATCTGGTTTCCCTCAAAACGGAATGTAAGTTCCAGTGCACTGATCCAGTTTACATAATGCGCTTTTAAACGTAGAGTCGATGTAGACAGCCAAGCATAACTACCTGCCACCCAGAACGGTCCTTCTATACCTTTAAAATGCTCTTTTGCAGAAATGGAATAAGGTGGATATGCATCAATTGCAGTTTTCATCCATTGTTTATAACCAAACAGAAGATCATACGTAGGACCCTCTGTTTCTTTCATGGTCATCACTATTTCTTTCTGCTTAAATTGAAGATTGAGAGATTCCCAACCGTATTTATTCGGGTCGAGCACAATCGTTTTACCCGTATACTGCCTTACATCGGAAGAAGTGTTTTTACCCTGAACTACCGGTAGCTGATAAGTAGTTTGTTTTTTCCGCAATAGTTTATAGTCTTTGCCCGGAGCCAATGATTCATCACCAACTTCGGGCAACAGGCGGTCCCAAACCAATCTACGTTGGGTGCGGCCGTCTATCAAAGTACACTCAGTGATAACGACTACCATATCCTTATCGGGAATAATCAAAACATATTGCCCCAAAGCACCATCGGCACGTACTGCACCGGGATATTCGCAAAGCCATAAATGGTAACCATAACCATCACCACCGGTATCCATCTGACGAGCCATCATTTGTTCCACCCAAGAAGCGGGGATAAGTTGTTTCCCTTCCCACACACCATGATTTAGTAACAATAGCCCGAACTTTGCCAAAGATTCACTTTGAATATACAACCCCCAACCACCTGTATTGAAACCTTCAGGACTTTGTTCCCAAGCGACATCAGTAATATGCATCGGATTGAAGATTTTCAATTTCAGATAATCAAGTACAGTCATTCCCGTTACTTTCTGAACAATGGCAGAAAGGAGATAAGTACATGTCGAATCATATTCAAAATGCTTACCCGGAGTTTTTACAGGCTTTGCGAGATAAGTACGTATCCAGTCAGTGTGGATATTACGCATATTCCAATCCGGCGTAATCCCCGAAGTCATGGTGAGTAAATCGCGAACAGTCATAGCCGCCAAATTCGCAGAAACAGTATCGGGAAGTAACTCGGGAAAGAAAGTTGCCACACGGTCGGTCAGGCGAAGACGATTATCTGCAATGGCAAGGCCTACTGCAACCCCTACAAAAGTCTTGGAACAGGAATACATCGTATGGCGATATTCCGGTGCAAACGGAGCCGGATAAGTTTCCGCAATTACCTTACCGTGACGTAATACCATCACGCTGTGTATATCCGTTTTAGGTAATGCCACCAGAGAATCGAACAAGTCAATTACCGCACTCGAAGGAACACCTTCCGCCTCGGGAGTGGAACGCTGTAGCTCATTTATCTGCGCATGGCTTCCACTGGTAACCAGCAGACAAAATAGTAAAAAAAAGATGTTAAGTCTATTCCTCATATCATTGCATCAAACATTCATTAAACTTACGATGCAAAAATACAATATTTAGATACGAAAGGCAAATTCTCAGAAGAAAAGGATTTCACACCTTCCGCCTTTTTGCAGTTCAAGGTTAAACTTCTGTTGCGTATACACTTCTGTCTTATCTCCGTTCTTCACTTCCGCACGCTCCACACCGGCAGGCATCTTAATGGTAAGTGTTCCCGGAACAAAAGCGGTTACAACAGCTTTTACAGCCCGTCCATCTTTCCAATCCAAGTCTACAGCAGCACCGCCACGTACACGCATTCCCCGGAAACTGCCTGTATTCCAACTATCGGGCAGAGCGGGCAGCAGATTGATAAAACCTTCATGGCTTTGCAGTAACATTTCTCCGATACCTGCGGCACCTCCGTAATTCCCGTCAATCTGAAAAGGCGGGTGTGAACAGAAAAGATTGGGAAAAGTTCCGCTACCATGACGCCCCGTGTTTACATCAACAGCTGGATGTAACAAACTTTTAAACAATTTCCAGGCACGATTTCCATCTCCCAAGCGAGCCCAGAAGTTGATTTTCCAAGCACGACTCCACCCCGTACCTCCATCACCACGACGATTTAAAGTCACACGGCAAGCCTCAGCTAAATCGGGTGTATTATCCGGAGAAATCAAATTTCCCGGATGCAAACCGTAAAGGTGGGAAACATGGCGATGGTGTATATCCTGTTCCCTATAATCTTCCAGCCATTCCTGCAAGTATCCCCCTTTGCTGATTTGCATGGGGGGGAACTTCTTCAAATCAGCTTGGAGACGAGCGGCATAATCAGCATCACAATTCAGCAGACGTGCAGCCTCAATCACGTTCGTATAGAGTTCAGTGAGTAATTGTATATCCATAGTCGGTCCCATACAGATACTGACTGCCGTCACAGAATCATTACCTACATAGAAAGCATTTTCCGGTGAAGAAGTAGGTGCCGTTACCAGCCAGCCATGCCGGGGTTCTTGCACGGTAGTGGAACTGAAAAACTCGGCGGCGCCTTTCAATATGGGATAGATACGACGCAAATATTCTTTATCTCCGCTATAAAGATAATGTTCCCAGAGATGGGCACAGAGCCATGCGCCGCCGGTATTAGTCGCTCCCCATGAAGGATGCTCACCCGGAGCAGTATAATTCCAGACATTAGTCATCATGTGCAACACCCATCCGCCCGCCTTATCCCCATAGAAAGTACGCGCCGTTTCCTTACCCGAAGTGATAAGCCGCTCAACAAGTGTTGTCAGAGGCTGATAAAGTTCGGATAGTCCTGCCTGCTCCAACGGCCAATGATTCATCTGAATATTGATATTGGTATGATAATCACCATTCCAAGGTGTCTGTATACCGGTTGCCCAAAGTCCTTGAAGATTAGGCGGCAAACTGCCGGGGCGGGTACTGCTGATGAGCAGATACCGGCCATAATTGTAATAAAGAGCAGCCAATGCCGGAGAGTCTTTTTCTGCAAAACGGAGGATGCGTTCATTGGTGGGAAGCGTATCGTCTTCCGTTGCCGGTAATGCCAAAGAGACACGGTCATAGAGAGCGCGATGGGCAACTATATGCGATTGTTTGGCAGAAGCCACCAAAGGTTTCATTACCTCCAACAAACTGTCACAAACCTCGGCATAGCGTTCTCCGGGAAAGTCCGTTCCTTCAGCGGCGTATGAGGTGGTAGCGGAAATAACCAGCCAAGCTTCTTTCCCTTTTGCCAAAGTCACTCCCTGTCCTGAAGAGATAGTCTGTTTCCCGCCTTTAGAAATAAGCCGCATGGCAACAGAATATTTCATACCGTCTTGTCCGGCTTTACCGCTTTCCAAAGTACCGTTCATCCTAAGAGTATTCCCATCGGCTGTCACCGTACCCCGTTCTTTACGACTAAGTTGGGCGGAGAAGTTCAAAGCCCCCTTGCGGTCAGCTGTCAGATGTACCAAAATCACATCATGGTCACGGGACACGAAGTACTCACGACGATAATTAACCCCATCGCGCATAAATGTCGTGTATGCTACCGCATCATGCAGATTCAACCAACGGCGATAATTACCTGATGGAGGATTGAGAACCGGGGATGGAGTATTAGAGGATGAAGTATTATAGGTAAAATCGATATTCAAATCACCCAACACTTGGTAAGTTCCATACCTGCCGTCAGCTTCCTCCTTCTTAGGTACGAAACTGCTATACATCAATTCCTGCGCTTCTTTATTTTTCCCCTCAAAAAGCAATTGCCGAATAGCAGGCAAGCTGCGTGACGCATCTGGATTGCCATAGTCCGCTTCCATACCACTCCACAGGGATATCTCGTTCAAAACGATATGTTCCTGCCGGATGCCGCCATCGGGCATCATACCCAACCGTCCGTTACCCAAAGGAAGTGTTTCTTCCCAAATCGTTGCAGGAGTAGTGTAATAGAGTTGATGATTACAACTGTCTACAGGCAATTCAGCTGCGACAAAACGTAGAGGCATCAAAAGTAAAAGAGAAAAAAGAAGTGTTTTCATGAGTTTTCGATTTAATTGTTGCAAATGTAGTAAACATCATCCTAAAAACGCAAGAAAACACTTCTCTATTCGTTTTTTAAAGAGGATATACTATATGACGCATTTCAAAAGTCAGCTTGCACCTGATATCGGCAGAAGAGGAGCCGATATAGAGGGTAAACTTTCCGGCATCCGCCTGCCATGTATTGATGAGAGGAAGGTAGTATTTCAAGTCATCCGGTGTGATGGTAAATACTATTTCCGTTTCTTCACCCGGAGCCAGAGAAACTTTCCGGAAATGCTTCAGCTCTTTAACAGGACGCAGAACATCACACTGTTCATCACCTACATAAAGTTGGACAACTTCTTTTCCGGCAACGCTTCCTGTATTTTTTACAGGAACAGTTACGGTCAATGTCCCGTCCGAGTCCATTGTCTTGGCCGAAGCTACCGGTTTGCCGTATGCAAAAGTAGTGTAACTCAATCCATGTCCAAAAGGAAACAAAGCGGGAATTTTCTTCGTATCGTGCCAACGGTAACCTACTAGAATATCTTCTTTATATTCTTCACGGATACTGTCGCCCGGATAACTCAGCGTATCAAAAGCATGTGCGCCACAATCCGCCAACTTAGCCGGAAAAGAGAAAGGGAGTTTTCCACTGGGATTTACCGCACCACTCAATACATCAGCCAGTGATTTGCCACCCATCGAACCCAGATACCAACCTTGTACGATGGCAGGTACTTTATTTACCCACGGCATTTCTACCGCATTTCCGCTAAGAAGAACCAATACCACATTTTTGTTTACGTCCGACAGAGCCTCTATCAATTCATTTTGGCCGAAAGGCAAACCATATTGCAGCCGGTCACCTCCTTCACAATCTTGAAAATGGTTCTTATTCAGTCCGCCTACCAATATCACCAAATCCGCATCCTTCGCCATCCGTACAGCTTCAGCACGCAAAGAATCCATTACGGATTGCGGTATTTCATCTGCACGACCGTACATCGGACGACCGGCAGCATAACCTTTGGCATATTGTACTTTATCTCCATAAACGGCACGCAAGCCTTCCAGCGGAGACACCATGTCCTTCACTTTCAGTTCGGAGGAACCGCCGCCCTGATTGAGCAGACGAACCGCATTATCACCTACCACCAGAATCTTTTGATACTTCGCACCATCTATCGGTAAAAGAGGAGCACCTTTCTTCACAACAGGAGTATTCTTCAACAGTACAATTCCTTCGTTGCCTATCTCGCGGGCTACCTCATAATGTTCTTCCGTAGCCACGGAGCCGTATGGTTTCTGACGGTTCATCGCCGTACGGAATATCAGCCGGAGAATACGGGAAGCCTTGTCATTTACGGTAGCTTCCTTCACCAATCCCTCCTTCAACATCTTGAGATAAGGATGAGCCAGGTAATAATCATCGTATGTAAAGGCGCTTTCCGATGTCAGACCGTTGGTATAAGAACCCATTTCTATATCCAGTCCATTGACGGCAGCCTCAAAAGTATTATGTGCCCCACCCCAGTCAGTGATGACTGCACCGTCAAAATTCCAC
Source organism: uncultured Bacteroides sp. (assembly GCF_959029255.1). Classification (GTDB taxonomy): domain Bacteria; phylum Bacteroidota; class Bacteroidia; order Bacteroidales; family Bacteroidaceae; genus Bacteroides. Next base: position 70,777 of record NZ_CAUFUE010000012.1, on the reverse strand, counting down.
TCCTCTTTCAATATCTTGTTCAGAAGAAAATCATTATGGCAGGCATGTTGTCCCCGGAATTTATTGTAAGCTCCCATTATGCTCCATGCTCCGCCTTTCTCTACAGCGGCTTTAAATGCAGGCAGATAGATTTCATGCAAAGCACGGTCACTCAAATCCACATCAATATGTCCACGCCATAATTCCTGGTTATTCAAAGCATAATGCTTTACACAGGCCGCCACTCCGTTTTTCTGTAATTCCTGAATATACGGCACACACATTACACTCGCCAGATAGGGGTCCTCGCCCATATATTCAAAGTTACGCCCGTTCAATGGAGTGCGATAGATATTGACGCCCGGACCTAAAAGTACGTCTTTCTCACGATAACGCGCTTCTTCTCCGATAGCTTTTCCGTATTTGGCTGCCATTTCAGGATTCCAGGTGGCCGCAAGGCAAGTCAGGGCAGGGAAGGCGGTAATACTGTCATTAGTCCATTTGGCATACCCCCAATCATTCCAGTTTATTTCCGCACGTACTCCATGAGGGCCATCGCTCATCCACAATTCCGGAATGCCCAAACGAGGTACTCCGGCACTGCTGAATTTACTCTGCGCATGGCAAAGGGCTACTTTCTCTTCCAATGTCATACGACTGAGAGCATCCTTCACACGTGCTTCGATAGGTTGGGTATCATCTAAATAAATAGGAGTTTGCGCCGATAGGCTTCCCATTGAAAAGAGCCATAATAAGGTTACAAAGATTTTCTTATTCATATTTTAAAGATATTAGTTTTATGTAAAATGAAGAATGAAGAACTAAGAAAGAAGAATTTGGCTGCGCTATGCAAACATGCCGCAAGGTAATTCTTCATTCTTCATTTTTAATTCTTCATTAAAATCATCATTTCGCCTTCATTCCCGCCACCGCCCCTTCCAGCCCTTCAGCCGTTGCGGTCAGCTTTATTCCACCGGGTTCACCATTATTCTGCACCACCACCAGGCACTTACCATAAAAAGCCTTGCGATGATTGTCCTTGAATTTCTCCATGGATATGGGGCTGCCATTATCCACTCCTGCAATGAAGCCCGAGCCTTCGACGGCGAAAGTTACATCATTTTCAGCATTCGGACAAAGATTGCCTTCTTCATCCACAATCTCCACCGTTACAAAACTAAGGTCACGTCCATCGGCTTGAATAGTGCACCGGTCAGGAGTCAGACGAATATGTGCCGGTTCTCCCGCTGTTTTGATTTCTCTCTCAGCCACCATCTTCCCATTCTTTCGGGAAACGGCTTTTATCGTACCCGGTTCAAACTTCACACGCCACATCACATGAAAATCATCTTTCCCCTTACTGCGTACACCTTGCGACTGCCCATTCACAAAGAGTTCCACTTCATCGGCGTTATTATAATATGCCCAAACATCAATCTCCTGTCGCGGTGTCCAGTTCCAATGCGGAAAGAGGTGAAGAACCGTTTTATCAGCACGCCATTCCGACTGATACATATAATAAATATCTTTCGGAAATCCCGCTAAATCTACAATTCCGAAATAGGAGCTGCGTGCAGGCCAACCGTAAGGAGTAGGTTCTCCGATATAGTCGAACCCCGTCCAGACGTATTGCCCGCTGATAAAGTCATTATTCTTCACAGAACGCAACGTACCTTCATGCCGGTTGCCCCAAGGCACATGGCAGTTATCGTATGAAGAGCAAGAGAAAGAAGCATCGAAGAAAGGCTCATCCCAACGCCGGGGCCAGACGAACATCGAGTCACTCGGCATCCGGTAATATCCCCTTGTCATCAATCCCGACACACTTTCCGTCACAATGAACGGTTTACCGGGAAAATTCTCAGGAACACCCGCAAACCAATTATCATGATAATTGAAACCGATAATATCCAACGCTCCCGAACGAAACAGATGATTATTAGGGTTCGGCTCATTGCAACCTGCCGTGACGGGACGGGTTGTATCGAGTTCCTTCACCTTATTCACCAGCTTTTTCGTCAACAGCGAATTGACGGACATTTCCCCCTCTTTTGCCAACATACTCGCATCATGGCCGAAGTTCAGTACCAGGTTGGCTTCCTCCAGACTGAGCGTATCGGCCTTGGCATCGCTCCATTGCTCCAACACTTCATTGCCGATGCTCCATATAAAGATGGAAGGATGATTACGGTCACGCATCACAAGGTCGGCAAGGTCACGCTCATGCCATTCGTTGAAATAACGCGCATAGTCATGCGAAGTTTTTTTCTTACGCCACATGTCGAAAGTCTCATCCATCACAATGAAACCCATGCGGTCACAAAGGTCGAGCAATTCCGGTGCAGGCGGATTGTGCGAACAACGGATACCGTTGCATCCCATTTCTTTCAGTATCTCCAACTGGCGCTCGATGGCGCGTACATTCACCGCCGCCCCCAAGCAACCAAGGTCGTGGTGCATGCAGACACCGTTTATTTTCATCCGTTCACCATTCAGGATAAAACCTTTCTGCGCGTCAAAACGGAATGTACGAATGCCGACAGGTGTATAATAAGTGTCAAGCACCTCACCGCTGTTTTTATCTTCAACAAGAGTCATTACCTGATAGAGATAAGGGTTATCTACACTCCACAACTCCGGTTTTCTCATCACAAGTTCCTGCTCCACCTCCTTCGGGCAAGTAGCGGCAATATTCAGTTCGGAAGATGTTTCTCCCACCATTTCCCCCCGGGCATCGAGCAGGCGGGATATCAAATTGATTGCCATCGTGTCCGGCATCGGTCTGGCATCATATTGCAACTTTGTGCGTATCATCAGGCGGGCACTATTTTTGGATACATCTTCTGCCGTGACGTATGTTCCCCATTGCGCCACATGTACCGGATTGACCTTCGTCAACCAGACATTCCGATAAATGCCACATCCCGAATACCAACGGGAATTAGGTTGTTCGGCATTATCCACACGGACAGCTATCACATTCTTCTCTCCCCAGCGAATATAGGGTGTCATATCATAGCTGAACGAGACATAACCGTATGGGCGGGTACCCAATGAATGTCCGTTGATAAATACCTCTGAGTTCATATAAACGCCATCGAAATCTATCATCAGGCGCATACCGGCATCCGCTTTATCGGCAACGAATGTTTTGCGATACCATCCGATGCCGCCGGGCAATGCTCCCCCTCCTGTCCCCGAAGGATTATCCTCAGAAAACTCTCCTTCAATCGCCCAGTCGTGGGGCAAATTCAGATGCCGCCAGCCGGTATCATCATATCCGGGATGGATAGCCGCCGTATCATCTCCTAAACGGAATGCCCAGTCTGCGGTAAAATCCATACGCCGGGCATCCTCCGTTACTCGTCCAGGAGAGACGCATGCACCTCCTAGGAGCAGGAGGAGACAGGAAAGATTTATAATTAAAAGCTTGTTCATGATATAGTCAAATAGGTCTTTTGATACATCCATAATCCCCTCAAACGAGGTCTACAGTACCTTCAGAAAGAGGTTATAGTTTCACTGTCTGCTGCGCGCCATTGTACTTAACCACCACGCCTTCCACATTCAGGTCAAACGGCTGCGCCCGGTTCTTATCCACCTTCACGATATTGAACGAACGTTCTTTCAGCATACCCGGGAAATCGCCCGTACGGTCGCCGATAGTCAGCGTACCTTCGGCATCATTATAAACAAACGGTATGGTAGCGTATGCACCTTTCTCATAGTTATAATTCACACCTTCATCTTCGTACAATGTGAATGAACCGTCCTTGCCCCCATAAACATACAGAGTAATCTCCGAAGCCGGTTTCTCATCGCTGTATTGCATTTCCGGGCCGTATGGGATAATGGCTCCCTCACGCACATAGAGCGGGATACGTTCGTAGGGCGCATCCACCGTCAGCCTTTGACCGCCATCGATGTACTTGCCGGAATAGAAATCATACCAACCGCTACCGGTAGGGAAATACATTTCACGGCTACGCGCTCCATATTCATAAACCGGAGCCACCATGATGGCGGAGCCAAACATGAACTGGTCGCCGATATTATTGACATTCGCGTCAGCGGTAAAGTCCATCACCAACGGACGCATAATCGTATAATCATTGAAGTACGTCATACCTGCCAATGAGTAGATATATGGCATCAGACGATAACGCAACTTCGTGTAATAAACGATAGAGTTATAACAAGGATGTCCCTCGGAAGCTATATTCCAGACTTCACGATAAGGATACTGGCCATGAGCACGATACAACGGGCAGAAAGCCCCGAACTGATACCAACGTGTATTCAATTCCCGCCACTCCTTGTAGTCGGCGTTCTCGCGACCGGTCTTGTCAAACTCACGCTGTCCGTCTTCATAACGTTTTTCCACGCAGAAACCACCGATATCCATCGTCCAGTAAGGAACACCGCTGACCGCAAAGTTCAATCCTGCGGAAATCTGCGCTTTCATATCCTCCCAACGGGTAGCAATATCCCCACTCCAGGTTGCGGTGGAATAACGTTGCAATCCGGCAAAGCCCGAACGGGTAAGCAGGAATACACGTTTATCGTTATCCACACTGCGCTGCCCGTCATAGATAGCCTCGGCATTCATCAGGGCGTATGCGTTGAAATACTGGCTGGAAGGACCGAGAGCCGTAGGCCCGCAGAGGTCTTTACGGTATTCGATGTCCGTACAATCACGTATATTCGGCTCACTGGCATCCATCCACCAAGCATCAATGCCCAGTGAGAAGAGGTGTTCTTCCATCTGTTTCCAGAAGAGTTTACGTGCTTCCGGCGAATAAGCATCGTAGAAGGAACCGATATAACCGGGGCCAATCCAGTCGCGGATACTGTCCTTGACGGCCTGCTGATACATCCAACCGTTTTGGTCGAATTCTTTATAATGTTCCGTACTTGCATAGAACTTGGGCCATACGGAAATCATCATCTTCGCATTCATCGCATGGATAGAATCAACCATTGCCTTCGGATTCGGAAAACGGGTTTTGTCGAACTCATGGCTGCCCCACGCATCTTGCGGCCAATAACTCCAGTCGAGTACGATATTATCGATAGGTATCCGGCGCAGGCGGAATTCTTTCAAAGCGCCCAAGATTTCATCTTGTGTTTTGTATCGTTCACGACTTTGCCAATAGCCCATCGCCCATTTCGGCATGATTGGAGACTTACCGGTCAGGGTACGGTAACCGCTGATTACCTCATCCATATTACCGCCGTAAACGAAGTAATAATCTATTTCATCCTGCATTTCGCCCCACCACGCCAGTTTGTTCTGTTCTTCGGCAGGAACGGGACTCAATGCACGTAGCCCGCAATAGGACACGTATCCGTCGGGAGTCCACTCTATTTTCAAAGGCACCCGCTTACCGGCTTCCAAGTCAACGGCAAACTTATAGCTGTTCGGGTTCCACGCCGTACGCCAACGTTCGGGAACTACCGGTTCATTATCGATATACACTTTCATATATCCGGCATAGTAAAGAATGAAACGGAATGTGCCGCTTTCCGACGGTTCTATCTCGCCTTCATACGTCACCTGTGAGCCCATGAAGGGGAAACCTTCCGGCAAATTCACCACTTTGCTCAAATGCGCTTCACGGTCCAAATGCTCGAAATAGAGAGAGCCTTCTCTGCGCACCACAGTTTCCGCATTGCTCCCGGAAGCAGGAATATATGTACCTGTCAGGGCGCCTTCTTTTCCTTCTTTATCATAAAGTCTGAACACCTCACCCAGTTGCGAATAGTCGCGCGGGTCACCGAAACGGCAAAGTGAATAGCTGTCCCACAGCACCCCATAATTTTTATTGGAAACGATGAAAGGTACGGAAACCTTCGTATTATATTGAAACAGTTCCTCGTTCTTTCCTTTATAATTGAATTCATCCGCCTGGTGTTGTCCCAGCCCATAGAATGCTTCATCATCGGCAGACCGGAACACCTGACGAACCGTATACGCTTTTGTCCCATCCACTTCGATTGGGGTAAAACTCCTCCCCTTCGCGTCTTCCGCCAAAATCCGGTTTCCATCAGCGTCTGCAAAACGGACTTCTCCCGTCGCTTTAGACACGGTGGCGGATAGCTGCGAGGTTTTCACCGTAACGGCATCGCCGTTGTCTTCTACATTAAAGTCTACTTTATTTTCCTGAGGGATGACTATCAGACTCTTCTCCTTCGAGAAGTCCTTTTCGGGAGTGGCGGATACGTGAATCAGGTTCTCACCCATTACTTCCAGCCGTACTTTCCTTACATCGGTAGATTGCTGTTGTTTTACGTCTACAATTACACCTTTGTCGGTTTTCTCATAACCACTGCCGGCACATGCCGCTAGGAGCCATCCGGCAAGCAAATAAACTGAAGTGCTTTTCAATTTCATATTATCGTTCTTAAAGTTATTTTCCAGTCGTAAAAGTACGCAATATACCCCATAGGCAAGCCCTTCCGATGTTGAGACGAAAGGGCTTTTTTGATTTACAAAAAGACAATATGTTTCCTTTATGGGTATCTTTTGTTATTTGCCCTCCTTTTCCTGGAAAACAGAGGGTAACACGCCGAATTCCTCCTTGAAATATTTCGTAAAATACTTGGGGTTGTTGAAGCCTACATTATACGCTATCTCCGATACATTCAATTGGCTCTCGCGCAAGAATTGCATCGCCCGCTTCAACCGGATAATCCGTATGAATTCGGTAGGTGTCTTACCCGTAATCTGCAACAGTTTTTTATAAAGCTGCACACGGCTCATCCCCAACTCACGGCTTAAAATCTCTACCGACAAGTCCGGGCGGGATATATTATCTTCTACATATTTGATAGCTTTCGCCACCAGTTGCTCATCCAACGAGGTAATCACAATCTCGCTCGGCTCCGGTTCGATATGAGTACGCACCTTGTTTTTCTTACTTAAATCTATCAGCTTGCGCATACGCAGTACCAACACTTCCACATTGAATGGCTTCGTCACATAATCATCCGCTCCGATAGTCAGTCCTTCCACCTTGTCCTCCACCGCCTGCTTAGCCGTCAGCAAGATGAACGGGATACCCGAAGTACGCTTGTCCGACTTCACCCAACGGCAAAGCTCGTTTCCATCCATTTCGGGCATCATCACATCACTGACGATGATATCCGGCATCAAATCGGGTATCATCTGCCATGCTTCCCGGCCGTTGGAGGCCGATTTCACACGGAAATACAGGCTGAGAGCATCTTTCATAAAGATGATAAGGTCTTCGTTATCATCCACTATCAATGCCAAAGGCTTCTCTTTCTCCGCTTCTGCCAAAACATCTTCCCGGGTTTGTTCCGAGGGCAATCCCTCCCCAGGTTCAGAAGGCGCAGCAGTTGCCGAAGGCAGGTTATTGGTATCCTGAGCCGCCTCTTTATGTTGCACAGGTATATCTACAACAAAGACACTGCCAGTACCGACATTATCAAACACCCGTACCGTACCTTCATGAAGAGTTACAAAATCCCGTACCAGGCTCAGGCCGATGCCACTGCCCGTAGACTGATTATGTTCTCCCTCCTGCTCTACTTGGTAGAAACGTTCGAAGATGCGTTCCTTATTCGCATCACTGATGCCGATACCTGTATCGGAAACCTTTATTTCCAGCATTTCAGGCGTCTCTTTCAAGACATCAATCGATACATCCACACGTCCGCCCTCCGGCGTAAACTTAAAAGCATTGGACAATAAGTTCATTACAACTTTTCCCAACTTGTCCTCGTCGAACGCCATATTCAGATAATCTACGGCGGAAAAGAATGTGAGATGCACGTTCTTCTTTTCCGAAAGCATGAGGAAAGAACTGCAAATATTACGGACATAAGCCACAACATCCCCTTCCGAAAGGCTTAGATGCAGACCTGCCATCTCATTTTTACGGAAGTCAAGCAATTGGTTTACCAAAGTCAGCAACCGCAATGCATTACGGTGCATCAGTTTGAGTTTATCCAATCGTTTTTCATCCACGGTTTCTTTGATAATGCTCTCCAACGGCGAAATAATCAGCGTCAACGGCGTACGCAATTCGTGGCTGACATTGGTAAAGAAGCGGAACTTCATTTGGTTGACTTCCTCGTTCTTCCTGGCATCCTGCTCCATCTGTCGTATTTTGAATTTATTACGCTCCCTGCGCTGTATGGCATAGAGCGACAGGCACACAATGCCGATGAACAAAAGCGCATAACATGCGTATGCCCAAGGAGTCATCCAGAAGGGCGGCAGAATGACAATCTTCAAACTCGCCTCTTCCGTCCCGGCATAACCATCACTATTGGTAGCCTTCACTTTCAGCGTATAGGTGCCGGGAGCCAGGTTGGTATAAGTCACCCGGTGCATATTCGCCGTTTCCTCCAGCCAGTCTTCATTAAAACCTTCGAGCTTATAAAAATACCGTGTCTTGTCCGGCAACACATAGTTATCCGAAGCAAACAGAACCGTAAATACATTCTGCTTATAGTCCAATACGATTTCTTGGGTACGGTTCAGGGCTTCGGGCAAGATAATCCGTCCGTCACATTCTTCGCCTACTCCCACCTCTTTGTTGAACAGTTGGAAGCCGGTAAACATCACCTTGGGTAAAGTATGGTTATACTTGATATTATCGGGATTGAAGCGGTTCAAGCCGTACAAGCCTCCCACCACAATCTCTCCCGTGTGCAACCGTTTGAGCGACCGTTGGTTGAAGTCGCAACTTTGCAGTCCGTCTTTATCGTTGTAGGTATAACAGCGGAAAGTGAGTTGTCCCGACTTGGCATCGGCAGACGGTACGACATTAATCAGTTCCCCGCCGGTACTGACCCACATACTCCTGTTATCATCTTCCGTAAGACCCAGTATAAACAATTTAGAGAAATCCTGTTTGATGGGTACCTCATAAAGCTCGTCCTGTTTCGGGTCATACACATTGAGTCCTTCGCGCGTAGCCACCCATAGCAACCCGCGACTGTCTTCGTAAACCTGGTTTATATTCTGATTGGAGAACCGCGCCTTCCCCGACTTTGTTCCCGCAAAGTTGTTTATCTTCCTTGTATTCAAGTCCATGACAGCCATACCTGCCGAAGTGCCGATAATCAGCGTATGATTGCGCCCCACGCAGAGGGAAGAGATATAATCGGATACCAGGTTGGAGTTACCCGTATAATACGTTTCAAAAGTACCGGTACCGGGATTCAGGCACTGTATGCCTCCGCCCAGCGTACCAATCCAGATATGACCTTCGGCGTCCTCCGCCAAAGCCCAGACATTATCATAAACCAGCGTATTACCTTCCCCATGCCCCTTGCCTGCACGGTAATGGATAAAGCGATTGCCGTCGTAACAGTTCAACCCGCCCCAAAAGGTTCCTATCCACAGCTTGCCGTCACTACCCTGCAACAGGCAAACAACCACGTTACTGGAAATGGAGTTTGCATCAGCCGTATGCGAGAAGACCTTCCGCTCTCCCGTCGCCATATTCCAACGCACCAGCCCCGTATCATTGGTTCCCAACCAAACGATATTATCCTTGCCGTCTTCCACACAGTTCACGTCACCCACATTGACATTGCCGAATTTAAAGATGCTCTCGTTATAGAAGGAAATACCTTTCTTGTAAGTGCCCACCCACATCGTACCGGAAGCATCTTCATAGAGCGCCGTAATCGTATTGTTGGATAAAGTACGTTCATTGCCGGCATCATTCACCAGTTTAAGGTGAACGGCATCCTCGCCAATCACTTCAATGCCGTCCTTGTCTCGCCCCACCCATATCCGTCCGTTCTTGTCCTGCGCCAAAGCCCGCACGGCGTCGTAAGTATCTCCTCTGATGGAACGCGACTCCCACACCTTTCCCTTAAGGCTGTAAATCCACATTCCCTCTATGCTGTATATCCATACCCGCTCGTTGCGGTCCACGAAAAACGTAAAAACAATATTCCGCCCATTCCCCCATTCTTCCGCAATATCCTCATTCATCCACTTGGGTTCCAGTTTCTCATTGTCAATACAGGCTACCACACCGTTCACGTTAACCAGCAAGATTCCTTCACTGCACTCTATGATATCGGTTATCTCTGTCGACAGAAACTTCTTATCGGTTATTTTTACGATTTCAGCATCCTTATCACCCATTTTATACCGGTAGACGCCTTTACCCATCACATATATCCAGAAGTTCTTCTCCTTGTCTATATAGATAAGGGTAGGCCTTCCCGTAATGCCGATATTCCACATCCACGCTTCCACATCACGGTTGAAGTCATCCGAAACGCTGTTATAGATGGTATAGCCCGCTCCTGTTTCCAGCCACAGGTTTCCTGCCGCATCCTCCTGTATTTTCTCTATATAACTGTCCGGCAAGGATTTCTCATCATCTTGCCTGCTACGATAGACTTTTATGTCATAACCGTCGTACCGGTTCAGCCCCGAAGCCGTACCGAACCACATGAATCCGTTGGAATCTCTGTAAATGGAATTAACCTGATTATTGGAAAGTCCGTCTTTTACTTCCAGATGTTTGAACATATAGTCTTGGGCTACAGCAGGTAAGCACAGCACCACGACCCATAGGATGAATATTTGTATTCTCTTCATAATATCAGATATAGGAATAATTCTATTCTCTTGCAAATGAAGCAAAAAGCAAGCGGATTAGCAAGAAATAACATTCTTTTTTAGTATCATTCAATGCAGGATATTTACTGTCCGGGGGATGAAATGAGGGAGCACTTCCATCACGGATATGCTCCCCCGAACCAATCAAAAAAAACCTGTATTAACAATCTATAATCCTTATATAACTTATGATGAAACCTTTATTGAATCTCATTCCGCTAACACCATTACCTTCAATCAGTAAGGGTATTTACCCGCAGCAGCCCCTTTCATGATGCCTTCAATGGCATAAGCTTCTCTCGCTTCACCGGTGCTACGGTTTATATCTCCATTCGTTTCCCAGTAGAAAGGTACGATACCATGATTTTTCGCTTCACGCGTAATCACCTCATTCCAATAGGCACGACTCTGATTATGCTTCTCCTGACTTTCGCTAACCGTACGTTTCATCGCACTGTATTCGCCGATAATCACCGGATAACCTTTATCCACAAAGTGGGTCTTCACCAGTTGGAACTGCTCTTTCACATACGCTTCTTCTCCCCAGGTAGGGTTATGTTCCGAGCCACTTACATGGTTCGGTTCCCCCCAATACCAGAATGTATTGCCCCAACCTTCATCTTTCTCCATCAAGCAGAAATTATAGGGGTCGTAGAAATGCACTTCCAGCATCAGCCGGTTGGCGACATTGTCCGTAGGCATTGAATAACCGTACTCATCACTACAAGTATCTGATATTCTTGTAGCGGGTCCTTGCACGATAAGGCAACGCGTTGCGTTATTTCCGCCTGTGGCGCGTACGGCATCCACAAATGTCTGTTCATATCTCATGATAGTCTGTACGGAAGCCGCTTTAAACTTCCCGCCACTGGTCTCATTCATTCCCGGCTCGTTGCATCCCGCAAAAAGCAGATGCTCATCATAGTCTTTGAATTTAGTGGCAATCTGTGTCCATAACGTCTTCTGCTTTGTATTGATTGCTTCGCTGTAACCACCAAGAATATTATCTTCGAGCCAACCGCCATCCCAGTGGATATTGACAATGGCATACATATCATTCACGGCACAAAGATTTACCGCTTCAGCCACTTTATCAAGCCATTCCGCATCTATCTGATAAGTAGACGCATCGGCATGGGAACTCCATGCACAGGGGATGCGGACCGCATTGAAACCAAGTTTTTTCAGCCCTTTGATATAAGCAGACGAAACGGTTGCATTGTTCCCCCAATCCTGGCCTTTGGGAACTTCCAGAGTATTACCTATATTAATACCGGCATACATCTTGGCAGCCAGTGTCTTGGCATCACTGTTCATCCCGATATCAGGAAGCGGTCCGGGTTCCGGCTCCGGTTCCGGTTCAGGTTCCGAGGCAGCAACCTCCTGAACGACGTTGATTGTCCCGATCTTTGTATCATTCACTTGCACGGTGATAGAAGCCGTACGCTCCGTTGCATCAGGGTTAGCGTCTAACTTCACCTCATAAGAAGCGGTTCCGTGGGCAGTTGTATTTTTATAAGTCACAGTACACCATTCCTTATCAGAAGTTACTTCCAATGCCACATTCGTTTGTATACTCAATGTCTGTACCCCCTCTGTTCCGGCGAAAGTCATCCCGGAACTTAATACCGTATCGGGAATTTTAACTACCGGTTCCACCTGCTCATCGTCACTGGAACATGCCGCAACTAATAAGAAAAAAGAGAAAGCCATAAATGCCAGACACGCATTGAACTGTTTAATGATATTCTTCATGTTTTTACGTATTACGCTTTAACGGTTAATTTCACTGATGGCAAAGGTAGCGGAAAACCTACACACCGGGTCTATGATATGTTGCCCGGAGGGGTATCATTTGTTACCGGTATGGGATAAATGGTTATTATTGAGGGACACCTCTACCCAAACGCTTGCCAATCCCCCTGAAACACCTTATATTTGTGAAAGAAGGAGTTATCCTTTTATCTGATAAACTATTAATTTAAGTTTCGCAAACTCAACTTATTAGTTGACAAGGTATCAGTAGACGAGTTGACAAGGGGAAAAGTATCGAAAACAATCCTCACACATCCTATTCCCATTGTTCGGCTGACATCCTTTCCTTGTTAACTTGTTCCTTGTCCCCTTGTCAACTAATAAGTTGAGCTTGCGAAACTTTGAACATTAAAAACACAATGTATATTATGAGAAAGATGATGTTATTTCTCGGATTGATAATCAGTCTCTCCGTTTCCCCTCAAATCCAGCAAGGTTTCCAAAACCCCGTAATTCCCGGATTTCATCCCGACCCGAGCGTCTGCCGTGCAGGTGATGATTTCTATTTGGTAAACAGCAGTTTCCAATATTTCCCCGGCGTACCGCTGTTTCATAGCAAAGACCTCATCCATTGGGAGCAGATAGGGCACTGTCTGACCCGCCCTTCGCAATTGAAACTTGATGGCGCCAGCGCATGGGGCGGCATCTATGCACCCACTATCCGGTATAATGACGGCATGTTCTACATGATTACCACCAATGTCTCGGATAAAGGCAACTTCATTGTCCACACCACCGACCCGCGTGGCGAATGGTCGGAACCTGTCTGGCTGAAACAAGAAGGTATCGACCCTTCGCTTTATTTCGAAGACGGCAAATGTTATCTGGTCAGCAATCCCGACGTAGGCATCTGGCTAAGTGAAATCAATCCGATGACGGGAGAGCAGTTGACACCGTCCAAACGTATCTGGAACGGTACAGGCGGACGCCATCCCGAAGGGCCGCATATCTACAAGAAAGATGGCTGGTATTATCTGCTGATATCGGAAGGCGGTACTGAATACGGTCACAAAGTCACCATCGCCCGAAGCCGTAACATTGAAGGCCCTTACGACAGTAATCCCGCAAATCCCATCTTGACGCATATCAACAAGAACGCGCAAAGCAACCCGATACAAGGTACCGGACACGCCGACTTTGTACAAGCTCCCGACGGGAGTTGGTGGATGGTATGTCTCGCTTTCCGTCCGCAGAGCGGTACGCATCATCTTTTGGGACGCGAAACTTTTCTCGCCCCGGTATGCTGGGAAACAAATGCCTGGCCTGTGGTAAATGGTAACGGAACAATCAACTTACAGATGGATGTCCCCACCCTGCCCCAACAACCTTTTGCAGCCAAGCCTGTACGTACCGATTTCAAAGACGGGAAATTAAGTCCCGAATGGGTATATATCCGCAACTATCATCCTGCGAACTACACGTTCACTTCAGGCAAGCTCCGGTTGAAAGCCACTCCTGTAAGCTTGAATACCGGTGACGACAGCCCCAGTTTCGTAGGCCGCCGGCAAGAGAATATCGACTTCATCGCCACCACTTCCGTACAATTACAGAAAGCCACCGAAGGGGACGAAGCCGGACTCACCGTTTATATGTTCGAACCGTCGCACTACGACCTCTTTGTGAAGCAGCTAGCGGACGGTAAGCAAGCCGTATCTTTGCGTTATCAGCTAAATGCACTTACCCATACCGAAAAAGAAGTCATTCTTCCATCAAACAAAGAAGTGCAACTCCGTGTGAAAGGCAACAATGAGCTTTATACCTTTGAATATGCCACAGACGGAAAGAACTTCCGGGAATTAGGAAAGATAAATACCCGCTACATCAGTACAGAAACCGCAGGCGGCTTTACCGGCATCCTGTTGGGCCTGTATGCCGTGGCAAGTGATGCGGCGTCAAAGGGAGTGGCGGACTTTGGGTACTTTGATTACCTGCCCGATTAGAAGTTATCCATATCGGAACTCTGGGAAGTTAGTTTTCACCACGGAGGACACAGAGGGTTTTATTTTTTTAGGCACGGATGACACGGATTTTAAGGCTGCGCTGTGCTTCTGATTTTCTCGACGCGGATTGAGCGGATTAAGCGGATTTTTTTCTTAAATAGTAGTAACGCTATTCTTATTAGCAGCAACTCTATCTGTCATCCTGAGCCTGTCGAAGGATCTCCTCCCTTTTATATATCAAGAGAGTAGATGCTTCGACTTCGCTCAGCATGACAACAGGAAAAAGGTCTGTCAAGAGATGCCTTAGCTACGTTGAGTGGGATTCCCGCACCTACAATCACGAAATTCGAGCAGAAGCACACCATTTCTTTAGCTTCGTATGTGGCACTGGCAAAAGCATTAGGTTACTCCAAGGCAATTAAAGAATTACTAGCGGAACCGCTTTATAATACGATGGAAGAGCTTGACACTATCAACCGAAACAAAAACAGAAAGCGAGGACGTAATGAAGTTAATAAATAAATGAAATAGCCCGCCGGTGCGAAATTACTGTTCCTGAATTCAAACTGTAGCAAGGTAAATATTTTGCTGCTTCATCTTACCGGCTTACTCACACAAGACCCTCTTCAAGTTGATGAAATGTTCCGTCGTATAGTTTTTAACGTATTGTATCCGTATCCCTAAGAAAAAAGGATTATCAATCATCAAACAAGTATCTGAACACTGTGACGATATTTTATCAGAAGATTATAAGAAACTATTTTGATTCCTTTTTTAAAGTTTTTACCAACACTCACCCAACATCTTATTTTATCTACATAGAGTTATTTTAAAATATTTATCTGTCACGCTATCACACTTCATACCCTATCATACTGATAAGCAACATATTGCAGTGTGATAGATAGGTGTGATAGATACTTTCGTCATACATCCTGCTGTCACACACACTTTTCATTCCCATAAAGCATCAACACTCCTACTTAGCAAAAACAAGCTATCTATTTAGTTCTCAATGCTGAACACTTTGTTTTATACAGTAAAAACAAGTTGTTTCCTATAGAGAAACAAACAGTTCCAATGAGCAAAACAAACAGTTTTCCTATATTGAAACAAGTTGTTTTGTTAAGTGGAACAAAGTGTTTTCTTCATTGAAACAGATAGTTTCACCCAATAGAACAAATAGTTTTTCTATAGAAAACAGTTTGTTTCAATGAAGAGAACAGTTTGTTTCAATATAGAGAACACTTTGTTTCCAAGGGGAAAAACAACGGTAAACATACATTTCACGCAAATAAATAAGCGGTATTTGTTGCATTAGGGACACAAAAATCGTATCTTAGTAGTCCGGAAACATGCGATTTTGCTAAGTTTCCCCTAAAAAAAGACAATGAAAATAACCCAACTAAGAGAAAAAGATGGGAATCTGACACTAAGCACGACAGACTTAGATACATTCCTACAGAAAATCAAAACAGAGACGAAGACTAAACCGGTATCTGCATTTCGCGAACATCTGAAATATGCACTGCCCGACAAGCGTTGTACCGAAGCAGACCGCCTCCCCAAAGTGATGCCCGCCGCCGAGTTCCGTAAAACGGACGGTACCGGGCAAATGAAAGCCTACAACGGCATCATAGAACTGACCGTCGGTCCGCTTTCCAGAAAAGCGGAAATAGCGCTCGTGAAACGCCGGGCTTGGGAACAGCCCCAAACCCGCTTGGTATTCACCGGGGCGAGCGGACGCACGGTAAAGATATGGGCCACCTTCACCCGCCCGGACAACTCGCTGCCCCACAAACGTGAAGAAGCGGAAGTGTTTCATGCCCATGCCTACAGGTTGGCCGTGAAATGTTACCAACCTCAATTACCTTTCGACATCTTACTGAAAGAGCCGAAACTGGAACAGTATTCGCGGATGTCCTTCGATCCCGAAGTTATGTATCGGCCCGATTCCATACAATTCTATCTGGAACAACCCGCTTCCATGCCCGACGAACCGACTTACCGGGAGGTGACGCAGGTAGAGAAATCACCTTTGACACGCGCCCTGCCGGGATATGAAACGGAGGAAGCCGTAATTATGCTGTTTGAAGCGGCTTTAGAGAAAACATTCTCCGAAATGGCGGAAGCGGAAAACAAGGGTAAAAAACCTTTCAAAGAAGACCGGCAACCCATCGTTACACGCTTGGCAGAGAACTGTTTCCGCTCGGGCATCCCCGAAGAGGAAACGGTGAAACGCATATTCTTCCATTATTACCTGCGCCAGAAAGAAGAAATCATCCGGCAAACCGTACACAATGTATATCAGGAATGTAAAGGTTTCGATACGCAATGCAGCCTCAGCAAGGAGCAACGATTGGCCCTGCAAACGGACGAATTTATGAAACGCCGTTACGACTTCCGCTATAACACGCAAGTGGGTGAAGTGGAATATCGCGAACGCCATTCGTTCCGTTTCCGTTTTTCGCCCATCGACAAACGGGCTTTGAACAGCATCGCCCTGGATGCGCAGGCTGAAGGTATTCCTTTATGGGACAGGGATATCAGCCGCTATATCTACTCCAATCGCGTACCGGTATTCAGTCCGTTGGAAGATTACCTTTACAACCTCTCGCGTTGGGATGGACAGGACCGCATCCATGCGCTGGCGCAGACAGTGCCTTGCAACAATCCGCATTGGGCGGAACTGTTTCACCGCTGGTTCCTGAACATGGTGGCGCACTGGCGCGGAAGTATGGACAAGAAATACGCAAACAGTGTTTCGCCCCTGCTGGTGGGTGCGCAAGGTACAAGGAAATCGACTTTCTGCCGCAGTCTCGTCCCGCCCGAACTCCGTACTTACTACACGGACAGCATCGACTTTTCTCGCAAACGTGATGCAGAACTTTACCTGAATCGCTTTGCGCTCATCAACATTGATGAATTCGACCAGATAAGCATGACGCAGCAGGGATTTTTGAAACACATCCTGCAAAAGCCGGTGGTAAACGTGCGCAAGCCGTATGCCAATGCCGTACTCGAGATGCGCCGTTATGCTTCGTTCATCGCCACGAGCAATCAGAAGGATTTACTCACCGACCCCAGTGGCAGCCGCCGTTTCATCTGTATCGAAGTGGTCGGCGTGATTGATACCGGGCACCCGATAAACTACAACCAGCTTTATGCCCAAGCCATGTATGAGCTGAACCATGGCGAACGTTATTGGTTCGACCAGTCCGACGAGCGCATCATGACCGAAAACAATCGTAATTTTGAGCAAATACCGCCGGAAGAGCAGCTTTTCTACCGCTATTTCCGCACAGCTCAAAACGAGCAGGAAGGTGAATGGCTGTCGTCTGCCGAAATCCTGAACCGCATGAGGAGATATAGTGCTATTCCATTGTCAGCCAAGAGGGTAAATGTCTTCGGAAGAATATTGCAGAAGCACGAAATTCCTTCTAAGCGTACACGATACGGCACACTCTATCATGTGGTGGAGTGTGACAGATAGATGGAACTGCGGCAATTTATTTAATCCAAACGGGATTACCCAAAGGAATAAAATCTGAGGCGGCACGGGTGATTACAGCTTCCGAAGGATATACCGGTTTATCTTTTTCCATAAATTCACGGACAGAGATATCCATGCCAGACAACTTCATGATACGACGGACGATGTTCCAGCGGCTCTGAACATTAAAATAAGGAATATTATTGTTCATGCAGCTGTTCTTTTCCGGGCGCCATACGCCATATTGATATTGTGAACCTCCTTCGAAAGCGCCTACCGGCTCATAGCCGGGCTGTCCGATGAAATCTTTCCACAAAATGGCAGAAAGGTTATCTGTAAAATCAAGGTTCATCTGGAAGCCTAGTTTCTGCCATTCCTTTATATTTCGTTTTTCATCCTCGGGAATGTTCCGGTCATAATAAACATATTCATCGCAGAGGAAGCCGAAACCATGTCCACCCGCTTCGTGGTGTACCAGTCCTTCAAAGTCGTTTGGTGAATCTTTTGCGCTCATGGGGCATAAAGCGATGGAATTTCCATTAGAATACATATAGGTAGTGCCTGCGTATTTGGTACTGTTCAGCACAACTATCACTGAAAGGGGACGGTCTGAAGGAAGTTCTTCCACTTTGCGGGCGTATTCCAATATCAAGTCCGAATTGCACACTATTTCCGTACCGCTGCCGAAAGCCGTGCCAAATTTATTACGTACCGGCTTCATAACCCCTTTTTCACCAACGCCCGCTTCTTCCGATTCCGCCGCTACCATATAGACATTGAAATAATCACGGTAAGTAGTATAAGGCTCTATTGAGAAGAAGTTATCGACAGCCTGGCGCATAACTTGCTCATAGGTTCCACCCAAGGTCATATCTTTCCGGATAAAGCCATCACCCATGACAATGAGGTTGACACTACCGCTTTGTGCCGCCTGCAACTGTTCCCATGCCCCGTCATAGTGTATTTTTATTCCACCTTTCTGCGCCACACAAAGTGTGTCTGACAGTTCATAGCGCTTATTGTAGATTACGATACAGGTATTGCGCACCTCTCCAGTCAGATTTTCCTTGATGTGCAACTTGAAATCCTTTGCCCATATATCATCGGCAACAGTGCCTTCGGCATTTCCAGAGTAGTCTTCCACTTCAGCCCAGGCATCCGAACCATGAATCAGTTCAATGCCATAACCTACATTACGTTCTACGCCGATTGTAAGTACCGTATCTTCAGCCTCTATCTGATAGTCTTTAGAAGAAAACCGCAAGTTCTCCACAGCTTTCTGTGCTAACGACAGAGTTTTCCTGTCATCGGCATAAGAAAAAATAATGTCGCATGAACGTGGTTCGGCCGACTCATTGCGCGAAATGTGTAATTGTATAGCAAATTGACCGGCAGAACCACTTTTCGGAGTAACGGATAACCAACCAGGAAGTTCCGACGGGATATTCCAAGCCGAATTTGTTTCTATTGATATTTCCCTGACACTATTTTCACTGGATACTGTGACAGTAGAAGATGATAAGTTAAAATAAACATCCTCCTCAGTATCGTCATCATTACTGCAACTATAAAATAGTACAATTGAGCAAAGGCACGCTATTATGTATCGTAGGGTAATGCGCATATTTTCGTAAAAACAAGAAATCGGGAACAAAAAAGTGCTCCCGATTATTTATGAAAAAAGATGTATATTAATCTCTTTTTCCACTAAAGGTAGTAATAGTGCCCTTAGCATTCAAGAAACTGATACTCATTGATTTTCCCATTATGGAAATAGTAATATTAGAGGAAGTTTCGCTCGTAAGCATAAATTGTCCGTTAGAATATGCCACGTTGTAGTTTCTTATTCCGTCATTATAAAAATCAGCGGCAACACTGACAACCGTAGACGAAATTTTGGTAACTGAAACGACATAAGCATCTTCAATCACCGTATTATTCTCGGTAAGTCTGCCAGTGTAAACACCTGCTATCTGGCCTGCAAAATCTGTAACCTGATCCTTATCATCGTCGTCTCCGCAACCAACCATACAAACACTCATTGCTACCATCATCAGCAACATTGACAAATACTTCATTGTTTTCATACTTTTTCTAAAATTAAATGACTATTAAATGATTATTGATTAATTCTATTTAAATTTCGCAACAAAGGTAAACCTTTCGGAAGAGGTACCTCTACAGAAAGAGTCCCCGATTGGTTGACATGTCAATCAATCGGGGACAATCTGTTCGTTAGCGCACTTTACGAATCTCCAGGTAATGTCATTTGTTTGCTTTGCTCCTTCTCATCTCCTCCGAATAAAGATCGAAGAAATCGAAATCCAGAATAATGGAAATCTTAGCAAGCATCTCGGTATCTATCGAGTATTTCTCGAAAATCTTATATACATTCGTCCGACTGCAAGATAAACGCCTGGCAAGCCAAACTACCGTCTGATGCTGCTCCTCCATTTTCTGCCTGATAAGTTTTCCAATGTGCAACATGAGAATTCACAAATAGGCCTATAGCCTTCCTCTTTCGGCCAAGATTAACACTAAAAACACCCACATGCTCAAAGATGTGGAAAGCAGTTTTATCACTTCCGGCTCCTTTCCGCCCGAACCATGCAGAAGGAAAAAGAAGTAAAATAAAAACATCTTTCAGCACATATTGCCACTAAAGCCCTGCTAATATAGAAATGTTTTACAGATTAATTCTATTTTACTAAAAACAAAAGTAAAGCTCTATTATCAAATCTTTTACAAAAACAGTCTCCGATTGGTTGACATGTCAACCAATCGGAGACAAACAAAGGAGAAATTTTAGTAGTTTTCATAATATGTGTTTTTTCCATTTAATCAAAGACCTCTTTAGCGTCTATTTTAAAGGTATAACTTCTTCCCACTCTTTCTTTATATCACTTTTAAACCGCTTAATCAGATTACGGTACTTTTTTTCACCGGCAACGTTTTTATTCTCTTCCGGGTCATTCCGGTGGTCGAATAGCATTTCGGCTACAATGTTTTGGGAAGCATCATACCACTGTGCATAGCTATACTCCGACGTCACCAGGTTGGCACCTTTTCCCCATTGTATAAAGGCATAATCGCGATGCTTTTTCTTCGGATTTTTCAGAGTGGGCAGGAAACTTTTGCCTTGTAAATGTCCGGGTTGGGAAACACCGCAAGCGTCGCATAAAGATGGATAAATATCCACAAATTCCACGATACTCTGACTGTTTCCATGCCCACCGCCCGGATATCGTACCATGAAAGGGGCGTGGGTAGCCTGATTGAATAAGGTGTGTTTACCCCAAAAGTCATGTTCGCCCAAATGCCAGCCATGATCACCCAAAAGAACGACAATGGTGTTGTCCGCCAGGTTCAGGCGTTTCAGTTCATCGAGCACGATACCAACTTGCGTATCTATGAAGCTGACGCAGGCGTAATAAGCATGGCGCGCTTCACGATGGAAGTCCTTGGCAGAAGTATTGCCGACATGGGTATATTGAAAAATCTCACGGGAGTTTTGAACCTGTTCCGGCAGGTTCTCGGAACGATAACGGTTATCCGCTATCTTGATGTTTTCACGTTGATATAAATTCCAATACTTCTTGGGAGCAATGAACGGCAAATGAGGTTTACGAAAACCTACCGCCAGGAAAAAAGGCTGTTTTCTTTCTTTCAACCGCCCCAATTCCGCCACCGCTTTCCTCGCAATTTTGTTGTCTTCATAGCAGCTATCGGGCACATCCGCCCCTTCGCAATAGGGGCCTCTATGACTTTTGGGATGCAGTTCTTCTTCAGGTATCTCATTTTTCCACACCTGCCATTTGTTGTACAACGCCCAGTCTCCACTGGCAGGACTTACAATCCAGGGAGATTCACTCCAACTGTCCGTCCGGTCATTAAAGTGATGAAATACCTTGCCTACAGACATTGTATAGTATCCGTCGTTCATAAAAGCCTGCGGAAGGGTGATAACGCCCGGCAAGTCTTTTTGAGACCAGGTTTCGGCATCCACAAAACGTCTCTTGGATATATCAGGATAAACTCCCGTAAGCAGACTGGAACGGGAGGCTCCACTGACGGGCACGTTGCAATAGGCATTCTGAAAAACGACCGATTGGGTTGCCAGCCCGTCTATGTTGGGCGTAATAACCGCTTCGCTACCATAACATCCCAGTTCAGGACGCAAATCGTCCACTATGATAAATAACACATTCTTCTTTTCCTGTGCTTGTACAAAAGAAACATACAGGAAAGAAGTAGAAAGTAATACTGTTCTGACCGACAAGTGCTTAAAGACAAAAGATTCTAACATCATACTAAGTTTAAAGTTAAGCCATAATTAATGTCCCCACTCAGTAGGGCATGCCCCCATTGTGAGAATTATTTTTCCTCCCCGTACAATATCATCATGTGTCAGATAGCACTTGTGATAAGGTTTTCCATTGAGTACGGCGTTTTGAATATATATATTCTCAGGACTATTATTGACTGCCTCTATAGTAAACTGCGTACCGAAAGCATACCGAGAGTCCAACTTTATATCTATCTTATTGAAAACTGGACTGGTTATTTCATAATGGGTATCACCGGGACATATCGGATGAATACCAACAGCAGCCAAAACATACCACGCGGACATTTGTCCTACGTCCTCATTCCCGACCAAGCCATTCACTGAATTATGATAGGCATTCCGACATATATTGCGCGTCCACTTTTGGGTGAGCCAGGGAGCCCCTAAATGATTAAACAAAAAAGGCATGTGATGTACTGGTTCATTAGCATGGTTATAGGAAGAATTCCAAAGATAATCACGAGGAGCCTTCTCAAACATCTCATTCAATTTAACCAGAGCCTTATCACGCCCCCCCAATAAACGGACTAAACCTGGCACATCATGGGGAACAAACCATCCTTGCTGGAAAACATTACTTTCTACACAACCATAACCATACCATTTATCTAAGCGATCTGTTTCGGGCAATGGCATAAAATTGCCATCCACATCACGCGGGCGGAACCAACCAAAATCAGGGCCAAACACGGTAGTATAAGATTGAGCACGTTTATCAAAATAGGCACTATCTTCCTTTTTATCTAGCCATTCTGCCAAACGAGCCATATACCAGTCGGAATAAGCATATTCCAAAGTTTTGGTATGATATAAGGCTGTATAAAAAATGGCTTTTTCTTCCTCAGTACCTCCGTCGACAGTTATCTTTGCCAATACTTTATCCCACAGTTCGATACAAGTTCTATATACTTTATCAAAATCCCAACCTTGCATTTCTGTATACAGATTTTCTTCCGCATTCTCCATACAAGTAAATGAAATTCCACTTTTCAGAATAATCTTTTCATCCTTCCGGGTACCAAAATCGGCATAGAATCCGATATGCTTTCCTTCATAAACAATCGCAGAAGGAATAACTTTGGATTGGCGTATTAAATTACGATAGTTTTCACTTTCTATATCTTCACGTTTCCGATTACAACTGTCAGGTATATCAGCTGTCCAGATACCATGAGATTTTAAAGATTTAGAAAATTCAGCAAAGAAATACACCGTATAGTCTGCTTTACCGTTACCATTTCCCCAACCTCCGCCTTCCGGAGGACATTTCATCCACCCCTTTATAGTATGGTCATTTACCACCTCAATATATTGTTTTACAGAAGTTCCACCGACACGCCGCGCCAGGTCTATTTGAATACGCGCATCTCTACTTTTTGGGAAAGTGAAACGTAGCATGCCACTATGGGGTAACGCTGTCATTTCCGCATGAATTCCATAATCAGTTAGGGCAACAGAATAATATCCAGCAGAAGCCACTTCACTGTGTTTATCATAACGAGAACGATATCCTTCATCCGGATTATCCAAAGTTCCAGCAAAGGTTTTCAGTTTTCCAATTGTCGGCATCACCAAAAAATTACCCAAATCGCCATACCAACCTATACCAGACATTTGTGTGAAAGCAAACCCTTCTATTGAAGTATGCTCATAGCTATATCCGCTTCCGTTATCTCCACCCGTAATCGTATTCGGGCTTACTTGTACCATACCAAAAGGTGCCGTTACACCTGGAAATGTTTTTCCTAGTCCATGATAACTTTTAGCATCCTTAGTATTCGTGGTTGCTCCAACAAACGGATTGACATAAGATGAAAGATGAGATATAGCAGTAGCTTGTATCTTAATTTTTGTAAAAGATAATAACAGAGAAAATAAACATACTATAGAGAATATCTTTCTCATTTGAAAATGTTTCAACATTTCTTCGTTTAACGTATAAAATCAAGAAGAATTACCTCTTTCGGAGCAAGAGCCAAAGAAATGGTTTCACCATACTTATACTCTTTAGCTAAATTATCAGGCAAATTAACTACGGGTGAACTAACCTGATATTTACCTCGTTTTTGAGGATTTAAACCCAATTTTCGATCTAACGTTATATGATATATCTGTGGTCGGTCCGAAGGATTATGAATAGAAAGATATCCTCGATTATCAGTCCAAGCAGTATATCCATATACTTCCCCTTTTTGCGGTACTCCCCCATGCATACGTACATGTTTAAAAGCCGGATATACTTGACGAACCCATTTCAATCCATCTGCCAAAATATCCCAGTCTATAGAAGAAAGGCTGTCGGTTTTAATATACAACTCCACAAAACCTGTTCCACGACTCAAATTCATAAACAGATAGTCTCTGAAAACCTCAGGTTCTTCATTGGATGTTGTTTTCTTCGGTTCATGATTGAAGATAGCGTTCATCGGAAATTTCGTATTTTCTTCTTCCCATATCTGATGATAGATACGGTCACGATAAACCAATTCGCCAGTACGGTCATCGCCTTTGGCGGCATCACCGGCATTGATAAGCCAAACAATATCAACATATTGCAACCACCAAGGACTGAGATAAGCCCCATTAGTTATAGCAATGAATATTTCAGGATTGACTTCATGCAATTTATTGAATATTTGCATAAGCTGTTCGGTTCCGTCAACAAGGTATTGTTCTTTTTGCACATCGAAGCGCGCCTCATTCAATCTTACATCATTAGACGATGGAAATGGATTATCGTTGATATCAAAATCACGTATATTGAGATGCCCGAATATACCGTCAAACTTAAAATAAGATATACCCATTTTTGCCAACTCTAATATGCGTTCTTCCAATTTCTGCATATATTTCTTATCCGTCATAGACATTCCCATAGAAAGCGCTTTGTAACCAAAATCCTTCATCCGTGGAATGATGGGTTGTGCTCCAAAAAGACAACCCGGACTTAACCATACACCCAGTTTGGAGTTCCTCTGCTTCACTGCTCGGAAACAATCGGAGAAGTCCGGCTGAAACTTATCATTGATAGTCCATACTTTGTCCGACCAATCTGCATTCTTACTAACATCCTCCCAACCGTCATCAATGATATAAGCATTGAGAGGCTGGCAATGTCTTTTTACCACCAACTCATCATTGACAATAGCCACACTACGGATAAAGTTTTCTTTAGCCACCCTTTTAGAATAGTCAAACCAACTGTTATATTGAATTTGTAACCGAAAAGGACGTTTTCTGATTTTGTCAATGTAAGAGTAGAAAGCATCATCCATAAATTGTGGATCAACGCTGACACCAACTACACTATTGTAAGAGACATAAAGTTCACCTTTTTTTATGGATTTTCCTGACAAATACCCACACGTTACCTTTTGCTTGTTTACCTCATTGCGTGAAGCAGGGAATTCAATTCCCCAGAAAGTAGCAGTCTGGGTAGTATAAACCGGCTGTCCCAATCCCGGTTTCCATTGAGAAGGCCCCTTAGCAGTAAGTTGTTTGAGAGTATAGTTCTGGTAAGCATCTTTAATAGATATAGCCTCTACATCTATTTTTTTCAAAATTATATCTTGCCCAGAATTAATCTCAATATGTTTTCGGCAATAAGTATCCTCCTTAGCTAATTCATAACAAACAGTTAATGATATATTATTTTTCTTATCCTGTAACAGAAATTTATATCCTTTACTTTGAAAATATGCCGGATTTGTATATGTAGAAACCGAAATAACCTTAAAATCCTTATTGGACAATACCTTTTCCGTATGATCCAATAAGGTTAGATGTAACAGAAACTCATCACAATTAATAGGAAGCAATTTAGTCCCAGCTTCTTTATTTAAAAGAACCTTAGTAGACAATACCCCATCGGACACTTGAAGCGTACGTGCAATATACCGATTTTCTACAGTGTAAGTTTGTGCTTGTGTTCTACCTATAAAGATAAACAAAATTAGGAGGGTACAGATGCCCTGAAACAAAATTGCTCCTTTCTTTTTCATAATATTCTTAATTACTTCAGGCTTTAATTTTTTATTTCCCCTTAAAACCTTATTTGTCGATAATTATGTATTAACAAAATTCGTCTACAAATGTAGAAAATTATTTCATACTAAACGTATTAAAAGAGTGTGCTTTTAAGGTTACATCTAAATACTTATCACCCAATTGCAGAGTCAAGCTCTTTGGTTCATCATTGAAATTACCGGCTACCACCAAATATTTATTCTCCGGTGTAAGGAATATAATAACAGGTAGTTTATCTTCACCTTTTTCCTTATAATTCAACACTTTGGTTCCCGCAACCACCTTGTTGCTAAAATGTTTCACCGCATAATATTCCGGAGTGTAGATTGCAGAACCTGTCTTCGAGTCTACACGGATTAATGCATTCTGTTTCCAGCCCCAACCACTTGTTCCTGCATCACAGAGAATAGCATTCCAAAAAGTATATTCCTCACAACCATTTCCTAAATAATGATTGATTAAATTAAAAGTATGCTCTGCTGCCTTCCAATCAAATGTACCAGAACCACATTCGTTTTCAGTTTGCATATATTTATAATTTGGATACTTTTTACGAATTTCAGGAAGAATTTGTCCTCCCCACCATTGAAAACCGATACCCTCAACGGTATCTTTCATACGAGGATCGGAAAGAACCTTATCCACCAGTTCAATGCGATTTGTATTAAGCGTCCCCAAATAAACTTGAACATTGGGATGGTGTTTCTTCATGGTCGGTGCAAAATATTCCACATTGAAACGAATAATACCCTCAGGAGTCCATGCACAAGCTGGATAAATAGAATAAGCCCACGGTTCATTTTGGAACATCACGCGGGAAATAGTAACTCCTTCTTCTTGATAAGCAGATACGAATTTACAAAAGTAATTGGCATAGGTTTGCAAATAGCGGGGATCTTGAATAAAATAATCATTGACCGCTACTTGCTTGGGATAAAACTTCTTATTCACGTTGTCAGTACCTTCATAAAGAGCTATCTCATGCTTAGCCGGCAATTGGTTTACTTCAGCATTACTTCTCACGGAATAGTAATGATTGATTTTCATCCACGAAGGAGGTGACCAAGGAGAAGCCCAAAAAGTAATATTGGGATTAACTTGTTGTACTCTTTTTATATAAGGTATTAGTGTTGTTTTATCACGATTGATATTGAAATATTTCAACTGAAAATCACCTGGTACTTCATCGCAACTATACCAGTCACGGGCATAATCGTTGGCATTCATTGGAATACGTCCCATAGAAAAACGTAAATCTCCATCCGGAGAAAACAGATTATTTAAAATTACATCCTGTTCTTCAAGAGGTAACATATTGAGAGCGTCCCAACCTAATTCATTAAAACAAGTTCCCCACTTCTTGAATACTTGGATATTCTCAGCACCATTTACCGACAATAAAGGCGTATTTGGACTATTGGCTTGTAATTTGGTTTTAGTCTCTTTCCAAACATCATTATCTGTACTGCTAATCCATGTAAAAGATTGAGCATATACGCCGGAGAACCCCACTAGAAGACTTCCCAACAGACATAATTTCTTTAAATTTATTTTCATAAGTGTTTTTATTTAGTAATAATCTAAGGTAGTTATTTTATCGTAAACGTATAGTTACCTTTATCAGGTTGTTGTTTTGCTTTGAATGATAACCGGTAAATAGTTTTTCCCCATACATTCGACAATTTTAAATCAGTCAGTTCTTTTGGTTCAACATCCAACTCAAACTTATTTGCATCATACAGTAATTGGACTTTCACATCATTTATCTGAATATAAACTTTACCCTTTTCTGAATTGTCTACTTTTCCCCATGTCATGAAATTAATGATGTTGGGAGCGACCATTTCTTCCAAATCAAACACATCATTGATTTGAATTTGATTACCTTTTACTTTGTAGGAACGTATCCACTTTTTTACTTTTGCTTCCTTGGGATAAGCTGTTGCTATATTAGCGGAAAAACTGTTCTTGGAGACTTTTACTTCGGTCGCTTTATAGTTTTTACCGTTCTTTTCAGGAACTCCGTTTATCATAGGCAGATTATGATAGTCGCTCTGCATCGTCCAAATAGAATAACGTTCGCTACTGAATGTCTGACGGGTATAAGTCCCCACTCCGACATCTATCAGTATCGGCGTCTGATTGAACCATACCGAACACGTACCTACATCATTGTGATTATGGCTTTCGTCATTATGTCCTCCTTTAGCCGCCAGGAATAACCCCTCTTTGGTGGAAAGATAACAAAACTCGGTTTCAGGATACCACGTGAAAGCGCGGTTCTCATGACGGGGTTCTGCCTGCTGCAACTCCTTGGCAATGGCAATGGAAGCCAAGGTGCGGAAGATATCCCTGCCGTTCGAGGGCACAGAAGACGGTTTACGCATCAGAGCGGCAAAACTTTTCAATTCATCACTATCCACATCTTTACCGAAACGGTAAATGAGATAAGCCTCACCGCCTCCGCGTGCCGAGGCATCGGCAAAATTCACTACCCACCCGTTTCCTATATATGAGCGCGAAATATACTCACCCATGTTTCTTATCATCGGCTCCCGGAAAATACTGACTTTTCCTCCGGTGATGTCAGAGAGAAGTTCCAGATAGTCCAGTGTTTTTCCGGCGGCATGTCCCCAGTATGACGGGCCTTCTTCGCAAGCGCCGTCGGCTTTGATGTAGTTCAGGAATTTATCTACCGATTCCATCGTGAGATGTACGGCTTCAGCCAGTGTGTCGCGGTTATTCTCAAGGAGCATGAAACACATCAGGGCATTACTGTTGCACCAAGGATTCCAGTTATTGAGCATGCGTCCTTTGTAATTGCGTGCCATCCACCAGAACGAATCGTTGTTCATGTACGGGTCAAGAATACGGACTTGTAGTTCATGGCGCAAGCGGCGTGAGATTTCCGGATTCACCTTATCGAACGAATCGTGCATGAAATAATAAGTCCACGACAATAGTCCGCCAAGATCACCGGAAGTAAGGTCGATAAGGGGATAGTCGTAAGTAGGCAAAGAACGGGAAGAGGGCTGCGTGATGAGGTGGGCGGCAAGCGCCCATGAAGTCATTTCGCAGGCATGGAATACGCCGTTTATCAACTGGTCGAGAAAACGTCCTTTACCTTCGGCAAGTTCCGCCATCAATAGACCGGCAATGGCATTATTATTCGCCCCGAAAGGTTTTTCCATCATCGAGCGGTCACCGGTACGTTCAAAGGCGAGGTAATCGGTGGCTTTCACCACCTGCCATTGATAATTGAGTAACTTTTCCCCACGACGAATATATTCATCCTTGAATGTTCCCAAGAATGTATCCCAACCGTTACGGTCGGAATAATCGGGATAAGTGACCCATTGTTGGTTCATTACCAATATATCCTTCAGGCGGTTCACATCCGCTTGTTTCTGAAGCAGGTCACGTTCCGTATAGGCAAATGTGGAAGCGGCGCACAAGAGCGCGAAAGTCAGTAATATTAGTTTTTTCATGATATCATTTGTTTTAATAGGTTATCCTATCAGGGAATTTCTGCTCTTTCACCCATTTGTCTTCCGATACTTTCAGCCAGTTGCCGAGTTCCTTCTTCAGTAACTTCACCTGCTTGGCAGGAATTTCCTCCATCTTCAAGGAATGCATCTGATAGGGGTCTTTCAAGTTGTCGAAAAGCTGATAGCCACCATCCTTTGTCACCACATACGAGTAGCGGTCGGTGCGTACGCCTTTCTCCTTCTGCTGATAGAAAAACTGAGAGACAGGTTTCTTTACTTTTTTATATTTACCCGTGAGGATACCTTGTGAGTAGTCTTTCCCTTTCACCGTTTTGGGAAGTTTAGTATCAAGGTTCATCATACCCAGCAAAGTCGGCATGATATCAGTAGCTCCTAACATCAGATCGTTCACACCCGGTTTCAGTTTGCCGGGATAGCGTATAAAGAACGGGATAGAGAACGATTCATCGTAAATGACGCTCTTCGCCATGCGTCCGTGACTACCCATCATCTCCCCATGGTCGGCGGCAAAAATCAGAATGGTGTTATCCGTCAAACCTTCTTCATCCAAGACCTTCAACACACGGCCTATCTCATCGTCCACACTCTTCACTAAAGAGAAATAGATTTTGGCTTGAAATGCCAGTTGTTCCAGATTCTTCACTTGTGTGCCCTTACCGAATTTCACATTAGGACGAAGTAAGACTTCTTCAGGCTTCAAATCTTTATAATACTCATTAAACACTTCTTCCTTGCAATCTGTAAGCCTGTGATAAGGAGTATGGGGCGGATTCAGGCTCCAGAATAAACTGAAAGGCTTGGAAGCATCACGTTGCCCGGATTTGTTCCGTAAATATTCTATCGCCACATCCGCTTCAACCTCCGGTGTGAACCGGCGATAGAGATATGCCTGGCCGTCTTGCTTTCCTCCCACCAGTTCCGGACGGTTGGAATAGGCTGTGGCATTGAAGTGATTGTCTTTCAACTGCTGGAACCAATACTTATTGCTCCTGCGCCCTCTTCCTTCGGGAATATAAGTATCGTAGGGATACACACAATGCCCGCCGGGCGCTTCGGTTGTGCCCACATAATTATTCTCCTTGTCAAACAGGGCTTCCGTGCGATGCCAATGCGTCTTTCCTACGTATGCCGTTTCATAACCGGCTTCCGCAAGTACATCGGTAAAGCAAATCAAACTGTCGGGAATACCATTCTGATTGTCTATATGACAATTGCCCGGTACCCCGTTCTTTTCAGGAAATGCGCCCGTCATCAGCATGGCACGATGAGGACTACTCAACGGGCAAGTGCTGCACGCCCGGTTAAAAACGACACTTTGCTTTGCCAGCCTATCCAGATTAGGGGTATGAACCGGATCACCCACCGTATTCAAAACATCGCGATACGCCGGATCGCTCCATATACTCAATGCGTGCAATCGGTATTGGTCGGGGAAAATATAGACTAGGTTCGGTCGTTGCTCCTGCGCAAGGAGCTGAGTGCATGTTCCTGCCAAAAGAGTTACAGGAAGACTCAAAATAAGTTTGTGTATAATTGGTTTCATTTCTATTTTAATTTAAAACAAAGACTACTCGACATCACATTGCAAATATATTCACTAAACGCATTAATAAAGAACGCCGTCCAAATTATTAGTCGCAGTTGAACTAAAAGTGGGTACATTTGTACAAAAGTGTACCCTATAAAAAGTTGCACAGCTCCTACGCCCCATAAAAGTGACGCAGGCCTGTGCAACATATAGTTCCTTATTATCTATGGCATAATATCTCTTCCATTGTTTTTTATTATCTAAATACTTGTTTTCCATCCTTATATTCAAATATCCGTTCATGTTCCCCATTACTATGATTCTTCAAATATAATAATGCATTTTTAGGAACTGAATACACTAATGAATCAGATAGAGCCGTTTGTTGTCCGGCAGACAACCATTGACCTTTATCCCAGTAGAACAATTCATACAAATCTCCTCTATATATAAAATCTATCCTATTGGCCGGAGTATATACAGCTTTCTTTACCCTACAAGGTTTTCCGAAATCCAAACCCGCCCATCCACCATTTGGATATTTATAGTCAAACGATGTATCCGTATTGCCATCAAATACATTGGTATATTCATGTAAGCCATCATCATCACGACACCCCGGTGTTCCTAGAATCTTTCCCTTTAATGGAAATGTGTCAGAAGGATGTTCATAAAAAGCTAATTCAGCTATAATGCTATGACTGCCATCTCTACCGCGATAGCGCACATATCGGTATTTTTTTTCTGATTTCAACAAAGCTGTAGAGTATCTCCTGAATGGAGCATCTTGAATCATAAACAGAGTATCTGCACTTTTAAAATCTGCACAGTTACTTCCTTCAATGATACCTTTACGCATGCGATTATAACAATAGGCATAAGCTCCTATCGGATATTTTGTATACAAATTAATATCACATAATTCCTTTTGTGGAGTAAAGAAATGAAGAATACCATTCCGACGATCTATATGGAATGGAGTACATAGCGGCGTCAATACATTATCTCTATCTGAAACCAACATGCAAGTCACTCCACCTGCTACTCCTCTAAACACTACCCCATTCCCTAAGTACGAGGTATAATCTACCGGAATCCAGTTTTGTTTACTTGCCATACACAAATAAATCAATTCTTCTCGTTCAGGGAGATAATAAAGTAAGCTTTCGGGTATGGATATATCTAAAGCTAAACTATCAGCATATATAGATGTTACATCATGAAAAAACGGGTATTTAAATTTTGAGTCTATTTTTGAAATCTTATTGGCTCTTTTTACCATTTCTTCATTTAGGCTATAAGTGGTTCGATATACTTTACCTTTGGCCAAGTCAAAATCAGGAGCTTTCATCCAACGATTCTGATTGGACAAATCCGTAGCATAAGTGTCTCCATTCTTATCAAGAACAAAATTCCAAAAATGAGCCATATTCAAATCACCACGTACCATCACCCTGTCTACACCACAAGGAATTCCGACCGCGCGTAAAACATAAATCAGGCAGTCGGCAAATTCCCTAC
Organism: uncultured Bacteroides sp.; assembly: GCF_959029255.1. GTDB lineage: Bacteria > Bacteroidota > Bacteroidia > Bacteroidales > Bacteroidaceae > Bacteroides. Next base: position 38,000 of record NZ_CAUFUE010000012.1, on the reverse strand, counting down.
AACTTCCCACTTTCCAGTCCAAGATTTTGGGGCCTACATGAGGTCCTTTCGGAAAAAGTCCCGTATAACGATATTTCCATTTTCGCAAATGTGTCAATAAGACTTGCGCAGCCTGTAAAGGATCGTCAGCCAGTTCTGTCTTGCGAATACTGTCCAACAATGAATTATATCGTTCATAAATATCTTTACGCCAAAAAGATAAAGGTTCGTTACCAATCCTGTAAGGCAATATATATTCACAAAAATCATCAAACGACACATTTTTTCCCCAAGGCTGTTCTCGCCAAACTTTGAATGCCCAATCTATATGTTCAACTAGAAAAGCTGAATCTACAGTTTCTATATCACGCTTTTTTGCGAGCATGCTCATATAAAAAGGACCTTCTACTTTTAGTAATGAATCAACGATTATTTGTGCACCTCTGTTATTTATGGAATGTGTTTCAAAATAATGCAGATATTTCTGCAAAGCTTCCCCCTCGTAAGAATTATAGAAAGGCATATTCCTTATAAGAAAGCATGCAGCACGATACTTTTGTTTATCACAATTTTTATAGCGTTCCAGTACTTTTTCCAATTCCACTCTATTATTACCGGCAACTTCTAAGGCATTTTCCAAATATCGATCATGCCTTATACAAGCAGTAAAAAGGAAAAGTATTACAACTATCCATGGCAATTGAAATATACGTTTCATACAATATTATGGTTAGCTATTAATGCTTAAATTCATAATATACAATTATCGGATTGTCCTCCCCTTTCAGCATTCGTAATTTATCACCTCCAACTACTTGAGAACTTATTTTATTATTTTCTATGTTTTCCAAAAATAAAGTTCTCGTAAAGTTACTATTCATTTCAATGCTATATGCATATTTTTCATCATAAGAAATGAATTTTGTCATTGGCCGCATTCCAATATCATCTATATATAAGAGATCATCAGCTAAACATTCTACTATATAGCCTAAACTATCTACCTTATTATAAATGTATGTTTTTGCCGTATTATTTATAAAATATTTAAAACATACATATTTATCCGATTCAATATAATTATGTACATTATATACTTTATTAGCACTATTCAGTTCATTATAGAACTCCGAAGCATTTTTTTTTCCCTTTCGCTCCTTTACAAAACCATCCGTAACTAGATATTCGCTTTGAATTGCAATTTTTGGTTGTAACCCCTCCTTGGTTATTTCGAAGATGGTATCCATAAACAATTGCATAAACTTAGGATTTTTATTTATCTGAGAAATAAATGTCTGCTGTTCTGTATTGAATAATTCATTCCAACCCTTATTATATTTAGAAGCATCTAATGAATAAACTCTATCTTTTCCATTTTTTGCATTCATTTCACACAATAGATACACATCATCAGATTTATCAAAAGAATATAAATCCGTATATATTCTATTATCAAAATATTGTATTCGTTTACAAACCTTTTTCTTATTTTTTAGCTTGAAAGATTGTTCATAGTTTCCTTCTATATCATATTTCAATATCATTTGAGTCTGAGAATCCAAAAGATATATTTTTTTGTTTTCATAATCAACTGTAATATCACTAGGCGATATATATTCACCGGGACCTACACCTTTATCCCCAATCATTTTAATAAATTTTCCATTCTTATTAAAAAGGAAAAGGCCTCTTCTTCTTTCCAACACATATAAATAATCATTTATAAAATCAATCTTATCAATTCTACCTAACAAAGATTGTTCCGTAGTTTCCAAAACTATAACTCCCACTCTTTTGAAAAAAGAAGATAGATTTTCTTTTTTACATACTTGTACATTATCCAAATCAGCTATAAGAATACTTTGGTTATCATCACGTTGCTCGTCTTGACAAGAAGAAAAAGCAAGTAAACAAAACCATAATATCAAAAATGTATTTAACTTTTGCATATCTACTTTGTATATATTCTCTTAATCATATAAAGCAAATACACTTTCAGATGATTAAGAGAATGATTATCTAACAATAAATAACGATTATGCTACCAGACTCTTGCCCCGCGTAAGGACCTGCATAATATATACAGTGCGAACCACTTGAGCAAGTATCGCCTTTACCGGAATTACAGGAATGTTCCTCACAGTCACTTATTTTTATTTCATTCCCATCTTTATCTCTAATAACCTCAGAAGTCCTCATGATGTTAGTATAACATTCAGAATCATTTTCTAATTCTTCTTCAAACGCTAAAGCTTCCACATTTGCTAACACTACGTCTGTAACATTACCAATTTGACCTAAATTTACATTCATATAGGCAGCAACGACTGCACTAATAAATAAACTAATACATACTTTTTTCTTCATACTTCTTTTTTTTTAATATTATTACTTCATAACTATCGAACTATTCCGCTAACAAATATTTGTACTTCTTGTTGAGGAATATTACATTGTACACTTAGTCTTTTTCTAAAATACCCTAACTCAATTGGCGCTATTGTAATTTTTATCTCAGATTTCTTTCCAGGAGGTATTGGCATTTTCTCCCATATAGGACGAGTACAGCCGCAGGTTGTTACTATATCATATATCAACAGAGAATCTGAACCCAAATTAGTCAAAAAACAACTAGCAACAGTATCTTTTCCTTTTGGGAGACTTCCCATATCGATTTTTATAATACTTTCTTTTACTTCCGTATTACAAATTGAAAGCGAGTTTCGTTTTCTTTTACCCATAATTATCTCTTTATAAAGTTGCCATACTTTTGAATTATGTATCGGATTACCGATTGACACAATTTCGTTTTCTTTATCTAAAAGAAAACATTGATAATTTATCTCCTTAGGAGATTTATTTATAATACTGAATTCAAATTGTTCATCTACATATACTGCCTGTTTAAAGTTATCACGTTTTATTACATTCAATAGTTCTTTTTCATTCTGTAACTGAAAATAAAAAAGGAAATCAACCATATTCGGCATTTCAACATTCGCATTTTTTATTAGTGTATTCCATTTATAAAGTTGTAACTTACAACTTAAGCAACCAAGAGAATCTGCATATACAAGTATTTTGTATGGAGTCTTTTTTCTTTCCTGCATATTCTTATTCAAATTAAACATCTTTACTTCTTTTGGGAAAACAATTTCTTTTCCCAACCACGTTTTCACCATTTGCAAGTTTTTGTCCTTTTCACCGATACAAGAACATAAAAAAACTTGAATACATAAGATTATTACACCGATATAAAATTTGTATTTCATAATATTATTCTGTCCATCCTTTATTTTTATTTCTAGTGAGTTTTAAGAAAAACAATCCATAATTAAAAAAAATCATCCGAGTACTGAGAAATCCCGTTTTATCTTTACTCTTACTTTATAATTCATTTCACAAAGTTGGGGAACGCTCAAGCTAGAATTTACATTTTCATTTTAATAAGTTCTATTATTATTTCTTGTATCGTCATAATATAAGTTCTTTACTTTGCATAATAATGCAACAAAATTGAATATAAGAATTCTTCTGTCAATCGTGAATCCTCTTTTTGAAGAATAAACCTATTATTAATTCTTTTATTATCAGAAGAATAAACAATAAATATGGCATTCCAATATCAACCAGTACAGAATTCAAAGCTTTATCAACATTATAGATATTAAAGCAAATCTTATTGATATTCAAAATGCAAAATAACCCACAAATACTCTTTACTTTTCATTTATTTACTTTTCTGAAATTACACTTGAGTAAAATTGGATTCGAATCGTCATTCAACTCTTTAACCAAAAAATCTACTTTCTCTCGATAATAAATGTTTTTACAATTATCCCTCATAGACTTCCAATTGAAAGAAAAAGTAGCTGCGTCCTGATATATATATAATCTATTATCAGTTGACGTATAAAAATCATGAAATATCATGCCACCCAACAGACCAATCTTCAATCTATTTCCAACATCTATATTTGCATCACATTTATTATAAATAAAGTACTTAAAATTAATTTTATCTATATAATAACCTAACAAATAGTCCTGTGAATTTTGCAAATATTCCAATCCTTTCAAATATCCATTTTTACGAATATATCGAAAAAGCATATTTTTATCAACGGTCAATTCTTTAGGAAGATTTTTTGAAGTGAAATGCACTACATAAGAAGGAGCCACTACATTCTCTCTCAGTGTATAAATCGTATCGTTCAAAGGATAAATAAGTGTAGCCTCATTACCACATTTACTAGTATATCTTCTTAAACCATACGTTGACTTAGCTATGCTCTCATTATCAAAAGGAATCATTGACGAAACAATTTTACCAATGCGGAAATCAAACTTATAAAGATTAAAGTTCCCGTATTCCGATTGAATATAACTGGATATAAAATAAGCCAAATTATTGAAAGGTACAATTTCAAGGTGAAATACGTCATAGGGAATCTCCTTAGATAAATTACCAGACAAATCATACGTAACATACTTGCTACGGAATCTGTCCTGAACGATAATAGATTCATCCTTAAATGCAAAATTTCCTAAATGAGAATATTCACCAGGACCCATTCCTTGCCTACCTATACTTTTCAGGAATTTCCCCTGAGCAGTAAATACAAAAATCTTCGCATTTGTTCTGTTTGATACATATATTAAATCTTGATAAATTTCTATCCGGTCAATTTCTGATATTAAACATTTTTCCGTCGTTTCCAAAGGGATAATTTCCATGGAATCCACTATTTCGGATAAGTCTAAATAAGCTTCAACCTTATCTGGATTTATCAAGATTTCCTTTATATCTTCATTTTGTATCATTCCGTTAGGCTTTGAGCTGCATCCACCTAAAAAACAAATGATTATGAGTAATAAAAATATTACCATAATGATATTATTGAATATATAATTCAGTAACCATATAAACTGAATTATTCATATTCAGAAGCGAGAAATCAAATAGGCATGATTAATATACCATATTCTTTTTAACTACTAACTATTTAACTTTCCACTCCTGAATACGAATAATACAAATCAACAAATGAATTCCTCTAAATTATTGTGCTAGTTTTGTACAAGAATAAGATGAACAACGACCTGAATACCCCATACAACGACCTAATTCTCCCGAATATGATACATGTTGGAATATAGGGTTACCATTATCATCATGTCCAACTATCACATTCTCTTCGATTGCGCACCCATAGCTTTGCAAAGGGCCAAGCTCACCACTCGACTCTTCTTCATCGTTAGCCAAAAAAGCTTCTATTTTTAGAAACAGCAAATCTGCAATTTCATTTTCATTATTTATGCTTAAAGTAATATTTATTACTATAACAAGTATCATTAAACCTAAAAACTTTTTTCTCTTCATAAATGTTTGTTTTTATAATTATTACAAATATTCTCACCAACCCGTATTCTGTCCCAGATTAGGATTCTTATATTTCTCTGTATTGGAAATCGGATAGAAATACAAATTGTCCGTAATGGTTCTGGTCTCGTAGAGGAACTTGTTATATTCAAATCCGTCTTCTGTCTTTTGAATCTTCACACCGTAAACATTGGCAGTTGCATTCAAGTCTTTCCAACGGCGTACATCCCAGAAACGATGTCCTTCAAATGCCAGTTCCACACGACGCTCGTTCTTCAGACGCTTCACAAAATCAGCTTCCGCCATACCGGTCTTTAATGCAGGCATCTTCACATCCGAACGATTACGTACTTGATTTACGGCTTCACGGGCGCTCAACGGAAACTCCGCATCTTTGTAATCAGGGTCATGGAAAGCATTCACCATAGCCTCGGCATAGTTCAACAAAACTTCGGCATAACGGAAAAGAATCCAGTTGTGATGCTTCTTAGTAACCGTAGAACCGGAAACAAAACTGATATCCTTATTCACATACTTGCGCAAATAATATCCGGTAGTGGTGGCATTAGTCAACGGCAATCCGTTTGCTCCACCCTCCCAGATTTCCACTTTCTCCTTAGCAGGCCAAACCATATCATTATAGACAACGGTCATAGCAAGCCGGGGGTCACGGTCGGCATACGGATTTACTTTCATGGCAGGATCATTCCAATCAAACTCTTTTCCAGATTTCATTTCGAAAGCGTCTACCAGATTTTGCGTAGGACAGGTAGAAGTCTTTCCACCCTCCACTCCCATCGGGAAGTTGGACTTTTCAAAATCTCCGTTTTCACCGGTGGGACGGGCTAAAATAACTTCTGTACTTGTATTATTGGCAGCACCGAACAGGTTGGCGAACTTATCCAGTTTATATCCTAATTCAGTAGCCGAACCGATAATTTCGTAGGCAGCGCTTGCAGCATCCTTCCACTTGTCTTGACTATCTGCCGCAAAAAGCGGACTCGCCATATAAAGAGTCACTCTTGATTTCAGCGCCAATGCAGCACCACGCGTGACGCGTCCCGTCTCCTTGTCTACAAAACCTTGATAATTGACAGGCAACAGAGTACTCAGTTCAGAGCATTCTTCCACTATGAATTTGGCTATCTGCTCAAAAGGTGACGGGCTTACCGTATTTGCTTGAGCAGGCGTCAATACCTCTAATACAAAAGGTATATTGTGATAGCGCTTAATCAGCTCAAAATAATAGAATGCGCGAAGGAAACGAACTTCATATCTATAATTTGTAAAGTCCTTTATCATATCATGATACTTATCCGAGAACTCCCAATCTTTGAAATCTTGTCCTTCGGACTCCTTCAAATACAGATTAGCAGCACGTATGGCAGAATAATAATTACTCCACACATCATCTACCGTACGGTTGGCAGACCAAGTTCCATCTACAAATCTCCATATATTCGAAGATTTGTACACATGAATGGCATCATCCGTAGCAGCGTCCAGCATAGCACCAGCGGTATTACAGAAATCCTGCGGCAGATAGCTATATATATCGGTCACCATTCTCTTTGACCGGTCGAAGCTGTCGAATATCTCCTGCTTCGTATAATCGGACGATTCGTCGCAATCCATGAAGTCGCATCCGGCCAGCATACCCACTGCCAGAAACAACATTATATTTCTAAATTTCATAAGTTTCATTACTTCTATTATTTGATTAGAAACGTAAATTAACACCAAAAGTAAACTGACGCATCAGAGGATGGTTGGCTCCTACCGATTCAGGGTCAGAAATGCCATCCAGTTTGTTCAGGCTGAACAAATCATAGCCACGGGCAAATATCCTTGCCTGCTTCACACTGTGCAGACCTTTCAACCAGTTCTCCGGCAGTTGATAGTACACTTCCAAAGTACGCAGTTTCATATAGGAAGCATCGGCCACCCACAGCGAGTTTGTATTATAGTTGTTGTTTGAGCCGGTAGTCGTCAAGCGCGGATACTTCCCGTTAGGATTGCTTTCGCTCCAACGATTGTCATAATAGTGTTGTGAAATGGTATTGTTGTTAATCAAAGGCCGATAAACGCTTCGTGTATCCAACACTTCGCTATAATTGGAAGCTCCCTGGAAGAAAGCAAGGAAACCGATTCCTTTATATTCCGCACCCAGATTAAACCCGTAATAGATTTCGGGACATACACTGTTATAACCCAGTGCCACCTGATCGTATTCATCGATACGCTTGTCACCATTCTGGTCTTTGAACTTCAAATCACCCGGACGAACTTCCGACAGATATTGTTTCACTTCACGCTCATCAATCTCTTTCTGGCTCTGGTAGATGCCTTCTACCTCATAACCGAAAATCTGGCTGACCGAATGCCCCGTACGTTTCAAATAATCATACGGACGATATTCTTCATTCATTTCGATAATCTTATTGCGGCTGAAAGTGAACTGTCCGCCCAATTGGTAACTGAAAGAACCGATGCGGTCGCTCCAGTTAGCGGCTACATCCACACCATAAGAATTCACGATACCGTCATTTACCTGAGGAGCTCCAAGTCCCAGTACGGTCGACATGGTACCCGCGCCACTCACCAGAATATCCGTACGATGGTCGTAGTATCCGTCAATCGTCAACGATAAACGGTTCCACGCCATAAAGTCAAATCCTACATTCAGTTTATGTGACTTTTCGTATGTCAGTCCGTTCACCGCCAACCTCTTTTCCGCCGTACCTCCTATAGAAGCCGGAGTATCTTTAAAGAAGTAACTGCCACCTGTGCCGAAAGCGTCTCTATAAAGATTAACGTTATAATCCGCACGCCCGGCAATACCATAAGATGCTCTCAGTTTCAACAAATTCAGCCAGTCGGCTTTCAAAGCATTCTCTTCCGACAATATCCAACCTGCACCGATGGAAGGGAAGATACCCCAACGGTCGTCGGGGTCCAATACACTGGCAGCCGAACCGGACAGCGCGAAGTCCAACAAATAGCGATTTTTATAAGTATAGTGAGCCTGACCTACAATATCCATAAACGCTCTTCCGTTATTCTGTCCTCTCTGAGTCATTTTATCCATACCATAGAACAAGGTAGTATTCAACTTATGTTCTCCCCAGGTACGATCATAATTGACCTGCGCATTGATATTAAGATGACGTACCACATCCTTGATACTGCTGGAGAAAGCCAATGCCGATTCTTCCGTCAGTTTGGTATATTGGTCTTTTGCATCATCCCATCCTTTAATCGCCGATTCGGATACAAAATCACGTTGGTTACGATCCCAATATTCAGCTTCATTATCAAAACCTACACGAAGAGTTGCCGATAAGCCCGGCGTAACAAAACTCAAATCCTGATTGAGCTGCATATCGGCATACAGGTTACGACTCTGGGCACGTTCATATCCCCTGCCTGAGATATAAGCTATCGGATTGTTTTTGTACACTGTGGTAGCTCCCCATAAGCCATGACTTGTTTTCACCGGCATCACACCCGACGGTACCTGATACAATGCCTCAAATATTTTGTCTGTCGTGGTGTAAGGACGGTTACTCTCGGCAAAATTACCTCGCAAACCCAAGCCCAACTTGGTCGTTTTACCCAACTTGATATCCAAATTCGTAGTAAAATTCAATTTTGAATATTTGAATTGGGTGGAATATCCTTCGTTGTCATCGGTAGGCCCGAGAATACCCTTATCATTCAGATAGTTCAACTGAGCAAAATATTGGGCAACATCCCCTCCGCCACGCATGGAAAAATTCGCATTATTTCCATAACTATGGTCACGCAACGCTTCGTCCCACCAATTCACATTCGGATAAAACTCCGGATAAGTCTGCTCCCTGAAAGCATCGAGCTCACGTTGGCTATAACGGGGTGACAAGCCATCGTTCTTTAATCCTTCATTCAAGGCTTGGGCATACGTATATCCATCCACAAATTTAGGCTTATAGGTAGGAGTACCCATCTTGAACTCGTAGTCGAACGTAATCTCAGGTTGGCCTGCATAGCCGCGTTTTGTCTGGATATAGACTACGCCATTGGCACCACGCACACCGTATAGACTCAGCGCGACGGCATCCTTCAATACGGTTACCTTTTCAATGTCCTGCACGGCAAGCCCGTCTATGCTGCGTTCAAAGCCATCTATCAAAATCAAAGGACTTTTACTATTGGTAGTCCCCACACCACGTACATAGAGTGTTGCACCGTCATCCCATGCATTTCCCGCATTCTGCAATACCTGTAATCCGGGAATCAGGCCGAACAATGAATTAGAGGGAAGCGTGCTGGTGCGGTGTCCGAGTACATCCGACGTCGCTATGGCACCGGCTGTAGTCGACTCTTTTTGGTTGAACGAGATACCCCGTCCATATTGCTGTATGCTGTCTGTCACCTGAGCCACCGAAACAGAAGAGAACAGCAGCCCCGCAATAAATAGCTTCATACTTTTTTCCATAAGTATAGTGTTATTTCTTTATTCTATGAATCATATTCAATCATTATTCCCAACCGGGGTTTTGTATAAGCCCGTATCCCTTGTTTACCTCTTTAGGCGGGAAAGCGCTCAAATACCATTTGGCGGAGAATTCGCCGGCTTTCTGCCAGGCTCTTTCTTTCAGTTGGGGGAACTCAAACTTATATTCGCCCGTAGTTTTATGGCGATAGACGTTGATTCCATGCAGATGCTTGGTGAAGTCGGCTTCGCGTTTCCAACGAATCAAATCGAAGAAACGTACTTCTTCATAACCAAACTCGCAAGCACGCTCACGAAGAACCGCTTCACGAAATTGTTTTTGATCCAGTCCCTCTTTCAATCCACCCAGACCTACACGCGAACGTACTTTATTTACGTATTCGTATGCCAAGGCATTAGGTCCGTGGTTGGCTTCATTCAAGGCTTCCGCATAGGATAAGTACACTTCTGCCAGACGGAGATAAGGCCAGTGAATCACACGGTTCTTATATTCACCCTGACGGTCGAGCAAGAATTTACGGGTGGGTAGGCCTGTTGACAAACTGGTTGCATCCAATACACCACTTTTCCCCCAGTCTTTACCTTGCGGATAGTTCTTCGCATCGTCCGCCTTTTTCTTACAAATATCCGCCTTACCGCTACCAAATTTATCACCATCCATCAATATGGTCTCCGACAGACGGGGGTCACGATTAATGAACGGATTTTTGAGGTGGTCCGGATTCTTCCAGTCAAAATCACTGCCATCTGCCATGGGGAACATGTCAAAATACTCCTTCGTGGCACACCAGGCCCCCCAACGTGCAGATTGCAAGAGAGCACCCAGATTATTCGTACGATAGTGACGACGGGTAGAAATCAATGATTCTGACGTACCGCGTGTGTAATATCCGTCACGGAAAGCCATCCGGTATTCTCCGGTTTTCACCAAATCATAAAATCCTTCTTTCTGCATGGCGGTCATAAATTCCTCACCGGCTTTCACCGCATCTTTCCAACGCTGTTCATCGTAATTTCCATACCATGTCATCAACTTCCGGGAAGCTTCTCCTTCATAATAAGGAGCATCCGAATTGAACAACGGGCTGGCTGCAAACAAGAGTACGCGCAGTTTCAATCCCATGGCGGCGGCACGGGTCAGACGACCGCTCCAGTTATCGGATTCATCTTCAGTAATGGCCCAAGGAAGGTCGGGGCAATCTTTAGCTTCATTCAGCAGGCGAACCATGAAATCGACCGTCTCCTGCAAAGTGGCACGCTTCGGCAGTTCGGCATCTTCGGGGTCAATGGCATGGTCTACAATAGGCAAGGCTCCATAATGCCGGAACATTTCCGCATATTGGGTGGCAACAATAATCTTTGCCTCAGCCTTCAAACGATTCTTTTCCGCAGCCGACATATCAGGTACCCGGTCTATGTTCTCAATGAGTATCCAGGCATGGCGGATACCTTTCCAGGAATTACGACTGGTGAAACGGAACTTTGTTGCAGTGCCACCATTTGATGCCGTTTTATCTTCGGCGCCTGCATTGTATGCACCATTATAGTACAACATATTCACTCCATCCCATGTAAGATAAGAGTTATTCAAATCGGTCAACCCTTCCAAAATGCCATACCACATGGCGCTTGTAAAGTTATAACCTGTAGGAAACTCGTATGGCATCAATGAGTAGCTATACCACAACACCTTACGGGCATACTCTGCCGTAGAGAAAATAGTATCGATAGTTACATCACTGCTGGGAGGCTTCTGAAGGAATTTCTCTCCGACAGCAAAGTCCTCGCATGACATCGTCATCACCAGCAACAGCGACAATACCAATCCTTGAATATATCTTTTGATTGATTTCATAATTGCTTTTCCTTTCTTCAATTTTTAAAATCCAACTTTTAATCCCAGATTCACAACCATCACCACCGGATACTTGGAGCTTGTTCCGGTTTTTGCTTCCGGGTCAAGCACTTTCAGTTTGTCAAACGTCAACAAATTATATCCCGTAGCATAAATTCTCAGGCTGCCGAGATGCATCTTCTGAAGCGTATTCTTTGGAAAGCTATAACCTACTTCCACATTCTTCAAACGGAGGTAAGAGGCATCACGCAGCCATAAGTCAGAGCTTTGGGTATTATGAGTCATATTGGTGAATGAGAGCGCCGGATATTTGGCGGCATCGCCTTTTTGAGTCCATGTATCGGTAGTGAAGTATTTCGCCAATCCACGTGAATTTGAACTACTGTAAGGCCTGCTGAATACATCTTCCAACATACGGGATACCTTGGTGGCACCCGCCCAAGTCATGCTAAAATCAAAACCTTTATAAGAAAGTCCCAAGTTAAGTCCACCTGTCAATTGAGGATAAATCGTATTGCCAATGGCAGTCACGTCATTCTGGTCGATTTTGTGGTCATCGTTCAAATCTTTATATTTCGCGTCTCCCGGATGGGGGGTAAAACCGGAACCGTAATCGGGCATAGACTTACCACGCTCCGTCTCATATCGTTTGACTTCTTCTTCAGAAAAAAATCCGTCAAACTTGTATCCGAAATTCTGCCCTACCGAACGACCGGTACGCTGCATATATTCATAGGGATATTCCACTTCATCCATAAATATGATTTTATTCTTGGCGTAGGATACATTCACTCCGATATTATAACCGAAATCCCTTACCCGGTCGCTCCAATTCATGGTTACTTCAAAACCCTTGTTATCAACCTTACCGATATTGGCGGTAGGCAGGCTTACCGCCAAATAACCGGGATTTGTTCCCCTGGAAGTGAGGATGTCCTTGCGGTGCTCAATGAAATAATCAAAATTCAGCTTCAACTTACTGTCAAAGAAATAAAGGTCGACACCATAGTTCTGCTTGGCAGCGGTTTCCCACGTCACATTCGGATTTCCTTTCTTCAACTCGGAAGCTCCCTTTGTGGCACTAGAGCCATTACCAAAGAAGAAACTTCCATTATTTGGATTGTATATATCAGGCAAGTAGAGGAAACGGGAGTTATCACTTACGCGGTCATTACCCACTATACCATAAGAAGCCCTAAGCTTGAAATAGCTCAGATACGGTTTCAAAGGCTGCATGAATTTTTCCTCAGAAAGTATCCAGCCGACAGAGAAAGCGGGGAACAGGCCGAAACGTTTGCCGGGAGCAAAGTTCTCGGAACCGTTGTAGCCCATATTGACATCTGCCATATAACGAGTCTTCCAGTCATAAGTGGCACGGGCCACCAAACCGATATAACTTCTCGGAATAGATAAAAACTCACTTGGTCCCGAAGGATAATAAGTAATAGACTGGTTATACATAACTAACCCCGATACGTGATGATTACCAAAATCACGTTTATAGTTAACGGCCGCTTCCACATACCAATCCCGGCTTCTACCTATAGATTCACTATAACTGAGATTTGACTTTTCCCCCACACGGCGATAATTTATCGTATTATCTTCATTCATAATAACTTCATAGTAGGGATAACTACCGGCTCTGGTTTTTGTCAAAGTCACACCACTATTATATGCACCTTTGACGTGCGCTTTCAGTCCCTTGGTCAGGAAATCCAGTTTCTGTTCCAGCACAAAGTCGAAATTCAATATATTCCCGCCGGATGTTATATATCCTGCCCCGTAAGCGCCAAGGCCATCCTTGAAGTCAGCCGATATATTCGCTATCTTTTTAGTATCCGCCCTCAACCATTTACCATCTACAATACCCGCACCTGCAAACGGAACCGCCCAGTAAAGGGTCTGGAAAAAGCTGTTAAGGCTTTCGTCATAATTCGGAGTCCGCTTGTCATTCACACGTCCACCTACATTCATTCGTAACAAAGTGGTCTTCGTAACATCCATATCCAGATTGATACGGTAGTTATAGCGATTGTAGTTGAAGTTACTGTTATATTCTTTTTCAAAGGTCTTGAATAATCCCTCTTGAGTAAATACTCCTAATGAAGCGAAATAGCGGACTTTCTTCGTGCCGCCTGATATAGTCAGATTGTGTTGTGTTTGTAAAGCCGTATTTTTCACCCGCAAGTCCAGCCAATCTACATCAGGATAGGCAATAGGATTGCTGTGGGTACGAAAAGCTTCAATCGTTTCCGCGCTGAAAGCCAATCCGTCTTCAGGTACTCCGTCACGACGTTGGGCTTCTACATAATTCGTAGCATACTCATAGCTATTGGCAAATTCGGGCAAACGCGTAGGCATCTGAAGGGCGAATGAAGTAGAAAAGTTTATTTTCGCCTTTCCTTCCTGACCCCGCTTCGTTGTCACCAGAATAACACCATTGGCACCACGCACACCAAAAACCGCTGTGGCAGAAGCATCTTTCAATACCGTGATATCTTCTACCTCATTCGGGTCTATCTGGAAGAAAGAGCGTTCCACACCATCAACCAGCATCAACGGTTTGGACATCGTCTCAGAGAGAGAGCCGACACCACGAACATAAATCGTAGGGTCGTCACCACCCGGTTGTCCCGTTGTCTGTATGGATGACAGACCCGGCAACTTACCCGCTAAAGCATTACCGATACTCGATACCGGACTTTTCAGTACATCTTTAGCTGTGATAGAAGACATGGCACCCGTCACAGATACTTTTTTCGTAGTACCATACGCTATCACCTGCACTTCCTGCAACTCCTGAACATTTTCATTCAATTCAATCTTCAAGTTAGACTGCCCGTTATATTTAATTTCCTTATCCTTATATCCCACATAAGATATAACGATAGTAGCACCTACCGGAACTTCCAGTTTAAAGTTACCATCCACATCGGTGATAACCCCGCTGGTAGTTCCCTTTACAACTACACTGGCGCCAATCACCGGCCCGTAACTGTCAGTCACTGTTCCGGTAACCATTTTGCGATTCTGCTGCACAATAGGACTTGCAACAGAAGCCTCTCCCGACACATTATTTCCTATAGGGAAAGCCATTTGTCCGAATGACAAAGACGCCGCCAATAACCATACCTGCTTCTGAGGTATCTTCATTGGAAAGAAGAAGTTTTTCATCTCTTTTAAATTTAAGAATTATAAACTATATTATTAAAAAGGTTCTAGTAATCGTTCACAAAATTAAATAGATTTTAGATATTGAAATCCCACTATTATTCAGAAGAAGGTAGCATATCATACACTGCTGACGATAAGTAATCTGTGTACAAAAAGACCCCATAAACGGACAATTATGCCCCATTGAACCGGAAAGCCACCCCTATCCACAAGTATGCATAACCGTAGTTGCTCCGTAGTTAGTCCATAGTTTTCCTTTATTAACGGTACTTTGCACGGAGAAACTACGGAGCAACCATGGAATAATTATGGCTTTAATAAGATGAAGAGATAGTAAAAATGTGTATTCTCAATTAGACATATTTATTGTTTTTCCAAATCCCTTTTGCGACTTAAAGCTTCCAGGTAATAATAGTCGGCGTAATTCAGAGGAACGTCTATCTCAGCATGGTCAGGAAAACTACCCACAGAGTGCATCAACAGGAAATGATGGTTCTTACCGATTTCAGCACGGTAAGCCGGAGAAGAGAGTGTTTTCATTATCTTATCCGCAGTTACTTTATATTCTTTATTGCCAGAGAAAACGCTTAGCTCGTACAGTGCCGACGCCGTGATGGCTGCCGCCGACACATCCCGCAGCTCATTAGGAATATTCAGGGCATCGAAATCCCAGTAAGGAATCAGGTCTTCGGGAAGATTTGAATGGGTGAATATAAACTCGTATACTTTCTTCGCTTGGTTTAAATATGCCGGGCGGTGTGTGTACCGATAACACATCGTATAGCCATAGATAGCCCAAGCCTGCCCCCGCGCCCATGCCGACTCATCGGAATATCCTTGCGCCGTACATCGTTTAAGCACTTCCCTCGTTTCAGGGTCATAGTCTACTACATGATAGGAACTTCCATCCTCATGGAAATGGTTCCTCAAAGTTTTATCGGCGTGTGAAACGGCTATGTCATAATAGGCGGAGTCGCCGGATATGCGGGTAGCCTCAAACAGAAGTTCCAAATTCATCAAATTATCAATAATCACCGGACATTTCCACCCCATCTGCAACGGACGTCCCTTATCGGCATTCCACGATTGGATGATACCGGCACCTGGGTGGAAACGGGTAGACAGAGATTTGGCAGCCTGCACCACGACCGGTTTATATTCTTCTTCACCTCCCATGCGAATGCCGTTGAGGAAACTGCAACCTATTATAAAACCGATATCGTGATGGGAAGTATTATATTGTTCCTTACGGAGATATTCCGTAAATTTCTCTGCTTTCTGTTTCCAATATTCATCCTTGGTGAGATTATACAAATGCCAAAGGCTTCCGGGGAAGAAGCCCAGGGTCCAATCCCAGCCCCTGTGGGCATAAACCATATCCCCCTTGGAGTTCACCGTACGGGGTATCAGGATTTTATCATTCTTTTCAAGAGCATCTATCTGCAAACCATATTGGGTAGCGGCATGCTCTATGTTTGCCGAAAGAAAATTCTTATGTCCTTTAGTCCCCCCGCAAGCAACCACAGAGAAGGTGAAAAGACCGATACAGGTGCGAGTTAAAATATTATTTCCCATAAACAACCGATATTCCATTAATTTGCTAACTTTACCGAACAAAAATAAAGAATGAGACAACACGGAAGGGGTGATATATATACACGAAGGGAATTCTAAACATACAAAACACACCCGAACAGGCGGAATGTACAAAAATGACATATAAAAAGGACAAAAACCTACTTAACAACAGACTATCGTGACTTTCCCTTCACGACAAAAAAACTATATTTGCAAATCTTAATATACTGATTACTATACCTAAAGATTATGAAGAACAGAATCCTTTTAATCTGCTGCCTCCTATGTATACGCATACTGGCATGCAGCGCACAAAGCATATCTTTTCGACATTTGACTACCGATGATGGTTTATCGCACAATTCCATTATTTCCATCTATCAGGATGAGCGGGGATTTATGTGGTTCGGTACGCGCAACGGGGTCAGCTTGTATAACGGAAAAGATTTCAAAATCTATCAAAAAGAGAAAAACAACCCTAACAGTATCCTCTACAATGACATCTATCACATCACAGGCGACCAGAACGGGCACGTTTACATTATGACCAACAGGGGTATTTCAGCATACGACATAGAAAAAGGCCAATTTACCCCTATCATAAGGAAAAGCATACGGGCGGAATTCTTTTCGGGACATCTGTATGCCGCCACTTCAAACCAGATATTCAAATACGATGGAACTAAATTCGATTTGTTTTATAAGATGCCTCCCAGCAACAGCGTTATCCAAAGATTGTATGTATACAACGACTCTGTCTTCATAGGAACTACCAAAGGACTGTATATACTGGACTCACAAAAGGAACTTACCCAACCCATCAAAGAAGGAAATATTTCCGATATCATCAGAGACTCTTCGGGCTGCTACTGGATAACCGCCAATTCGGGACATGGAGTGTACTGCATGCAAGGCAGACAAATCAGCAACTTCCTGTACAAAGCGGATGACCCCACCACCATCAGTTCCAACTATGCACACAGATGTTGCGAAGACCAACAAGGTAATATATGGATAGGCACTTTCAACGGACTCAACAAGTATGACAGGCAAACCGGAAAATTCACCCGTTACGTCAAACAAGAAAACAGCAAAAGCCTGAGCAACTCTTCCATCTGGGGATTGCATTGCGATTTACAAGGAACCATTTGGGTGGGAACGTACTCCGGGGGTATTAATTATTTCAATCCGCAAAAACAGATTTACCGGGAATACCAGGCTTCTACCAAAGAAAAAGAGGGACTGAGTTCTCCTATCGTCAAGCGTATGACCGAAGACAACGAAGGTAATCTATGGATAGGCACGGAGAAGGGAGGAATTAATAAATATAACCCGGACACCCAAACCTATCAATGGTATGTAGACAAGAATACGCCAAACAACTTTACGCAAGGAAATGTAAGAGCCATTTACTATGACTCCATCCAAAAGGTGGTGTGGACCGGCATCCATCTGGAAGGGCTTAACAAGTTGGATTTAAAAACCGGTCGTTTCACCAGTTATAAATATAAGAAGGGGGATAAAACATCCATCCCATCCAACCTCATTGAAGACATTTTGCCCTATAAAGGGCAATTGATATTGGCAACCGGTAACGGTGTCGGACTGTTCAATCCTGAAACCGGAGTATGCAAACCGCTCTTCCACGACGAAGTGGCGCAGAGTTATACCATGTCTACCTTTGGACTGACGCTGGACCATGAAGGCATTCTGTGGATAGCCAATAACAACAACGGAGCGTGCGCCTACGACTTTGATACCCAGAAGTTATCAATCTACAAGTATAAAAGCGCCAGTGAACACAGCATCAGCAGTAACAGCATCAATTCCATCTATGAAGACAGCCAACACAGGCTGTGGTTCTGTACCAATGAGAACGGGCTGGACTTATACCGCAGGGAAACGGATGATTTTGAAAACTTCGATATGAGTAAAAACGGTTTGGCAAGCAACATTATCTACAATATTTGCGAACTGTCGCCAAACAGGCTGCTTGTGACCACCGACAAAGGTTTTTCCATATTAGACTACCAACAAAAGAAGTTCAAGAATTACGAGGAACTACCCCTGAGCTGCATCAATGAGAACGCGCTTTATAAAAACAGAAAAGGAGAAATATTCATTGGTGGAACCACCGGAATCATTTCTTTCTTTGAAAAAGAACTTGGAGAAGCGCCGCGTTCTTACCGCATATATCCATTCCGGCTCATCGTGAACGGAGAGGACATCAATGTAGGAGATAAAGACAGCATACTGACAAGGGACATAACTTATTCTCCCAAAATCACCCTCAAATCCAACCAGAATATATTCAGCATTGAATATACCACCACCGACTATATACCTTTCAATAAAGACGAAATAGTATACCGGCTGGAAGGCTTCTCCAAGACATGGAACAAGCTGGAACAGAATGCCATCACTTACACCAACTTGAATCCCGGCAAATACACACTGGTCGTAAGAGCCAAAGATGTGGATGAAAAACTTATTCCGCCAAGCAGATTGCAAATAGAGATTTTACCACCTTTCTACCGTACTATCTGGGCATATTTGCTATATTTTATATGTATCGTAGGTATCATATATTACTTGGTGCGTACCTATTATCGCCGCATCAGGCTGCAAGAATCACTGAAGTATGAAAAGAAGCATGCCGAGGATATCGAAAAACTCAATCAAGCCAAATTACGTTTCTTCACCAACATTTCACATGAGTTCCGCACTCCCCTGACACTCATCATCGGACAAATGGAAATGTTGCTGCAAGTGCGTTCCTTCGCTCCCAACGTCTACAACAAAATACTGGGTGTATATAAGAGCTGCTTGCAGTTGAGGGAACTTATCACCGAACTACTCGACTTCCGCAAGCAGGAACAGGGCTACATGACTATCAAGGTGAGCAAGCACAACATTGTGGACTTCGTGTATGAGCATTATCTGCTCTTTCAGGAATATGCTGTACAGCGGCAGATTACTTTCAACTTCGAAAAGAGCAGTGACAATATCAGCTTGTGGTACGATGCCAAGCAGATGCAGAAAGTGATAAACAATCTTATCTCCAACGCTTTTAAACACACAAAATCGGGCGGAATAATTTCCATCTCCATCCGCAAAAGAAATCAGGAGGTTCTGATTGACGTGACGGACAATGGTTCGGGAATAGCCGCCAAGGATATCAATAACATCTTTACCCGTTTCTATCAAACGGAACAAATGGATTCTCTGTTCTATGTGGGCACCGGTATCGGGCTTTCGCTCTCCAAAGGTATAGTGGAACTACATCATGGAAGCATTGAAGTGTCCAGTGAACTGGGAGAAGGCACTACCTTCTGCATTCACCTGAAAACCGGAAACGAGCACTTCACTCCTGAACAGATTAGCGAAACGAAAGATGCTTTTTCATCTGATGAAGCCAATGAGTTGAGCGCCGACTTCCAACAATCTCTACTGTCGGAACAAGAGACTTTGAACAATGACACCCGGCTAAAGGAAGGAAAATATAAAATCCTTATTGTGGAAGACAATGACGCATTAAAAGAAATGTTAGCTAAAATATTCGAAGAATTCTATACCGTCATTACCGCCTCCAACGGCAAGGAAGGTTTGGAGAAAGTACGTTCGGAAAATCCCAGCATCGTGCTCAGTGATATCATTATGCCGCAGATGTCGGGCACGGAACTTTGCCAGACCATTAAAACCGACTTTGAAACCTGCCATATCCCCGTAGTCCTGTTGACGGCAAAGACTGCCATAGAG
Source organism: uncultured Bacteroides sp. (assembly GCF_959029255.1). Lineage (GTDB taxonomy): Bacteria > Bacteroidota > Bacteroidia > Bacteroidales > Bacteroidaceae > Bacteroides. The sequence continues at coordinate 17,774 of NZ_CAUFUE010000012.1, read as the reverse complement.
CACAATCTGGAAGGGTTGAAAATGGGAGCGGATGATTATATCACCAAACCATTCAACATCAACATTCTGTTGTCCCGCTGCAACAACCTGGTGAATAACCGGATTATGCTGCAAGAGAAGTTCAGCAAGCTGCCACAGGAAAACGTACAAATCCTGACCAATAATGTGATGGATAAGAAGTTCATGGACAGAGTGATGGAGATTATCGGGAAGGAAATGGAGAATGGAGAATTCAATGTAGATATGCTGGCTACGCAAATGAGTATTTCACGTACGAAGCTATTCTCCAAGCTGAAAGCCATTACCGGACAGACACCTGCTGATTTCATTATGACGCTCCGCCTGAAGCGTGCGGCATTCTTACTGAAAAACAACATGGAACTGAATATCGCGGAGATATCCGACCAGGTAGGTTTCAATGTTCCCAAGTATTTCAGCAAATGTTTCAAGGAGAGATACCACGTCACTCCACAAGCTTACCGGAAAGGAGATAGTAACTCTTCCGAAGAGGAAGAAACCGCCCATGAACAAGAAACTTAAAATAGAATAGTATACATAGAGTTTTTTTTGTAATTTTATCTATCATGCTATCACGCATTGCATGTTATCCAACTAACAATCAAGACATTGCAGTGTGATAGATAGGTGTGATAGATACTTATTCATCACACCTATCTATCACACATGCACAACAACACTTAAGAATAGCAAATACACTTCCCTATTGAATAATACATTTTCTATAGGAAACAAGCTATATACTTAGTTCTCAACATTGAACAAAATGTTCCAGCTGTATGGAACATTTTGTTCATAGCATATAAAACACTTTGTTTTCATCAATAAGAACGATTTGTTCTATTCATCGAAACAAAGTGTTTTCTTCATTGAAACAAAGTGTTTCGCCTAATAGAACAGATTGTTTTGCTTAACAAAACACTTAGTTTCTCCTTATGAAATTCATAGTTTCATATCTCAAAACTAACAGTTACGTGATATGAAAGCAACGATTTCAGGCAATTTTGAGTAGTAATAACGTGAATTCGATATAAAAAGCAGAATATTCTTTTGGCATTTAACTCAAAGTCCATAAATAATGAGTCATTTATTATTCCGAACTCACGTTATTTAAGAAAAAAACGCACCTAAAATTAAAGCTTCTGTGCCCTCTGTGGTGAAAAAGTAAATTACTCCTCTTTCTGTCCCAACTTTTCCAAAAGGTACTTTACATTCTGAATATGCGAAGCAATTATATGAGAGAGGGTACTTACTTGTTCAATGTCTTTCGCCACATCAAGCAGAAACCTCATCTGGTAAGCTACATGTTCGGCAGCGAGCTTGCGTTCCCTATTACTGATGTTTTGTTGCATCATATACAAACCAAATCCCTCGATAAGCGGCTTTATCCCCATAGATTGGTAAGTGCTGAAAAGGTTGGTAAAACGTTGGAATTTACCAAGTGTCAGGCGTAGATTCTCCAATCTTTCGAGTGGCGGCCGTTCCATGAAATAAGTTGATTGATTGACAAACCGATTGAGTATCAGATAAAAATTCATCATTTCCTCTTCGGAAGTAAAGGCGGCATGCATAAACATGGTTTCGTCTCCCGGGCGAACCTGTTCGGTGTTCAAAACAGCTTTCATAAGCATTAAATTTGAATAGGTGAATAAATTAAGTTCAATGGGAAGGACTAGAAAGCGGTTTTTATAGAAATAAAAAAGCGGTTTCGCCTGTCCCATTGCATTCCACCATCCACGACAGCAGTAGGTGCATTAACATCCTACATGGGGGTACGAAACCGCCATATAGGATTAATGAACAGGCATAAAAAATGCCTGCCACAATGATAATGACAGGTTTCCCTGTCGTGGATTTTGATAGAATGCACTGCAAAGATACGATATAATTCGAATAATGTATCTAAGCCATACTTAAAATAATCGGAATGCAGTTACTTTCCCAAAGTAGTTCTTTATAATTATTAGCCAATGGATAAGTGAGACATCATTATTAAATGATAATTTAATGAAGAATGAAGAATGAAGAATTACCTTGCGGCGTACTTGCATAGCGCAGCCAAATTCTTCATTCTTCATTCTTAGTTCTTCATTTCCCTAAATTCCCATTTATACAACCAAAAAGCCCGAAATGTTATTCACTTCGGGCTTTTTATTAAACCTGTATCTCAATTACCATTCGGGAACAGTAAACAAATTGTGGAATGTGAATTTCAGTTCCATAGAACTACTGAAACCAAGTTCCTTAATTACGTCTCCCTCGGGTGTACCGAAAGCACAACTGGTCTTTCCTGTTGTTCCATAACAATTCCAAAGCTCAAGACGATAGGAATATGTGTTTTCTTGCGGTTTAACTTCACTGGAATTAAGTACTTTCGTCACGTCGAAACCGGTTTTCTCTACTCCATCCAGATAGAAGTTATCCAAGGTCGCATTCATTCCCGGGAAATAACGATATATGTCCTTCACCTCAATGAAGGTCATAATAGAACCTGCTGCATAGCTCGTAGATTCATACTTAATATCGAATGAAGAATTGACAATCGAATACTGGAAATTATCATACTTCACTTCGAATGTAGCACCTTGGTTAAATCCCCAGTCACTCCCCCAATCCGGATTGACGGTAACAAGGTTGGGTGTATATATACCTGTGCCATTGGCATCAGTAAAGATAGTATAAGTAATTTCCAAACTACTAGTGAAATTAAAAGCCGGATCGGATTCTACATTTTGCGAGTCACTGAAAGCACTTTTCAACACCTTGTTATCGGCTGAACCTTTACCCCAAATATTGAACAATTCGATGCGATAGTTACCGTTATTTTCAATATCGCCATAGAAGAAGTTGTTGGCGTTGAACTTAATTTTATTGCCATCACACTTCATTTCGTCGATACGAACAAAAGAATTAGGATATGCAGTCATCAATTTCTGGAAATCGAGAGCAAATACCATAGCACCATTGCATGAACCCTCATATTTGAAAGTATGCTGACCAGCCAGTTTGTCAGGTGCTATCCTATCAACAATTTCTCCCCAGGTTCCTCCCCAATCACTGCCCACACAAAGCAACGATACCGGAATCTTGGCATCAGCCTCAGCCTTCCGTTGGCTGTAGTAGTTGACAGAATAAGCATAGCCATCATTGTTAGGAAGGGCAATCTGTAGACCGTCACTTGTCAGGGACAGAATATTCAACTTACCACTCTTCACCGCTACCTTGGTATTGGCACAAAGGACATTGATGTCGATATCAATCACTTTGTTTGTCTCATCAATAGTATATTTACCGGTTTCGTCGGTAGCAGTTCCATCATCGGTCAAGCGGTGTATGTTCACTGTTCCGTCTTCTAAGAATTCCATGTAACCATAATCAACACCATAGGTATAACCAATCCAACCCGCGGTAATACCCATTTCCCAATGAATTTGCTGATTAATGTTAGGCTGTCCGTTGGAGACTGTACCCCAGTTATCTGTATCCCCCCACTGCGTGAACGGTCCTTGGAATACATGCAAATCGCCATCCTGACCATTGTCAATATACCATTTATCATAAAGTAGCGAACGGTCGAATTTCACATTCTTAGCAGTAGATACCGGACGAATAGTAAGAGCTTGATAGACCGGAGTTGTAGCACGGGTAGCCATAGCACTACTGAATTGATAGCTCATTGCAAAACGATTATCAGAGACATTGACCGAACCGGAAAGGTAACGACCTTCTAAACCAAGTCCGGTGATGGCATCTTGTGTGCGTGAACCTGCGGCAGGCATAAAGATTGAGTTTCCATTGGGACCGGTAAATTTATATCCGGCAACACCATCCACCTCAATCCATTCTTTTGTACAAAGTGTAAAGAGTTCTTCAAACTCAGCAATGGTGGGCATGGTTACTTTTCCCTCGAATGCTTTATTGGCGATATCATTGACCGTTTTATAAATATCGGCAGAAGCATAATCTGCGGGATCGAGACTGGTATTGAAACCGGTCATATCGCCGAAACCGAACAAACCGCCGATTTCTGTTTCAGAAGTGGCGCCTACGTTGTACTTTGCCCATTTGGTGGAAAGACCAAGGTCTACCAAGTCGTTATCAAGGTCGAAGGTATGAGCCGTGGTAGTGAATGACTTTTCTTCACCATATACCACACCGGCGCCAAGGTCGAGGTAAGCCACATAATGATAAGTAGTGTTGGGAACCAATCCTTCCACATTCACCGTATAACTATCCTTGGCATCGGTGGCAATACGCACACCTGCACGTACATTTTCCGTACCTTCTACTCCCGACACCATGATTCCGCATTCTGCACCAGCGGGGAAATCGGCGAGCGAGCCCGCCAAAGTGGCTTTAACGGCACCTACATTGCTGAAATCACCGGTGACGGCACGGGCGTTGGTGAGTACAAGGCTTTTCACTTCACCTTTATAAGTCACTTTGCCTTGCAGGGTAACGTATGCTTGATAATAGAAGGTTTGGTTTACGCTACCTGCTATTGTTGCGGAAAATTCCTCACCGCCTGTAGCGGTAACTTTTTCCGTGAGCGCATCGGCTGCATCACCGTAGTTAAATCCGGTGACGTAAGCATTGGAAGACTGGCCTTCAAGCCCCGATACGGTTCCATGCAGGGTAGCCGAAGTGGCAGTCACATCCGACGAGCCCGTCACCACCGAACTGTCGGTGAGCAACGGCTGTTTGTTGATGGCATAATCGTCCTCATCACTGCATCCCGTCACAAACACACTTATGACGAGAGCCATTATTCCGAATAATATTTTGTTTTTCATTTTTCTATACTGTTATTTATTGAATGGTGCAAGATACAATCTCTAATCCAACGGTACTCCAATCGGGGTTACCGTCACCGTTCAGCACATCGGCAACACCGTAATCGGCATATTGAATGGAAAGGTCGAGACAAGTAGGGACAAAGGTTACGGTAGCTCCGGTGGTATTAGTCAGGGTTACGGTCGTTTCACCTGTAGTATTGACGGTTACAGCATCTTCAAGGTCGAAACATGCGGGTTCCCAAGTGGTTTTGATGTTATTGTCAATCAGTGCGCACTTCGGGGTCTTTGTCCAAGTTATCCCACCATTAATCTTAAAGGTTACGCTGATGGTCTGGTTTTTCTTCAACTTTACGGAAGCGGCATCCTTGAAAAGACCTTTACCCTCCTCACCATAGTGATGGAAAGCAAGACGAATGCATCCGTTTTCCAGCCAAGTGATGCCTTCCTGACCGAAAAGGGAGTTATCGATACCTACCACGGTGGGGCCTACAGGACCGGTACTTATCTTCTTATAAAGGAGATTGGCTACAAGATAAGAGTTCACCACACCATTCTCGTCTACAGATTCGGGAACACCGATTACCAGTTTTTCGGCAGCTTCAATGCCAAGTATCGTAAAGGCCTTACCTGTAACAGCAACGGTGCGCTGTTCGCTTGATGCGGTAAGAATGGTGATGTCTTTGTCAAAGGTCATCACACCATCAGCAACCGTTACCTTACCACTGGTTTCACCTGATTCGTAGTTGTAAGTTCCATCGGAAGCTTTGCTCAAAATGAGTTCAAAGTCCGCCACTTCATCACCGGCAGCAGGTGCCCATGAGTTGTTATACTTACCACCTGTAACGCTTTCCCACTTCTGCGCGTTGGGGGAGCCGTTCCACCATAACCAGTCGTAAGGCGCTTCAGTATCTACGTTGAATGTCATCTGGTTGCCCACGTATGTCACACCGTTGATTTCGGTAGTGAAAAGATTGGTGAGAAGATTATCAAACTCGGGAAGCACAGGAGCCACCTTCTCTATCTGTCCGCTTTCTTCCTTAGGAATACACTCGCCATTGGTCTGAATAACCTCCTCGGACACGAAGTTCCACACAAGATACCAGTTTCCTTCGGAGTTGGTACGTCTGGTAACCAGCTGCAATATGTATGGAGTGAGTTCTGCAATCTGAATATCTTGCGTATAGTTGGAACAAGTAGCATCGAAACTCAGAGGATGCATGGCGTAGCAATCGGTAAATGTAATAGTCGGTTTGGTCTTCTCGCTGAGGTTCATATTAAACTTACCTGCCATATTTGTACCTGTACTTGCAGTTTTATCACCGCCCTCACCGCGATACATCGTAGCCACGCAACCATTGGCCGCATCCATGCTAAAAGTCATATATGATGCCATGTAGGGATCATTGGCAAGTACAATGAAACTTTGAAAGCCCGGGTCCCAATTAGGTTTCCAGTTACCTGTTCCGAAAATGAAATCGCCTTTATAAACCGCTTCCTCCTTTTCCGTTTCAGTAAAACCGGCGCCATCACCATCCGGGTCGTATGGAGCCACAAAAACCATAGGGCCTGAACACTGGCCGATGCCATAGTTGGCATCGCAAGGATACCATTTCTTGCTGATACCTTGAGCCAACGTCTCTGCGTCGGGAATGGCATCGCCCGATTTAAAATCTTTATCGGACAGCAGGAACCACTTCTCATCGCCCAGCAAAGAGAAGTCGTTTTGAGCCAGTTTAAATGTATGGGGTTCGCCAAATACAACGCCACCGGGAGTCTCGGCGCCGAAAGTCACCTCATAGGAACCGGCAAAAGGTAATTCGATAGATAGTTCGCTCTCCTGAGAACGCCCCTGGGGAGTAACCCACAAGGGGGTGCAACCTGTAATGTTTGATTTGAGGTGTACCCGGTTTCCTTCGATAGTCACAGTGTAGGCAAGGCCTTCCACCAAATCCTCGGATATATATGTTTTATTACCCATGTCGTACTCATCGGGCGAACATGCCGACAATATCAGCACCAAGCCGGCAATGAGCGAATATATGTAATGATTTAATTTCATATCTTATTGTTTTTAATGTTTTTCAATCTAAACCTGATGTTCGGAATTACCAACCGGGGTTTTGAGTTATCACATTGCCCGAAAGGGTGATTTGTGTATTAGGTATCTGCATCAGGCCTTTCTTTGAGGTGAAATTGGTTTCGGAGAATGAGGTGGTTGTCTCGTTTCCACCGCTCATCACTTTGGCACCGTTCTGTGCGGCGGCAATGGCACGTGCGGCGTATGCACCGTCTTTCTCATAACGCATCAAGTCCCAATAGTGCACACCTTCGAAAGCCAGTTCAATGGCTCGTTCATTACGGATATTTTCGATGCTGTAAGGCAACGTTTCATCAGGGTATACACGGTGATGAACTTCGTTCAACCCCCAGGCATCACCATTGAGTTCGGAGTGCATCAGCAATACGTCGGCATAGCGCATGATGGTATAGTCTTGATAGTAGGTGATGTTCTGGTGCTGTTCGCCCAACTTAAATCCCACTTCCTGACGTGTACCATCGGCAAAACACATCGGCGCATACTTGCGGGTATAGTAACCGGTATATTCGTATGTATCGGTAATATCGGCATTGAAACCGGCATCTTTACAACTCCATACACAGGCATCGAAACGGGGGTCATTCTTATACTGCTCCACAAAAGCGGGAGTCACCGGGCAAGCGCCCCAACCACTGGAAATACATACGCTTACAGCACTCCTGTTACGCGGTCCCAGATAGACAGAGAATGTATTTCCATCGCCATTGCCATTGTAATCGTGGGTGGTATTCATCTTCAGGTTGAGTACAATCTCTTGTGAAAGTTTACCCTGTCCGGCTTGCCAGGCAGAACCATCGTACCACTTACCGGCGTATGTCGTTTTCCAACCATAGTTGCCGCCGCTTGAAGCATCGGTAGTACAGGAAGGCATCCAGAAGTCGGCATAGTTTTTCTCCAGTGCGTAACCGCCTTTTTCTACCACATCATTGATGGCAGCCACAGCTTCCGCCTTGGTGCATGAGGGATGTTCGGCACCGTAATAGCCCGTATAGTAAAGGTAGGCGCGAGCCAATAAAGCCTCTACGGCATATTTGGTGATGCGGCCATCGTTACTGTTGCGATTTTCCAAAGGATAGGCATCGGCAGGGATATGCTCAATGGCGTATTTGAAGTCTTCAAAGATGAGTTTATAAACATCACTTGCCGGTGAACGGGGAATATTCTCTTCGGAGGGAGCCGTGAGTAAAGGCACATCGCCGAACATACGGGCCAGGTCGAAGTAAAGGATACCACGAATGGCACGCGCTTCGCCCATTACACGCCCCTGCCCCTTGGTATCACCGCCCCAATTGATGTTTTCTTCCTGGGCGATGAGCTGGTTGCAACGGAATACGGCTTTATAATAGTTCACCCAATCTTGATTAAAGAGATCGTTATAAGAAGGAGCGATACCTGCATTGAACTGGTCAATCACATTGTTATTTTTATCATCGGAGAAGCCAAGACCGCCCAGGGCTTGTTCGGATGCAAATTCCGCCAGCAGATACATGCCCATGCCCTCATCGGAAATGGTACGTTGCCATCCGTCGTAGCAACCTACCAAGGCCATTTCGGCCGATTCCAGATTGCTGTAGGCTGTTTCTGTGTTCAAGTCCTTTTTGGATGAGGTTTCAAAGAAATCTTCACACGATGTGAAGGCCAAAGCCGACACAGCGAGCGCACTCATTACTAATATATGTTTTGTATTCATACTACTTTTCTTTTTCATGATTTAAAACGCAAGATTAAGACCTACAATAAAGGTACGAGGATGCGGATAGTAACCCATATCTACACCCGATACCCATGCCTGGTTGGTGGTGCCGTCTGAATTCAATTTATTACCATCCGTACCGTTGTATGAACCTATTTCAGGATCCATACCATCGTACTTGGTCAGAGTGAAGAGGTTTTGGGCCTGTACGTAAAGGCGCAATTTAGACAAGCCTTTCCAGGAGATAAGGCGCTTGAAGTCGTAACCCAGAGTGATATTTTGCAAGCGGATGTAATCACCATCTTGCAGGTAGAGGTCGGAGAACTGCCAGTTTCCCACATCACCGTAAGTCACGCGGGGAATACGGTTACTGGTGCCTTCACCCGTCCAGCGGTTCAGTATCTGACGGCTATAGTTGGACTGTGAAGAGTTGGGGTCACGATAGGACTGGGCAATCTTGAAACCTGCGGCACCGGTAGCATTCAGACTAAGGTCGAAACCTTTATAACCCAAGCTAAGGTTGATGCCGAATGTGTATTTGGGAAGTCCGTTACCTAAATCTACCTTATCTGCGGCATTGATGGCGCCATCGTGGTTCACATCTATATACTTCACATCACCGGGTTGCACATTGCTTTGGAGTACACCGTTTCCGGCAGCAATCCAATCATTTATCTCCTGAGCATTTTGGAAGATACCGGCTGTTTTAAAACCCCAGAAGTAACCTATGGCATGACCGTTCTCGGCGCGGTAAAACTCTTCCGAGTTGCTGTATATCTGATTGGTGGCACCGTGAATAATGCCGTCCTCGGTAGGGATGCTTCCCACTTCGTTGTGATTGTATGCAAAGTTACCGCCTACGCTATAGGTGAAGTCTTTTCCAATCCGGTCGTTCCAGGAAAGTCCCAGTTCCACACCTTTATTCTTCACATCACCACCGTTGATGATGGGGCCATTGGTACCTGCCGTTGCCAGTACGGGAGCCTGCACCAACCAGTCTTTGGTATTCTTGATATATCCGTCGGCCGTAAGTGCCAGGCGACCGTTCAAGAAACGGGCGTCAATACCCACGTTATACTGTTCGGAAGTTTCCCACTGTACTTTCTCATTAGCCAGGCGGCTGGTGTAAGAGCCTGTGACCCAAGCATCCTGACCGCCACCGGAACCGAAATTATAATTGGTGTTCGTGGTGGAAACCGGAGCGAGGTATTGGTAACAGTTGATGTTGGCGTTACCCACTTGCCCCCAGCTGATACGCAACTTCAGGAAGTCGAACCAAGACTTCACGGGCTCCATGAATTTCTCCTCGGAAATAGTCCAACCGGCAGACACGGAAGGGAAATATCCCCAACGATGACCTTTGGCAAACTTCGATGAACCGTCGGCACGCATCGTGGCATTCAACATATAGCGTTCTTTCCACGTCCAACCCAAACGGGCGAAATAGGACATGCTGCGGTTGGCATCGTATGGAGCCCCTTTCACGGTCTTGTTCTCCGTACCGTTGGTATTTGCCAAATAAGCATGTTCCCAATCATCAAATCCGGGAATAAGGCCTGTATTGGAGCCTTCGGTGATGCTACCGTCGTATGTAGACAATTCGCTACCTATCAAGGCATTGATGTGATGCTCGTCAGCAATATCGAAGTCGTATGAGAGGGTATTGGTCCACACCATTGTAAGACCATGGCTATGGTTCTGGCTCACTTTACTCACGGTGTTGGCCGTTTGGGGAGTGAACTGATACTTCGGCGTATAAGAACGATATTCGGAAGCGCCATAACTGATGCCATATACAGTTTTGAACCTCAAGTTCTTAATAGGTTCAATCTGCATATATACGTTGGCATCAAGCGAGGCATTCTTGGTATTGTTGTAGCGGTTCATCATCATGTTGCCGTAAGGGTTACCGTCGTTTACATTCCAATCGGAGTTGACTGTGGAATTGTAGTTACCATCAGCGTCATAAACAGGGATAATAGGGGATGCGGAGAAAGCGCTGCGAAGGTTATTGTTCCAGATGTTACCGGTATTCATGCCACGCGTATCTTTCCAGACAAAACCTACATGCTCGCCTATAGTAACCAATCCGTTCCACATCTTGTGTTCGGAGTTGGCACGGAAGTTATATCTCTTATAATAAGAGACGTCCGAACCTCCTATAAGTCCATCCTGACCGGTATATCCACCGGAAATGGCATAAGTGGAAGTCTTGGAACCACCCGTGAAGGAAAGGCTGTGGCTGGTTGTCAACCCGCCGTCCTTGATGGCTTGGTCAATCCAGTCGGTATCATATATATTGCCATTGGCATCGTGTATGGAGTTCAGTGAAGCCCAATCCACAGGGGACATGCCTGAATTAAGACGAGCCTCATCCATGATGCTCATATACTCTGAAGCATTGAGCATGTTGAATTTACGGGCTACGGTCTGCCAACCGGCAAAACCGTCGTAGCTAATCCTACAAGTACCTTCCTTACCGCTTTTGGTAGTGACTAATACCACACCATTGGCAGCCTGGGCACCATAAATGGCCGCCGAAGCAGCATCTTTCAACACATCGATGCTCTCGATGTCGGCAGGGTTTAAGGTGGAAATATCACCACCTACTCCATCGATAAGATAAAGCGGTTGCGAATTACCTACCGTACCCAAACCACGGATAGTCACACTCATGTTGGCACCCGGCTGGCCGGAAGTAGAGACAATATTCACACCCGGCGTTTGTCCTTGCAGAGCCGAAAGAGGGTTGGTGGTATTCAGTTTGGCGATATCATCACCTTTCACCTGAACCGTAGCTCCCGTCACCAGCTTCTTTTTCTGAACACCGTAGCCCACTACCACGACTTCGTCCAGCATTTCAGTATCCTCTTTCAAGGACACATTAATAATGGAGGAAGCCCCTACCTTTATCTCCTGAGATTGATAGCCGATATAAGAAAATACCAGTGTCTGCCCCTGTTGAGCCGTCACTGAGTATTTACCGTTAATATCGGTTATGGCACCTGTTCCGGCTTCTTTTACCTGAACGCTTACACCAATCAACGGCTCATTGTCCGTGGCAGACGTCACGATACCCGAAACGGTTTTGTTTTGAGAAGGATTAGCCTGAAGGCTACTGGTTGCAGGTACCAGAAGTAGGAGTACCCATGCAATACGGCATAAATGCAGATTTATGCACTTTTCCAATAATGTTTTTCTCATTGTACATTGTTTAATGGTTAATATCAAAGATTTTGTTCTTTTTCAATGCTTGAAATAAAACCATGACAAAAGTATGAAATGAGAAAAGAAGGAGTGTAGAGATATTGTTATGAAGAGGAGACAGATTGGTTAATCAACGTATCTGAAATGTTACTAAAAAAGGTATAATTTGTATCTTATCCCCCTCAAATACCCTCTGAGGGGGATAAGAAATTATTCATTCACTACAAAATTACGTATTTGGCAACCGGTTTTATCACCTTTTGCCACACGCAGACGCAAATTGTGATGTCCGGGTGCAAGTTCTGTTTCAAACAAATATACCCAGGGGATATATAATTTTCGGCTCCAATCGGTATATGTATCAAGCTTTTTGAACGGAGCCCCGTCTACACTATATTCCAAGACACATGCCTGCGGACCGGCCGCACAAAAGATACCGACGGCTCTTCCTTCAAAATCAAAGGACAGGCTGGAACCGGCAGTTTCGGTTACTAACATAGGTACGTGTACAAAGCCCTTACGGGTATTTCCCTTGACGGTAGGGGTCCAGTCATCTACCACCTTCCAACCACGAAGTTGTTTTGCCGAGCGAATATCCACAAATTTGCCCTTATCATAAGAATAAGCATCAATCGGTTTCTCCGGCATGTCATGGGGTTGTACCTTTCTTCCAGCCACATTGCCACTCCACTCCAAATCAAAGAGACGGTTTATGGCAGCGGCATAATATTTATGACCGTTCCAATGCGGATGAGTACCACCAAAATAGTTCCAGTCAAATTCCCCATCACGCATACGACAGGCTATCTCTTCCGCCAAATTGATGGAAGAAACATAATAATAATTCGCCACTCTCTCGTGGTTCATTATCACTTCCGGCTGGATACCCTTGTCCAACAATGGGATAAACGGATCATAAATAAAATGCATCATAATGATATCCATATCCGGATTGACCGAACGCGCATGACGGACAACACCCTCCATACCCCGTGTCTGCTGCATATAATTAAAGTAGTTGGTATTGTCGTTTACCGCCGCTTCTACGAACAGTAAATCGGGCATGCCCTTCTGCAAAACATCATTTTCGAACCGGAAAGAATGGGGAGTAGTACCGGTAGACGAGATACCTGCCTCTATAAAATTGAAATCGGTATCAGGAAAACGCTGTTTCAAATCTTCCTTAACCATATCACGCCAACCACGCATTTCTGTAATGGAACCACCCAGAAAAGCGACACACCCTTTTTTCTCCCTCGTAAACTTTAGGTAGGCATTGGTAAGGTTACCACGACGATGGATAGATTGTTTCTTTTGATAATCCGGCTGATTGCGAACAATGAAATCAACCACCGGTTCAGGCTCTTCCAGACTGTGAGGATGATGGTCGCAACCCGGCTTCAGAATAACTTCTACAAGTCCACCCATAGCCCGGTATCGTTCGGCCACAATCTTCATATTTTCGGTATATGGTACCGTTTGATCGTTATCTCCGCAAACTGCAATTACCGGAATATGCGCTTTTGCCAAAGGAGCAAGATTATCTACCGGATTGCCAGTGAATGTTTTCATGGCATCTTCCGTAAGGTTCCACTCCCGCAACAGGTCGCTCCATAATTTTTTTCTTGCTCGTCCGGGCCAACTGAACACATTGCATACCGGCGCGTCCACATAGACACAAGCCACTTTATCTACATTCTTCACAGCCCAGTTAAATGCAAACAATCCTCCACGACTGAAGCCCTCCAAGGTTACTTTCGGAGAAAGATGATAAAATTGGTACATTATATTATAGAAATCAGTACCCAGTTGCACAGCACGGGGACTACCGTACAGATGCGTCAAATCATAATAAACCACATGGAAACCTTTTTCCAATAAAGCCTTGTCCACTGACGGGAATGCACCAAAGAAAGCCGGACGCCATATCCACGGATTTCCCTCAGCAGCCTTACGCGGGACAACGACAGTAGCTTGTCTGCTATTACAAACAAAGTCATAACGGTCGAAGCCATTCCAATCACTTTTTTTACCGGGAAAAGATTGATGGGCATAAACAGGAGGTTCTTTACCGGTGAGAGTCCGATATAATTCACCGGCAATTACGGCAGCTCCCGATTCATTGGGGTGAATACCGTCTGTATAATAACCGGGATAAGGTTTCATCGCTGCATAAAGCTCTACAACCTGCAAGCGCCTCTTCTTTGCCACCTTACGAATAACAGGTATAATACCATTAACGATTACGCTATCACTTATTCCGAACTTAGAGGAAACAGCCGGGACAGGCAAGCAGAGATACACCTTAGGCTGCGAAGGTAGTTCTTGCAGTTTATCCAACATTTCGTTCAAGTCTTTCTTATAATCTTTTCCGTAACGCCAATTCCAGGGTTTGCTATCATTGGTACCTAGCTTGATGGTCACAATATCCGGCTCAAAAGCTAGCAATTCCCGGAACTTAGGTTCCTGCATATAGGGACGGTCACCTTTATTGAGCAAAACACGTCCGCTCAATCCAAAATTGCGCACATCATACCCCTCACCCAACCATTGCGAGAGTATTCCCGGATAACTGTTCTGAAAACGATTTTGAATTCCTGAACCAAAAGTGATACTATTGCCTACGCAGGCAATCTTTACAATCTTCTTCTCTTGCGCAACTGCCCACAGGCATGAGATGAACAATAGAAGTAAACCAATAGTAATTCTTCTTTTCATGATTTGCGTGTTGTCTCATTGTGTTTTATCTTTGCAAATATACATTCTTTTTAGGATAGAGAACTATTTGAAGCAAAAAATGTTCTCTAAAAGAATAACCTGAAACTTAACAGATAATGAAGAAATTAATAGCGCTTATGACCGTTGTGGCTATTGTTGCAAGCTGCTCGGATGATGACAATTGTAACGGGACGGACAACAACCAGCACCTTGTCACCCCGGCTTTAGAAATGAGTGTAAATACTACTAGCGGGCAAAGTCCGTTAACCGGTATCCTAACTGTTGCTCCCTGTGAAGCCGGCGGCTCCATCTATTATGGTAATTACATCAATGATAAATTAACTCCTTTGGATGGTTACTACAAAGTGAAAGATGGTACAATTTTCGATACCCCTACCAACCGAGTGATTTCCTTACCAACAGGTACTTATAATATGCTATATTGGGGAACTCCCCAATACAAAGAGCCCGTTTATGCATATCCGGCAGTAAGAGAGGCAGCCCTTACCATAGGAGGCGATTTATCCCAACAGGCACTTACATTGGTCAAGATAGCAGCAGACACTATCTATTATCCGGTATATGATTTAGTATTTGCCGTACAACCTGTCCAAATAGGTACCGAAAGCCTGAAAGCTTCCCTGAGCAGAACAGTGGCCGGATTGAAAGTTATCGTAAAGGATAAAGACAACGGCGTTTTGAGTTCCAGTATAGACAGTATGGCTGTACGCGTCACCAATATATACAGCGGTTTAAACTACTACACTGGAAAACCGCAAGGTACCCACCGTACGATTGCTTTTCCTTTAGTACGCTCCACGGATGGCACGCAAATGAGTAACGCCACTGTCATGTTATTCCCTTCTGCAGGAAAGCCGGAGTTTCAACTGTCGATAATTCTGAAGAACGGCGCAGTGAAAAGTTTCAAGCAGACTTTGACTGCTCCACTCACTGCCAACACCAAACTGAACTTAACACTGAGTCTGGGAGATATATTCTCTGACCAGACATCAGGCGACTTTAACGTTGACAACTGGAAAGAGGAAAACGAGACTATCGATGTTCCGATAATCAACTAACAAAAGAAATCATAGACAGATAGAAGTGGCATGGATTTATTTGGCTATCGTTTCTTATTCAAGAAGCGTTTAGCCAAATATCTCCGTATCGGTTCATCATACAGTTTCAGGCATAGATATGCCAACAATATATTCCATGCGTAAACACACAAGGCAATTTCCCAAGTCTGCCCCAAAGTGAAGAGTTGGTTCTTAATCAGCCATGCATAGAACAAATACATGAATGGGTAATGTATCACATAAACCGGATAGGATATATCCCCCAGGAATTTACATATCTTGGTCGATTTCTTATCTGTAGTAGTCCCCGACGCCCCTATCCAAAGGAGAATAGGGAAAGCTATGACTATACAAAAAGCTTCATAGATGCCATTTGTACAAACAGGCTCCGCACCTTCCAAATAAGGTACCGAAAACAGAGCAATCAATATAATGGAACATATCCAGAAGGCACCTCTTAACTTGACAGGCTTGAAGTTTCGCGACAGCAACATACCCATGGAGAATGGGAAAAGCATTCTTAACAATCCTCCTGCAAAGTTTATTCCATCCAGTGTCCAGCCTACTCCTATATTTCCATAACCGGAGACGTTGAAAACAGCGAATAATACCAATGCAATCCCCAACAACACTGTTTGCACCGCCAACATTTTGTTTGATAAGCGACGGATAAACAAGGCATAAAGAATATTACCGATGTATTCAAAGAACAGCGACCAGCAAGGTCCATTCAACGGGAACATCTCACCATTACCGCGAACTTCATACCCCACACCCGGCATTGCAGGTATAAAAAATATCGAACAAAGCAATGACAACATTATCATTGATAGGGGCACATGCGTTCCATCCCATTGCATGCTTCCCTGGATGCAGAACGTGACAGCCCCCAGAACGGCACCCATCACTACCATAGGATGAAGACGTATCAGACGTCGTTTAAAGAAGCTTTTCATCGTGAGGCTCTTACCCCAACGGTCATCGTATGCATAACCGATTACGAAACCTGAAAGAATAAAGAAAAAATCCACAGCCAGATATCCGTGGTTGAAAGTTTCAATAGTTCCTCCACCGGCAAAGGCGTAACCTTCGAATACGTGATACCATATAACCATAAGGGCGGCTACGCCACGAAGTCCGTCAAGAAGGTCATAATGCGGTTTTGTGTCTGTAAAAACTGAAGATGAAAAGTTCGACATCTGTATTTCTATTGTTTGGTTAATATTTTCAGACGCCAAAGATACGGCATACAAAACAAAGTTCTTTTGCTCAAAAGCAAAAAAGCCCGGTGAATATCTATTTTTGAGCACGTACCCGACTAAGCGTATAGATAGAAATACCCAGAAAAGCAGCGATATACTTCAACTTCACCCTGTTTATCAGTCCGGGATAACGACGGTTAAACTGTTCGTATCGTTCCCTGGGCGAAAGTTGAAGCCTTTCCACAAACATGTGGCTGAGCTCTTTATTTACATTCTGGTGCAGAATTCTTCCCCAATTGGCTATATCAATATAGGTTTCATAAAGAGCATTCAACTTATCTATATGGATAACGTAGATTTTACAATCAGAAAGGGTTTCAATACTCTCTACTGATGGCTGTTGATAGTACAATGAATCCATACCGAAAGTTACATCACCCTCTTGACTGAACCATGTGGTAGTATCTTGCCCGTCATGGTGAAATATAGAACGGGCAACGCCTTCTTCAATGAAATAAACCAAACGGTCTGTTACCCCCGACTGCACTATGCAGGTATCTTTAGGATAATACCTTACCTGCATACTCGACAGTAAAGCCTGAAGCGCTTCGTAGGAAACCGGGTAGATTTGTCTGATTTTACTAATGATATTGTCCATTGGAGAGGGATTCATTATTCTGTTTACAAAATTAGGTAATTTTATTAATTCCAAGAAATCATTAGCATCAAAATGCTCTCACTCAATAAAATTGTCAAACGTAGAAGCTATCTTGTACTCTTTTTTGACTAAAAAGAAATATCATGCAAATTAGCGAGAAAGAAAATCTGCAATTCGAAGTAGGACAGTCCGACTGGAGTGAGCCCTAATCCCCCCAATTTTACAACTGAGCCTGTACTTGATTAATCTAGGCTCAGTTTAAATTCTTGGGGGATTAACCTTTGCTAATTCCCCTTTTATGCATA
>NZ_CAUFUE010000011.1 GCF_959029255.1 uncultured Bacteroides sp. | reverse complement strand
CTGTATAGGTTTATAAATAAGAATTTAGGGAAATGAAGAACTAAGAATGAAGAATTCTTCTTTCACCACAGAGGACACAGAGGTCACAGAGGGTTTAATTTTTTTCGACGCGGATGACGCAGATGACGCAGATTTTTTTAGTAGTAGTAGCAACAAAGTAAAAAATCCGCTTAATCAGCTCAATCCGCGTCGAAAAAATCAGAGACACAGCGTAGCCTTAAAATCTGCGTCATCTGCGTCATCAGCGTCGAAAAAATCAGAGCAATTCCGGTGCAGAACATAAGGGTGGCATCACGGACAAAAAAGGGATTTGCTTTCTTTATAAAAATTCCACTAAAATATTTAATACTATTTATATACTATATATTAAATATATCGAAACTTTCTAATGGTAATTGCATGATTATTAATTTTATAGCCCAAACAAACAAAATAGAAAGACCTGATTTATGAAATTAGCTGACATCACCAAGTATTGCAAAAAAAGCTTTCCAAACAGTTACGAACAAATATCCCGCAGGTTGGCACAAATTGAAGACACGGAAACAAGGGTACGTTTTTATATAGCCGCCTCTACATTGGTATGCTTTTCCGCAGGCATGATTTATGATTCGATAGTATATGCCTTTTCCGCTATGTTCCTGCCACTTATGGGCAACCTCCTGACTTTATTCATCTGTACCGCAACGGCATCGCTGTTTTTCCACGGCAAACTGACTGTCACCACAGCACTTGCCATAGTGCTGGTCATAGTGCAAACCAACATCTCTGTTTCAATCTATTATAACTACCTTGCCGTCACAGATGATAATAAATTCACCGTCTCCTGTGATTTGTTTTTAAGTTTCCTGGTTTGTGTCCTTGCCTCACTGACATTGAAACCCAAACAGGTATTTATCCTTTGCCTTATGCCGGTTTCCTCCCTTGCAGCTATTCTGACGGTATATTCACCCGGCATTTTGCTAAAGGTTTTCCCGAGCTTCTGCCTGGCGTACATATCGCCTCCGGTGTTACTTATCCATATACGTATTTTACTTTGGAATACCATCAGGGAAAAAGAGCGGTTGCTTTCGGAGAAAAAATCACTATGCCGGTTGATGGGAATGAATGAAGAACAATGGGATTTGCTGATTGACATCATGCAGAAACCCCATGCGCCCCGGAAACAAACCGAGCAGTTGTTCAACCAGATGCAGGATGCCATTGACAGCCAGTTGGTGATACGTGCCAAAAGATTGCTGGCAAGCGAAGAACTGCTGGGGCGAATCAATGACAGGTACGGATTTGGCCTTACGGCGAATGAGCTGCACCTCTGCTGCCTGGTTCTGGAAGACAAAACGGTGACGGAAATCAGCCATATACTATACATCCATGAATCAAGCGTCCGGGCGAACCGTTCGCGAATCAGAAAAAAGATGAAGCTGGACAAAGAAACGAACCTGAAAGCGCATTTATTGATGCTGGTCGGCGAAGAAACAACTGTCAGCCGGAATAATTTTCAGGGGCAGGATGATGATTAATGAAAAATAATGTTTTATATTTGCAGCCTGTGAAGACAAATGACAAACGCTTTTTTAAAGCGATTGTTATTTATGAACATTCTTAAACTACAGGTTTCCACTACTCCGGAACGCTATCGGACGCATCTCTTTTCCGGGATGCCGTTTCTTCTATTCCTGTTTTTTACCTTATATAATACCACCGGCTTGCAGGCACAGCGCGTTGCCATAAAGACGAACCTGACGGACTGGATGACGGCTTCACCCAACCTCAGCGCGGAGTTCACCATCAGCAGCCGTCTTTCTATCGACCTGTCCGCCACGGCTACTCCTTTCAAATACAAACCGGACTTCTACTTCCGCCACTTACGCCTGCAACCGGAACTGAGGTACTGGTTGCTCACGCCACTTTCGAGACATTATGTAGGCTTCACCGCTTTTTACTCGACCTATGACGTGGGTTACAAGAAACGGGGATATTTCGGCGACTCGTATGCCGCCGGGCTGACGTACGGCTATAACTGGATACTCTCCCGGAGATGGAACTTTGAACTGAGTGCCGGGTTAGGCGCCATCCATTACCGGCTGGCACGTTACACGCCGGGAACGGCACACCCGGAGCCCAATGATGCGGGCTGGATAGTGGCACCCGTCAAACTGGGAATCGCCTTTGTTTATATACTCAAATAAGACAAACGATATGAAACCGATAAAAAGAATACTATTGGCTGCGGCATGTTTATTCGCCGCCTTGCCCTCATTCTGCCAGAACCCTAAAATGGAGATTACGGGAACGGTGACGGATGACGACGGACAACCCGCCATGTCCATCGTGATAAGGGACAAGACGGAGAAGGGTGAGGTGTATGGAATTACGGACTACGACGGTAACTTCAAGATAATGGCGGACCCTACCACCAGCCTTCACCTTTCGGGGCTGACGTATGCGCCGAAGGTGGTGAAACTGAAAGGGAAACAACGCATCAATGTGGTGATGTCCTTCGACACACAGCAACTGGACGAAGTGGTGGTAGTGGCAAAAAGGATTACGAACAAGCTGGCGCCCGAACCTACCGACATAGAGATAGTAGGCAACCAGTACATTATCCACCCGAAAGTGAAGATTCCCAAGGAGATGTTCAAGCCCAACAGCCGCGTAATCGTCCAGCCGATGCTGGTAAACATGACCAGAAACACGCAAAAGCTGTTCCGTCCGGCAGTGGTGACGGGAAAGGAATATGCCATCACGCTGGAACGCATGATGGAGTTCGACCTGTCGCAAGACCCCTTGCATCCTTACTACGAGAAGAGCAAACGGGTGGACGGCAATGAGGTGATAGCCTACGTAGACTCATTGTATCTGGACGACCCGGATGACGAATGCCGCTGTGACATCTTCATGTATCTGGTGAACTACCGCAAGACGACTTATCAGGATACGGTAGTAATAGCCAAGGGGACGATTAACCCCATGCGGTTCTTCGACTTCAACATCGGAGCGAAGAAGATAACGGACGAGAAATACTTGCCACGACCCAAGAAACAGATGCGCGGGGACAAGGGACAGGTGAACCTGACATTCCTAATCAACTCTCCCAAAATAGACTACTCGGACCCGAACAATGCGGTCGAACTGGAAAAGATGCAGGGAAAGCTTACCCATGTGGATAACGACCCGAATGCCGAGTTCATGGGATTCAGCGTTACCGCCATATCCTCTCCGGAAGGCCCGTACCAAAGCAACTTGAAACTGGCATGGAAACGTGTGGCGACCGCCAAAGAGACGATTCTGAAATGCCTCAATCCGGGTACCGTGCTGGCTATGCAGGACAGCATCAGCCTGGATGCACGCGTGGATACATGGGAAAGCGTGGCGGCGCTCATGGAAAAAGATTCGGTTTCTGCCGACGGTGTGAGGGAAGCCATAGAGCGCTATCCGAATAATATGGATGCGCAACACTACCAGATAGCACGCTTGCCCAATTACCGAAGCGTTATTCTCAACGATTACCTGAAGCGGCTCCGGCGGGTGGAATACAGCTTCAGCTATTCGGTGATGAGATTGCTCAACGATGAGGAAATACGGCAGATGTATGAGAAGAATTACAAAGACCTTGTACAGTATGAGTTCTGGCGCATGTACGTCAATGCCAAGACGGAAGAGCAGCGGGAGAAAATCTGCCGTCAGGCGCTGGAGGTTTATCCGAAGTTCATGTTATTTGCCAATGAACTGGCAGTGATACTAATTGACAGGAAGGAGCCGGACGTTACCCTCTTGGAACCTTTCATCAATGAGAAGGCGCCACAGGAACTGCTCTGCAACCATATCATCGCATTGTTGGGCGAAAAGGACTATGTACGTGCGGACTCGGTAGCTTCGATGCTGATAGACAGCCCGGTAACGGCGGATGTAAAGGCGCTTGCCGGGGCGTACAACGGAAACTTCCAGGCGGCATACGACCACTTCGCATCCCGTGGGGGTACGAACGAGGTGGTGCTGCTGCTTGCACTCAAACGCAATGAAGAGGCTTTTAAGAAAACGGACGAACTGCCGGACGAAGCACTGACTTACTATCTTCGTGCGATAGCGGCCAACAGGCTGGATAAGATTACGGATGCTTTCGAAAACCTGAAGAAAGCGTTTGCGGCAGATCCCAACCTGAAGGATGTGGCGCGGATAGACGGTGACGTGACGGACATGCTGCAACAACTGGAAGAAGAAGAAAAGGAGAAGGAAGAACAGGCTAAACAGGCGAAGGAGAAAAAGGATAAAGAGCCGGAGCCCGTGGAAAACAACGAAGCCGTTTCAACAGAAGAGGTAACGGGTTCTTCCCTGTCGATAGGGATAACTTCCACTAAAATAGGTGATAAGGCAAAGAAAGAGAAGGCGCAGAAAGAGAAAGTAAAGAAAGAGAAAGTAAAGAAAGAGAAAGCGCAGAAAGAGAAGGCGAAGAAAGAGAAGGTGAAGAAAGAGAAAAAGGTGAAAGCAAAAATGGAAAAAAATAACGATAAGAAGAAGGAAAACAAGGATGATAAAACAGAATAAGACAAGATGCAGCCGGATAGCGGTCCTGCTTTTGATGTGCCTGCTGCCAATGGGAATGGCGGCACAGAACCGGCAGAAGAAAGATACCATCCAGCGGAAAGAGAACATCAAGGCGGCCGAATACATGATTCCCAAACGCAGGGGGGCCGACAAGTTCGAATCCAAAAAAGGAACGGAACACCTGTTCTTTTCAGCGGGTGCAGGTATGGTACGGCTATTCGACATGGGTAGCGGGTTTGCAGCCCACGGTCCTAAAGCGTCGTTGTATGTAGGAAACTGGATGACACCCGTCATCGGATTCCGTGCCGGAGTGGATTACAGCATGTGGCGAGGAAATACCGCCACCAACCTTGTAGGGGCAAGTGTGGACTACCTGATGAACATCAGCGCATTTGCGGCACGCTACAATCCCCGGCGCGTATTCGAGGTGATAGCCATTGGAGGTATCAGCTATCAGGCAACGATGAAAACCGGTATGGAGACGGTGCATTCGTATGGCTTGCATGGCGGCTTGCAAGGAAAGTTCAACGTGTCCCCGGCATTCAACCTTTTCATAGAGCCTCAACTGGGTTTATACCCCGACCGGGTGGATAACCACTTTTCATGGAGACGCTATGACGTGATTGCCTCAATGATGCTGGGCATCACCTACAAGCCTTCGGGATTCAGCCGGTCAGGAATGCTGCACAATGGCTTTGCTTCGATTGCGGCAGGAACCGGAAATACGGGGAATGTACTGGTGAATACGGAGTTTGCGCTGGGAAAATGGTTCGGAAAGTCGCAGATAAACGGCTTGCGGATTTCGGCGGGAAGCAGCACGGCATTTCTGGATAACGACGACGGTGGGGCGGACCGGGATTTCAATGTGAACCTGTGCGCGGATTACCTCTGTAACTTGACCACCCTTTTCTCCGACCGGAAGAGCCGGGTATTTGACTTACTGTTCATTGGAGGCATCGGAAGCTATTTCCCCGGCGCGGAAGCCGACATGCCCATCGTGCTGAACGGACGCTTCGGATTTCAAGGACAAATCCGTTTGTCGCAGCACATAGGACTGTGGGTGGAGCCGAGAGTCAATCTCTTTAAAGACAAAAGCTACCGGGCGGACTTGCAGGAACCGATCAGAGGAACCATCGGCGTAATGGTGGGGACAAGCTATAAATTCTAAGAAGAAAGAAATAAGTAAAAAGAATGTTTCAAGATGACACAAAAAGAACTGATCTTAAAAAAACGACAATGCTTGTGTGATATATTTAGGGTTATTGCCTAGCGAGGCAATAACTCCTGTTTGTTTGCTGTAAGCTACCCAATGTGTTGTGAAATACTTGTAGCTTTCTTTATCCCCTGCCGTTAGCGGCAGGGGATTTTTACATGAATAGTCCACCTGATGGAAAACTACCTAATATTCGTTATTTTATGCTGTCCAACATAAAAATGAGTATCATCACTATGTAATTACGGAAATTTTTCCGTAATTTTGCGCGCTCTAAGGATAACATTATCTAACCACATCAAAAAAAATATTATGGAATTGAACAAAACCTTTATTGACGGGCTTTGGAGTAAAGAAATCAACGTCAGTGATTTCGTTAGTAAAAACATCGCACCCTACACCGGTGACGCTTCCTTCCTGCAAGGACCTACTGAGCGCACTAAGCGCATTTGGGATATTTGCGTAAAAGCTTTGGAAGAAGAGACAGCAAACAACGGTGTCCGCTCATTGGACTACACTACAGTATCGACTATCACATCACACAAGGCAGGTTATATAGATAAGGAAAACGAACTTATCGTTGGTTTACAGACTGACGAACTGCTGAAACGTGCCATCAAACCATTCGGTGGCATCAATGTGGTGATGAAAGCTTGCCGTGAAAACGGAGTAGAAGTAGATGATAAAGTAAAAGAAATCTTCACTCATTACCGCAAGACACACAATGATGGTGTGTTTGATGCCTATACCGAGGAAATACGTTCTTTCCGCTCATTGGGTTTCCTTACAGGACTTCCCGACAACTATGCTCGTGGACGTATCATCGGTGACTACCGCCGTCTGGCTCTTTATGGTATCGACCGTCTCATCGAAGCCAAACAGGAGGATTTACATCACTTGACCGGTCCGATGACTGAAGCCCGCATTCGCCTGCGTGAAGAAGTTTCAGAGCAAATCAAGGCTTTGAAGGAAATCAAAGTGATGGGCGAATACTACGGACTGGATCTCAGCCGTCCTGCCACCTCGGCCCAGGAAGCTGTCCAATGGGTATATATGGCTTATCTTGCTGCCGTAAAAGAACAAGACGGCGCCGCTATGTCATTGGGTAACGTTTCTTCTTTCCTCGATATCTTTATTGAGTACGATTTGGCTCATGGCAATATAGATGAAACTTTTGCCCAGGAATTGATTGACCAGTTCGTCATCAAACTGCGTATGGTACGCCACCTGCGTATGCAATCTTATAACGATATCTTTGCAGGAGACCCTACTTGGGTAACTGAGGCTATCGGTGGACGTTTCAATGACGGACGTGTGAAAGTCACGAAGACTTCTTTCCGTTTCTTACAGACATTGTACAACCTCGGTCCTTCACCCGAACCTAACATGACTGTATTGTGGAGCCCCGAATTGCCGGAAGGTTTCAAAGATTTCTGCGCAAAGGTTTCGGTAGACACCAGCTCCATCCAATATGAAAACGACAACCTGATGCGTGAAGTACGTAACTGCGATGACTACGGTATCGCTTGTTGTGTATCCTACCAGGCTATCGGTAAGCAGATACAGTTCTTCGGTGCACGTGCCAACCTTGCAAAGGCATTGTTGCTGGCTATCAACGGCGGACGTTGCGAAAATACAGGAACCGTAATGGTGAAGGGTATTCCCGTTTTGACCAGCGATACATTGAAGTTCGAGGAAGTGATGTCGAACTATAAGAAGGTGTTGACCGAAATTGCCCGTGTTTATAACGAAGCAATGAACATCATCCACTATATGCACGATAAGTATTACTATGAAAAGGCTCAGATGGCATTCATAGATACTGACCCGCGCATCAATCTGGCATACGGTGTGGCGGGACTTTCTATTGCTATCGACTCCCTGTCTGCCATCAAGAATGCCAAGGTTACGGCACGTCGCAATGAAATCGGTTTGACAGAAGGTTTCGACATCGAAGGTTCATTCCCTTGTTTCGGTAACAATGACGACCGCGTAGACCACCTCGGTGTAGACTTGGTTTATTATTTCAGCGAAGAACTGAAGAAGTTACCGGTTTACAAGAACGCCCGTCCTACCCTGTCATTGCTGACTATCACTTCAAATGTGATGTACGGAAAGAAAACCGGCGCTACTCCCGATGGCCGTGCCAAAGGCGTGGCTTTTGCTCCGGGTGCCAATCCGATGCATGGACGCGACAAGAACGGCGCAATCGCTTCATTGAGTTCTGTAGCCAAACTGCGTTATCGTGATTCGCAAGACGGCATCAGCAACACATTCTCTATTGTCCCGAAGTCACTCGGCCCTACGGCAGAAGATCGTGTTGAGAACTTGGTAACGATGATGGACGGTTACTTTACAAAGGGAGCACACCACTTGAATGTAAATGTACTGAACCGCGAAATGCTGGAAGACGCAATGGAGCATCCCGAAAAGTATCCGCAACTCACAATCCGTGTTTCAGGTTATGCCGTGAACTTTGTGAAACTGAGCCGTGAGCATCAGTTGGAGGTTATCAGCCGTAGCTTCCACGAAAGGATGTAACAGCCAGGTTGAGAGTATAATTCATCAGGCACGGATTACACAGGTTTATCGGATTGAATAAAAAAATCCGGAACAGGCTTTGTAATCCGTGCCTTTTTATTAATAGGTTCTTTTTTACATGATAGGATTATGATTAAAGTTCATTCATACGAATCGATGGGTACTTTCGACGGTCCCGGGCTGCGGCTCGTTGTTTTCCTGCAAGGTTGCCCTTTCCGTTGTCTGTATTGCGCCAACCCGGATACAATAGATGTAAAAGGCGGCACTCCGACACCTGCCGATGAAATACTACAGATGGCAATCAGCCAAAAGGCATTCTTCGGTAAGAAAGGAGGCATTACGTTTTCCGGTGGTGAGCCGACTTTACAGGCAGATGCGCTGATACCTCTATTCAAAGATTTAAAATCCAACGGAATACATACATGCTTGGACACCAATGGCGGCATCTGGAACGATAAAGTTGAAGAATTGCTTGGATTGACGGATTTGGTGTTACTTGACATCAAAGAGTTCAACCCCGAACGTCATCATGCGCTGACCGGTCGCAGTAACGGGCAAACATTGCGTACGGCTGCTTGGCTGGAGACACACAATCGTCCTTTCTGGATACGCTATGTATTGGTACCGGGATACAGCGATTTTGAGGAAGATATCCGTGCACTTGGTGAACAGCTTGGAAAGTATCAAAATATACAACGTGTAGAAATACTCCCTTATCATCGTTTAGGAGTACATAAATATGAGGCGATGGGGTGGGAATATCAATTAAAAGAAGTCAAGGAAAATACTCCTGAGCAATTGGAAAAAGCAGAAAAGATATTCAAAGAATACTTTGAGAGGGTGGTTGTTAACTAAATGGGAATTTAATTTAATGAAGAATTAAGAATGAAGAATGAAGAATTTGGCTGCGCTATGCAAGTACGCCGCAAGGTAATTCTTCATTCTTAATTCTTCATTCTTCATTCTTAATTCTTCATTCTTAATTCTTCATTAAATTAAAGATATCAATACGTCAATCTTATGCCACCCTGCAAGGTAAAGTTACAGGGATTGTCTTTGCGGATTGTCTGCACTTGCGAACCATCATCAAAGAAGTAGGCTACTCCCGGTTCCACGTACAAACCTACCCTTTTGCTTATGTTATATTGCGCGCCCACGGCTCCCATCACTGAAAATTGCAGGGGCTTCACTGTTTCGTCTTTACTGCCAATCTTGCCATATACACACTTCTCCATGGCGCCACCGGCAGCAACATACATCGTGAAAGATTTTGTATCTATAAAATTCCAGTTTGCACGTAAAGGTATGCCTATATAATGCAGCTTCCGGCCCACCTTTTCAGCGCTACCTTCATACTTGATATCCGAAGCAAGATAAGTATAAGTCAATCCGGTTTCCACCGAGAAACCTTTCATCAATCCTTTTCTTATGGAAAAGCCGAAACTCAAGGGCTGCTTATGGTCAATAGACGCTATCTTATCGGCACGTTTCTGCAAATAAGGCAATCCATCTTTAAAAATCAATTCCTCTCCTTCCGGAATAGCCAGAATGCCGTTAGCCGTCGAAGACAAGTCTATTCTTCCACCAAAGCCGCCGGCATCATTTTGCATCATATTACCGCCCGTCGTATTATTCCCCAGAGCCAATCCGCCCGTATTACCTACTGACAAGCCCACAGACCATCCACGGGAGCTAGTAGCCTTCTTTTCAACCGGCAAAGATAATTTACCTTTTCCATAGGGACTGCGACGCATCGCTTTTTCTTCTCTTTCTTTTCCCTTTTGGGCAGTGGCAACTTCTTCTTTCCGAGCGACAGGCTCTTCCGCCACTTCTTCTTTATTTTGCTCCACCAGGCTTTCCACTGCCGGAACCTGCAATTTTTTTTCGTCTTCGGTAGCATCGGCAACACTTATCTGCTGCGCAACAAAAGAACGACGGGATACATTTGCCGGTGATACATTTCCACTTTTTCGGGAAGCCGGTTCCGATGATTTTGCCTGTACTTCCGGCAACCGGTTTTCCGGCAATTTATCGGGTAGCACAGCCAATGAAGGTACTGCCGCATTTCGCACCTCATCCCCTACCGGGCTTTGCAGTAACCATAGGCTGATGGAAGACACAACTACCAACAATGCAGCCGCAGCAGCTACCGCCCACCGACGGAAAGGAATAACACGCCGTTTCTCTGCCAAAGGAGGCTTGGAAACAGGCAAATCCTTCTCCAGCCGTTCCCAACCGGAAGCGGGCAACGGTTCAGAATAGTCTTCCAACCGTTCCTTTATCTTTCGCATCCACAATTCATCTTCCATACGCACTTTCATTTATCCATTCTTTTTCATCCACTCCCGCACCTTTGCCGCCAAAGCAGCCTTGGCACGCGTCAACTGTGAAGCAGACGATTTCTCATTGATGCCCAACAATCGGGCTATCTCCTTATGGGATTTCTCTTCAAAAATATATAAGTTGAATACGGTGCGGTAACCGGCGGGAAGTTCACTGATAAACTGCATCAATACTTTTTGAGGAATGCTGTCCACTGACGACGCATCAGGCTCCACATACGCCTCGGGCACATCTTCCAACGCAGCCGACTGGTTCATCACATCATTCTTCCTCAAATACTGCAAAACCGTATTCACCATCACACGCTCCATCCAAGCCCGCAGAGAACCTTCTCCCCGCCAAGTGAATTTATCGAAAGAATCGAAAAGTTTCAGGAAACCGTCATGCATCAAGTCCTGCGCCGTTTCGCGGTCGCCTGCATAACGAAGGCAGACACCGAGCATACGCCCCGCATAATGCTCGTACAGTTCTTTGCGGGCAAGATTATCTCCTTGCCTACACCGTTCTGCCAGTTCCTGTTCTTCCATTCTTACTTTTAACACGTGTTTATCCTTTAAATGCAACGAGGACAAAAGTACTGCATCAAAGTGATAAGAATTTTACACTTTGGTTTCTTTAACACTCTATTGTGCAGTATTTACATATCTACCGCATTTTCTTCATACAAGAATTAAGACTGAATTAATTAACAAAA
This sequence comes from uncultured Bacteroides sp., assembly GCF_959029255.1. Classification (GTDB taxonomy): domain Bacteria; phylum Bacteroidota; class Bacteroidia; order Bacteroidales; family Bacteroidaceae; genus Bacteroides. The sequence continues at coordinate 133,048 of NZ_CAUFUE010000011.1, read as the reverse complement.
CCTCTACTTATGAAGAAATTCAAAATAACTCTTAACGCATTTCTGCTTTTGTTTATCACCATGCCCTTGTTACAATCTTGCCTGGACGACTGGGATGATAGCGAGCGCTCATCACTCACCGTCGGTACTGTACGTATCATTGAAGGAAAGGACTATTATTTCTCCCTGGATGACGGCAGCAAGATGTATCCCGGCGATACCCTCTACGTTAATAACTACACATTGGTTGAAGGACAACGCGCATTTGTTTACTTTAACTTGCTAGATGAAAAGATAGACGGTTACGACTACAACGCCAAGATAAACCACATCGAAAACATCCTGACCAAAGATATCTACTCCATGCCGGCGGAAAAAGCCGACAGCATCGGTGACGACCGCATCAATGCAACAAACTTGTGGATAACGGGAAATTATCTGAATATCCAGTACCAATTATACCACAGCGACAATCCCGATAAGAAGCACATGCTGAATCTGGTTATCAATGAAGCTTCCGACGGTAAAAACGATAAGGAAGGCTACATCACCCTCGAATTTCGTCAAAATGCTTATAATGACGAACATCGTTTATTGGGTACCGGACTCGTATCTTTCAAACTTGACAAGATAGCCGACCGGTTGAAGAATAAAAAAGGACTAAATATTCGCGTCAAAACCCTATATGATGGGGAACGCTATATTACGGTCGACTTAAACAACGAAGAAAAATAAATATCCGGAAACCCTTTTCAAGTGTCTTAATATCAAAAGCGGAGTAATACATTTTTCTTGTCACTCCGCTTTTATTATATGCTCTAATTCAATTATTTCGGCATTTTCCTTTGTCCGTCCAGCTTTAAATGTATATATTTGTCTACTTTTATAGACACCAATAAGCAAAATTTAAATAATAGACATGAGGAGTTTTTTCAAAGCAGTGGTTATCATCATCTGCTTATTATCGCACACAAACACTTTGTTCAGCGTTAACAATGATTCGGACATAGATCATATCCTTATCATCAATGCCTACACCAGTTCCAATCCTTGGAGTAATGGTTTTATCAATCCGATAATCAATATGGCTTCCCAGGATAACAAAATAGGAGTTTATGTTGAGCATTTGAAAATGCTCACGCTGCAAGATTCCCAAATGCTGGAGGCGTTTAAAAAAAACATGTTCGAGGAAATCCACTCACACTCTCCAAAGCTCATTGTACTCATAGGGAGCGCCAGTTTTATTTTATGCGACGACCTGAACGAGCAATGGCCGGACATTCCTATTATTCTTTGTGGTGAACGTGACTTTACCGGTCCCTTCGACTCGGTGATGCAAGGACATGCACTCAGAATTGAGGAACGCGTTCCTATCAGTGAGTTGCAAAAGAAATATAACCTCACGATGTTGCAAGCCAATAATTACATGGAAGAAAACTTACAACTAATGAAACATCTAATTCCACAAATGAAAAAGCTTGTATATATAGGTGATGGAACATATATCTGTCAACAAAATGACTATGACTTATCCAAAATCATTCAAAATAGGCATCCGGAAATGAAATACGAGTTCATTTCCGCGCAAAGCACATCTACCGACAGTCTTTTTTCTATCTTGAACGAACAAGATCCGCAAACCACCGGTTTTATTTTCTCATCCTGGTTCCGCGCAAAGGATTATAACGGCAACACGGTACTTACAAGTAATTCCCACCGGATCATTGCCACAGCATCGGTTCCTCTATTTTCATTCAGGACAGTAGGGATTGAAGAAGAAGGCGGCATCGTAGGAGGCTATGTTTATAATAATAAGAAATTCAACGCCCAACTTCTAAATACAATCAGAGAAGTATTGAATGGAAAGCAAGCTCGTGATATTCCCATTTATCACGCCACCGATGCCGCACCGGTTTTCAACTACCAATCTTTGCTTCAACGCAATCTCGATCCCAAGCATTGTCCCAAGGGTACAAAATTCTACAATGCACCACCCTCCTTCTGGGAACAATACGAGTATACCATCATTGGAAGCGTCATCTTTATTATAGTTTTGATACTAATTTTACAGTATCAACGCCTTCGCGTACTTGGAAGAATGAAACGCATACAGCAAAAAGACTTGGAAACTACTACAAAATACTATAGTCTCATCAATAATATGCCTATACTCTATATGTCTGAAGAGTTGATAAAGGACGAAGAAGGAAAGATTATTGACGTCAAATATATTGATGTGAACAAACATTTTGAGGAAAGATTTTTCGACCGTAAGGACATTATCGGTAAACTGGGTAGTGAAAAATTCCCTGAATCCATGCCGCAGTTCATACACTTCATGAACATAGCTTTACAGGAAAAACGTTCCATCACTTTCTCCTACTATTATAAAGCTATTGATACCTTCTATGATATAGTCGTAAATGCCAGCAGTGACGGGCGCTTTATGGATGTTTTCTGTCTGAACTGTACGGAACTTCATCATGCACAAAAGCAGCTAAGTTCCATCAACCACAAACTCTCTATGGCACTCGATGTAGCTAATATTGTACCCTGGAAATGGAATTTGCAAACCCGCACCATCCTCTGTGATGTAAACAAGCCAATTGAATTGAGCGATGCAGGCACAGAAGTCAGCGAAGAACAGCTCTCGGTAGCCGATAGCCAATATTTCGCCAAGATATATAAGGAAGACCTTCCCAAAGTGAAACAAGCTTATGCCGACCTGATAGCCGGACGTACTCCCAAAGTGAAAGAAGAATACCGTGTGGTCAACCGTATCAACGGCATCAAGCATATTGACTGGGTAGAAGCCCAGGCAGCCATAGAAAGCTATGATGAAGAAGGCAAGCCTTTGACTTTGGTCGGTTCTTCATTGGTCATCACCGAGCGGAAGAAGATGGAGACAGACTTGATTTCAGCCAAGACCCGTGCAGAAGAGTCCAACCGTTTGAAATCTGCTTTCCTTGCCAATATGAGTCATGAAATCCGTACACCGCTCAATGCCATCGTAGGTTTTTCGGGCATTCTGGCTTCTACCGAGGCAGAGGAGGAAAAACAGGAATACGTCAGTATCATCGAAAATAACAATACTTTGTTATTGCAACTTATCAGTGACATCCTCGACCTCTCCAAAATCGAGGCGGGTACTATGGAGTTCGTCGATTCTGATTTTGAATTGAACAAAGTAATGACAGAATTGGAAAGTTCACTCCGCCTGAAATTATCCCCCGAGAAAGAAGTGACCCTCTCTTTTGAAACCGAAATACCGGAACTGAATATCCATGCCGAACGAAACCGTTTGTCACAGCTCATCATCAATCTGGTGACCAACGCTATCAAATTTACCGAAAAAGGCAGTATCCGTTTCGGGTATGAAAAACGAGATAACAAAACCCTCTATTTCTATGTGTCCGATACAGGATGCGGCATACCCGAAGAAAAGCAGGAGGATGTCTTCGGCCGTTTCGTCAAACTGAACAACTTTGCCCAAGGCACCGGATTGGGACTTTCCATCTGTAAAACCCTTGTTCAAAACATGGGTGGTGAAATCGGGCTGAACTCCAAACCGGGCGAAGGTTCCACCTTCTGGTTTACCCTTCCATACGTTCCGGCTTCCAACTGCCAACAAGAAGAAACAAAATCCGAGCCGATAAAAATAAGGAAACAAAAAATCACCATTCTCGTTGCCGAAGACCATAACAGCAATTACCGCCTGATAGAATCTATCTTAAAGAAAGATTATAACTTGGTGCATGCATGGAACGGACAAGAAGCGGTACAATTATTCAGGGAATATGACCCGCAACTTATCCTGATGGACATCAATATGCCGGTGATGGACGGGTATGAGGCAACCAAAGAGATACGTAAGTACTCCACCCAAGTGCCCATAATCGCCGTTACCGCCTTTGCATACGCTTCGGATGAGCAGAAGGTTATGGAGAACGGTTTTGACGCCTACATGGCAAAACCCATCAACGCCAATCAACTGAAAAATCAGGTAACGAATATGCTGAAACAACATATCATCTTTATGTAGTATTTGTATTTCATATTTCATTTCGCCCTTTTGGGTCTCTTGTTTTCCGGTTTCAGAGGATTCTTTCCGGTAAGACTCGGACAGTCTCTCTAATTTTGGCGAAAATTAAAATGAGATATGAAAACAAATGCCCATTTCATTCTACTATCCGGCCTTGCTTTTGTGTTTGGCGCCTGTAGTAACAAGGACACAAAAAGCGAACAAGACCTGCAGGTCTATACTACCAAAGCCGTTGCTTCCCAACCGGAGAGTCAAAAAGAATTTCCATTTATCGCCCAACCGTTCCGGACGTCCGAATTATCATTCAGGGTTAGCGGCCCTATCGACCATTTCGACGTATACGCCGGTAACCAATACAACCGGGGCAATATCATTGCGGAAATAGATCCACGTGATTTCAAAATCAGAAAAGAACGGGCTGAAGCTGTCTATAATCAGGCCAAGGCTGAATTTGAACGTATCCAAGTGCTCTATCAGAAAGAAAACATCTCCGCCAGCGCCTACGAGAAAGCCAAGTCTGACTATGTTTCAGCCAAAATGGCTTTTGAAACGGCTGTCAACGAACTGGAAGACACCCGCCTGACAGCGCCTTTTAGCGGATACGTAGGCGAAGTCTATATCGAAAAATACCAAGACGTCAAAGCTACCCAGCCCATACTTTCCCTGATAGATATTCATCAGCTAAGAATAGAAATCTATGTCCCCCAGGACATCGCTTACGCTGCCCATTCACTGGACAGCTTACAAATCCGTTTTGATGCTCTGCCTGATAAAACCTACCGGGCAAAAATCATCGAGATATCCAAAGGTACTACACGCAATAATCTTTCATATCTGCTTACAGCTATGTTACCCAATGAAGACGGTGGACTGCTGGCAGGCATGTCCGGCAAAGCGATGCTGAATATACCGCAAACAGAGAGTGCCACCGGGGTCTGCATCCCCCAGGCAGCACTCTCCCACCGTCCTTCAGAAGGGGACTACGTTTGGGTAATTACCCCCAACGCACAAGCCGAGCGCAGAAAAGTGACCATCGATAAACTTTTACCGGACGGCAAAGCTAAAATCTCAACCGGTCTGAATGAAGGGGAAACTATCGCTACAAGTGGGCTCCGCTTCTTATCAGACGGTACGAAAGTAACCATCCTTACTAAACAGAAGAACTCATGAAGCTGGTTAAATACTTCTTACAGAAGAAAGCAGTCACCATCCTGCTACTGACATTAGTCTTGGCAGGAGGGCTGTTTTCGTACATCAAGATGGGCAAACTGGAAGATGCCCCTTTCACCATCAAGCAAGCATTGGTACTTACGCCCTATCCGGGTGCTTCTCCCTCCGAAGTGCAGTCACAAGTAACGGATGTTCTCGAAGAATCCATCCAATCCCTCGGTGAACTCTATTATCTTAAAACGGAGAACCGTGCCGGACTGTCAAAGATTACCGTCTACGTAAAGAAAGAAATCCGTGCCGACGAAATGCAACAACTGTGGGACAAACTGCGCCGGAAGGTGAACGATGTCCAAGGTAAATTACCCGCCGGGGCAGGTCCCTCCGTTGTCAATGACGACTTTGGCGACGTACTGGGTGTATTCTACGGACTGACGGGAAACGGACACACCTATCGTGAACTGGAAGACCAGGCAAAAATCATTAAAAACGAACTTCTGAAAGTTAAAGATGTTGCGAAGGTCGAAATATACGGAACTCAGACACCTACGATTGATATTTCCATCAGTCCCTCCGTCATGGCACGTAGCGGCATCACTACTGCTGATATCGCCCATGCCTTTGAAGCCCAGAACAAAGTTGTGGACGCCGGAGGAGTGGATGCGGGTTCTAATCGTATCCGCATAGAGTCTACGGGAAACTTCTATTCACCGGATGATATCCGGAACCTGACCATCGTATCGCATACTGGCGAGCACTTCCGTCTGGCAGACATCGCACAGATTGAAGAAAGTTACCAGACTCCTGCCTCCAACCTGATGCGCATCAATGGGCAGTCCGCTATAGGCATAGCTATTTCCACCGTGCCTACCGGCAATGTTGTAGATATGGCAGAAGCCGTTAAAGTACGTGTAGACCAATTATCCGAAGATATGCCCGAAGGTTACGCGCTCGCTTCCATTTACGACCAGGGTTATGAATCGGCGGTAGCCAACCAGGGCTTTATTCTCAATCTTATCATTTCCGTCCTGACCGTTGTCGCCATCCTTTTGTTCTTCATCGGGTTTAAAAACGGGCTCCTGATAGGTAGTGGTCTGGTATTCTCTATCTTCGCCACTTTGATTGTGATGCTTTGTACAGATATCGCCCTGCAACGTATGTCTCTTGCCGCTATCATCATCGCTATGGGTATGTTGGTAGACAATGCCATCGTTGTCTCCGATTCCGCCTTAGTCAATATGCAACGGGGAATGAGGAAACGTGTCGCCATCATGCGCGCCTGTTCTTCCACGGCACTGCCCCTGCTGGCAGCAACGGTTATTGCCATACTCACCTTCCTGCCCATATACTATTCTCCCCACATCACGGGCGAACTGTTATCCTCACTGGTAGTAGTTATCGGTGTTTCCCTGATGTTCAGTTGGGTATTTGCATTGACACAAACCCCGTTCTTCATCCAAGAGTTCGTACGTCGTCCCCGGCCCGAAGAACTCAAAGCCGCACTTTTTGACGGGAAATACTACAATATGTTCCGCCATGCACTGCATAAGGTCATCAAATACCGGTATGCCACCGTAGGTTGCCTGATACTATTGCTGGTACTCTCCGCCTGGAGTTTCAAATTCATCCCGAAAGTATTCGTACCGGCATTGGATAAACAATACTTCACCTTGGACGTATGGCTTCCTGAAGGCACTAATATCGATAAAACAGATAAGTTAGCCGAAGAAATGGCAGAGTATATCCGCCAACACGAACAGACGGAAATGGTATCTACCTATATAGGCAGAACCCCTCCCCGTTACTATTTATCCAATGTTGCCTTCGGACCGCAATCCAACTATGCACAGCTCTTGGTGAAATGCCATACTTCCAAACAATCACGGCAGCTCAATGCAATGTTGCAGGATTCTATCCGCCTGAAGTTTCCCGAACCGCTCATCAAGGTAAACAAATTTGAGTTGAGTCCCTTGACGGAAGCTGTCATCGAAGCCCGTTTCCTGGGACCTGATCCCGCTGTGCTCGATTCACTGGTAGGACAAGCCATTGAAATGATGCGCCGCAATCCCAAAGTGGCGGACGCCCGCAATGAATGGGGAAACATGTCATTGATGATGCGTCCGGTTTACGACCCCGTAAAAGCCGGAGAACTGGGTATCACCAAAGCGCAAATGATGCAGTCCGTCAAGTCCATCAGCGACGGAACGGTAATCGGCATCTATCGTGACAATGAAAAGAAAGTCCCCGTCCTGTTGAAATCCGAAGGCTACGACATTACAGATGCCACTTCCCTCGGCAACTACTCCGTATGGAACGGCGAACGCTCCGCTCCATTGTCACAAGTAACGGAACGCATCGAAACGAGTTGGGAATTTCCGCAAATGCGTACCTACAACCGACAACTCAGTATGGCAGCCATGTGCGGCGTGAAACCCGGACATACCATGGCAGAAGTACACGGAGAAATCCGCAAGGAGATTGAAGCTATGACCTTGCCCGAAGGCTATACTTTTTTCTGGGATTCCCAGTTCAAAGACCAGAACGAAGCCATGCAGGCTATCGCCAAGTTCTTCCCGCTGGCTTTCCTCATGCTTATCGTAATACTGGTAGCATTGTTCGGTAACTTCCGCGAACCGGTCATTATCCTGTGTGTCTTGCCGTTGTCACTTATCGGCATCGCCATCGGCATGTTACTCACCGGGTTCGACTTTGGTTTCTTCCCCATAGCCGGATGGCTGGGACTGCTCGGCATGATTATAAAAAACGTAATCGTATTGATAGATGAAATCAACACACAGCGCCGTGAAGGAGTGGTGCCTTACATAGCAGTAGTAGAAGCCACCGTTTCACGTACCCGCCCGGTACTGATGGCAGCCACCACTACCATCCTGGGTATGGTACCCCTACTCTTCGACATCGCTTTCGGAGGCATGGCGGCTACCATCATCTTCGGACTTACATTTGCCACACTGCTGACCCTATTCGTCACCCCGGCATTATACGTCTTATTCTATAAAGTAAAAATAAAATAGGTATGAAACAGATATACGCTTTACTCGTTTTTTTCTTGTGTGTCCCGTCCGTATTTTCCCAGCAAAGTTCTTTGCTGGAAAAGTACCGGACCATGGCGCTGGACTATAATCACGACTTGCAGGCTGCGGACAAAAATATCGCCTCCAGTATGGAACTGATTAAATCTGCCAAAGCCGATTTAAAACCCAAGCTCTCCGGTGATGCCAATTTCCAATACACCGGAAATCCTATAGAACTGACCCTGAACCTTCCCCAGGCTGAACGTCCCCTCACCTTTGAAGGGCGCGACATGAAATATGGCGCTTCTCTCTCACTGATGCAACCCCTCTATACCGGTGGACGCATCCTCGAGACGATTCGTTTGGCAAAGTATCAACAGTCCATGAACGTACATCAGGCTGAACTGCTCCAGTCATCCGTTTGCTACCAGACCGATATGCAATACTGGAACACCGTAGCCCGTTATGAGCTAGTCCGTATCGCCACAGAGTACCGTAATTCCGTAGCTTCACTGGTAAAAACCATCCGCGAACGTGTAGAGGTCGGACTTGTAGACCCGCAAGACCTGCTTATGGCGGAAGTCAAATTGAATGAAGCCGAATACCAGGTATTGCAGGCGCAAAGCAATTTCGATACCGGACGCATGGCGCTCAACTCACTGATAGGAGTTGAACTCAAAACTGAAACCCAGATAGAAGATACCATTCCCAGCGTCTCCCTGTCTGAGGATTTATTACTTGCGGACGGTAGTAACCGCCCCGAAATAATGATGGCGCACGACCAGATAAAAATAACAGAAAGTACCGGAAAACTTACGGACTCCAAGTATAAGCCCCAGCTCTACATCGGCGTAGATGGCAGCTATTCTTCTCCGGGTTACAATTTCAAGAGTGACCTCGATCCCAATTATGCCGTTTATGCCAAGTTGTCTGTTCCTCTTTTCGAATGGGGGAAACGTCGCAATGAAAAACGTGCTTCTTCTTTGAAGGCAGGTATGGCTAATGATTACCTGAACAAAGTGACCGACAACGTAAATCTGGAAGTGCAAACTGCACATACTTCCTTGTCACAAGCCCTATCGCAGGTTTCCCTTACCGGAAATTCACTGGAGAAAGCCCGTGAAAATGAACGGAAAGCCCTGGAGCGATATGAAGAAGGAAAAACATCCGTCATCGATGTCATTGAGGCGCAAACCTACCGTCAGGCATCACAAATAAACTATGTACAAGCCAAAGTTTCTGCACAAGGATACTATTCCGACTTAATAAAAGCTTTACATAAGTACTGATATTCAGCAAAATGTTATAGATTTGCCAGAAGAAAGAAGAATGAATATGAAATGGAGTAATTTGATATACGGTATCTTGTTTTCAGGATTGGGAGCTTTCTCCTACTTCCTGTTGGTGAACTATACCAACCTGGCTCCCCGTATTGCCAATGCGCTTTATTCGCGTGGCGCATTCATATTCTTTATTTTGGCATTCAATGTATTGGGTTACGCCATGCTGCGTCTCAGTTCATGGGTCAACACGCAATATGCCGTAAATCTCCGTTCCCGGTGGAAAATACCTGCCATTTATTTGGCTGTGATGCTCTTGTTCCTGCTGCTGAACTACAGCCTGCTTGTGTGTGCCAAAATACTGGCAGGAGCATCGGAACCTTTTCTTTTTCCCAACAACGGATGGCGATTGCTGATAGTAGTATGGCTGGTAGAGCTGGTCATACTGGGACTGCTGCTTGCTAACCGCTCCATTCAGAGTACTTTGCGATTGCAACAAAAGACCGCCCTGTTGCAATCTGAAAACGATGCCGCCCGATACACTGCCCTGCAAAACCAGTTGAACCCGCATTTTTTGTTCAATAGCCTGAACACGCTTATTGCCGAGATAGAGTACAATCCCACCAATGCCGTACATTTCACCAAACATCTGTCCAGCGTTTACCGCTACGTATTGCAATGCCAGGATAAAACTCTAGTTACCCTTACCGAAGAAATGGAGTTTATGCGTTCCTACCTTTTCCTGCACGAAGTGCGTTTGGGCAATTGTCTTACTTGCCAAAGTGATATCCCGGCCCCATATACGGACAGCATGTTGCCGCCCCTCACCCTGCAATTATTGGTGGAGAATGTCATTAAGCATAATTCAATCACACAAAGCAAACCGATGACTATCACTATCCACATTGAAAACGAGTACCTGATAGTCAGTAACCCCATACATCCCAAGAAGAGTGTAGTTTCTTCAGGGGTAGGTCTGGGAAACCTTGCCAAACGTTGTAAACTGATGTCCGGTAAAGACATAATCATTGAAAACGAGACCGGAATATTTACCGTAAAAGTGCCTTTATTATATGAATAAACTGAATGTAGTCATCATCGAAGACGAAGTGCCCGCAGCACGTTTGCTGCACTCCATGGTTGCCCGCTTACGTCCCGAGTGGAATATCACCACTTTACCCGGCAGTGTGGAAGAAGCTATCGACTGGTTTGCCTCCCACCCCCATCCCGACCTCATTTTCCTGGATATCCAGCTTGCCGACGGAAACTCATTTGATTTCCTTTCTGCGGCACATCCCGGTTCTGCCATTATCTTTACCACCGCCTACGACCAGTATGCCGTTCGTGCTTTTACAGTCAACAGTATCGATTATATACTGAAACCCGTAGACGAACAACGGCTGTCTGACGCCATCCTGAAATACGAAAGCCTGCAAGAGAAAAGCAGTATTCATCCCGATGAATACCTGCCCGTCCTTCTGGAAGCGTTGCAATCCAAGGAGAAGCAATACCGTACCCGCTTCCTCATCTATGGAGTAGATCGTTTCTGGTCTTTGCAAGTAAGCGACATCGCCTACTTCTATTCCGAGAATAAAGTGACCTTTGCCGTTACCCGCACTAATCAGGAACACATCATCGACCTTTCCCTCAACAAACTGATGGAACAGCTCGATCCTGACCGTTTCTTCCGCGCCAACCGGCAAATCATTCTTTGCATCGACGCCATAGACCATGCCGAACCCTACTTTAACGGAAAACTATCCGTCACCGTCCGTCCGCCGTTCAAGGGTAAAATAACCATCAGTGAAGAAAAGCTTTCCACCTTCAAGCAATGGCTTAACTTCTAATTTACGAGAAAAAGCACCTTTTTCATGAGAAAGACGTATCTTTGCAGTTCATTTTGCAAAACTACTATCAATAAATATGAAAAAAGGACTTTTATACGCAATATTGGCGTCTGTACTATGGGCTATTGTCAACCCGTTTATCAAGCAAGGACTGAGTTATGACTTTACCCCGATGAACTTTGCGGGTATCCGTTTCATCAGCGTGGGTATTTTGTTGTTCGCCTATACCTGGCACAAAGGGATGTGGAAGGAAATCAAACAGCACGGCAAATTATTCCTCAACCTGATTTTCATTAACATGTTCATGGGCTACACCGCTTTTTATTTTGGTGTGGATTTTGTCAGCGGAGCCATATCCTCCATCATCATGGGGATGACCCCACTCATCAATGTCCTGCTGGCGCACCTGCTGGCAAGTGACGACAAACTGAACGGTCACAAGATAGTCAGTCTCATCGTCAGTCTCGTAGGGTTGCTACTTATTGTGGGAATGGGAAGTGACGGCAAACCTTTGGATTGGAAAGGCATCACAGGTATTGTTCTGTTGCTTCTGAGTATTGTCTTCCAGGGATATTCCGCCATCTCCGTGTCCGAAGATAAAGGGAAAGTAAACCCCATTTTCCTGAATGCCGTACAGATGTTTTTCGGTGGCGTCCTCATCTATGTTGTCGGACTTGGCACGGAAGGTTACCACTCTTTCATCGGAAAGCCTGCCGGGTTCTATGTCAGTCTCGGAATCCTCGTTTTTATATCCGTTTTTGCTTTCAGTTTCTGGTTCATGGCACTCCAAAGCAAGGGAGCCAAAGTCAGTGATATCAATATGTGCCGTCTCATCAACCCGATACTCGGCGCTATTCTAAGCTGGATGATGCTGGCAGGCGAATATCCCACCTTCAGCACCGTGGCAGGTATGATAATCATCGTCTGCTCACTGATTATTTATTTCAAGGGAGCGGATATTGCCAGGTATTTCGGTACTAAGAAATAAACCGACTTTTAGTATCATCATAAATTGAAGGCGTGTCAAAACAGAGATTCGCTTACTATTTGTTTCTTTTTAGGCACGGATTACGCGGATTTCACGGCTTCTCTTCATTCTTTTTCCGTGAAATCCGCGTAATCCGTGCCTAAAAGAAATCTTCAAGCGTATTTTGACACACCTTCAATTCATTTAATTATATCTACTCTTTCTTATTTTTTTTCCGCTCCTGCCAGCATCTTCCAAACAACAGCACTCAGGGCAGCGCCCACAAACGGGGCTACAATGAACAACCACAATTGAGAAAGAGCCGCACCTCCCTGGAATAAAGCCGGACCGATGCTACGCGCAGGATTAACGGAAGTCCCTGTAATAGGAATACAAACAATGTGCACCAATACCAAAGTCAATCCGATAGCTAAACCTGCAAAAGCGCCTGCGCCTTTCTTTTCGTCTGTTGAACCGAGAACCACTAATACAAAAATAAACGTAAATACAGCCTCAGCAATAAAAGCCTGCAACATCATCCCGTCGGTGTACCCGTTAGAGCCTGTAGCGGTAGGACCTCCATGCCCTCCGGTTGATACTAACGCAAAAAGAATGGCCGAGCCGATGATTGCCCCAATCACCTGAAATACCATATACATAGCCGCATCTTTTCCCGTCATTCTCCCAGACAAGAAGACACCCAGCGTGATGGCCGGATTAATATGGCAACCTGAAATTCCACCAATGGCATACGCCATTGCCACTACCGACAAACCAAAAGCAAAAGCAACTCCCAGTGTACCGACACCTGTACTCACCGCACCCGCCGCACTACCGGCAAATACCGCACTACCACATCCCATTAATACCAGAACCATGGTTCCAACCATTTCCGCAATGTACTTTTTCATATTATTAGTGTTTTAATTAAATAAGATATTACAAAAGTAAATAATGTGAAGGATAAAAACAAGGAAATAATCTGCAACCTTTATCTACAATTATCAAGCCACCATCCCAAATATCCCCAAGCTATCTGTGCACCAAACCACTCTTCTCGTGATGCAAAACTATTCTCAGTTTTTTCTTGATAGAACTTTCCGGTAGTACTACGCCGCATCATTTCCAGCATCCGCTGATTCCTGGCTTTAGCCCAGTCCATAGCCTTGACCGGAAGATCAGTGTCCCAACCGAAAATATGAGCCATCATATCCATTAACCAGTAATTTTCTTGTCGTCCGGTTCCCCAGTCATTCCCTTCAGGATAGTACATAAGAGGTGACGCATGACCGTCACCGGTCTTTTGATAAATAGTTTTGCCATTGAACAATCGCTCGGTAAGCGTATGATAGATAAGAGCGCCGTTATAGACAGAGGATTGCAAAGGCTTGCGACATGCCAGGTTATAAACCCAAGAATTTGTAGCATTGTGCATAAAAGCGACCATATAATCAGGATGAATGATAGAATGGTTGATTACCGTTCCATCAGGATTCACATTACTGCCTTGTAGGAAAACACTCAGTTTGACACCATCCACCACTGTGTCCCGATGAATATCATCGGGGGTAGCATAAGCCGAAAGTTGCAGTTCAATATTCTTTTTCATCCACCGGTCATAATTCTTAGCCCTTGGCATCATAGCCGTAGCTATGGTAAGAATATTAGAGTTCCAGGCATTTTCTTCCGCTTTCGTATCGCCTTTAAAAATAATATTCCCGGCTTTATCGCGATAATAAGGAATTTCATAGTTCAGGAAACGATCCGCTTCGTGAATCATCATACGACATACCAACTCCCGATCATCATCTGACAATTTATCCCAAATCATCCAGGCAGCTTCAGCCACCTGAGAAGCCCACAAAGCACTTTGCCACTGATCTCCCCAGCCTTTTTCATCTGAATTCGCCTTATGCCTGTAAGCAACGGAACGAATAAGACGGCAAAGTATATCCATCGCTTCCCCCTTGGACACTCCTGTTACTTTCCCGTCATATACTTTCAACTTGATGCAGACCGCCAACGTGAAGGCTGCATGAGATATAGGACGGATGAAATGTTCGGTATTCCCGCCGAAATCCAGGTATTGTCCCTTCTGATTGCTGAAATGCTTTACATCATTATACCACATATTCAGCAAATACTTATTGTTTTGCTGTAAAAGATATCTCACTTCCTTGGAAAAACCATCTTGAGGTGACTTGCATTGCCAAACCTCAGACGCAATAGGTACAACTTGATTTCTCAACGGAGAGTCATTCCCGGCATTTACAACTTGCGGAGTCCCCAATGACAAGCCTAAAAGCAACAAGAAAAGAATGTTTTTCATTTGATTATTATTTTTACGTGTTTTATTTATAAAAAATTTAGAGCCTCACCAATAAGAAACCAATAAAGGTCAAAATTATTCAAACATAAAATTATCCTTTCTTTTTCCAAAATTACATAGAATTTACACTTCAACAAAAAGAAATGCCACTTTTTATATTACATAATTAAAAAAACAGTAATATTTATCCATAACATTTTCTCTTTACGAAGAAATAGTCCATCTAGAAAGAGTTAAGATTATATCCATAATGTATATGAATATATACATAGATTAAAACATCACAGACAAATAATGTGTAAATTAATTGCAAATTAAAAAAGTTTTTATTTCATTTGTGAGATAGCAATTAAAATATTGCATAATTTTTCTAACAATTTACCTTATAATCTATACAATATGAAAAGCATAATTTACAACAACCAGAAAATTAAAACCGAGATTAATGGTTTTGATGAATTATTATTTGGTGGTTTACATCTGCAAAGTACTTTGCAAGAGTCTAAGGACTCTATTCTTCAGAATCCTATGACTATAATTATTACAGGAGAAAAAGGAACTAGTAAATCACTATTAAGCATGCAACTTTTACATGGCATCACCAAATCCCTGAGAGAGCTTAATGCTTCATCTGATACAAAAAACAGCATTAAGATTAAATTGCTTTCTCCGGTTTTTTATACAAACAATAAATGCATAAACAATGTTTCTGACATGTTATTGGACACAGTTATTTCCAAATGTATCAATTATATTGTTGAAAACAATGCTAAAGGAAAACGTGAATGGATGGGTAACAAATTTTGCAATACAATATTCGATACAGACAAAAGATGTAGTAGTTTACCAATAGATACTTCTCAATTAGATTATTATTTAGGTGAAGAAGTGTTAGTCTATAATTCACATACAAATGCATTACATATAGCGCTACCCTCTAAAGCCTTCTACAACAAACAGGATGATTATCCTATTTATCACAGACGACAAGATTTCATAGAGAAATATTGCCAAGATGGTGATTTGAATTTAGGAGAAGTATTATCAAAAGAGTTCTTTAGTATTTTCATATATAGTGAAAAAGACGAAAAAAAGGAAACCGTTAAAAAGAAAATTGAGGAAGAATACAAGGAAGGAGAAAAATGTAAGGATGAAGAAAAACTAAAGATTCCATGCCTAATTATTGATAAGGAGCATTTTCACAAAAATAAAGATGAAGAAGAAGATAAAAAATTGCTTGAAGCTAAGAAAAAAGAAGCCATGGTGGTAATTTACGTATTAGAAGATGAGATTGATTTAAACAAATATAATGCGGATTTAATCATTGAAATGCGAAGTCATGAGGATAAAGACAACGAATATTTATTCCATCAATTATCCATAAAGAAAAGTGTATTACAAGACACTGCATTGGGATGGCATCAATATAAAAAGCGGGATTACGGTATAGAAGTATATCCCAGTTCGCATGTCCTATTACAAAAAAGACGTCACATGCCTAAAGGGGTATTACGATCTCAGTTAGATATATTATCAGATACATATCAGTATTTCGTTGATGAAAATCCCAATCAGAATAGTATGACTACATTGCTCCAATTTGAGACCAATAAAAATGATAGAGGACAAGAGAAGCTGGAGAACTTATATGAATCTTTTGAAAATAGAAAAAAGAGAGAGTGCGCAACAGACATATTACAAAATATATTAATCGAGCCTAAGAAAAGTGGCCTGAGAGGACAATCTACTGCCATAATAGGTCCTGCCAATACCTATAAACGATACTTGACTTTAGGAAGTATGTTTAGCGCCAGTTGTCGTGATGAACATACATTAAACATCTTATTAGACAAAGAAGATAACATAATGTTTAAAAGGATGATTTGTCCTGCCACCATCTTTAGAGAATCAGCAGCACTTTTTAATAAACGGAAATCTTCCTGTATTGATTGCTATAAAAATATCCATTTTAGTAATATTAGAATGGGGTGTATTTCATCTGATGAATTTTTTTTCTACTTGATTAAACAAATTCAGATTTCCCATGATTCCACTTCACAGATCACACGTATCGTTATTGATGATTTGCAAAAAATAGATTTTTGTTTTCCAATGATAGCAAAAGATTCGCTTTTTCTCACTGCGCTGATCTCCATCTGCAAAGATTATGAAATAGACTTATTTATTCTTTGCGACAAATCATCCCACTTGGTACAAGCACTAAGGGCACAAGCCGACAATGTTATATGTACAGAACGCAAAGAAAGCGAATTTAACATTTACATTGAAAGATACACTGGATATTCTACACCCAGTAAAATATGGAAATGTAGTGTCAATAATATTAAGGAACTATTTTATTGTGATGTAGATCAAACAAAAAAGAAGTATAGTCTGAATGAGAAAACAATTACAAATTCAAACATATCCTCTATGGATAATTATTGGAATATTTAATAATATAAAGTAAAGAAATATATGAAAGACAACTTTAGTACTTGGTTAAGACACGAAAAATTCACAATCGGGCTTGCTATTTTTTGTGCTTTATTTCCAATTCTATTTAGTATAGACTGGAATATCGAGATTAAGGATGAAAATAATATAATGATATGGATATTGCGACAAATCGGTCAGTTTCCTTATCAGATAGTTAATATTTTATTTATATTCATCACTTTAGCCATGTTGGCAAAAACAAGTTTGCTCATTGGCAAAGACGAAGATAAAGTTGAAAGTATTCACGATTATGTCAAATCAACATTTGGTGAAAATAGCACATTAGCACGAAATACTTCTGACAATTTATTTAAACGTTTAAATATAGCTGTTCAACAATTCTATTTTTCATGGCTTGCAGTATGGGCAATATGGTTAGTACTGTATATCGTTGAATTTATATTCTCTATTTACAAAACAAACATCTTTAATAATGGCAGTTACGTTATGGCTGAACATCAAATATTCCGATTTGAATGTCTATTAGAAAATACTTTAAATTTAATAAATAGCTTTATATTATTTTTCATCTATCTTGTAATAACCGTATCTACAGTTAGAGTAGGTTCTTTTGCTGATAACAGCCGAAGGACAATGCATATCGGGGTATGTTTTTTCATTTTATTAGGAATGCTCTGTTTTTCTATTGATGTATTTAGTTTGTCTTCTCTTGTTGGACCCGATAAATATCAAGAAATACAGTTCTTTATTCGTCTTTTTATTGGTATTATAGCAACCATGTCGCTAATGGCAGTATTAGGACGATTAAATACCAGTTTCCTAAATATTCCTCAATGGTTAGTAATGTGCCTGTATCTATATGCTTCTGTTCAAATGATATATCCTCTTACTTATAATGCTGTTACAGAAAATTATAAAGAAAATAAAGAGAAGGACAATGAAGCTTCTAAAAATACATTTATAGTAATGAATTGCATTCATAATAATACAACAGATACAATTCCAAACAATGGTTTACAAACATTTAATAGTAGCACCATAGTACAAGCTACAGATAAAAAAAAGGTAAAAAAAGAAGAAAATCCAAAAGAAAAATCAATTAATAACAATGAATATTCCTATGCTAAACATTTGGCATATCTTATAAGCATATTGGCATTTTTAGGAAAAGGGTGTTTGTTTTTAGTGCTTCGCTGGATAGCCAAAAAAAAACGTTTTCTGTTTTTCCTTATTCATAAAGCAAATAGTTTGTCCGACTCTGATGAAATGTTAAGACGATTCAATAAATATTATGAAGGATGCCCTGATCAATAAATATTCAATGAAAAAAGTTAGAAATAAGCAATAAATTAAATATAGTTGAAAAATATATCTGATTAACATTATGAGATATATTATATTTTGCGGAGAGACGGGGATTCGAACCCCGGATACCCTTTAGGAGTATACACGCTTTCCAGGCGTGCCTCTTCAACCACTCGAGCATCTCTCCTTGTTTTCGGAGCGCGAAAGTAAGACATCTTTTTGAGATATCCAAATCATTGGGCTTTTTTCCTAATAAAAGTTAGATTTTCCCGCAAGACATTTGCTCTTGAAACAATTCTTCGTACATTTTCATTAAAAATGAAAAAAGATTTCCGATATGGATAAAAATGAGTTGAGAGGAATAGAAAATAATAATAAGAAGAAGACGTTTTCCAAAGTATTTCTCATAGCAGGAAGCGAACCACTGGGAAGCGCAGGTATACAAGCGGACATCAAAGCCATCTCGGCTTGCGGAGGATACGCGGCAGGGGCAATCACCTGTATTGTGGACGAAGACACAAAACGGGTGAAAGATATATGTATGATTTCCGAGAGAATGGTATTGGGGCAATCAGAATCGTTTCTGAGTGACGTAGGAGCTGATTGTATAAAAACAGGCATGCTCTATACCGGAGAAATGATAAAAGCGGTGGCATCTTTATTGAAGAAGTACAGGAATGTACCTTTGCTGGTAGACCCGGTGATGGTGTCCTCAGGCGGCGCGCAATTGATAGAAGACAATGCGATAGATGCCTATAAAAAATACCTCTTTCCACTGGCACTCATCACTACCCCGAACAGACGGGAAGCCGAATTACTGCTGGGAAGAGAAATCAAACCGGAGAATATGGAGGATGATCTCAAAGAACTATGCCAATGGGGAAACTCAGTCATTGTAAAATCAATGGACGAAGGGGATATATTGAAAGATTTCCTTTATGACGCAAAAGAAAAACAGATGTTGGTTTATCCGAAGAAAAAGATAGATACCAGGAATGTGAACGGCACAGGAGATAGTTTCGGTTCCGCTATAGCCACCTATATTGCCAGAGGATATAGTTTGCAGGAAGCTGTATCGAAAGCCGAACAGTTTATACATAAAGCGATAGAAACCGGAGCCGAGTATTCTTTTGGAGAAGGCTACGGTCCGGTTCACGCTTTCTATAATATCACACTCTTATAAATGGAAACAGAGTTCAAATGGAAGCGGAGTTTACTCCACCGCCTCCAGATACAGCACCCTGCTTGAATAGTCACTCAGTTTATGATAATCCACCCTATGGTTATAAGGTATCTCCAGTCCGTTCGCCATAAGATAGGTGCCACTGAATGTCTTTCCTTCAAAACCCATGGGAACATTATCAATGCGATTCAGCTCGTGCACGCGGTATTGCTTGTCGGGACAAAGCCCCGCCATCTTGACGCGCGGCAAGTGCTGGTTGACGAAATGCTCGGTTTTCCACCAATAGAACACCGCCTTGTCCTTTTCGGGAGCCACGTACATCAAGGAAGCCACCCCTTGCCGGTCGTACGGAGACATCAAACGATAGATATCACCCAGTTGCACCACCGGACGGATTGTCTTATATTCAGCAATCGCTTTCTTGCAAAGGGCCTTTTCCTCTTCGGTCATGTTCTTGGGTTGAATTTCCATACCGAGACGACCGCTCATCGCCACATCGATGCGATATTTCAACGGAACGGTGCGGAAAGTCTGGTGATTGGGAGCGGCACTGATATGCGACGCCATCGCAATGGCAGGGAAGAAGTAGGACGTTCCCCACTGCATATACACACGCTGCAAGGCATCGGTATTATCACTCACCCAAAATTCATCGAAATAGGGCAGAATACCATAGTTGGCACGGCCGCCGCCACTGGCGCACGCCTGAATGGTTACATCGGGATATTTGGCACGAATACGCCGACATACTTTCTCAAAACCGCGATGAAACTCGATGTACAGATGGCTTTGATTATCCTTCGTCAGGTATTGGGAACCATGATTCAGGATAGACATATTGGCGTCCCACTTGATATAGTCTATTTCGGGATAAGAAGTCATCAGGCCGTCCACCACGCCGAAAACAAAATCCTGTACGGCAGGATTGGCAAGGTCAAGCACCACCTGCGTGCCGCCACGCCCCTGCAAAAGGTCACGTTCAGAAGCCTTAAGTACCCAGTCGGGATGCCGCTCGTACAATTCACTGACGGTATTCGCCATTTCGGGTTCAATCCAAATGCCGAACTTGATGCCATGCTTCTTCGCATCACTCAGTAACCCTTCGATGCCACCGGGAAGTTTGTTCTTATCCACCACCCAGTCGCCCAGAGACGAAGAATCATTCTTACGCGGATACTTATCGCCAAACCAGCCATCATCCATCACGAAAAGCTCACCGCCCATGGATGCGATATCGCTCATCATCTGGTCCATCCCTTGCTGATTGATATCGAAATAAACACCCTCCCAACTGTTCAGAAGGATTTTCCGGGGTGCGGTGCCATGCGCAAGTTTATGCAACCGCGCCCAGCGGTGGAAGTTACGGCTGCTTCCGCTCAAACCTTCGTCACTGTAGGTCAGCGCAAGTTCCGGCGTACGGAACAGTTCATCTTTCTTCAGCGTATAAGCGGAATTTTCCTCATTGATACCGGCAAAGAAATGATGAAATTCATCATCATGGGTATCTATGCGAAGCTTGTAATTGCCACTATAGCACAGAGCCGCACCGATAACGGCGCCCTCGTTTTCCTGTGGCTTGCCGTCCAGCGAAAACATCACTTCGGCATGGGCGGTATGAGAGTTGCGCACACCATCTTTGTTCTTAATCACTTTCATGCCCGGCTCCAGAGGTTCCTGCATCAACCTGCCCTCGTTTGCCCAGGAACCATAGAGATGGGACATCCAAACGTCTCCCCGGCGTATCGGCAGATAGGCGGACGCAAACTGGTTGAGCACTACCGGCTTCTTCTCCTGATGGAAAATCTCCGTCCAGGTTTCAATGACATCGGCATCCTGCCAAGCCCTGTAACAGACGTTGACAAAGAAAGGATAAACCTTGTCTTTCAGTTCTATGACGGTCTTGACGGCATTATCTTCATTTCCGGTAGTCACTTTCACAACTTCCAGCTCCAAAGTCATGTTACCGTCCGGGTGCTTCACGGCGAGCGCCACTTCCGTAGGACAGCTCAGTCCATAAACCGGATAAGCCGTTTTCGCCGCTTCCACGGTTCCTATATTCCGTAAATCCGTTTCAGAGAGTTTACTCCCATAATAAAGGCATTTCAGCTCACCTCCGGCGGGTGCAGATAATACTAAAGACGTCTTGGGAGTAGATACACACACATTCTGAGCAGACAAACCGCCCATGAGCAACAACGCTCCCAGAAGTAAATTCATTCGTTTCTTGAGGTTCATGTTTTTCTTGTTTTAGATTATTCATTACGATTGCCGCAAAGATAGGCGGTTCTCCCCAATAATATTAGTATTGTTTTATCATATCCTTGTATTATTTTCTACTGACTATCGTCCCCGTAGCCTGATTAGCAGGCATCACCAGCACTTCAGCTATCTGGATATGCTCGGGCACGGCGGCGGCAAAGTATACCACTTCGGCTATATCATCCCCGTCGAGAGGGCGTATTCCCTTATATACATTGTCGGCAGTCTCCTTGTCTCCCCGGAAACGGACGACGGAGAAATTCGTTTCCACCAGTCCGGGTTTTATGTTGGTGACGCGTACGGGCGTATCCACCAAATCGATGCGAAGTCCGTCGGACAAAGCCTTGACGGCAGCCTTACAAGCGCAATATACGCTTCCACCCGGATAAGCGTAATCTCCGGCAATGGACCCCATGTTGATGACGTGTCCGCGTCCGCGTTCCACCATTCCCGGAACCACCAGGCGCGTCATGGCAAGCAGGGCTTTTACATCGGTATCAATCACAATGTCCCATTCATCGAGATTACCCTCGTGTTCTTTGTCCACCCCGATAACAAGCCCGGCATTGTTTATCAGTATATCAATCTCCCTCCATCCGGCAGGCAGAGCCTCCAGAGCAGCCTTAGCCGCCTGACGGTCGCGCACATCAAAAGGAAGCAGGCAAACATCCGCATGGTATTTTTCTTCCAAATCTTTCTTTACGGCATTTAGTTTCTCCACATTCCGGGCGTTGAGTATCAGCCGATAGCCATTCATGGCGAACTTACGTGCACACCCCTCCCCTATTCCCGAGGAAGCGCCTGTGATGAGTACAATCTTCTTTTCCATTTTACAGAGTTTGTTAATATCGATATTTACCTACAAAAGTATAGTTTTTTATGGTGTAAAACAAAGATAAATCAGGGAGAAAGTGATAGAAAGCAGCCACACCCCCATCATAGATACCCCGGATTTACCGGTAGCTCATCCAATACAGTCGCGGCATCAAAGCAGGGACAAGACTTTATCCATTCTTCAGGCTCTATCTCACCGTTATGGTTCAAATCGGGGCTGAGGTCTCGATGACCGCAAACACGGCAACCCGGATAATCCTTCAAAAGCAGCGTCACGAGTACCCGGAGAGAATGTTTCTGAAAAGGAGTACGGGTATCGGCAGGACGTCCGTTTCCGTCCAATCCGCCTTCATAGCAGATGCCTATGCTGTTGGCGTTATAACCTCTGGCATGGGCGCCCGATTTCTCAAGAGGACGAAGGGACTTTATATCACCGTTACGGCGTATATAATAATGATAACCCGCGCCGGAAAATCCCCGGCGCAGGTGGTCTGTTATCAAATCGTGTTCCGTATAGCAACGGTCGAAGCGTGTGGCGGAACAATGGATAACGATAAGATTGATAAATCTCATAATAATGCTGAATGATGAATGAAGAATTACTAAGTCATCGAGGTGTCGTGTTGTTCGCCCCGAACGTGCCGAGCACGGCAGTGGCAATAGCGATAATCGCTCTCAACACTTTACCCCAAATGGAAGAAGATTTCTTACTCATAATTTTTTCGTTTTAAAGGTTTAAATTAATAATGATAGGTACTGATATACGAATTTACACTGGAAAATCATAGAAAGGCTGGAGTCGGGAAATTCCCGAATCAGTCTTTTCTATTTTATTAACGTTTTAAATTCCATTCTCGTAAAATAAGAGCCGACAGCTTGTCTTGTATCGGCTTTTATAGTCATAGTTTCCAAGAATTATGCAGATTGTTTTGTGACTATGGCATATATAAAACGTGTCTTATATTATTTTATATCATTTAACTATAAATTGAGTTACTCCATCCTCAAATATTTCGTTATACGCACAGGAGATTATCGGATTTCTATCAAGATTTTCTCCATAGGTTCATTGTTGAACAAATAATTCATTGTAAATTGTAACATCATAAAAGTTGGAGGACAGCCTTATGAAAGACCCGTTTGAAATTAAAGTAAATTCAATTCCAGCATTGTATAGACTCTTTCCTAATGAAGAAGCTTGCATAAAACACCTTGAAAGGATAATGTGGAGTTCAGGAAATCCGATTTCACCTTTTGACAAAACGTCGAAAGTTTATAAACTGAAGAATGGCAATTATCGCTGTAAGAATACGGGAAAGAATTTTACAGTCCGTACTGGAACTATGTTTGAAGGAACCAAAATTAGCATACAAAAGTGGTTTCTTGCTATATGGTTGGTTACAAACCATAAATCAGGAATTGCCTCTCACCAATTAGCTCGTGACTTGGAAATAACACAGAAAACAGCTTGGCATATGCTTCAAAAGATTCGCTATCAAATGTATCTTGCTAATGAAAGCCGGTTGGAGAATAATGTTGAAATAGATGAAACATATATCGGAGGCAAGAATGGGAATCGTCATTGGAATAAGAAAGTACCACATTCACAAGGGCGTTCACACAAAGATAAAACGACTGTCGTAGGTATGATTGAACGTGAAGGATTATTCTATGATTTTCCAGTGTAGATATGTATATCAGTACCTTAATTTTTCAAGTTTATGGGAACAGATAAAAAAACGCTTCCATTTATAGTGGAAGCGTTGTCTATTCTAAATATTATAATTAACTCTCAATACATTGAATACCACATTTATTACATACAATCCAAAGGATTACGTTTCATGATAAGCGGATAACGTTCAGGATGTTTTAGGCTTTCAATCTCTAAATCTACTCCCAGACTTTCCCATTCTATGGCCGAGTGTCCCGCCATACGTACATTGAGCACATCGGATATACGTGCATCTTTAAGCCAAGGTATACGGTTATAGGAAATAAAAAAATCATTTCCTAGCACCGACAACATGATACCCTGAGCATTAATCATCAATACGCTTACCGATGTGTTCTGTGAATTGATGTTTAAATTCCTCTCCATATTGTTCTATAATTTGGGTTATCTTTTTTAATTCCTTGTTGCTAAAGCCATAATTCTCCGCAAGCATGACAGAGGGTTCAAGCCAAAATTTCGCTTCATGTTCAGCTTTTACAACATGAATATGCTTACGTTCTTCCTCGTTTGAGAAGATTTTAAAGCAAAAGCCATCCTCACGTCTGAATATAGGGCTCATAATCAAATGATTTTATAATAAGAACAAAGATATGGAAAAAATCGGTATAATCCAAAGAATGCCTGAGCTTATTATAAAATGATATGATATAAGAATGCCTCCTTGAAAGTTTTCTAAGTACAGACTGTCGCCTATTTATTTTGCCGTCTCATAAAAAATGACGAATTTTGTAACATTAAAAATAACTATAACAAAAACTAATCATAAATGAAGAAAGCTCTTATCTCCGGCATTACCGGTCAGGACGGTTCGTTTCTGGCGGAATTTCTATTACAGAAAGGATATGAAGTACACGGCATCATGCGCCGTTCATCTTCTTTCAACACGGGACGCATAGAACATCTATACTTTGATGAGTGGGTGCGTGACATGAAGCAGCAACGCACTGTAAACCTGCACTATGGCGACATGACGGACAGTAGTTCACTTATCCGTATCATCCAGCAAGTGCAGCCGGACGAGATATATAACCTCGCGGCGCAAAGCCACGTAAAGGTATCTTTCGATGTGCCCGAATATACCGCCGAAACGGATGCGGTGGGAACATTGCGTATGCTCGAAGCGGTTCGCATCCTGGGCATGGAGAAGAAGACAAGAATTTACCAGGCTTCCACTTCGGAACTGTTTGGCAAGGTACAGGAAGTGCCGCAAAGGGAAACAACGCCGTTCTACCCGCGCAGCCCGTACGGCGTGGCAAAGCAATACGGTTTCTGGATTACCAAGAATTATCGTGAAAGTTATGGCATGTATGCCGTGAACGGTATCCTCTTCAATCATGAAAGCGAACGGCGTGGCGAGAACTTCGTGACCCGCAAGATTACGCTTGCCGCCGCACGTATCGCACAAGGAATGCAGGATAAATTGTACCTGGGTAACCTTGACGCCCGCCGCGACTGGGGATATGCCAAAGACTACGTGGAATGCATGTGGCTCATCCTGCAACATGACACTCCGGAAGATTTTGTGATTGCCACCGGAGAAATGCATACCGTACGCGAATTTGCCACGCTGGCATTCCGGGAAGTAGGTATCGAACTCCGCTGGGAAGGCGAGGGAGTCAACGAAAAAGGTATTGACGTGCAGACGGGCAAGGTGCTGATAGAGGTGGACCCGAAGTATTTCCGTCCGTCGGAAGTGGAACAGCTATTGGGCGATCCTACTAAGGCAAAAACCCTGTTGGGTTGGAATCCCCGTCAGACCAGTTTTGAAGAATTAGTGAAAATCATGGCGCAGCATGACATGAAGTTCGTAAAGAAGTTGTACCTGCGTTCAAAGGAAGAAGAAGATTAATCGAATTAAACATCAATCATGGAAAAAAATGCCAAAATATACGTTGCGGGACATCGCGGACTGGTAGGTTCTGCCATCTGGAAAAACCTGCAGGAAAAAGGATATACCAACCTTGTAGGCAAAACCCATAAAGAACTCGACTTACTGGATGGCGTTGCCGTACGCCGGTTCTTCGACGAAGAGCAACCGGAATATGTTTTCCTTGCCGCCGCCTTTGTAGGAGGTATCATGGCGAACAGTATTTATCGTGCCGACTTCATCTACAAGAACCTGCAAATACAGCAGAATATCATCGGTGAAAGTTTTCGCCACAACGTAAAGAAGTTGCTCTTCCTGGGCAGTACCTGCATCTACCCGCGCGATGCGGAGCAACCGATGAAAGAGGATGTGCTCCTCACCTCTCCGCTGGAATATACCAACGAGCCGTATGCCATCGCCAAGATTGCAGGACTGAAAATGTGCGAAAGCTTTAACCTGCAATACGGTACCAACTACATTGCCGTGATGCCCACCAACCTCTACGGTCCTAATGATAACTTCGACTTGGAACGCAGCCATGTGCTCCCTGCCATGATTCGCAAAGTGCATCTGGCACACTGCCTGAAACAAGGCGACTGGGATGCCGTGCGCAAAGATATGGACAAGCGTCCGGTGGAGGGTGTAGATGGAAACAGCAGCAAGGAAGAGATATTGAACATTCTCGCCAAATATGGCATCAGTGAAGAAGAGGTGAAGCTCTGGGGTACGGGAACCCCTCTCCGTGAATTCCTTTGGAGTGAAGAAATGGCGGATGCCAGTGTTTTCGTCATGGAACACGTGGACTTCAAAGACACCTACCAACCGGGTGACAAGGATATCCGCAACTGCCACATCAATATCGGTACAGGCAAAGAAATCACCATCCGCCAACTGGCTGAACTAATCGTTGCCACTGTGCGTTATCAAGGTAAGCTCACCTTTGACAGCAGTAAACCCGACGGAACCATGCGCAAGCTGACCGACCCCAGAAAACTGCATGCACTGGGATGGCACCATAAGATTGATATTGAAGAGGGCGTACAACGCATGTACGACTGGTATATGAATGAATAAACTTAAGTATATTTTTCCGGTATTACCGGTACTCATACTCTTATTGTGCGGCAGTTATGCGACTGCAATAACTGCCGCTCCCGTCACTTACTCCGTCCGTGGGAAAGTGATAGATAAACGCTCACGACAACCTGTCTCCTACGCTAACGTGGTTGTTGCGGGCATACCGGGAAAAGGTGCTTCCGCCGACTCGCTCGGCATATTCCGTATCGAACAAATTCCACCGGGCATATACCGTTTCGAAGCTTCGAGTTTGGGCTACACCACGGTGCAGACTCCCGAATACATCGTTTCCGCTTCAACTCCATTCATAGAAATAGAAATGGAAGAGGACGAGAATCTTCTGTCGGCGGTTGTCGTCACGCCTTCTCCTTTCCGGAGGAGCATAGAAAGCCCGGTCAGCATGCGGGTCATCGGACTGCAAGAAATAGAGAAAAGCCCCGGGGCCAACCGTGACGTATCCCGCATTGTACGCGCTTACCCGGGTGTGTCCTTTTCGCCTATCGGCTATCGTAACGACTTGATTGTACGGGGCGGCTCTCCCTCCGAAAACCGCTTTTACATGGACGGGATAGAAATTCCCAATATCAACCACTTTGCCACGCAAGGGGCTTCGGGTGGTCCGGTGAGTATCGTCAATTCCGACCTGATACGCGAAATCACATTCTACACCGGGGCATTCCCCGTCAACCGCTCCGGCGCGCTGAGTTCCGTTCTCGACTTCCGGCTGAGAGACGGCAATCCGGACAAACAGACGTTCAAGGCGACTATCGGCGCTTCCGAAGTTTCACTGAGCGGAGCAGGCCACTTGGGGAAACGTACCACGTATCTATTCTCCGCGCGCCAATCGTACCTACAGTTCTTATTCAAGGCATTGGGACTTCCTTTCTTACCTAACTTCATCGACGGGCAGTTCAAGTTGAAGACTAAGTTTTCCGAAAAGAATGAACTTACCGTACTCGGCCTGGCGGGAATTGACAAGATGAAACTGAATACCGACGAGAAGGGTGAGGATGCGGAATATCTGCTTAGTTATCTCCCCACCATCCACCAAGAGACGTTCACTGTGGGAGCGGTGTACAAGCATTACGCGGGGAGACATGTGCAAGCGCTTACGCTGAGCCATAATTATCTGAATAACCGGAACCTGAAGTACTACAACAATGACGATTCTTCGGAAGACAACCTGACCTTGCGCCTGCGCTCCGTAGAGCAGAAGACTGCCCTACGCTTTGAAAACCAGACCCGACTGGGACAGTGGACTTTAAAGGAAGGCGGTGAACTGACCAATTCCATTTACACCAACCACACCCGGCAACTGCTCTACGGAAATTCCGGAGAATTGTCGGTTTACCATACCTCACTCAATATCTTCGGATGGGGAGCGTTCTTTGCTTCGGACTACACCACGAAAGATAACCGTCTGTCTGCTTCTGTTGGTATCCGTATGGATGGCAACACTTACAACCGGGAAATGCAGCAGCCGTGGAGACACCTGTCGCCCCGCCTGTCCGCTTCTTATAAACTCTCGGAACAGTGGACGCTGAGCGGCAATGTGGGACTCTACCACCAATTGCCGCCTTACACGGCTCTGGGATTTAAGAACAACGAGGGTGCCTATATAAATAAGGAGTTGAAATACATGCAGGTGTTGGAGGGCAGCATCGGACTGGACTGGCATCTGCATGACCGCATTATGGTTTCGGTGGAAGGTTTCGTCAAGCGATACAGCCGCATCCCGCTTGCATTGAGAGACAGCATTCCACTGACATGCCAAGGCAATGACTATGGCGTAGTGGGCAACGAGGCCCTTGCATCCACCGCCAGCGGCAGGGCATACGGCGTGGAAACCATGTTCCGGTGGCAAGTATCCGGCAAGCTCAATCTCGTTTCTTCTTTTACGCTCTACAAAAGTGAATATCGCAGCCGTGCGGGAGCCGAATATATCCCGTCGGCATGGGACAACCGGTTTATCCTCAATATGAGCGGCACGTACAACCTGCCCAAGCGTTGGAGCATAGGCGGCAAGTTGAGTTACATCGGCGGCGCTCCCTACACGCCCTACGATGAAGAAAAGTCATCGCTTGTAGAGGCATGGAATGCTCAGGGAAAACCTTATTATGACTACTCCCGCTACAATAAGGAACGGCTTCCCAACTTTGCGCAGATTGATGTGCGGGTAGACAAATCCTTCTATTTCCGCCGCTGCATGGTGGGCTTATATCTGGATGTACAGAACATTACGGGTAATAAGCTAAAACAGCCGGACGTAATCATGAGTACGGGAATCATTGAAAATCCTTCGGCACCTACCGGTGAGCAACGGTACAAAATGAAATATCTGAAACAGGAAAGCGGCACGATACTCCCCACGTTAGGAGTGACGGTAGAGTTTTAGCAAATTAAAGCTATTTTCTCTATAAAAGTTTGCATTCTATATATAAACCTTTATATTTGCACAAATTTCAACTAAATGTGCAATTAACATCATGGAACAAAGCTTTATTGCCTATATAGAAAACAGTATAAAAGAAAATTGGGACTTGGATGCCCTGACTGATTATAAAGGAGCTACCCTGCAATATAAAGATGTAGCCCGCAAAATAGAAAAGCTGCATATCATCTTTGAAGCGAGCGGCATCAAGAAAGGTGACAAGATAGCCGTCTGCGGCCGTAACAGTTCACATTGGGGGGTAACATTCCTTGCCACCCTGACGTATGGCGCGGTAATCGTACCTATCCTCCACGAATTCAAAGCTGACAACATCCATAATATCGTCAACCACTCCGAAGCCAAACTTCTGTTTGTGGGCGACCAAGTGTGGGAGAACCTGAACGAAAGCGCCATGCCGCTGCTGGAGGGCATTATGCTGATGACGGACTTTTCCATCCTCGTTTCACGCAGCGAGAAATTGAATTACGCGCGTGAACACCTGAATGAAATGTTCGGTAAGAAATATCCCAAGAACTTCCGCAAGGAACACATCGCTTATCATAAAGACCAACCGGAAGAGCTGGCAGTTATCAATTATACATCGGGCACTACCAGTTACTCCAAGGGCGTAATGCTGCCTTACCGCAGTTTATGGTCGAACACCGCCTTTGCTTTTGAAGTACTCCCGCTGAAAGCCGGAGACAAACTGGTGTGTATGCTGCCAATGGCACACATGTACGGGCTTGCATTCGAATTCCTGTACGAGTTTGCCGTGGGCTGTCACATTTATTACCTGACCCGCATGCCGAGTCCGAAGATTATTTTCCAAGCGTTCGCCGAGGTGAAACCGAACTTGATTGTGGCGGTGCCGCTCATCATCGAAAAGATTATCAAGAAGAACGTACTGCCGAAACTGGAAACACCGGCTATGAAATTGTTACTGAAAGTGCCTATCATCAACGATAAGATAAAGGCTACCGTACGCGAGCAGATGGTACAGGCCTTCGGAGGTAATTTTGCCGCCGTCATCGTAGGAGGTGCCGCTTTCAACCAGGAGGTAGAACAGTTCCTGCGCATGATAGACTTCCCGTACACGGTGGGTTACGGTATGACGGAATGTGGACCTATCATCTGTTACGAAGACTGGACTCGCTTCAAACCGGGCTCTTGCGGTAAGGCCGCTCCCCGCATGGAGGTGAAGATATTATCTCCCGATCCGGAAAATATTCCGGGTGAGATTGTGTGTCGCGGACCTAACGTGATGCTGGGTTATTATAAAAACGAGGAGGCTACCGAACAGGTACTCGACAAGGACGGTTGGTTGCGTACCGGCGACCTCGCCCTGATGGATGCCGAAGGTAATGTGACCATTAAAGGCCGTAGCAAGAATATGCTCCTCGGTCCGAGCGGCCAGAACATCTATCCTGAAGAAATTGAAGATAAATTGAATAATATGCCGTACGTTGCCGAAAGTATCATCGTACAGCAAAACGAGAAGCTTGTCGGATTGGTTTATCCGGACTTTGACGATGCCTTCGCGCACGGGCTTCACAATGAAGACATAGAACGTGTGATGGAAGAAAACCGTGTGGCGCTGAATGCGGAACTACCTGCATACAGCCAGATTTCCAAGATGAAAATCTACCCTGAAGAGTTCGAGAAGACACCGAAGAAATCAATTAAACGCTTCTTATATCAGGAAGCTAAAGGATGAGAAACAAACTATTATTATCCGCAGCCTTGTTTCCGTTGTGCGGAATGGCGGAAGAAGTATGCGATATGCCACAAGGCGGCGTAACGCATACCGACAAGACACGTCCCAATATCATTTTATTTCTGGTGGACGACATGGGATGGCAGGACACTTCCCTACCCTTTTGGACACAACGTACCAAGTATAATGACACGTATCACACTCCCAATATGGAGCGGCTGGCTGCCCAGGGACGAATGTTTACACAAGCGTACGCATGTAGTATCAGCTCTCCGACCCGTGTCAGCCTCTTTTCGGGAATGAATGCCGCCCGCCATCGTGTCACCAGCTGGACACTGCGGAAAAACACGACCCACGAACAACCGGATTCCATTATGGTTTATCCCGAATGGAATGTAAACGGTATTTGTCAGGAACCGGGAGTGGAACGCACCACGCAAGTGACCTCGCTTGCGCAGTTGCTCAAAGATAACGGTTACCACACCATACATTGCGGAAAAGCGCATTTCGGTGCCGAAGAAACTCCGGGTTCCGATCCGTTGAAAATGGGATTTGACGTGAATATCGCGGGACATGCCGCAGGTTCACCTGCCAGTTATTACGGAATGGAAAACTTCGGGAATAAGCCGGGCGGTAAAAGTCCATTGGCTGCCGTACCCGGCCTGGAGAAGTATCACGGAAAAAATATATTCCTTTCCGAAGCCCTCACCCTGGAAGCTGAAAAAGCATTGGATGACGCGCAGAAGATTGACAAGCCTTTCTTCCTCTATATGGCGCATTATGCCATACATACGCCTATACAGCCTGATATGCGTTTCTACCAGAAGTACATAGATGCCGGACTGCCGCCTGTAGAAGCGGCATACGCCACGCTTATCGAAGGAATGGACAAGAGTCTGGGAGATATCATGGATTATCTGGACGAAAATAACTTGACTGAGAATACCGTGCTGATTTTCATGTCGGACAATGGAGGGCTTGCCGCCCACACACGTGCCGGACAACTGCACGTACAGAACTATCCCCTGAACAGCGGAAAAGGTTCCGCCTACGAAGGTGGCGTACGCGAGCCGATGATTGTACGCTGGCCCGGGGTGGTTGTTCCCGAAACAAAATGTAACCATTATCTGATGATAGAGGATTTCTTCCCTACTATCCTCGAAATAGCAGGTGTAGAGCATTACAAGACCATTCAACAGCGTGACGGTATCAGCTTCTTGCCTCTGCTCACCGGCAAAGGTAAAGTGAAAGACCGTGACATCTATTGGCATTATCCTCATAGTTGGGGACCTTCAGGACCGGGGATCGGAGCTACGTGTTCCATCCGTTCGGGCGACTGGAAGTTGGTGTATTATTTTGACAGCGGTAAACATGAGTTGTTCAATATACCCGCCGATATCAGTGAGAAAAATGATGTGGCCGGAGAAAATCCGAAACTCGTCAAGAAGTTGTCACAGAAATTAAGTAATTATCTCCGGTCTGTGGATGCACAACGCCCCATATTGCGTGCCACTCAACAGTTGGCGCCTTGGCCGGATGAAACTTTTTAAATAATATGAAACGTATCTTTCCGCTCATTCTGCTTTCCTTGTTGTTTGTCGGGGAAATTTATAGTCAGAACAACATTCAGACTTCCACAAAAGAGAAACATAACCACTCTTCTAAACAACGTGCCTCACGGACAGATTACGGTCCGGTGGGCATCAATATTTCCCTTTGGAAGAATATCTCCACCCAACGTACAGATACCGTAGGCAGTACTTGCTTCAATCTCGGTATTTTTTCATCCATGAACCGTTTGAATGGTTTGGGGATGAATGTTCTGAGTGGTGTAGTAGGCAGGGATATGAATGGCGTGCAGATGGCGGGAATCTCCAATATGGTGGGCGGAAACGTGCGAGGAGTCCAGATTGCCGGCATCACCAATGCCAACGGCAACAGTTTGAGCGGTGTATCCATATCGGGCCTGGTAGGTATCACGGGAAATTATGCGCAGGGAGTCGTTCTGTCCGGACTGGCCAACATCACGGGAGATAACAGCCGGGGTGTCATCATCGGCGGTTTACTGAATATCACCGGAGAAGAATCCGCCGGAGTTCAACTTGCAGGACTCGCCAATATTTCGGGCGGTAGTTTCAATGGGTTCAACGCTTCCGGATTGTTGAGCGTAGTGGGTGACGATATGAAAGGTATCCAGATATCCGGTCTTGGCAACATTACAGCCGATGCCATGAAAGGACTTCAAATAGCAGGTATAGGTAATGTGGCAGGTGGTACAGCTACCGGGGTGCAGCTTGCCCCACTCAACATTGCCCTCCATGCCAAAGGTTTGCAAATCGGACTGGTGAATTATTACAAAGAGAGTTTGGATGGTTTTCAATTAGGTTTAGTCAATGCCAATCCGCAAACCAAAGTGCAACTTATGGTATTCGGCGGTAACAAGACTAAACTGAATGCGGCCGCCCGTTTCAAAAACAAACTGTTTTATACCATTCTAGGTGCCGGTTCTCCCTATTTGGATTTCAGTGACAAGTTCTCTGCCGCTTTATTCTATCGTGCCGGATTGGAATTACCACTTTATAAAGGATTGCACATCAGCGGAGATTTAGGTTACCAACACATCGAAACTTTCAAGAATAAGGACTATGGTTTCCCTGCCCGTCTCTACTCGTTACAATCACGCGTCAATCTCGAATACCGGTTAACGGATTATTTGGGTGTATTCGTAACCGGTGGTTATGGATGGGACAGGTATTACAACCGAAGTTCCAACTATGACAAAGGAGTGATTGTGGAAGGGGGGGTGGTATTAATGAAGAATTAAGAATTAAGAATGAAGAATTACCTTTCGGCATGATTGCATAGCGCAGCTAAATTCTTCATTCTTAATTCTTAATTCTTCATTATATTATTATCTCATTGTTTCTCCTTAATAAATCCCGTTCTATACGCCACCAACAGTTTCTTCAAATCCTGAATTTGCGTCACTAGTACTTTCCCTTTATCCGTATCCTTCACCATCATACGCTGTGAATTGAACTCAATGACAAATGTGGTAGACTTGATATCCTGTCCTTCCTCTATTGCCTTCTGACGACTTTGGAAAGGCTCGTGCTGTACCAACTGCAAGCCGTGGGAATGATATACCAATGTATAACCTGCAATACCGGTTTCCGGTTGATAGGCTTTGGAGAAACCACCGTCAATCACCAGCAACTTACCATCGGCTTTGATAGGTTTCTCACCTTTGATAGTTTTCACAGGTACGTGACCGTTGATGATATGAGAATGGGGGCCGGGTTCCACACCGAACTCAGTCAATATATTATCGCAGATATCCGCACGATTGCGCAAAGTATAATAATATCCTTTAGTTTCTTTATGCAACTCTTTATCGGCAACAAAGTAACGCTCGAAGGTAGCCATCTTATCTTTGTCGAATGACGGTGCATTAGGACCGCACCACATATACCACACGTAGTCTAGAGCAAACTGTTTTTCTTTGGAACCGTCCTCATCAAAATAGGCTGTACGTATCAGTTGGTCGGTCTTTTGCAATAACTTATGCCCCCAATACTCTTTCTTTCCGATGCGTACATGCTTGAAACTACCGTCCTCATTCAAAGGCACGGAAGCATGATACAGCAGGTTACTGTTACAAACCAGATACATACCGCCGTAGGTGAACAGGCAACGCATGTGTTTTTTCAATTTCTCGCTATTCATAAACGAGGCATGAATCTTATCTACCAATTCCTGTTCCTCATCCGATAAGCGGTAGGGATCTGCCGGGTCAATCGTCGGGAAATTGGTATCCCGCAACTCATACTCCTTGCCTTCGTACACAAATACGCCACGTTCAAAGTCAATCTTATGTAACAACTTCCGGTTCTCCATATTGAACTCGGGGCGACGGCTGATGATATCCGCCTCCAGCTTCAACTGAATAACCGTAATCGCCTTGTGCATCTGTGTAATCAGGCGCAATGTTTTTTCATTATATTCCGAATCGGCGAAATTCATCTTCGGAGCGAAGATAGTACAAGGGTCATCACCGTATGTATCCATGGCAAACGTAGCGAGAGGCAACAGATTGATGCCATAACCGTCTTCCAACGTTGCCAGGTTGGCATAGCGCATGGACATACGGATGACGTTGGCAATACAGGCATTGTTGCCTGATGCAGCCCCCATCCACAGGATATCATGGTTCCCCCACTGGATATCGAAGTTATGATAATCGCAAAGCGTATCCATAATAATATGAGCACCCGGTCCACGGTCGTAAATGTCACCGACAATGTGCAGGGAGTCAATCGTCAGGCGCTGAATCAAATTACACATGGCAATGATGAAATCATCGGAACGCTTTGTGGTAATAATGGTACTGATGATTACATTGATGTAAGCGTGTTTGTTCGGTTCTATACTCGACTCATGCAGCAACTCCTGAATGATGTACGAGAATTCTGCGGGAAGTGCCTTACGCACTTTAGAACGTGTGTATTTGGAAGAAACATTCTGGCAGACTTTCACCAATTGGTTCAAGGTAATCAGATACCAGTCATCCAGGTCTGTCTCATGTTCTTTTATCAATTGCAACTTCTCCTCCGGATAATAAATCAGGGTACACAGTTCTTTCTTTTCGCTCTCACGCAAAGTATGACCGAAAATTTCATTCACTTTCCGCTTTACAGCTCCCGAAGCATTTTTCAACACGTGCTGGAAAGCTTCATATTCACCATGAATATCTGTGAGAAAATGTTCCGTACCTTTCGGCAAATTCAAAATAGCTTCCAGATTTATGATTTCCGTACTGGCATCAGCGATAGTAGGAAAACTGCGTGACAATAGTTGCAAATAGCGCAAGTCACTGACAATACTTTCAGGAGTAATGGTTCCCATGATATTATTTACAATTTACAATGTACAATTTACGATTTAACGATTTACGATTAAAGTTACTTTAGTTTAATGACGCGGAGACTTTAGTTTCTAACTATCAACTATCATCTATCAACTATAGTGTCACCCAAGCAAGAACATTAACAGCACTTGAGCGATAATCACACGCAGGAACATACACAATGGATAAACTGTGGCGTATGCTACAGACGGGTTATCGCCGGGTATAGTATCGTTGGCATAGTTCAAGGCCATCGGGTTTGCCATACTTCCGCAGAGCATTCCCGCCATCGAACCGAAATCAATTTTCATTATCTTAAATGCAATGACACCCATAATCAACACCGGAATTACCGTCAGCCCGAAACCTATGGCAATCCACAACAGGCCTTCCGGGCGGAACACCGTATCAAAGAAATGAGCACCCGCATCAAGTCCCAGGCAGGCTAAATAAAGGGATAAGCCCAAAGCACGCAACATCAGATTGGCACTCCGTGTAGTATATGTCACCATGTGCATTCTCGGACCGAATGTACCGATAAGGATTCCCACAATGATAGGACCACCTGCCAGGCCGAGTTTCACCGGGGCGCTGATGCCCGGAATAGAAAATGGAATAGCTCCTAAAGCCAATCCCAGAATGATGCCTACAAATACTGCCACTAAATTCGGCTCTTTCAAACTTTTGATAGCATTTCCAAGTACTTTCTCCACATTCTGAATGGCGGCAGCCTCACCTACTACAGTCAACCGGTCGCCCAATTGCAAGGTCAACTCTGCCGTAGCCAGTAATTGCACACCGCTACGGTATACGCGACTAATGTTAATGCCATAATGATTGCGTAAATGCAAAGAACCCAACTTTTTGCCATTCAGCTCAGGGCGCGTCACGACAATGCGCTGCGAAATCAACTGGCTGTCGATAGCATTCCAGTCGATATCCTCTTTGTTCCAGTCCGTATGTTCTTGTTCACCGAAAAGTACAGTCAGCGCAGGCGCATATTTCTCGGAAGTGATAACCAACAAACGGTCACCTTCCTTTATCACTTTCTCAGAAGTCGGGATGCTTACATTACCATCCCTCCACAGACGGGAAATCACGAATTTCTGATAACTCAGGCTTGCTATCTCTTTGACGCTTTTATCAAAGATAGCCGGATTGTGCACCTGAAAGGCAGCAATATAGGTTTTATTCTCGTCATCCTTCTCCTTGAGTTCCAAATCTTCCTTACGTGCCAACGCCTTGCGGATAGCCAACACGGCAAGGATAACTCCTACCACCCCTAACGGATAGGCCACTGCACATCCCAACGCAGGGGTACTGGCTTCCAGTCCCATTTGCTTCAAAGTTTGCTGCGCCGCACCGAGCGCCGGGGTATTGGTCGTAGCTCCACAAAGTATGCCAACCATATTGGGCAGGGAAATGCCAAATCCATAGCTGCCCAGCACCGTGAGTAATGTACCTATCAGCACCACACCCAATGCCAACATATTCAGTTGTACCCCTCCCTGACGGAAAGAGCTGAAGAAACCCGGACCGACTTGCAGTCCCAACGCATACACGAATATCACCAATCCGAAACTTTCCGCGTAATTCAGCATCTGCGGGTCGATGGACAACCCGAAATGCCCGGCAAGGATGCCTGCAAAGAAAACGAACGTCACACCGAGGGAGATACCACAGATATGCACTTTCCCCAGTCCCAATCCGATAGCGGAAATTAATGAGAGCACCACCACCGCCTGTAAAGCGGAGTGTTCGACAAACAAACTATATAGCCAATCCAATGTTTTACAGTTTTACCGTTTATGCCTGCAAAGATAGGAAGTATCCTTGTAGGTTGAAAATAAAAGCATAAAAAAAGCGGCTACCAAATAGTGGTAACCGCATTAATATCGTTTCGTAGTGGGTACGGGAATCGAACCCGTATGTCATGCGTGAGAGGCATGTATCCTAACCATTAGATGAACCCACCATCGCATTTGTATTTTGTACACCCTCAGGGATTCGAACCCTGGACCCACTGATTAAGAGTCAGTTGCTCTACCAACTGAGCTAAGAGTGCAAAAAGCGGAAGCTGGGGGATTCGAACCCCCGGTACGGTTACCCGTACGTCAGTTTAGCAAACTGGTGGTTTCAGCCACTCACCCAAACTTCCTTTTTGTTAACCAGCATTCTTCTCAAATGCGGTGCAAATGTATGGCAAACTTTTGGACTGTGCAAATCTTTCCTACATATTTTTTTAAGCTTTTCCAGGCAGAAAGAGTTAACACCTTAACAATCAAAATCTAATAGGAAGAAAAAAAATGATAATTTAATGAAGAACTAAAAATGAAGAATTACCTTGCGGCGTACTTGCATAGCGTAGCCAAATTCTTCATTCTTAGTTCTTCATTTCCCTAAGTTCCCATTTTTTTGATTTGCATCAATCCCCCTTCCCCCCTCTTTCCGTATCTTTGCGCGGTTTTTCATTACAGCACGTTCCAAATGATACAACAGGAAAGTTTGAAGAAACGGCTTGCCAAGCTGGCAGCCCCCATCTTTATAGAAACACTTCTCATCATGATGCTCGGTGCAGTCGATACCATCATGTTGAGCCGGCACTCGGACAACAGCGTTGCCGCCGTAGGTGTCGTCAACCAGATTATCATGCTTACATTCCTGGTCTTCGAGGTCATCAACCTCGGAACTTCCGTACTTTGTTCCCAATACCTGGGTGCCAAGCTACAAAAGAAAGTAGTACAGGTTGTAGGTGTCTCCATCATTGTCAATCTGGTAGTTGGCGTCACTATCAGTTTGTTCCTGTTCTCTTGCGCAAACCCTATTCTCCGTTTGATGGGACTGACTCCCGAACTAATGCAAGACGGCCTTGACTATATGCGTATCGTAGGCGCCTTCGCCTTTTTCCAAGCACTTTCACTCACTCTCTCCGCCTCGTTGCGCAGTGCCAACAAAGCCATATATCCGATGTTGGTGACTGTTGTTGTCAATATCCTCAATATAATAGGTAACTACTCACTTATTTTCGGCCGCTTCGGCTTTCCCGAAATGGGTGTGGAAGGAGCCGCCATCTCTACAGCTTTCAGCCGTGGCGTATCCATGTTGCTCCTGTTCATCATCCTGTTCCGCAGGCATATCCACCGTTTCCCGTTAGCCTACTTCCGTCCGTTCCCCTGGATAGAGCTGAAGAACCTGATGAAAGTCGGGTTACCTTCCGCCGGAGAACAATTGTCGTACAGTTCCTCCCAAGTTGTCATCACTTTCTTCATTAATATGCTGGGAGTAGAAGCGCTTGCTACCCGCACCTATTGTGTCAACATCATCATGTTCGCCTACCTGTTCAGCATCTCGATGGCACAAGGCGGCGCCATCTGCATCGGACATCTGATAGGTGAAAAGAAACCGCATG
This sequence comes from uncultured Bacteroides sp., assembly GCF_959029255.1. Taxonomy (GTDB): domain Bacteria; phylum Bacteroidota; class Bacteroidia; order Bacteroidales; family Bacteroidaceae; genus Bacteroides. The sequence continues at coordinate 93,225 of NZ_CAUFUE010000011.1, read as the reverse complement.
CCGCCTTCCTGATGGGGAAATACGTCATGAAGAAGTCTGTGATGATAACCGTTATACTCTCCTGCATCATTGCCCTCTTCGGTCACACCATCTTTAGCTGGCTTACCACTAACCCCGAAATCATACACATGGGCGTCACCATCCTGTTCATCGATATAGTTCTTGAGATAGGCCGCCCCATCAATATCTTCGCAACCAACGCCCTGCGTGCGGCAGGCGACGTCAACTATCCGTTCTATGTCGGACTGGTCGTGATGTGGAGCGTAGCTGTCGGTCTCGGTTATCTTTTCGGTATTCCTTTCGGTTGGGGTATCTGCGGCATGTGGGTCGCCTTCCTGCTGGACGAAAATATACGGGGCATCATCTTCGTACGCCGCTGGTATAGCATGAAGTGGGCGCACAAAGGATTTATTAATTACTAATTTGTCATCAGTAATTAAATAAAACTCTATCTTTGCAGCCGGAACGAACATAAACCGACTGGCTGTATGCATACACTATTAAAGGAAACCGTAGATGCTACCGTAAACTCCCGTTATCCGGGAATGGCACCCGAAGGTAGAAAGCAGATAGAGGAAATCCTCATCCGCAAAGAGGTACAAAAAGGTGAAATTTTGCTGAAAGAAGGGCAAATCAGCCATAATATGGTACTGGTCGGTAAGGGTATGCTACGTCAGTTCTACTACAAAAACGGTAAAGACGTCACCGAGCACTTTTCATACGAAGGCTGTATCGTTATCTGCATAGAAAGCACCCTGAAAAAAGAACCCACACACCTCATGATTGAAGCCTTGGAAGACAGTGTAGTCTATCTGCTACCCTACGAAAAGCTCATGCTCCTCACCGAAGTATCCTGGGAAATCAATATGTTCTATCGCAAAATACTGGAATACTCCCTCATCGTTTCACAAATCAAAGCCGACTCCTGGCGGTTTGAGACGGCGCGCGAACGCTACAACCAACTGATGCAGAACCAGCCTGAGGTCATCAAGCGGGCGCCCCTGTCACACATAGCATCCTATCTGCTGATGACGCCGGAAACGCTAAGCCGGGTACGTTCGGGCATACTGTAGACTCCCCCTCCACCGTTTGCTCGAGTTTGTCATATCTGAAATTGTATAGAAATACTACCATTTCTATCATCAAACGTGTTTTTTCATCTCAAATCTTTTTTTGGAGATGACTTGTTTATCGGACACATTAATCATTAAAAATTCAGATTATGACATCAATTAATACATTTGTACAACATACAACAGAAGAAGCCAGACAAACCGGCCGCTATGGTACGGCAAACCTGTACACCAGCGCATTCAATAGTTTCCGTAAATTTACAGGGGACGACTCCCTCACTTTTAAAGACCTCACCCCCGGTCTGATTAAGCGATACGAAGGCGTACTATTCCAAAAAGGGCTGAGTCACAACACCATATCCGCTTATATGCGTATGCTGCGTTCCATGTTCAACCAGGCATATCTGGAAGGAGTACCTGGCGCAAGTCCTGCCGACGAACTATTTCACTTTGTATTCACCGGTTACGAACCCACCAAAAAGCGGGCAATCTCACCCACACTTATTCGTCGGCTCTTCCTCCTTGATCTGGAAAAGCAACCACATTTGCGTTTCAGCCGTGACCTTTTCTTGCTAAGTTTTTATTTGCGAGGTATTCCTTTTGTGGACCTTGTCCACCTTCGTAAAACGGATGTAAAGCATAATACAATTTATTATTACCGCCACAAAACCCACCAGCAACTAGCCGTTTACATAGAGCCATACGCAGATGAAATTCTTCGCAGATATGTAGACAAGAAATCAGCTTCACCTTATTTATTACCTATCCTATCATCAATCGGTGCAGATGGTTACAAACAATATAAAAGCGCTTTGCGTCTTTATAATCAGCATTTACATCTGCTTTCTAAGATATTACGCCTAAGTACCCCACTGACTTCTTATGTAGCTCGCCACAGTTGGGCAACTACCGCCAAAGAAGAAGGAGTAGCCATTTCTATGATAAGTGAAGGCTTGGGGCACAGTTCCGAGAAAGTGACTCATGTCTATCTTGCTTCTTTTAGCAATAATGCAATGAGCAAGGCAAATAGAAAAGTAATTTCAACTATCTATCCGAAAAAAGGAAGAAATAAACCAGACCATTAATTTGTAATATGCTTACTGAAGTTTCGTATGCTCTGTATAGGTTTATAAATGGTAATTTACCGACGTAGCGCAGGAACAAAGTTTCCCTTCGGATGATAACGCAACTGATAGAAGTTCAGCTAGGTATTAAATGGAAATTTAGTGGCGTGTATTCATAAAAAGGGACGAACACAGAGACGCAGAGACACAGAGATAAAGGAAGAAAGGAAAAGAGACTGGGAGTTGGCGACTACGTCGCGGAAATACCCTGTTTCCCACGACTCTCTTTTATCTCTCGCGAATTTATTCGCATTAATCTCTTTCATCTCCAAATATTTCTCTAAAAGATTAAACTCTGTGTCTCTGCGTCTCTGTGTTCGTCACTAAAATATAAATTATCATTTAATCTCCCTAAACAAACTAGCAAAACTTGAAATATTTATACAATACAGGAAAAATAAATTATTTAAAAGTTATTCTCTTACTTACTAGGTAAGAGAATGACTTTTATCGCGGCAAAGGTATAAAAAATATAGTCAATAACAACAAATAAAAATATTTCTTTTATATGATAATAGGTATTTCATATACTATAAATCAGTAATATTCAGTGCATGAACCAATCATATATATTTACATTTAATTCATATAACACTTACCATTATTTAAATCATATTATTATTAAAATCACAATTTATATATTTGTTATGAATGTCGTTTAAAAATGCAATTTTACCGTTCATATCTAATTACATGTCGTTCAAAGCTTTTTGCATCATTCTCTTACCTAGTAAGTAAGAGAACATACAAACAAAAACAAACAGCAAAATTTGATTCTCATCAAAAATGAAAGCATGAGTATCAACATATTACAGTAGATATGAAGCGAGTATTACGTTTTAATAAAGTCATTAAATCCATCATCATTACCGGTGATTTAGGCCTTCTTAATATTATTTTTATCGTAATCTATCACATCATGGCTCCCCAAATGCCGGGTGTCACATCTCCCCACTCTTTAGTCCAATTGCTGGTTCTACTGAACTTAATCTACATTATATGTAACTACTCTCATGGAGTTATTCTTCACCAACGCATTGTCCGCCCCGAACATATTATCAGACGGGCTATGCGCAACACCTTTTTCCATGCAGTGGTATTTATCAGCTTAATCAGTCTCGCCAATTTCGGCACACTTTCAACACGATTTTTCGTTATTTTTTATGCCCTATTCCTCGTCGTCCTCATTGCATACAGGCTTACTTTCAGAACTTTCATAAAAATATACCGTCGTTCAGGCGGTAATTCACGTACAGCCATATTCATAGGAGACGGTGAAAATATGACCGAACTTCATCGCAAAATGACAAGTGACCCCACCTCCGGGTTTCGCATACTTGGCTATTTTGCCGAAAACGAATCTGCACTCTATCCCAAAAGCCTTCCATACCTGGGACATCCCCACGAAGTTCTGTCTTTCATCCGTAACAACGGAACCGAACATGTATATTGCGGACTATCTTCCGCCCAAAGCGAAGAAATCTTGCCGATACTAAACTATTGCGAAAACCACCTGATACATTTTTTCAGCGTACCCGACGTACGCAATTACCTGAAACGGCGCATGCACCTCGAAACCATAGGCAATGTCCCTATTTTCTATATCCGTCGCGAACCGCTTGCACAACTCGAGAACCGATTATTCAAACGCTTATTCGACCTCACATTCGCGCTGGCCTTTCTCTGTACGTTTTTTCCCATCATATACATCATTGTAGGAATTGCCATCAAAATCACTTCCCCGGGTCCTATCTTCTTCAAGCAGAAACGTAGCGGTGAAAAAGGGAAAGAGTTCTGGTGCTACAAGTTCCGTTCCATGCGCGTCAACAAGGATTGCGACAAACTACAAGCCACCCGGAACGATCCGCGTAAAACACGTTTGGGAAACTTCCTGCGTAAAAGTAATATCGACGAATTGCCACAGTTCATCAACGTATTGTTGGGTGATATGTCCATAGTAGGTCCACGACCACACATGCTGAAACACACTGAAGAATACTCCAAACTGATTGACAAATACATGGTACGCCACCTCGTGAAGCCCGGCATCACCGGTTGGGCGCAGACTAACGGCTTCCGTGGAGAGACGAAAGAACTCTGGCAGATGGAAGGGCGTGTAGAACGCGACATCTGGTATCTGGAACATTGGACCTTCATGCTCGATATATACATCATCTACAAGACGGTGAAAAATGTGATACAAGGAGAGAAAAAGGCGTATTAAATGATAATTAAAAGCTGAAAACCAGAGATATTATATGAAAAAGAAAGATATTATTATTCTATTATTACCTGTACTGTTGGCAGGTTGCCAAAGTTACAAAAAAGTGCCTTACCTGCAAGATGCGGTGAAGCAAACAGAGACAACAGACACAATCCCCCTGGATATAACCCTATACGACGCACGCATCATGCCGAAAGATTTGCTCACTATCGTCGTCAGTTATCCCGAAGAACCGGAACTGGCAATACCATTCAACCTGACGGTCGCCACCCCCGCAGGTAATGCTACCGGCCGGAACCTCACCAGCCAGGCAGTTCTACAACAATATCTCGTTGATAATAACGGAAATGTGAACTTTCCCGTTCTCGGCTCTATCCATCTGGGCGGGCTCACCAAAGGGGAAGCCGAACTACTGATAAAAGAGAAACTTCGTCCCCAATTCCGCGAAGCGCCCATCGTCACCGTACGCATGGCCAACTATAAAATTTCAGTAATCGGTGAAGTAGCCAGTCCGGGCACTTTCATCATTTCTAATGAAAAAGTAAACGTGCTTGAAGCCCTTGCCATGGCAGGAGACATGACTATCTACGGCATCCGCGACAACGTGAAGCTCATTCGCGAAGACAACCGGGGAAAGCGAGAAATCTTCACGCTCAACCTGAACGACCGGGACATCCTGCAATCTCCCTATTACTATCTACAGCAGAACGACATCCTGTACGTCACCCCAAACAAAGTAAAGGCCAAAACCTCCGATATCAGCAGTAGCACCACCATCTGGTTCACCGTAGTGGGTACACTCGTATCCCTGGCAAGCCTCATCATCGCTATCACCCGTTAATAATTTGTAATTAGTAATTTGTAATTAATAATTCATTCCGATGAAAGAAGACCTCTACGACGAAGTGTTCAAAGAAAAAGAAAACAAAAAGGATTATCACGCCATCCTATTCAGATATATCATACGCTGGCCTTGGTTCGTCACCTCTATTCTTATGTGCCTGCTTGCGGCATGGCTTTATTTGCGCTATTCCACCCCGGTTTATAACATCAGCGCCACCATCATCATCAAGGACGATGAAAAGGGAGGTAGCGCCGTCAGCGGCCTGGACATTTTCAACGACCTAGGAATTATTAATTCTTCCAAAAACATCGACAACGAAATCGAGTTACTACGCAGCAAATCGCTCATCAAATCCGTTATCAACGAATTAGAACTATATACCGGTTACTTTGTGAAAGGCCGTATCAATGATATAGAAGTTTACGGTACCTCCCCCATACTCGTACACTTTTCTCCGGAAGATGCCGAACGTCTCTCTGTCCCCATCCCGTTGACGCTGAATTTCCAAGCAAACGGAGCAATCGACATAACCGCCACTATCGACGGCCAAGTGATAAACAAACATTTCAATGAGCTGCCTGCCATCATCCCCTGCAAGGAAGGCACCATCACCCTGCTACACAACACGCGATATCCCATCACGAACGACGGCAGTGTGGAAGTCATCATCCGGAAGCCATTGGCCGTGGCCAAAGAATACCTCAACGCTTTATCCATAGCACCCACCAGTAAAACCACCTCCGTGGCTACCATATCATTGGAAGACACCAACCAAAAACGGGGTGAAGACTTCATCAACAAGCTGATGGAAATCTATAACCGCGACGCCAATAACGACAAGAACGAAGTGGCGGAAAACACCGCCCGTTTCATTGACGAGCGTATCGCCGTCATCGACCGTGAACTGGGAAACACCGAGCAGGAACTGGAAAGCTTCAAACGCGAATCCGGCCTGACCGACCTCAGCAGTGACGCCCGGCTCGCCGTCACCGAAAAATCGGAATACGAGAAACGAAGTGTAGAGAACGGCACGCAACTCAATCTCATCCGCTACCTCTCCAACTATTTGGAACAACCGGAGAATGCCGGAAAAGTACTCCCTGTAAACGTCGGTCTTAATGACGCTTCACTCTCCGAACTTATCAACCAATATAACGCTCTTATATTAGAGCGTGACCGCCTGCTACGCACTTCCTCCAAGAACAATCCGGTTATCCGGCGAATTAACGACAATATCCGTGACATGCGTGGCAGTCTCAACACTACCATCACCAGCGTGCGTGAAGGACTGCTCATCACCCAGGCCGACCTCAACCGCCAGGCAACCAAATATGCCGGACGCATCGATAATGCCCCCGCCCAGGAACGTCGTTTCGTCAGTATCCAGCGCCAGCAGGCAATCAAAGCCGGACTGTATCTGATGTTGCTCCAGAAACGCGAAGAAAACAATATCGCTCTCGCTGCAAACGCCAACAACGCGAAAATCATAGACGACGCCCTGGCAGACGATGCCCCCGTCTCCCCAAAAACCAAAGTAATCTATCTGATAGCCTTCTTCCTGAGCATCGGTATCCCCATAGCCATCATCTACCTGATGAACCTCCTCAGCTTCCGCATTGAAGGACGGGCGGATGTGGAGAAGCTCACAACCGTCCCCATCATAGGCGACGTCCCCCTCAACGAAACCGCAAACGGGCTTACACACACCATCGCCGTCCGCGAAAACGACAATAACATAATGGCGGAGACTTTCCGCAGCCTGCGCACCAACCTGCTCTTCATGCTGGGTGCCCCCAACCGGAAAGTAATCCTCGTCACCTCCACCATGAGTGGCGAAGGCAAAACTTTCATCGCCTCCAACCTCGCCGTCAGCCTTGCCCTGCTGGGTAAGAAGGTAATCATCGTCGGCCTGGATATCCGCAAACCGGGACTGAACAAGGTTTTCCAAATTTCACACAAGGAGAGAGGCGTCACGCAATATCTGTCGACTCCACAAACCACCGACCTCTATTCGATGATACTTCCCTCGGGGACAACGAAAAACCTCGACCTGCTGCCGGGTGGCATTGTCCCTCCCAACCCCACGGAGTTGCTGGCACGTCCGGCACTTGCCGATGCCATCGAACTACTGAAAAAAGAATACGACTATATCGTGTTGGATACCGCGCCCATCGGCATGGTGACCGACACTCAGCTCATAGCCCGTGTAGCGGACGCAAGCATTTACGTCTGCCGTGCCGACTACACGCACAAGAACGATTTCCTGTTAATCAACGAGTTGCAAGAACGCCAACGCTTACCGCAATTGTGCACGGTCGTCAACGGACTGGACATGAAAAAGAAAAAATACGGCTATTATTACGGCTATGGAAAGTATGGCAAGTACTATGGTTACGGAAAGAAATACGGTTACGGAAAGAAATACGGTTACGGCTATGGTTATGGTCAAGACGAAACTCAAAAACACGAATGAAAAAATATATATCCCATAGTCCTGTTGACTTGAACGCGCGACACCGTTCTCGCCAGTGGTCTATTTTGTTTGTTTGCCGTATGCTCCGGCAGCAGAGCGCTGTTGCCGGGCATACTTTATAAACCGACTGAAAATGATAAATACGAATCAGACAGCAATTATTCCCAATATCACTCAACGCCAATGGTTAGTGGCCTACGTGCAGTCTTGCCTCGAAAAAAAGACTGCTGCGCGGCTTGCAGCCATGGGCATAGAGTGCTACCTCCCCATCCAAAGTGAAATCCACCAATGGAGCGACCGCCGTAAACGGGTAGACCGTTTGGTGATTCCCATGATGATTTTTGTACACGTCACCCCGCAGGAACGTCCGCTTCCCCTCACCTTGCAAGCCATCAGCCGCTACATGGTGCTCCGTGGCGAAAGTTCCCCCGCCGTCATCCCCGAAGCCCAGATGAACCGGTTCCGTTTCATGCTCGACTACAGCCCCGAAGCCGTAGAAATGTGCCACACGCCCCTGGCTCCCGGCGACAAGATAAAAGTCATCAAAGGTCCCCTGAGCGGACTCGAAGGAGAACTGCTGATGATAGGCGGAAAAAGCAAAATAGCCATCAGGCTACCCATGCTGGGATGCGCCCATGTGGACATGCCGGTGGGGTTTGTAGAAAAAACGAAAACGCCCGAAAAGTAAAACTACTCTTCGGGCATTTTTTATCACCACTTCTCATTTCGCACCTCAAAGCACGGACATTGTTTCGTCCATTCCATCGGCTCCACCTCCCCGTCACCGTTCAAGTCCGGGCTGAGATCACGATGCCCCACAACCCGGGCACCGGGATAATCCACCAGCAACGTTCTGACCAGTACCCTGAGTGAATGCCGTTGCCATTCCGTACGGGTATCCTTAGGATTTCCATAGTGGTCCAATCCGCCTTCATAACAGATTCCTATACTGTGAGCATTGTAGCCCCGCACGTGGGCGCCAACCCTCCCCGGCGAACGCGTAGTCAGGATTTTCCCATCGCGGCGCACATAGAAGTGATAGCCTGTCCCATCAAATCCCCGCTTGCGGTGCGAATCTTCCAACGCCTGTTCCGTAAAGGGACGATCCTCGCACGTAGCGCTGCAATGTATCACAATCAAATCAATAAAACGCATCATCCTAATGCTTTATACCTAATCACACATTCATTGCATTCGCCCCAAAAACGCCGAGAACGGCGGAAGCAACAGCAATTACCACTTTCAAAATCGTATCCCAAAGCCCTGTCTTAATTTTAACCATAATAGATGTCTTTTAAAATTGTAAATCGTAAATTGTAAATTGTAAATCCCCCTTATCCCAGCGGATTTTCATTCTGGTCGTCCCCTGAGCCACCTTCACCGTTTCCGCCCGCCGATGTGCCACCATTTTCCTTCACCAGTTCGAAAGTGATATTATTCGGCGCCCCTTTGGTGGTAGCAACCGAGTCGTTGACAAGTCGTAGCGTGCTTGCCACCTTAAAGTTGACACGTACCCGGTCGATATTCTTCACCGTGCAATCTTTCTCCACATCCGTGGTGATGCAATGAAACGAAGTGCGGAAAAGCCCGAAGTCGTCCAGACGGACACTATTCCCATCCGTCAGCTTCTCACGCATCTGCCGCACGATGGCACGCCCCACGTGCAACACATCTTCGGCGGACATGCCGCCCAAAGCCTCAATCTCCGCAGCGATACGCGCCAAGTCATAAATTTTCGCGTCGCGCGACTTACGTCTCAAGGTATAAACCAACGGAGAAGACTTATCTCCAATCTTTTTGTAGCGCTGTGTACGCACTACCAATGCATTTGCCATAATCATTAATTTTTAAAATTTAAAATTTCGCAAGCTCAATTTTTACAGTTGACAAGGGAGGAAGGAGGCGAGGTGACAAGGTGTCAGGAGACGAGTTGACAAGGGAGAAAGTTTCGGAAACGATTCCCACACATCCTATTTCCATTGTTCAGCAGACATTCTTTCCTTGTCAACTTGTTCCTCGTCTCCTCGTCAACTTCTCCCTTGTCCCTTTGTCCCTCGTCCCCTCGTCAACTGTAAAATTGACAACGCAAAGATACCCCCTCCCCTCCACCCATCTGCCCCTTATGGCTCCATCGCGCGACTTACGGCACTATATGGCGTAATACGGCGTAATAAACCAAACTATTTCCTTTCGTAAACCGCTAATTTTCATTACCTTTACATCCATAACCAAACAATTTTCATCCCCAAAAAGAGAGTAAAATGGATACAACTTTTCATCATTCCGCAACGACCGGTTTCGTCATCCGCAGTTACAGCAAGAGCGAACTGGCCATGCTATACAGCCCCTTCATCACCCCCAAAGCCGCCGTAAAGAAACTCAACCGATGGATTGCCGTCAAGCCTGGGCTCCTGGAGCGCCTCCACGACACCGGCATGCAGCCTAACGCCAAATGCTACACACCCTTCCAAGTGTTTATCATCGTAGAAGCGCTGGGAGAACCCGAGTAATCTCCCGGCACCCTAAAGCCAAAATGCCGAGGGAACGGCTGACCTTTCCCCCGGCATCAACCGGACAATTCCCCGGACTTTCCTAAACAAACACGAGGGGTTGGCAAGGCAAACTCCCGGAAAAACCGCCCGAAACCTTTGGCTTTCCAAGAGCTTATACCTACCTTTGCCGCCGTTTTGCAAAAAAAAAACGCTTCCGCCCCCCTCTGTGGCAGGCGAAGGCGAAGCATGCCCGCCCCTTGTCATTTTTCCACCAGCTCCATCCACGGAACACGGTCTTTGCACAATATCTTGCCCTGTTCCTCGGCCACCACTTGTTCCTCCGACTCACGTTCATCATAGCGGCCGCAAGGCTGGCGCACATAAAGCACACTGCCCGTTTGGCAGAGGTCCTGGTCGCGCACCTTCAGCATGTCAAGCCGCGTATAACCGCAGTCTTGCTGCTTGACGCGCGAAATGGAAAAGATGAAGTCGGCAAGGTTAGCCCAGTTGGCGCTGCCCGAAATGGTGTACATGTCGATGTCCTCCGACTCATTCCTGCCGCTCAACTTCACCAACTTGCGCGGATGCGCCACGATAACCACCCAAATGTGATTGACGCGCCCCCACGCCTGCATCTGCGTCAGCATGGCTTTGATGGCTTGCGTCTCGGTATTATAGCGCCCAGTCTCCACCTCCATGAAGAGGTACGGGTCAATAATGAGATACTTCAACGGAACGGTGCGCCTCACCATGTCCGCACGGGCAATGATATTGGCAGGCGTAGGCGAAACTTCGTGCAGGTCGAGGTGCACCATGTGCCCGTTCAGGAAGCTGACGATGGGCTGCAACTGTTGGCGCGTATAGTCGGCGGTATTCACCTTGCCCAGCATCAGTTGGATGAGGTGCGCGATGTGCTTGCTCTTGTCCGGCACCTCAAAAGAAAGATAACAGACATACCGGCCTGTTTTCGCCATCAGGCGGCAAGTCAAGTCGTTCAGGAAGTCGGTCTTCCCGCTGTTGGGCTTTCCGGTGACAATGACAAGCCCTCCCTGGTCGGTGGGATGGAACACATGGTCGGTCAGCGGGCCATAGCCCACCTGGTAGCCGTGGTCGTAATCACCGTGCAGTACATTCAGGATTTCCTCCGTACGTTCGCCCACGGTGATGATGTCCGACGTGTGCTGCGGGCATGCCGAGTCAATGACTTCCCGCACCACGTCCACCCCATAAGCGGCAAGCACGTCCGAAATATCCTTGCAGTCGGCAGGCAAAGTGGCAAGCAGGCAGCGGGCGCCGAAGTAATCGGTCAGACGCTTCACAAGGGTGCGCCCGGGCAGGTCGCGGTCACCGCAGATCACGATGTCGCGCACTTGGTCCAACCAAGGCTCAAAGGGCTCGAAACTCTTGATGAGGTCGCTTGCCGCACCGTTGGGCACACTGATAGCGTATGGATATCCCGCCTCGTTCAAGGTGAGCACATCCTTGCCGCCCTCGGTGATAATCACCGTAGGAATGCTGTCATCGGGCACACGCAGCGGATTGATGCAGTCGATATTGTAGGGCGGACAAGGCGTGGTGGGAGAATCCTGGCACCAGAATTTGGCATAGACAGTGGGAACCGGATTGCCGCCCGCAGCCGTTCCCGCGCCTACGGAAGGGTCGCACGAACGGTACTTCACGTTCACAGGCTGCCCGTTTACGTAGTTCACGTAGGCAATGCAATGATACAACGCGCCGGTGGAGCTTTTGCCACTCCTGCCGTCTTTGTCTTCCCGGTCGTCCTTGCCGAAACAACGGTGCATCAGGCAACCTATATGAGCGTCGATGGCGGTTTTCAGCGAAATGCCCTGGGCGGCAAGGTAGCGGCGGGCGGCAAGCTGGTCGGAGTCGGCAGTTTCCGCGTCATCAGTGAGCGGTTTGATTTTGGCAAGCACTTCGGCGGGCAGACGTTTATAGTCTTCCGGAATCATCGGCACCTCGGAACCGGGCTTTCCATCGCCGCCACCCGCCGGAACCTTTCCACCCCCGGTGGAAGCCGGGGCACTTTCACGCCCGAAAGAAGTTCCCGCAAGCGGCCGGTCTTCCCAGAAATCTTTTAACCTGCCGTGGAAATCGCACCCGGCATAAAAACAGTGATAAAGTCCCGTAGCCTTGGAGATGGAAAGATGCTTCTTCCCGCACTTGGGACAGACGGTTACAAAATTCTTTCCCGCGTTCTTACGGTCGGGAAAGTCGCATAGATAGTAAAATGGTTTCATATTAGTTGATAGATGATAGTTGATAGATGGGGATGGGGTTAATGTTGCCAACCGGTGCTCAGGACGTTCCACACTGCGGTTGCGGAAGGCCTTGGCTGTGCGCCCTCGGGGATGTTGACCGCTCCCTCCACGGGGTCGTCATAGAAGCGCATGCCCGATTCGCTGTCCGTCCATTCAAACTCGCAGAGTGGATGGTTATTCCGCTGGTTGACCCTCTGCTGCCGGACGTCCTGCTGCCGCTTCTCCCTGCCTGCCCGTGCGGCATCGTTCAGCAAGTGCTGTCCGTGGGGCGACTTCAGCAGATTGCGCAGCCAGCACAGGCGCCCCACGTGGTTGGACTTCAGGAAACGCGCCTGGGCGGCAAAGTAAGGAAGCAGCAGCTCGTTCACCAAATAGACCAGGTTGGCGCAGGCATGGCTGCGCGTCAGCCCCTCGTGCTGCTGGAACCAGTCGATGAGCGGAGTGAAAATCTGCGCCTTCTGTTCGGGAATCTCGTTGATGAGATGAAAAAATTCCTTGACGGCAGCCGTGAGTTCTTCGTGAAACGCCTTTCCGTCGGAAAGGCTTTCTTCAGGAGTCGTTTCCTCCGAAGCCCCTCCTTTAGGAGTTATATTATTATATATATCACCCATCGGGAAGTTTCCCGGCAAAGTTCCCGGCGTTTCTCCCGAATCATCGGTCTGTGGCAACCCATCCTGCGCCCCTTTTTCGCGCCACAGCAACGAATAAAAAGCCTTCATCCCGTAGACGTTTCTGTCCGGCGCAATCCCAAACGAGCCGCATTGCCTGACGGCCTCCGTCATGCACCGTGTGTTTTTGAACCTCAGCCCCACGCTGATGTCATAAAAATTCTCCAAGGGATAGACCCGTTCCTCATTCATGAACGCGGTCATCCCCAGATAAAGATCCAGCAATTTGGCTTCGGTAGAATCGGTAATTTTCCGTTTCTTCCATTGCCCTATCGTCTTTTGCAATTCCTTTACGGAAAGGGTGGTCTTGTTTGTCTTCATAAACTATTTTTTTACATGTATTTCAAAGAAAGAGCCACGAAGTTACCTCCTTTTTCCCGTAATCCCCGTACCCACTATATGGGTACAAACCGTGTTGAATTTTAAATCAATTAACAACTTATAACAACCAAGTATGATACAAAAAGCCAAAAAATCCTCCCATCATCCGGAGTTTGGCGAGTTCCTCCTCCGTGAACTCTCCGCCCTGAACATCGAGCGTGCCGATTTCCGCGACGCGTGCCACATGAAGCAAACCTACCTTGAGGACATAAAAAAGGGCTCTACAATTACGAGATAGACTACTACGAACACATCCTGAGCGCCTTTCGCGAGTTCACCACCGAAGCCGACGCCCGCCGCATCTACCGGGAAGGAGTAAAAATCCTGTTTCCGGGGCTGAAAGACTAAAGTTTTTTCTATTAAAAGTCTTGGCATTGTGATGCTTTATCCTTATTTTTGTCGGGCGTTCATTAATTATTTGCGTTCCGTTTCTTCATAAAAGCAGGAAGAGACAGAATTCCTAAATGAACTTAATTATCAAACAATTTATCTCTAATATAATTATAATTACTAACTTAATCATAGTTAGAACAACAATGTCAAAGGAAGAGCTATACCTTGAATCACTGCATACTTGGATAGATGCAAGTGGTATTTTTAAGTCCTCCGGGAAAGGAGAAAGAAATGTTGTGGTAATAGCGATGTCTAGAAAAATGCCCCGCCTGTTAAGTTGGATTACCAATTTTTTCAATAATCCCCTAGCAGATAACGTAACGGTTATAACGGAACATGCTATTCCATTTTATATGCAAACTCTAACCGACGAAAGAATAGTGGTGATTGATGACGCCATGTATTATGGCACTACACTGGAAAATGTTACGGAAAATATCGCGTGGTGTACCGGACGCAAAGACATTGAAGTGTTCCCTATCATAAAGAAAAAAAACACAAGAAGTTTTCAATATGCGGAACTAAATGACTGCAAAGAGATTGAAGAAAACGATATACCTTTCTATACCACACGCAATGCCCGCAACATATTGTCCTTAGGCATACCTATGGATATGGAATATCCTATTGTTTCGTTTATAAAAGAAAGAAAAAGACATATATCAATAGAAGACATAGAATTTTTCTTAAAAGAATGTTTCCCTAATAAAGATATCTATGCCGTGAAACATCAGATATATGACTCATTGCACAACCACTATATTACCCAAACCAGCTTTACCATATTGCTGGATTCCAATCAGAAAAAACGAAATCCGGACTTCTCAAAATTGCGTTTGTATATATCTGAAGACAGTTTGCAAGTAGTTGCCTATTCTCCCTTTATTATTCCGGCAGAACAATTGGAACACCATTCCGATCAGATAGAGTTTGGCTCAAATTTTAATGAAATATGGCAAAGGCTTTTAAATACTGCCCAGCCAATCGTAAAAAGTAATCTAGAAATTGACTCTCATGTACAGACAGACACTATGTCTGAAGAATATAAACGTCGAAGATTAAGGAGTCTTGCCGTGAGCGCAAACTATCTGGAGTCATTCTGCACCTTATTACAGTATAAAAATGAATTATATCAATTTTTAGAAAAGTTCGGCTATATCCTCGAACCTCACTTCGACACACAGGACTTGATGTATTTATTCGGTCCCGAGTTATGTGAAGACATCAAGGAAAATTTGATTTATGCTTGGCAGAATGAGAAACAAACAGACTATATTTGCTCTTTTGACAACCAATTCCTGACGCAACATATTGTGAACCTGATTCCTCCGGCATTCGAATTAAGTTATGCCGAAAAAAACCGTATTGCATGGAATAACGTAAAGAATGTCTCCGCCGCATTATCCGTCATGTTTTCCAACCTGCACTTTAACATCGGCTTGGCTTCCATAGACAACACGAGTTTCGATAAACTATGTTTTGGGGAGTCTTTCGGTTCCATAAATTTTGAATTAGCACCTTTAATGAAATCCGATAACTTACTAAAAGACATTCATATCTGGATTGACCAAGAGATCGATAAAGGTTGCGTAGCGCCCAAATATGAATTAATCGACATCGATGGAATTTATTGTTGGAAGCGCTTATTCAGGGCCGGAGAGAATGAAAACAGCCTGATAAAAATAGCCCGTTTGGTATTCTATACCATGGACAGAATGGAGAAAGCACTCAACACAAAGTATGTATCGGAGAAACAAATGGAGGAAATTCTATCCATTCTATTGACTGACCCTTATAGAAAGATAAACTATGATTACCGCCTGGCCCAATTTGACGTCCGATGGGAAGAGGGGTCATGGCACTTATTCATATCAGACAACACCTCAGAGAAAAATCAACGATTAATATCCATTTTAAAAGGTCTCTCCTTTTTGCGGAGTGAAACTGTAGGCACTCAGAAAAACCTCAGTAAACAAGACAATGAATTAAATTCAATACTTGCCACCACTACTCCATTAAGCGACGAACAAACTGTATGGGTCAATGCATACATAGATTTATATCTATCTTTTACAAAAGTTCACTTTCCTGCCATAGCAAACCACTTTTTGCTCAAAGAAGAACATATAAACAATCAGTTCCTTTCTTCATGGCTAAAAAAGATTACTGATTTTATTACAAATTGGGATGTAACCGATTTTAATGAAGAACAAAAGCAGCTATTGGATGATTATACTGTGGAAATTCAATCTATCTATTTCCTACGAATGATATTGACCAAAGAACAAATCCTCTCGTTACCGATAGAAAATCCGACAGAAGAATGCAGAACATTGCAACAAATCATATTCGACAATAATATACTTGAATTAAATCGTAAAAGTCTTCATCGTTTTTTAGTTATTTTGTTCTATTGGGAATCTTTTATCGCCATATTCAAAGAGGAAAATATCGCTTACGCCCAACATTCCCTATCCATTCTGGAAAAATCTTTAAATATAGAAGTCCCCGAAGAAATTAAAGAAAAGATAAAGACAGATTTTCAAAAGAAAGACACTCAATCACGTAAAATAGTAAAATTTAGGTTTCAACAAGTATTCAACTCCAATCTTCAGTAAGTATACAATTCTAATAAACAATGAAAAACATCACCCTCTCTCTTTTGCAAGAGATAGCAGATAGTGACCCGGACAATTATTTTGTGAAAGCTGTGTTTCGCCTCATCGAAGCTGAGGGATGGAATGCTTCGGTGAAGCGCAAGTTTATCGATGCTATTCCCAAGCCCGAACCCAATTTAAACAATAAGGATTCGGATATCAATAGCGTTCCCCAAAAAACAACGAGAAAAGGGAAACGGCCTTTTCTCGATTATAGATTCAATTTTTTCACCATGCAGGGTTTCCGTAAATACCCTTATGATGAACCACCATTTGGCATCGATTTTACAAAGAATGAAAATGCACGCAATGCCAATTTATTTTTAGTAGGTAATAATGGTAGTGGTAAAACAACGATTTTCAGTGGTCTGGAATACCTCTGTACGGGAAAGATTTCAGCCGCCGAGCAACGTAAAGTGGAAATCAATTCTGGTTACCTGAATTATGGTAAAGATAAGTCTACCCCCTTCCAATTATTACTATCAACCAATGAGGAAGAATTAAAATGCGGGAAGGAAGAAAAAGCTTCCGATAATTTTAAAGAGATTCAGCACCTCATCCGGCCCTTCTTTTGCAGTGAGAACGATATACTCGAAATCAGCAATTACAGCAAAGATCCTACCAATTTTATCTATGAGCAAGTAGGATTAAAGATGTCCGTCGATTTGCTGCAGGCTCTTAAAGAAGAAAAAAGTAGCGCTCGGGAAGTTATTGACAAATATAACAAAATGAAAGAGTTCAATCAGATAGCAGAAGGTGAAGAGACTACCAATCTGGAAGACAAAATCTCATTTCTAACCAACATCGCGGAAGAGAGTCTCAACCTATGGGACAAATGGAAACAACCATCCACTCAACCGTTATTGCCTATCGAGCATTATCAATTAAAGTGGGATTTATCTACGAAAAGTAAAAGTATAGAAGCCATCGTAAATGAACTTAGGGAAAATATAAAAAAACAAATATCGTATCTTAAAGAGCAGCAAAAAGAATTATCCAATTCGCTACCTGAAAATTGCAGTCTATTGGTGCTTTATTCCGATTTCATATCCCAGTGTGAAGCGGCGATAGGAGACAATGAAATGAATACTACCCCGATTTATTTATATAAAACCAATATTGAAGAACGCTATAACCAAATTAAGAATTTATCTTTCACGACTTTTGAAGATATGCGCAGCTTCTATTATGCCAATTATTTGCAGGCATGGAAAGCCTATCAAAGTAAATCCAATAAAGACAAATCATCTTTTCTCATTCAAGAGAATGAGAAATTATTATCATTACAAAAAGAACTTGAGAAATATCGTTCGCGCCAAGTAGAAAGCATAGAAAGGCTATATGAACGATATGATGCCCATTATATGTATCTGGACTCTCTGATAAAAGGTTTGGAGGGTTTGATTAATAATCGAATAAAAACATTCCATCGGATAGCCCATAGATTTGTGGTAAATATTTTGGAAGACTTTATGGGAATGGACGAAAATTTTGTAGTTCAGCTGAAAGAACCGGATTACAAGATAAATTCACTGATTGAATTTACGAAAGCGGATAAAAGCACCGAGACTTTCACTCCACGAGAATTTTTCAATTCTTTCCGTTTCAAAATATATTGCTTGGGGCTAAAGATTGCTATCGCCTTTTCCATCAAGACCTATATGAACTTCAATTTCCCATTGGTCATGGACGACGTATTCTATTCCAGTGATTTCACCAATCGGGAAAAGGTAGAAGAGTTCATGCGTATTCTATACGAAGTACACAAGGAAACATTCAAAGATAATATGGAATTGCAGGTTATCTTCCTGACCCATGACGAAATGCTGGTCAATGCGGCGGCCCATAGCGTGCCTATCCATAAAGACGTGCTCTATGGGCGTTTATTTGATTATCGCGAAGTTACCTCGAATGATGAACGCAGCCACAATAATAATCCATTTAAAAATCTATACGACATTACCCCCATGCCATGAAAAGAATATATATTTTTACTGCAATCAGTTATCTCCTTATGATGATATTCTGTACTCTTGTGTTTTCAGGTTGTATCATGAATAAAGAGCCGCAGACCATACATAATCCAAAAATTCAACTAGTGTTGCCTGCATCCAACGATACTACCGGTCATATTTCTAACCAGCAAATGGAAGAATTGAAGTGTTATATAGATTCAATTTATACAAAACAAAATTCTCATTACGAAAATGCATTGAACGATCTCAGGCAAGAATCAAATAACATTATAAATAAATGGAATGGTTGGTTCAGCTTTTGGATAGCTTTATTAGCGCTATTAGCGGGAGTTATTCCTTTACTCGTCCAGATGAAGGTAGCCCATGAGAATAAAGAACAGCTAAAAGATAAATTCAAGGAATTAGAATCTCAAGAAAATCTTAATGAGAAAAGACTTGAAAAATTTATAGAGAGCATCAACTACAGAGTAGACCTGATATTGAAAGATTTCAATAATAAAAACCAAGATATCCGAGATGGCTACGACAGATTCAAATTAGCAGATATTATGAACTCATTCTCAGTAGGATGGGACAACAAACTTTTTACTGACTGTAAAGAGCGAACAATACTGTTGGACAGTGTCTTAACTCATTTAAAGAAATTATTTAACGAGTATATTGTTTGCCTGAAAAACAATACTGAGTACAACGAAAACCAATCCATCTACTTAATAGAGCTATTAATTCTGCTACATGGAATTCTGAGAAAAATTTATCCCCTATATACCAAGAATTATAAAAGTAGAAAAGTAGCTCAGTTAATATTTGATATAGAATGTTTTATTACTAATATTTCCAATAAAGAAATAGTTGATAAAAAAGATATCAAACGAATGTTAGAAGAGATAAACGATCGATTTGCTTCTTTAATTACCGTAAATACTATATAAAAGTTTATAGGTTATATATAGTCATTTCTCCAATTTTACAAAATCAGAGAAATGGCTATATATTTTTTTGTAAAATATTTGGCGCTTCGCCAAGTTATCCTTAATTTTGCCACACATTTTATCAATCACCTCATGATTTCGTTGATCCATACTCTGGGAGAAGCGAGAGCGTAGCATGCTCAAGATAGAATCTTTTTACAACTTATTTTACTTCTCATTTACACATGAACTTAGCGGACGCTAAAATTATTGACTTGCCTAAATTCTTAGACAAGCGTGGTAACCTGTCTTTTGCAGAAGAATTCAAACAGGTACCTTTTAAAATAGAAAGAAGTTACTGGATTTATGATGTACCGGGCGGTGAGGCACGTGGTGGACATGCATATAGAGAAAACCAAGAGTTTATCATTGCATTATCCGGCAGCTTCGATGTGTTACTAGACGATGGCACGAAAAAGAAACTATTTACACTGAACCGTTCTTATTACGGGCTTTATGTACCGAAAGGAATTTGGCGTGAAATGAATAATTTTTCCACCAACTCGCTGGCATTAGTATTGGCTTCCATACCATACAACGAATCCGATTATATCTTTGATTACAACTTATTTAAAAGTCTCAATCAATGAAGAAAAGCAATGTTTATGATTGTACCATGGTTGAGCTGGACAAGCACCATAGTGACCGTAAAGGAAATATATCAGTAGTTGAAAATTCAAACACTATTCCTTTTGAAGTGAAACGAACTTATTATCTATATGATGTGCCCGGTGGTGAAAGCCGTGGCGGACATGCACATAAGGAGTTAAACCAACTGATTATTGCGGCAAGTGGCAGTTTCACGGTAACGCTTGATGACGGTAATGTGAAACGTACTTTTGTACTGAACCGCCCCTATCAAGGCCTTTATGTAATTCCCGGTATTTGGAGAACTTTGGATGACTTTTCCTCAGGAGCTGTATGTTTAGTGTTGGCTTCACACGGATATGACGAAAAAGACTATATCAGAGATTACAATGAATTTATAAAATACAAAAAGAATGATTAAGATTCATCCTACAGCAGATGTGCGAAGCAAATATATTGGAAATAATACCAATATATGGCAATTCTGTGTGGTGCTGCCCCAAGCCGTTATAGGCGATGAGTGCAATATTTGCGCCCATGTTTTGATTGAAAATGACGTACAGATAGGGAATCGTGTCACCGTGAAATCCGGGGTTCAGCTATGGGATGGAGTAAGGATAGAGGATGATGTATTTATAGGTCCTAATGTGACATTTACCAATGATTTGATTCCACGATCTAAAAAATATCCGACGGAGTTTAAGAAGACATTTATAAAACACGGCGCATCTATCGGTGCCAATGCCACTGTTGTTGCCGGACATGTTATTGGTGAATATGCCTTAATAGGTGCAGGTAGTGTTGTTACTTCCGACATCCCGGCAAACACAGTCTGGTATGGCAATCCTGCAAGTCAAAAAGGATACATAACTCCTGACGGCACCATTTTAGATATGAACAAAAAAGATAAAACAGGGAAACAACATATTCTACAATTATGACAAAGTTTTTAGATTTACAGAAAATAACCCGGAAGTATTCCGGTGAAATACATGAAGCGGTGAACCGGGTAATAGACTCCGGTTGGTATCTTCAGGGAAAAGAGAGCGAGAAGTTTGAAGCGGATTATGGCCGGTATATAGGAACAAAATATGCAGTAGGTTGCGCAAATGGCCTAGATGCACTCATCTGGATATTTCGCGCATACATGGAAATGGGTGTGATGCAACCGGGTGACGAGGTGATAGTGCCTGCCAATACTTACATTGCCTCTATCTTGGCAATATCAGAGAACGGATTGAAACCGGTATTGGTGGAACCAAGTATTGAAACCTACCAGATTGATGATGCTAAAATAGAAAAGGCTATTACGGGACGGACTAAAGCAATCCTGATTGTACATCTGTATGGGCAATGCGCTTATACGGATAAGATAGGTGAACTTTGCGGGAAATATAACCTGAAGCTTGTGGAAGACAATGCGCAAGCGCACGGTTGTAAGTTCAATGGACGGAAGACAGGCTCTTTAGGAGATGCCGCAGGTCATAGTTTCTATCCGGGAAAGAATTTGGGCGCTTTCGGTGACGCGGGAGCGGTAACTACTGATGATGAAGTACTGGCCAAGGTGGTACGCGCAGTAGCCAATTATGGTTCAACTCAAAAATATGTATTTAAATATATCGGTAGAAACAGTCGTTTGGACGAAATACAGGCTGCCGTGCTGGCAGTGAAACTGAAGCACCTGGATGAAGATGTGGTACTCCGCAAAAAGGTGGCAGAATATTATATCGAGCACATAAGTAACCCCGATATTATTACTCCGATAGTGAAAGATTGGGATACCCATGTCTTCCACATATTCCCTATCCGCTGTAAGAAGCGTAACGAATTACAGAAGTATCTGGCGGATAACGGTGTGCAAACTATCATACACTACCCTATCCCACCCCATAAGCAAGAGTGCTATAAAGAATGGAACGGGCTGTCTTTTCCGATAACGGAACAGATTCATAAGGAAGAATTGAGTTTGCCAATGAGCCCTGTGATGGACGTTGAGGAGGTGAAAACGGTGGTGGAACTGCTGAATGCATGGAAAGACTAATCACGAATTTCTTTTCTTACCTCAAGCGTGCCTTCAAAGCGGATATCGTGAAGGTCTTTTCTTTCACGGCAATGTCTACTTTGGTGAAAATGCTGACCGGATTATTAAGCGTAAAGGTTGTGGCATCCGTCATTGGTCCTGCCGGAGTTGCACTGATAGGACAGCTAAACAACTTTTCTTCCATTGTGATGTCATTATCCAGTGGAGGTATCAATAACGGCATCACAAAATATATAGCCGAATATAAGGAAGATACGAAAGTTGTCAAATCATTATTATCTACCGCACTGCGCATTACTGTAGGCTGTTCGGTGACAGTAGGGCTTATAATGATTTTATTTCATTCGTATCTGAGCCGGTATATCATGCTTTCTCCCGATTATGGATATGTATTCATTATATTTGGTTTTACGGTCTTACTCTATGCCTTGAACATAATGTTGACCTCCGTCATCAATGGTTTCAAGCAATTCAAGAAATATGTAGCGATAAACATTGCAAACAGTATTGTAGGTTTAATCTTCACTATCTCATTTGTCTTTGCCTTGGGTCTGAAAGGCGCATTGATTAGTGCGGTCACTTATCAAAGCGTGATGCTGTTCATTACATTGTGGATGATAAGAAAACTGCCTTGGGTAGACTGGGAGTTTTTTCGGGAAAAACTAAACTTTGGAATATCCAAAAAGTATTTCCGCTACACAATGATGATGTTTATATCCGCAGCAACAGTACCGGTTTCTCAAATGTTTCTTCGTGGTTATGTAATATCCCAAATCTCCCCGGTAGAAGCCGGATGGTGGGAAGCCATGAATCGTGTATCCGGTGCGTATCTGACAATAGTTACAAGTTCTTTTGGTGTTTACTACCTTCCTCGACTCTCCGAACTAACTGATCCCATAGAGTTACGCAGAGAAATTTTTAAAGCATATAAAGTAATTATTCCGATGCTATTGGCTGGTTTCACATTAGTTTACTTTCTGCGTTTCGCCATCATCCGCATTCTATATACACCGGACTTTCTACCGATGGAAAATTTATTTATCTGGCAATTGTCGGGTGATTTTTTCAAGATTTGTAGCTGGTTACTGGCATTCTTGATGCTTGCAAAATCAATGACTAAGGCATTCATTACAACGGAAGTTTTATTCGCTTTCACTTTTGTAGGATTAGGATTTTTATTTATGCAGCAGAATGGCGTAGTAGGAATTACTCAAGGTTATTTCGTGAACTACGTATGCTATACATTATGCATGTTTTTTGTATTTAGAAAATTAATATTTAGAAGGTATTTATCACATGGCTAATAATTCAAACTCCTTAGTATCTATTGTAATCATCACTTACAATTCTTCAGAATATGTACTGGAAACGCTTGAAAGCGCCAAACAACAGACTTATCAGAATATAGAGTTGATAGTAAGTGATGATTGCTCTACGGACAACACTGTGGCAATATGCCGTGAATGGCTGGAACAGAATAAAAGCCGCTTTGTACGAACGGAATTAATAGTAGCAGAACATAATACGGGGATTCCCGCAAATTGCAACAAAGGGTATAAAAAAGCACAAGGAGAATTTATAAAATGTATTGCGGGAGATGATATATTGTTACCTAATTGTGTGGAGGATTTGGTAAATGCAATCGGGGATGATTATATAATAACCGGGATATGCAAGTCTTTCTACTTGAATAAAAAAAAAGAGAAGGTACTCGGAAGAGATTATCCAACAGAGGATAAATATTCTTTTTTTAATAACAATCCTCATATACAACATAAGAAGTTATTAACACAGAGTTTTAATTTTTCTCCTGGAGTTCTTTTAAGAAAAGAAATATTTGATAAGGTTGGTTGGTATGATGAACAATATCGATATATTGAAGATTTACCTTTTTGGCTAAAGTGCTCGTCTTCTGATATCAAAATTGCATTACTCCAAAAAGCGGTTGTGTTATATCGGACAAATCATAATAGCATGAATCAAAGAAAAACAGAGATTTATAATACTGCATTTTATTCTTGCCTATACAAATTTAGGAGAAATTATATTTATCCACAAATACCGTGGTATAATATCGCTTTCTGGGAAACTGAATTATTGGAACATACATGCTATTTTATCTTAGTTCATCTTTGTAAAAACAAGAGAAACAAATTTACCTCTGTAATCTTTAGATGTTTCTATTACTTATTTCTTCTTCCATATCCACATAGAATAAAAAAATATTGGAATAAAATCTATAAACTACAAAAGGAGAATTAATGAACATTCTTTTTTATACCCAACAAGACATATCGCCTACAACGGGTGGAATAGGTAGAATAACATCCATACTAACCGAATATTTTAGGAAACAGTACGATTATAAAATTTATTCTATCTATGCGGATGAAATTCCGTATAGCTTGCAACATACAGATACAAACGGAAAAATTCGTTTACGCTTACATGACCGCTTAGGGATACGACCTAAAATTCGTAGAAACTATAAGAAAGCGGCATCATATATTGCAAAGAATCAAATTGATATTGTGATTATACAAACATCATTAGATGTAGTAAACAGATTGCAAAAAGCACTAAAACGAATCAATTATTCTGTGAAAATTATTTCTGCATTGCATTACATGCCAGGCACAGATGAACGCTTTATCGAGATAGAAGACATAAAAAAAATCAGCGGAGTTAACATTGATTCATTACGCCTGCTGACAAGACTTATATTATTGCCAATATATTGTCCTCTTATTAAACAAGCAACAAAGAAAGCATATTTCAATGCTTATCAGAAAGGAGAAAAGCTTATATTGTTATCATCTTCTTATATCAAGCTATACCAGCAATATGCTCAAATACGCGATAATTCAAAATTCCTCGTCATCCCTAATTGCCTATCTTTCAACTCAGAATATCATAAAGAAGATATTCAATATAAAGAACAAACAATCATTGTAGTCGCGCGATTGGATGAACGAATCAAACGTATTTCAATCATGTTGAGAATATGGCAAAAGATTGAGCAAGATGATAATTTCAAAAACTGGAAGTTTGAAATTGTAGGGGATGGAATATCTAAAACTTTGTATGAAACCATGATTAAAACACTAAAATTAAAACATTGTTTTATAGTGGGCAGACAAAATCCCATTGACTACTATCGACGTGCATCCATATTTCTTATGACTTCTTCTTTCGAAGGATTTCCCATGACTCTCATTGAGGCTCAACAATTCGGTTGTGTACCAATAGTATATAATTCTTTTTCTTCTTTGAAAGACGTCATTATAGACGGACGTAACGGGATAATCATATCTAATAATGACGAAACCCAATTTCAAAAAGCGTTTACAGAATTAATGGAAAATGACATGAGACGAAAGCAACTTGCTGCAAATGCTATGACAGATTGTCAAAAGTTTAATCAAGAAAGAATATGTAATCAATGGAAATTACTCATTGAAAAAATATATGAACAATAATGAAGAAGGTAGCCTTAGTTATATGCTATTTTCAGCATAATTACGGCAGTCAGCTACAAGCACTTGCCACACAAATGATTTGTGATAAGCTGGAAATAGAGAACGAAACGATTTGTATCGATGGTTTAAAGGCTGAAATAAACAAAGCCAAGTATCGTTACTTTTTAAGTCGTATATTCGACATGAATACCATCAAGGACAAGATGTCAACAGTGAGAAAACTAATTGCCAAGCGTAGAAATGCTGAATATAAAAAGAATTTGGCGAAACGAGATGCCTTGTTTACCCAGTTTGCCAACGAGCACTTCTATCTGTCGCGCCTCTATCACTCAAAAGCTGAATTGGGTAAACATGCTCATGAATACAGCGCTTTTGTAGTTGGAAGCGACCAATTATGGTTGCCTTCGAACATTGCAGCCAATTATTACACATTAAACTTTGTGCCGGATGATATAAAAAAAGTAGCTTACGCCACCAGCTTCGGAGTATCAAGACTACCTAAACGACAAGCCAAAGCTGCAAAATTTTTTTTGAACCGATTGGATGATATATATGTACGTGAAACATCGGGGCAGAAATTGATTAAGGAATTAACAGGGAAAGACGTACGAATGATATGTGACCCTACCCTGCTGTTTAGTGCCGAAGAATGGAATACAATTATTCCAAAGGAAAGAAAAATTAAAGAGAAATATGTACTTTGTTATTTTCTGGGCAATAATCCATTACACCGGAAATGGGCAAAACAATTGTCTGCTGCCACCGGATACAAGATAGTGCAACTGATGCATCTGGATGAATATATAAAAAGGGATGAAGGGGTAGCCGATTATCCATTGTATGAAGTAGGATCTTTGGAATTTGTAGGATTGATACGGGATGCTGAATATGTTCTGACAGACTCTTTTCACTGTACAATATTCTCTACACTATTCCGCAAACAGTTCTTTTCTTTTCGCCGATATAGCAATGACAGTGCCGTATCAACCAACTCACGACTTTACTCTTTGTTGGATACGCTGGGTATGAGTGAAAGAGTATTAAGAGGAAATGAAATGATAGAAGATAGTATTTCCCTATCTGTAGATTGGAACCAAGTGCACCAACGAGTAGCCAACCTTAAAACTGAATCAATCCATTTACTAGAAAACGCATTAATGCCCCGATGATGGACGTACAAGAAAGGTTATTACTACTAAAATATAAAAGGATATTCAATGCAAAACGGAAGCAGAATATCCAATACTTCACAAACTGGTTTATCCCGCTGATAATCATATCCAAAATCATACGATGGACTATTATGAAACCGCAACTGGTGGATATGAGCATCGGATGGGGAATGATACCACAGATGAACCAAAATAAAATCCCTCATTTCAGCTTCAACGGAAATGCGACAGTAAATGCAATGCATTTATTTGATTTTATAAATATATTCAATATAGACTCTTATATCGGCTGGGAAATCTTTATCACGATACTCTATAATATCCCTGTATATCTTATGATAAAGGAGTATTATAAAACACATCCATTAGCGGGAAGAAAAGAAAATTTATTCATCTATATGAATACTGCCGTGCTGAATATATTTTGTTTCAATATGGCGAAAGAACCTTATCAGATGTTATTCTTTCTATTAATGTATTATTGTATTATGTTGCGCCATATAACGTACAGAACAAAATGTATTTTAATTATAGGTGTACTGTTACTATGCACCATCTTGGCACGAAAGTATTATGGATTAATTATAATGTTCTTCATTTTTTTAGTGTTCACAGTGAGGTACTTATTTAAAAAGAATGCAAAGAAAAAGTTGACTAACACACAATTAGCAATATATATCATACTAATGATGCTTGCCATCAGCGGTTTTCATTACATATTCATGATTACTATGGGAGGTAAATCCCCTGATATATATGAAGAACTAATACGTGTAAATAACAGACTAGCACTGGGGGCATCGGAAATCACACCAGTATTTAATGCAAACGGGGGGCCGCTATTTACAGCAGAATATCTTTTAAAAATACTTAGGCTGCTATTCCCGATAGAATTACTGCTAAAAGGGAAAATCACCTATCTTTTTTTATTAGCTAATCAGTTCTTATTAGTATTATTCATGGTAAAAGCATTTAAAGGGATGGAACGACAAAAAAAGAATCTTGGGAAGATTCAAATGAGACACGCTTCTACAAGGGAATTGGCATTATTTACCTATATAGCATTCTTATTATGCTCGGCAGCTTTTGAACCGGATTTTGGAAGTTGGATTCGGCATCAGGGAGTAACCTTTCCAATTATGATTCTAATACTTTAATAATATGATAGAAAATAAAAAAATAAGAGTTTTATTTTTCATAGACCGGCTTCGCTTAGGTGGTATTCAAGCACTGACTTATGATATTATAAAACACAATGATAACCAACGAATGCAGATTGATATTTTAAACTTAGATGATGGTGAAGAATATCCCCTGACAAAAACGCTGAAAAATATGGGTATAACTGTATACCAACTCAAAAACACTTGGATACGAACACCCTTAGATTGTCCCCACTATTTCCGACAAGTAGATAAATTCTTCAAAGAACATCATAATTATGACGTAGTGCATATGCATTCCAGTAGCAAAAATTACTACATATTGAAAGCTGCCAAAAAATATGGGATACCAGTACGAGTTGCCCACTCTCATAATACAAGTTTTCAAACACATAATCCCTTATCTATTGCATTAGGAAATTTAATGAAACATTCTTTGAGAAAACATGCCACACATTGTTGCGGCTGCTCAAATCTTGCATGCGAGTGGCTTTTTGGAAAAGAATGTGTAAAACAAGGATATGCACAAGTGATTTTGAACGCTATCGATAGTAAGCCATTTATATATAATGAGAAAACACGGCAAGAAGTACGAAAAGAATTAGGAATTGAAGATAAGTTTGTTATAGGCCATGTAGGAAGATTAGAACGGCAAAAGAATCATGCTTTTCTAATTGATATCTTTGCTGAAATAACAAAGTTTAAAAAGAATGCTTGCCTTGTACTAGTAGGCACAGGTAGCTTACAACTTATATTAGAGCAAAAAATCACTGCATTAGGATTAACGGATAAGGTTGTTTTTTTAGGATTCAGAGATGACCGAAATCGTATCATGCAAGCAATGGATAGCTTCGTTTTCCCCTCCTTATACGAAGGATTGAGTGTGGTTCTTATCGAGGCACAAACGTCCGGATTGCCTGTATTTATTTCAGATAGTACAACTACAGAAGTTAGCTTTTCGCCTGAAATAAAATTTATGTCCCTCCAACAATCTCCCCAAGAGTGGGCAAAAGCCATCATGGAAAAAGGGCAAATAAAACGTAAAGATATGACAAAAGAAGTTCAGAAAGCAGGATTTGAAATGCAAAATTTGATTGACAATCTATATAAACTATATACAGAAAAATAATGATATACAAAGTATTACATGCATTACATCTTAACAATTTGATATATAAGGCAATTCTACCATTTGTAAAAAACTCAGGAAAGAAAAAAAGAAAGCAAAGGAATGCTTATAATTATTTACAAAAATATGCTTTTGATTTCCAATGTTCAAGTATTTGTGATAACCATATTGAAGATTTCCCCCAATATGCTCTTCAAATCATCGTACCTGCCTATAATGTCGAAAAGTACATAGAAGAATGCATGGATTCGATTGTTAACCAACAAACTACCTACTCATTTTGTATAACAGTAGTAAATGACGGTTCAACAGACAACACTCGAGAATTATTGAAAAAATACGAATCGTATGCTAATATAAAGATTATAGACCAAGCCAACAGGGGACTTTCCGGGGCAAGAAACAGGGGGTTATCTGAAATAAATGCACGTTATATAATGTTTGTTGATTCTGACGATAAACTTTGTAAGGGTGCCATTGAAGCATTGATGGATACCGCAGATAAATATAATGCAGATATAGTTGAAGGTGGATATCAACTATTTTATAACCATATGATTCTGAAACGTGTGGTAAGGGAAAACAGGCATAGTACAACGTTAAACATGTATGGCTTCGCATGGGGAAAAGTTTTTCGCGCTCAATTATTCAGAAATATACAATTTCCGGAAAAATATTGGTTTGAAGATACGGTTGTCTCATTTATACTTCTTCCTCTAAGCAAGATGCGTGCATCAGTTTCAAACATTGTATACTGTTATAGAAAAAACATGAAAGGTATCAGTATATCTTCCAAAGGAAATATTAAATCGCTTGATTCTTTTTATATAACAAGAAGGTTGTTATTTGACCATCAGACATTGGGTTTACCTCTTGAAGAGGAGGAATTGGAAATGGTTTTAAGGCAAATCATTATTAATTATCGACGTATCCATACTATCAAGGATAGAGAGTTACAAGAACTAATCTTTAATGCCAATAATGAAATATTGCAGACTTTTTTCAATTCTAAAACAGTTATGACATATTCTGGAAGACATATTCATTTTTTGAAAGCGTTCATGGAAAATAACTACAAACTTTATAATCTATATTGCAGACTAAAATGAAGAAAGAAATTCAATCCATTTATGTTTTAAAAGCAATATGCGCTTTGCTAGTCGTAGGTATCCATGTACCTTCTATGTTAACAAATCCACTATCACCCATTACACGCATGGCAGTACCCTGCTTTTTTATGATTTCCGGTTACTTCATAGTCAGTAATAAAGAGAACTGGTTGGATGATAAACTACTGAAAAGTCATCGATTTGAGAAACAAGTTCGTTTGTGGTGTGACAGGCTGGGAATCTATCAAGTAATGAAAAGGTTATTTAAAGCCTTACATGGGAATAAAGAAATAAAAAGATAAATGCCATCATTTATGCCAACCATTTTGCACATCGTCGAAGCCTTTGGCGGCGGCGTGGTGACGTATCTGAATGACCTGACACGAGGGCAATGTAACAATATGTATAAAGTGTACATTGCTTATGGAATGAGGTATGAGACACCGGCGAACTTCAAACAGATGTTCGACAAACGCATCACGTGGATAGAAATTAAGAATTTCAGAAAAGAAATCGGAATGCACGACTATAAAGCATATAAAGAATTGAAATATATTCAGAAACAGCTGAAACCGGACATCGTACACTTACATTCGTCGAAAGCGGGAGTGATAGGACGATTGCTTCCTGAAAGCAAATGTACTCCCCTATTCTATACCCCGCATGGCTTTGCATTCTTGATGAAAAACGTGTCACCGCTAAAAAGATGTTTTTACAGAATTGTGGAATTTGCTTGCGCAAAATTATCGCATGCCACGACTATCGCCTGTAGTGAAGGGGAATATAGAGAAGCAAGGAAGTTGGACAAGAGGGCTACATTTGTGAACAACGGCATAAGTCCGAAGGAATTACAGCCCTATTTAGGAGCGTCCAAAAAGAAGATCCCCCCTACTGTCTGCACCATCGGGAGGATATTGCCCCAAAAGAATCCCGCGTTTTTCAACCGGATAGCGGAGTTATTGCCATCAGTCCGATTTGTGTGGATTGGTGACGGGGAACTAAGGCATTTGCTGACTGCCCCGAATATCACCGTCACCGGCTGGACGGACAGGAACGAGGCGATGGAAAGATTGGCAAAGGCGGATGTATTCTTGCTGCCTTCTCTATGGGAAGGTCTACCCATCTCGCTGCTGGAAGCCATGTTTCTGAAGAAACTTTGTATCGTATCCAACGTAATCGGCAACCAGGATGTAATACGTACAGGAATAAACGGATTCATTGCAGATACTCCGGAAGAATTCGCGCATATCATAAGGCGCGTGACAAAAGGTGAGATAAATATTGAATACATCACTCAAAAAGCTCATCAGGAGGTATTAGAAGAATATAACTCCGACTTACTGGCTGATAAATATGAAGTAGTCTATTTGCAATCTTCATGTTAATCCTCTTCAGTCAAAATCTAATAAAATCAAGAGAAAGAACATTCCATATTAGAATTATGTTTATCTTTGTATAACTGAATTATTAAGTATTATATATGGGTACCCTCAAAATAAATGATTTTGGAGCCATTAAAAAGGCTGAGCTTGAAATTAAAAAGATAAATGTATTCATAGGACATACATCTACTGGGAAAAGTACGGCCGCTAAACTTTTGGCAATTTTCAACAGTAACGAGTTACTCGGAATACCCAACGGAGACATAAGTGGCTTTGAAAACTTATTAAAAAAGTATGATATAGACTTTGAGATTCATGAAAACACCGAAATCTATTATAAACAAAATAAATACTTTTGGAAAATCTCAAAAGGTAAGTTTGAGACTAATAACGATGATGCCGATATATTAAAGCTTAATGATAAATCGACCATCATAAAGCAATTTCTAACTCAGAAACAGGATAAAGAGGAGTTCAGCTCACTAATAGCTACTGTGGGAGAAGCATTAAAAAAAGATGATTCCGACCTCCAAGAAATATTTTTATCACTAATTATCAAAACTAATATCCGGTCAAAGCATCAGTTTAAAAGTCCTATATATATTCCTGCGGAAAGGTTACTTATCTCTACTTTTTCCAACAGCATGTTTTCTTTATTGGAAGCAGGTGCAACTATACCAGAATGCATATCCCGTTTTGGAGCTTTATATGAAAAAGCTAGAAAAAAAAGAAAGGAAATCCTTATCGACATTTTAAACATTAAAGTACAATTTGACAACGAAAATGATACGGTTTCAATGGCAGATAATGCTCAAATCAGTCTAAAGCAGGCATCCAGTGGCATTCTATCCGTATTACCCTTGTGGACTGTATTGGAATATTATTTAAGAGCGCCCGCACGGAATCTTATCCTTATTGAAGAGCCTGAATTAAATCTGTATCCTACGATTCAATTGGATTTGATAAACTGGATTATGGGAAAAATGAAGAAAAGCCGTAGCAGTATAGTAATCACTACGCATAGCCCATATATACTGACCGCCATTGATGATTTAATTATGGGAAACGATATATATACCCAAAATCAGACTCAACCGGATATCATAAAGAAGCTAGCTACATTGCTGCCTACAAATTCTCTGATTAATTTCAATGATGTATCTTCTTACTTCTTCACGGAAAATGGCATCATCAAAAATATTTTGGATAAAGAGACACGGAGTGTGGGGGCTGAGTATCTGGACGAAGCTTCTGAAAGGACTTCACGTATATTCAATGAACTCAGCAGTTTATTATAATGGCTTGTAAATGTTTTGACTACATAATATTGACAGAAGGACTTTCTTTAAAAGAGAAACTATCTTTATGTAAATGTAAGTGTAACGCACGT
This sequence comes from uncultured Bacteroides sp., assembly GCF_959029255.1. Classification (GTDB taxonomy): domain Bacteria; phylum Bacteroidota; class Bacteroidia; order Bacteroidales; family Bacteroidaceae; genus Bacteroides. The sequence goes on along the minus strand of NZ_CAUFUE010000011.1, from coordinate 60,217 downwards.
TTCTCGGCAGAAGAAAACAAACAGGTCTTCATATTGGCAGATGCTGCAATCGAAGATGTGGAAAAACATAAAATAGATGATGGTATTATAAAAGATACGATAAACAATAAATGTGATTATCTTTTCGTTTATAAAAACCGGAAATTCTTTTTCGTCGAATTAAAAGGAAGTGATATCCGCCATGCTTTGACACAAATCAAGGCCAGCATGCAGTTTTTTTATAAAGAGGGTATCATTAACAACACGAAAGATATGCGTTGCTGCATCGTCTTTACTTCCTACCCCAAAGATAATGGAACTTTCCGTAAAGAAGTTATCGCTCTCAAAAAGGACTGGAAAAACAAAGTTGCCAGTATCGAAGTATATCAGAAAAGTAAACGTATGGAATACTCCGTTTCTCTAGATAAAGTTCTCGGATAATTTTTTTCATTCGATTCTTTGTGATTGAATATCACTATGTATGTGGAAAAACTTTAGAAAATCCATACTGATATCATTTTTTCTTTGTTGCGTAACAAGTGTTTCAGCTCAATATTCCATGGGAAATACCGGGCTGTTGAACATACCGAGCGCCGATATGCAGGAAACAGGTACCTTCATGGGAGGTGGAAATTTCTTACCGCAACAGATGATGCCGTTTGATTATAATACGGGGAACTATTTTGTGAATATTACTTTTCTGTCCGTACTGGAATTGAGTTACCGGTGCACGCTACTAAAAAGACCACGGACGTATGATAAAAAACGAGGATATTACCAGCAAGACCGTTCTGTGACGGCAAGAATACGTCTACTGAAAAAAAGGAAATGGTATCCATCAATCGTCATCGGTACGAATGATCCGTGGAGGGACATGGGTAACAATTATTTTGCCAGCGTATATGGAGTAATGACCAAAGGCTTCAGTCTGACAGATGGCGACCGATTGGCATTTACGACAGGATATTATATGCCCTTAAACAAATTCCACGTACAGAAAGGTGTTTTCGGAGGTATCAGTTATTCTCCGGTTTTCTGTCGACAGATTTATGTTATGGTGGAATATGACTCCAAAGGTTTCAATGCAGGCATCTCAGCCAAATTATGGAAACATATCTCATTACACATCTTTACCAGGGAATTTTCCTGCGTATCGGGAGGTATTCGATACGAATGTACTTTGATGCATTAGAAAAGATATCATGAACAGACTATTCATCTGTATACTCTTTTTGTCTTTATGCGTGAAGAGCGAAGCGCAAATCGTGGAAGAATTGCAACATGCGGGAATGGAAAACATACGTTATCTTGAAAATGAGAACAATATAACCGTCAGTTTTGAAAACAATGTATACAGAAGCGTCTACTCGGGTATAGGAAAGGCTATAAACGCATGTCTAAAAAGCAGTGAAAACATAAAGGAAATACAGTTGGTATTATTGGATAACAATATTCCAAGATTGCTCATCACGTTGCCGAAAACGTTGCTAAAGGCCTACCAATCAGGGGATATTTCACAGGAAACAATATATAGGCGCATGGTAATCAGCACAGATACGGACAATGCCATAAAAATGCTTCGGGGTAGTGGGAAAATGATAAACCCTTCGGCATGGAAAACGGATATTGTAGTATATCCTGAATTGTTTCTGAAAAATACCAGCTTCAACAAACTATATACGTATGCCATTAGTCTCAGTCCTGCACTAGAAATGGGACTTTGGAAAGGTGGCAAACTGACTGCGCAGGTGGTATTGCCCGTAGCTACTAACTTATATGGAGAATATAGAAAAATACATCCGGGAGTAATGACTTTATCGCAAGAGGTAAGACTGAAACATAACTTCCTCGGAAGAATAACGGCCGGGAATTTCACACATAATCGTATGGGAGCACAAATGGAAATGAGATACACAACGGGTAACGGAAGGCTGGAAATCGGAGCTTTGTTGGGTTCTACGGTATATTCGGGCGTAGTGGAAGGTGAAGGATGGTACATCAGTACCCGACAAAGGATAAATGCCGCTATCATGGCATCGGTATATGAACCACATACCAATCTGCAATTCGACTTGCAAGCCGGACGCTATATATATGGAGATTATGGAGCGAGGGGTGATTGTGCCCGGCATTTCGGAGAATATGCAGTGGGACTGTACGGAATGTATATTGAAGGGGAATTTAATGGCGGTTTCCATTTATCCATACCATTGCCGGGGCGGAAATGGAAACGGGTTCACGGTTTCAGAATAAAGCCCGCCGACTACTTTGCGTGGACATACAGTCTGGTGTCGCATGGGAAATTTATAGATGAACGCATGGGGCGAAGCTATGACGTAAAACCGGGTGAGAATAAAAGCGAAAATTTCTATCAACCGGACTTTATACGCTATTTCCTCATCAAAGAACAGGAAAAAAATAATGAACAGTAATTATTAATATGGACTCTAATTTAAAAACAAAAAAAATTATGAAAGAGAGAAACTTTTTTGTAACGAAAGTATTGCTGATAGCAATATTTTTATTGAGCGTGACCGGATGCGGCAAAGATGATAAAGAACCCGAACAACTGCCTGACCCACTGGATACAACGACTGAGTATTATCTGGTAGGTATTGTATCATCGGCAGACGGGGTAATTAAAGATGCCGAAGTAAAGGTCTCGGATGCAGTGAAAACCACCACAGATGCAGAAGGCAAATACAGCCTGACAGTTGGCAACACCGGTGAATATACATTAGCCGTAAAAGCCAAAAATATGGAAGATTTCAGCGCAAAAATAAGTATTGCTTTGGCGGCAGCAAACCGCAGCACAGTGACGATGAACATCAAACTGAGCAAACCGGTGGAATATACAGAACCCGTTGTAGTGAAAGCTGATGAAGAGACTAAAGTGGAAGTGCCTGCCACTACAGATACAACCACCGAACCCGCAGCAACGGTAACCGTACCTGCAGCGGCTGCCGAAGAGGGTGTAACAATCAGTGCCGGGGCGTATGAAGAGCCGACGGTTGCCGTATCTACTCCCCCTGCTACCAGCGAAGAAAAAAAGGTGGAAGAAACTGCCATCAGCAGTATTGCCGTGAAAGCGGAACCTGAAACAGCGACTGCACAGAAACCAATCGTTATCGCTACTCCGAATCCGAGTACCAATGATGCTATCTATTTTGACCCGGAAAACATGACCGCACAGAAAGATGGTACTCTTACCAGAGCATGGACTGATTTCGGTAAAGTGAAATATAATGAAGGTCGTTATGAAATTACAATCCCTGTTGGAGAAAAAATTGCCGGTAAATATGCTACGCGCGTAAAGGCTGACAAAATGACAAGTAAAGAAGCCGTAGGTGAGACCAACCTTGCCAATGGTGTGGAAAGCGTGAAAAAGGACAATAGCGGCAATATCTCCGGTATTAAAGATTTCGAAATAAAGGTTGCCATTAAATCCGGTTGGGAGTATACCACCTCTCCTGCAAAAGCTCTGAAAGCTGTAGGTGTAGAAGATGATAATCTGACTACTGCCATTGCCAAGCAGATAGAAACTACTGAAGGGAAACCACTTGTCTATACCGTAGAGCGCATATTGAAGACCAATATCAGTGGTAACAGCATTTTATACTATCAGAACAAATCTAAATATTGTACAAAGACTTATACATTTAAAGTAATTGTGAACGGTAGTAAGAAAGATGTAAAAGTGGTATCGAAACACTATACCGGCTCTCAGGAAAACTATGTAAATGAAAGCAGCGACAAGCACTCCGGTGGTGGAACACTTTAATTATCGCCTATGACAATTGCCATCGACTTTGACGGAACAATCGTAGAACACAAATATCCAAAAATAGGAAACGAAATCCCCTTTGCCCTGGAGACGCTAAAGATGTTGCAAAAAGATAAACACCGGTTGATACTGTGGACTGTGCGCGAAGGTAATTTACTGACAGAAGCCGTGGATTGGTGTAGGGAACGGGGGATAGAGTTCTATGCTGTAAATAGAGATTATCCTGAAGAAGATACCAGACATCAAGGTTTCTCTCGTAAGATTAAGGCTGATATCTTCATTGATGACCGAAATCTAGGCGGACTACCTGACTGGGGAAACATTTATCACATGATACGGGAAAAATTGACATACGAGGAATTGTATCAAAATATTCTTGAACAATCTCCACAAACAAAAAACGGTTTATGGGAACAGTTAAAGAAAATATTCATTTTTTGATTTAAATCAAATCACAACCCGTAAAAACCCTTTAACTTTGCAGCATAATTTTAACGAACAATAGAGAGTATTAGTTTTTATAAGAGAGAGATTAGTTTTTAGGGTACACTAAAAAAAAATTAAGCAGCGTCTGATGATAGATGCTGCTTATTTTTTTTATACATTTGTGGCAAATGGAAGTAAGACTTCTGAAGTGCACAGTCTCTTTTCAATTACGTCATGTTGATTTAATACAAACTGCCCTGCCCTATTTCTATAAAAAGCTTTGCCAACTTTTCGATAACAAGTTTCAGATAGCGTTCACCTTTTTCGGCAGAAGCTTTCTTCGGATTCCCCCCACTATCTACGGTAGCCTTATCCCAATGCCGGGGAGTCCAAGCTACTTTTTCGTTAAGGGAAGAAATGATAAACGGTTTGGAGGCTCACGTTGTCCGGGATTGTGGGCTCCAAAAGGTACGGGTGGCATCACCATACAACTTTCCATAACAGGAAACACCAAGATCAATTTCTCTTTTCTCCATGTTTTTTCTTTTAAAAGAATAACTCTATTGCCTACGGTATTCCTTGGGAGACAATCCGGTGTGATGCTTGAAGTACTTGCCGAAGAAAGACTGATTGGCAAAATGCAGTTCATCGGCAATTTCCTGGATGCTCAACTCGGAAGACTTGAGCAAAGCCTTTGCCTCAAGGACAACCAGACTGTCAATCCATTCGCCGGCAGTCTTCCCGCTCACCTCCTTTACTACCGTGGAGAGATGTTTGGCGGTAAGGAACATCTTGTCGGCATAGAAAGACACGCTACGCTCATCCTTATAAGACTCGGTGATGGAACGGATAAAGCGCTCGAACAAATCTTCTTTACGGCTTTTCGGTGTACGTTCTTGCACCACATGCCCCTGATAGATGTTGTATATCTCATAAAAAAGAGCCATCAGCAATCCCTGCGTAATCTCTTTGCGATAGGGATTGTCTTTCAGCTTCACTTTACTCCAAAGGAAAGAATGATATTCCCGGAAAGACTGCAACTCTTCCTGACTGATGGACACGCAAGGACGCTCCTTTATCATGAAAAACATGGGGAATAATTGCTGCATGGTAGGTATTACCATATCCATAAAATCTCTGGATACGGCAATAAAACTACCCGAGAAATCCTCTGATCGTTCCCCCTGCTGCACTATCTGCTCCGGCAAGATGATGGCAAGCATCCCCTCCTTCATTTCATATTCCTGCAAATTGATATTCATTCTACACCATCCCCGGTTACAGACTGCCAGACAGGCGGCGTTCAAACGGGTGGGATAAGGTGATAAAGGTATATCTTTTATATCATCAAATATTGCAAAATCATTACCTATGAAATCAATCTTCGGCAAATGATGTATTAAAGATATATCTACGTTGCGTATACTTTTTTGTTTGTCCATCAGCTTCCTCTTTGGGTGACAAATGTAGAATTATTCCTTGAATTATTGCTCATTTTCTCACAAAATAAGAGAATATGAACACTTTTCTAATTCATAATCTTAAATCCGACGAAGAAAGTCCTCGGTTGTGTGGGACCATAAAAATAACCGGCATCCCGGAACTCTCCTTTATCCAGGTCTTTCTGGAAACTATTGAATATGTTTTGTATGCCTGTGTTCAACTGAAACTTGATGTGGTCGTGCAATACAAACGTATAGTTCAATTTCAGATTCAAGTCAAAGAACTGAGGGGTGTGTTCCATACGGTCTTTCTCGATGTATCCGGCATAGTGAGGCACAATCATTTTACCCGTATAAGTACCGGAGAGTGAGAAATCGAAATTCTTTACCGGAGCGGAAGAGAACGTGAAGTAACCGTAATAATCGGGAGTGCGCGGCATACGCTTTGTTGTCAGTTCTTCACCATCTACCTGCGTCCAAGCCTCTTCACGGGTATAACAGCTGCGCTGCGCCGTGAACCCGAGCTGGAATTGAGCTTCTTTGCCATGCGCTATCTTAGCATCAAGATTAGCACCGAATACGCGGGCGCCATTACCGTTGCGACGTTCTTTGATAACATCGCCATTCTCATCCTTGCCTATATCTTCCAACACAAACACATGGCGCAAGTCCGTATAGAAACCTTCTACCAAAAGGTTTGCCTGCCAATGTCCCAGATGGGTAGTCCAGTCAATGGAGCCGCTGTAACTGTTGGAACGCTCTTCACGCAAATCATCCGACAGTCTGATTTGCACACCTTCACCCCCCACAGCAGTCACATGCAAATCTTCATCGTATGCTTGCGGAGCACGGAAACCCGTGGAATAGGTCAACCGCGCCTGAAAGTCTTCAGCCGGTTTATAAAGAAGGTTGACGCGCGGACTGAATATTAATTTATCGATAAGGTTATGTTTATCCAGACGGGCACCTACCAGCATAGTCAGCACATTCATCTTCCATTCATTCTGAACAAAGGCGCTGGCAATGCGTACATCCTGCTTCATGTCACGATGATAGCCTGTCATGACGTCGTGCATGGAATTATTCTGATATTCCACACCACCGGTGAAAGTAGCCGGAGCAAAGAGACAGTTATCCATGTTGCCTACATACATGCCGCCGGCCACCCAAGTGAGGTCATCAGTCTTGCCGTATGCGTTCGCATCCCTCTGGGCTCCATAATAGCTGTTGCGGTCGGTATGCTGGATAGAGCCGTATACCGAGAGTTTATGTTTATATTCCCGCCAAAAGAGATCGTAACTGGCGCCTCCGCTATTGATGATATGCTTGGTTTGCTCAGTGATATCGGTTTCGTGTGGCTGAAGGTCGAATTTATTACCGCCACGACGGAACTCATTGGTGGTGTGATACTCCAGATTGATGCGGCTGAACTGTGTAGGGCGATAGTAAGCACGGAAGCCAAAAGTGTTCATATTCAGTTTGCCGAGTTCGGAAAACCCGTCGCCGTCACGGTCGTATGGATTACGGTTACGATAACTCTCGTAGAGAGCGATGCCGTAAGAATTATCCTTAGCCACCAAAGAAACGTTAGCACCCATGTATTGTTCCCAAGACTTTCCGTCCATATTGGAGAACATGCTCGACACCTGGAAAGAGTTATTGATAGGGTCTTTAGTAATGATATTGATGGTTCCTCCCACCGCATTGGCGCCAAATAGAGCGGAACCGCCGCCACGCACCACCTCTACCCGTTCAATCATGTTCACAGGAATCTGCTCCAAGCCATATACGCCACTCAATGCGCTGATGATGGGGCGGCTGTTTATCAGAATTTGCGAGTACGGACCTTCCAGTCCGTTGATGCGCACCTGAGGAAAGCCGCAGTTCTGGCAGTTGTTCTCCACACGAAGTCCCGACTGATAATTCAAGGTCTTGGCTAGGTCGGTAGAGTTCACCATTTCAAAAAGTTTGGCACTCATCACATTCACTACCACCGGAGCTTCCTTACGGCTCACTTCATTACGATTGGCAGATACGACTACTTCATCCGTCATAAAGCTTTCCTCTACCATCTGAAAATGTACCACGGCAGTATATTCCTTGGATACTTCTATCTCTTTCTCTTGCGTTTTATACCCCACAGCCGAAACACGCAGCTTGTATTTACCCGGCGAAAGGTTCTTAAATTGAAATTGCCCTTCTTCATTGGATACCGTTCCCTGCCCCGTCCCTACAATCAAAATCGTGGCATAAGGTATATTCTCCTCACTTCCTTTCACAATGACGTGACCGGAAATCATATTGCCTTCTCTGATGGGATTTACGGCAATAGCTACGCCGGTACTTACCACGGCAAGCACCAACGCCAATATAAATTGTTTCATGATTAGCGTATTAAAAATTATCAATCAATAAATACCTGTAACGTACCAAACGTTGGTACGACGAATACCAACCATTGATACGACAAATACCAACAGTCGATAAAGCCAAATGTGTTTAAAGAATGATGGAAGACGGAGGAGCGCGGAGAGAAATCACCCCGTACGCTTTACCTTTGACGGCAGCGCTTCCGGCCTCAACCCTAAGCACCGTCAACAAGGGACGCATCGGATGCAATTGTTCGCAGCAATCCGGTTCGGACGAAGTGAAGTGAGACAACAAGCCGATGACAAGGAGTGAAGCATCGGAATGCGAGTGTTTATTATGAAAAGGATGCGAATGGGTAATCAGCACCCCGTTTACGTAGTGGACGTGGGTAAACGCCGTTATACTTGCCTGGTACGCAATGAAGAGTACAAGCAAGGATAAGGCGCCTATTATTTTCCCGGATTGCTTCACGTCCTGATACCTATCTTTTTTAATTTGAAGCGGCAAAGATAGTAATTATTTTTTAGTTTTACCAAACAGATATTCATAATCACGTTTGGCGGCAGGTACTGTCCACTCTTCTGGAATAAATTTCCACTGACCGAGAGCACGGGGAGTAATCACTTTCTGCTGTTCGATATATTGCATCAGGTAATAACGTAAATCTTTATCGGTAGAGCTGATGATACGTCCCTTCAAATCATCCTGAGAGATACCCGCACCTTTGGTAAGAAGTTCCCCACCCCCATTACCCCGATAAGAATTCAGGGCAACCTTATAAATCTTATTCATATCGAACGGTTTACCGTCTGCCATACTGATAATCGTTACTTTCTCTCCTTTCGGTTTCGTCACGTCCACCGTATATATGATACCGGCGGCAGAGTCAAAGTTGAAACTGAAGTTCTTGAAAGAAGCACGGTCGGCGGCACCTTCACGGCGTTCCTTACGGAACAGCAAGAGGTTGTCGTCCGGCGATTGCATACGGTTTGTCCATAAGTCATACGACATTTCCAAAGCATCATGAATTTCCTTGCCCGAAAGTTTCATGGTATAGAGCATATTTTCATACTTATATAGATTGAACATGTCGTTCACAAAGACATCACCTTCCCTTATCTCCGTATCAAATGACAGAGGTGCAGCCAGTGAAATTTCGGCACCACTGATTTCCAACTGCAATATATGAATAAGGTCGATGAAAGCGGAAGAACCGAAATAAGCAGGGCGCGTGGAAATGGTTTCGGTAAATCGCCCGATTTTCTTGGAAACAAAATTCTGAATAGTATCATATTGAGGCGCAAAGCGCTTCATAAAATCGTCACTGATACCGTAATCCTCGGTATCGGACAATTTACCATCTATCTTTTTAGCTACTACCTTGCCGTTACGCAATTTCAGGGTCACGTCAATATCGCTCAATACAAGACCGTTGCTGGCAGGGTCTATCACCAATACAGAATCTCCTTCAACGTTCACCACTTTCTTGCACTCGCGGGCATGGTCGTGCCCCATCAATACAATATCAAATCCTGGTACATTCCGCGCAACATCCGCCGAGGCATTTTCACGATATTTACCTCCCATCAACAAAGCATCTTGTCCGGCATGGAACATACCGATAACCAAATCCGGATTTTCTTTTTCGCGGATAATCTTCATCCATTTGCGGGCAGTATCTTCCATATCATCAAAACGAAGACCTTGCCATAGGTTTTCTGACAACCATACGGGGATGGCAGGAGTAATCATGCCCAATACCACAATCTTCACACCGTCACGTTCCATCACCTTATAAGGTTTGAAATGTGTATTCCCCGAAGCCGTTTCAATAATATTGGCTCCCAAAACGGGGAAGCGGCAATCGCCCGCCCAACGGTCAAAAACAGCACGACCGGTCTCTACATCATGGTTACCCATATTTCCGGCATCATACCCCATGAAATTCATCATTTCGGCAGCCACATGGGGAGAAACCGTATCAATATAATTGTAATAATAGGCGGTGGGTTGTCCTTGCAAGATATCACCATTGTCCAGCAATATCAGGTTATCTTTATAAACCTCTCTATTCTTCTGCACAAAAGCGTGTATACGTGCCAAACTTCCGGCAGCATCCCGTTGCAAGATAAAGTCGTAGGGATAGAAATTGCCATGTATATCACTGGTTTGCACTATTTTCAATTTTACCTCTTTCTCCTGACTATTTATACAGCCTACCAAGACCAAAATCCATAGTAAAAAACTACTTAATCTTTTCATTCTATCATGTATTTTATAAATCCAACGGATGAGTGAAAATAAACCTCGCACCTTTAGTATAGGCAGAGTCTATCCAAATCTTTCCACCCCATTTTTGTACGGTCAACTGGCAAATGGACAAACCAAGCCCTGTTCCCTGGGCATATTCGTTCAGCTTTTCAAAGCGTTCAAAAACCAGTTTTTGTTTTTCCAATGGTATACCGCAACCGGTATCCGACACGGAGAAAACAACCACCTTATGTTCTTTATCCAATTCTAATTTTAAAGTGATGATGCCATTTTCAGTAAACTTGTCCGCATTGGAAAGAAGATTGATGACAACCTGCTGTAAACGCTGTATATCCGTACGCATTTCCAGTATTTCCAGATCGGACTCAAATATCAAATGATTGGAAGACTTACGCGCCTGCATTACTGAAACCAATGATTGCCGGCACACTTGTACAACATCACACTTTTCCAGTTCAAAGTTTACCCTGCCTGCTTCCAGACGCGACACATCCAGAATATCGTTAATCAACCGGAGCAGCAAATCCGAATTGGTCTTGATAATATCGAAATATCCCCTTTGTTCCTCCAACGAAGTATCACCGGCAGAGAGTACATCTGAAAAACCGACAATAGCATTCAGCGGTGTACGTATCTCGTGGCTCATGTTGGCAAGGAAGGCACTCTTGAGGCGACTGGATTCTTCCGCCCGTTCTTTTGCTTCACGCAGTGCTCCCTCGGATTCCTGCAAATCATCCTTCAACTTCTTGGTATGATAATAGAAATAGAGTGAAATAAATAAACCGGTGAGCAGTATGACTAAAACAGCGATTACTCCCCAGATTTGATATTTATATTGTTCATAAAACGAAGGGGATACGTTCACCATCTTTACAGGTCCGGGCAAGAAAGAAATATCCAACTTTCTTTCTTTGACGAGTTTGCCATCCACCAATGCCTCATTGGGAATAACCTCTATCAGATTATTTTTATCGTGAGGATGATTCAATAACTGTATCGCCTGACGCGCCATGTCCTTACCCACAGCCCTGTATGCGGGTACAATTCCTCCTACCGCCCAATATCCTATACCTACCGAAGTAATGGAAAACACAGGCAGTTCGGGAGCCGCCTCCATCATGGCGTATGTGGCGTTCCGCATGAAATATCCGTCATTCATATCCACCCGCCACGTTCCCATCAACAGAGCCGTGTTAGCAGGTAGCGCATGAAGTTTGTCGCTGATAGTATAGATAGTATTTACACGTCCGTCCAAAAGAATAAGATTTAAGTCGGGAAAATTTTTCATTTCTTCTATGACATGCGCCTGCAAGGTGACACCGCCATAACTATTATCTGAAATAAACGCGATATTCCGGGTGTTCGGGTACATTTTCTTTATCATCCGGACATTTGCCACCACATCATAATCATAGATAAAACCTGCTTTAATAGGCGAATTCGGGAAGTCTTCAAAGAAGTCCAGAGACTCGGGTTTCCATGTTTTCAAGTCAACGCCTCGCTCAGGCAGCTTTATTACATTCCGGCTTGCCAACGATGTGAGTACAGGCACATCTCCACGGACAGAGTCCTCCAACGAGAGGTAGGCAGCCCAAGCTTCCTGCCCGATAAGAATAATCAATGTAGGTTCTTTGTCATCCTTATATTTCGATAATAATTCTGCCATTCTCGTCTTCCACCAAGTAGATTCTGAGAAACTTCTACAATTCATATTCTCCAATGCAACCCCGCACTTACCTCCCAAACGCTGGAACTCTTCCATAAAGTCGGAAATATTACCTGAAGTCTGGCGCGCGTCAGGATTATAGGAACTGATAATCAATACAGGGTGTTCGCCCATCATGGAAAAAACAGGTAAGACAGGGAAACAAAGTACCACAAGTAATGGCAGAATTCGATAGAATATACTTTTTGATTGGTTCATTCAAAACAACTTTGTAATCGGTACAAAGATATAATAAAACTTATAAAGATGTAGAAAAAAAGATACTTTTTCGTACTTTTGCCTCCAATTATTAATAATATCAAGCTGACATGATGCAAATTTTTCACAACATGATATCCGCCGCTCTCGGCATATCCGAAAAGCAAATCGGACAAACTTTACACTTGCTGAACGACGGAGCCACTATCCCATTTATCAGCCGATACAGAAAAGAAGCGACAGGCGGACTGGATGAAGTACAGATTGAAGCCATCCAAATCCAGTATGAGAAACTGAATGAAACGGCCAAACGTAAAGAAACCATTATCAATACCATTCAGGAGCAAGGAAAGTTGACGCCTGAGTTGCGGAAACGCATCGATGAAACATGGGACAGCACAGTACTCGAAGATATTTACCTACCCTATAAGCCCAAACGCAAAACACGGGCGGAAGCCGCGCGCCAAAAAGGATTGGAACCACTTGCCACTCTATTGATGCTGCAACGGGAGCCTCACCCAGAGAAACGTGCCGTGGATTTCATAAAAGGTGATGTAAAAAACACAGATGATGCATTAAAAGGAGCACGTGACATCATTGCCGAGCAAGTGAGCGAAAACGAACGTGCAAGGAATACATTGCGAAATACTTTCTCGCGGCAAGCGATGTTGACTGCCAAAGTCGTAAAGGGTAAAGAGGAAGAAGGCGTCAAATACCGGGACTATTTTGATTGTTCCGAACCATTGAAACGATGCAGTTCCCACCGCTTACTCGCCATCAGGCGTGCAGAAGCCGAAGGCATATTGAAAGTAAGTATCAGCCCGGACGATGATGAATGCTTGGAGCGCCTGGAACGACAATTCGTAGTAAGCCGTAACGCTTGCGGGCAACAAGTGGCTGAAGCCGTGCAAGATGCTTACAAGCGTCTTTTGAAACCTTCCATCGAGACAGAATTTGCGGCGCTAAGCAAGGAACGTGCCGATGAAGAAGCCATACGAGTGTTTGCGGAAAACCTGCGCCAACTACTGCTTGCTTCGCCGCTGGGACAGAAACGGGTGATGGGTATCGACCCCGGTTTCCGTACCGGATGTAAAGTGGTATGCCTGGATGCCCAAGGAAATCTTTTGCACAATGAAAATATATATCCGCATCCGCCGGTGAACAAACCGAAAGAGGCTTTCTCGAAGCTACAAAAGATGATAGAGGCTTATAAAATAGAAGCTGTAGCCATCGGTAACGGAACGGCCAGCCGCGAAACGGAAGACTTTTTAAAACAGCAGATATTCAGCCGTGATATTCAGATATTCGTTGTAAGCGAGCAGGGGGCATCCATTTACTCCGCATCCAAAATAGCGAGGGATGAATTTCCCGAATATGACGTAACCGTACGCGGTGCGGTATCCATTGCCCGCAGGCTGATGGACCCGTTGGCGGAACTCGTAAAGATAGAGCCTAAATCTATCGGTGTAGGACAATATCAGCATGATGTGGACCAAACAAAGTTGAAGAAATCACTGGACCAAACGGTAGAGAATTGCGTAAATCTCGTGGGTGTCAACCTGAATACGGCGAGCAGCCATTTGTTGACCTACATATCCGGACTGGGACCGCAATTGGCGCAAAACATCGTGAATTACCGGGCCGAAAACGGGGCATTTACTTCCCGCAAAGAGTTATTGAAAGTCCCCCGCATGGGTGCTAAAGCATTTGAACAATGTGCGGGCTTCTTACGCATTCCGGAAGCAAAAAATCCATTGGATAATACAGCGGTACATCCTGAAAGTTACTACATAGTAGAACAGATGGCAAAAGATTTAGGATGCACCGTAACGGAGTTGACAAACAACAAAGAGCTGCGACTGAAGATACAACCGGAACGATACCTCTCGCCCGGCGTGGGCATGCCTACCCTCAAAGATATCCTTCAGGAACTGGATAAGCCCGGACGAGACCCTCGTGGTCCTATCAAGATATTTGAATTTGACAAAAATGTACGTACCATCAATGACCTGAGCATCGGTATGGAACTTCCCGGCATCGTAGGTAATATCACCAACTTCGGCGCTTTTGTCGACATAGGTATCAAGGAAAACGGTCTGGTACACCTCTCCCAACTTGCTCAAAGATACATATCCGATCCGAATGAAATAGTTTCCATTCATCAGCATGTACGTGTAAAGGTTCTTAGCGTGGATCCCGATCGCAAGAGGATACAGTTGACGATGATTGGAGTGGAACAAGGTATTTTATAATCACCGCCGTCCCTATTAACATAAGTACCGTACAGATTACAGACCCTTCAAATCCGAATGAGCCTCCGTTCACCATATTGGCTTCAGGAAGATGGAGGGTCAGTAAGCTGTCGCCGAATTTATTTCCACTGACTTCATAGCCCAAAACGGGGCCTTGCAGCCAATTCCAGAACCAGTGCAGGGCGATAGGAAAACAAAGATTACGGGTATATAGATAGGATGCTCCCAGAAGAACGCCTGCCAAAACAATATTGAGGAACGGCATGAAAGCGAAATTAGGATTTGCGATATGTATCAATGAAAAGAGGATGGAAGAAATGATGAGTGCCCAGAACTTGTTTACACCTGCATCCAGTAAACGTCCCAAGACAAAACCGCGTAGAGTCAATTCTTCGGTAATACCTACCAAGAGGAAAAACATCAAAGTCATCAGCAAAGAAGAGGGGTGAAAATTTATTCCCGTCACCTCTACTACACCAAAAAGCAGAGAAAAACCAAAGCCTGCCATATAAAGAACAAAGGCAAACAATGCTCCACCCAGCAAATCCTTCCAACGCCCTTTCAAGGAAAGTCCCAGGCCGGTAAGCGGCAAACCTCGAAACCACAATACAATCCATGCCGCCAAAAATACACCAATCAGCATAATTGTTTCATTTATCATAAGAAGAGGTATATTCTCCGTAGTATCTGCACTACCTAATTTATTAAACAGGACAAGGAAAGGCATACTGATAAACATCATTATAATGAATGCAAGCACGATAAACATGATAATATCCACTGCCGCAAGTCCGAAACGTTGCTTTTTAGTCATTGGTTCCATAAACAAAATCAGATATAATTGATTAATATCCGACAAAAATAACAATAAAAAGAAAAAACATTAGCAATTCTTTGCATATTCTTCCTATATTTGAAGCACTTAATTAATCTCAAATTCAAAACATGAGCCTAAGAAAAATACTATTAGTCACTGCCGGAATGTACTTCATGCTGAATGCTTCCGCACAGGTTTCCAAAAGATATTATGTAGCCAAACCGGGTACTTTAGTTGAAATGCTGACCGAAGATGAAGCCAATAAAATAACCCATCTTACCCTGCAAGGTAAGCTGAATGCCATTGACTTCCGTCACTTAAGAGACGAATTCAAGAACCTGCAAATATTGGATATCTCTACCGCCTCCATCAGCATGTATGCCGGAAAGAACGGTACGCATCCCGACCGTTTTTATGTTTATCCGGCCAACTGCATTCCTTCGTATGCTTTTTGTAAGCAAACTAACGACAGCACATTTACCGGAAAGACATCCCTGACAAGAGTTATCCTCTCGGACAAAACCAAGAACATTGAAGATGGGGCATTTAAAGGTTGTACCAATCTGAAGATTTGCCAAATCCGAAAGAAAACACCCCCCAATTTGTTGCCCGAAGCGTTGGCAGATAGCGTAACGGCCATATTCGTACCGCTAGGCAGCAGTGATTCTTACCGTATTGGAAAAAGATGGGAAACTTTTGCATTCATTGAAGGAGAACCGGTAAGCGTTGCCGTACAGATAGGAACAATGGGAAGTTTGGCTAGTGAGCTTATTCAGAAAGGCATACAGCCCAAAGATGTGAATTTCCTCACTGTGGAAGGAAAGATGGATGAAGCGGATTTCACCTTGATACGTAACTATATGCCCAATCTGGTTTCCATCAATTTATCGAAAAGTAATGCCACAATAATTCCTGATTATACCTTTACGCAAAAGAAGTATCTACTGAACATTTCCCTGCCTCATGCATTGAAAAGCATCGGGCAACGCGCCTTTAGCGGCTGCACTCGTCTGTGTGGCACTGTAGTATTGCCTCCCAGCGTAACAGCCATTGAATATGGGGCATTCATGGGATGTACCAACCTGCGTAATGTACTCGCCACAGGAAACAAAATAACTACTCTTGGGGATAATATTTTCGGGGAAGGAGAAGATAAGCTGATATATAAATGATAATTTAGGGGCGTAGCGCCCCGGCAAGGTTTCCTTTCGGATGATAGTATTTTTAGGCACGGATTACACGGATTTCGCGGATTAAAGGCTGCGCTATATAATTCATAAAATTAAAAATCCGTGAAATCCGTGTAATCCGTGCCTGAAAATGTATACACATACACTCTCATTTATCTCCCGTACATCCGCGCCTTCAATTCCTTAATATGATCCGAAGTGATATACTCATCATATTCCATCATCTTGTCAATGATACCATTTGGCGTTAACTCAATGATACGGTTTGCTACGGTTTGAATAAATTCGTGGTCATGAGACGAGAACAGGACATTCCCCTTATAACTCTTCAGATTATTATTGAAAGCCTGAATAGATTCCAAATCAAGATGGTTGGTAGGAGTATCCAAAATCAAGCAGTTAGCATTGCGCAATTGCATACGCGCAATCATGCACCGCATTTTCTCACCTCCCGACAATACACTGGCCTTTTTCAAAACCTCTTCACCGGAGAAAAGCATACGTCCAAGAAAACTCTTCATATATACCTCATTTCCTTCGCCAAACTGCCCCAACCAATCTACCAAATTCAGGTCGGTATTGAAGAAATCAGTATTATCCAACGGCAAATAAGCCGTCGTAATCGTAACTCCCCAATTGAAAGTTCCCGCATCCGGTTTCATATTATCGTTGATAATCTCAAACAAAGCAGTCATGGCACGTGGGTCATGTGAAAGGAATACAATCTTATCTCCCTTTTCTACGTTGAAGTTTACATCGCGGAACAATACTGTACCATCTTCCAGGGTCTTTGTCAAACCTGACACTTCCAATATCTGGTTGCCCGGTTCACGTTCGGGTGTAAAGATAATACCCGGATATTTGCGTGAAGACGGTTTGATTTCTTCTATATTCAGTTTCTCCAGCATCTTCTTACGGCTGGTGGTCTGTTTACTCTTTGCTACGTTGGCACTGAAACGGCGGATAAATTCTTCCAGCTCCTTTTTCTTCTCCTCAGCCTTAGCCTTCTGATTCTGCTGTTGGCGGAGAGCCAGCTGGCTGGATTCATACCAGAAACTATAGTTACCGGCAAAGAGATTGATTTTTCCGTAATCAATATCAACCGTATGCGTACAAACAGAGTCGAGGAAGTGACGGTCGTGGCTCACTACCAACACGGTATGTTCAAAATTGGAAAGATATTCTTCCAACCAACTTACGGTATCCATATCCAAGTCATTGGTAGGCTCATCCAGCAACAGGTTATCCGGGTTGCCATACAAAGCCTGAGCCAGCATGACACGCACTTTTTCTTTATTATTCAGTTCACTCATCAACACATAGTGCTTATCTTCCTTAATGCCCAATCCGCTGAGCAGAGCAGCGGCATCACTCTCGGCATTCCATCCGTCCAATTCTGCAAATTTTTCTTCGAGTTCAGACACTTTCAAACCATCTTCATCGGTGAAATCTTCCTTTGCATACAACTCTTCACGTTGTTTCATGATGTCCCACAACACCGTGTGCCCCATCATCACTGTATCCATCACCGTGAAAGCATCCCACTTAAAGTGATCCTGGCTCAAAACGGAAAGGCGCTCGCCCGGTCCCAACATGATAGAACCGGTAGTCGGATCCAAATCTCCCGAAATAGTTCGCAGGAAAGTTGATTTTCCGGCACCGTTGGCACCAATAATTCCATAACAATTACCACTTGTAAACTTCAGGTTTACATCATTGAACAACACTCTTTTACCAAACTGTACCGAAACATTAGAGACTGTAATCATCTGTATATTTATGATTTATAATTTATGATTTATTCTTTGAGGTTGCAAAGATACGAAATAATACGGTAAAACAGATTACAACAAGTTAACTTCTTGCTTCAGATGAAGTTAACTGACTATATGCAATGAAGTTAACTAACTGCATCCTATCGAGTTAACTTCGTGCCAACGCAATGTTAACTTCCTATTTATAGAATATTTCGCTGTCAATCTGACATAAAAGTATTACCTTTGCATCGTTTTTGGCAAAAGCAGTCATTTTGGCAAAGTTTTTGCGGAGTAAGTCATATCATATTAACTTAAACCCTTGACAGCAATGAAAGCAAAAACATTTTATAAGAATAACAAGCATAACAATATGAATTCTAAAGAAAAAGAAACCAGCAAAGAAGAAGAGTTGAAAGCTCAGGTTGCTCCCGGTGAAAATAACGAGGAAACAGCCGAAAAAGAAACTTCGGAAAAAGAGGAAACTCCTTTGACGGAGGAAGAAAAACTTACTCAAGAGTTGGAAAAAGCCAACCAAGAGATTGAGGAACAAAAAGATAAATATCTTCGTCTGTCCGCCGAGTTCGACAATTACCGTAAACGTACGATGAAGGAAAAAGCCGAACTTATCCTTAATGGCAGCGAAAAGAGTATCAGCAGTATTCTTCCAATCGTAGACGATTTTGAGCGTGCTATCAAAAATATGGAAACCGCTGCTGACGTTGCCGCCGTAAAAGAAGGCGTTGAACTTATCTATAATAAGTTCATGAACGTATTGGGACAGAACGGCGTAAAGATTATCGACACCAAAGAACTCCCTCTCGACACAGACTATCACGAAGCTATCGCCGTAATTCCGGCACCTAACGAAGAGCTGAAAGGCAAAATCCTGGATTGCGTACAAACCGGTTACACGCTAAACGACAAAGTCATCCGCCACGCCAAAGTTGTGGTTGGAGAATAACATAAAGTTATATGGAAAAAAGAGATTATTACGAAGTACTGGAAGTCGAAAAAACAGCATCGACAGAAGAAATAAAAAAAGCTTATCGCAAAAAAGCCATTCAATATCACCCGGATAAAAATCCGGGTGATAAAACGGCGGAAGAGAAGTTTAAAGAAGCGGCAGAAGCATACGATGTATTAAGTAATCCGGACAAACGTGCCCGTTACGACCAATTCGGCCATGCCGGACTGGGCGGTGCTGCAGGCAACGGAGGACCGTTTGGCGGTTTCAGCGGTGGCATGTCCATGGATGACATTTTCTCTATGTTCGGTGACATCTTCGGCGGACATAGCGGTGGCTTCGGCGGCGGATTCAGCGGTTTCGGTGGATTTGGCAGCGGTGGCGGTTCTCAACAACGCCGTTATCGCGGTTCGGATCTTCGGGTAAAGGTAAAGCTGAACCTAAAAGAAATCTCTACCGGTGTTGAAAAGAAATTCAAACTGAAAAAATATGTTCCCTGCAACCATTGCCACGGTACAGGCGCCGAAGGTGATAGTGGTGCGGAAATTTGTCCGACTTGTAAGGGTAGCGGTACGGTTATACGTAACCAGCAAACCATTCTTGGTACTATGCAGACACGTACCACCTGTCCTACTTGTAGTGGTGAAGGCAAAGTCATCAAGAATAAATGTAAGGAATGTGCCGGTGAAGGTATCGTTTACGGCGAAGAAGTAGTTTCTGTAAAAATTCCCGCAGGTGTAGCAGAAGGCATGCAACTCTCTATGGGTGGTAAAGGAAATGCCGGTAAGCACAACGGCGTACCGGGTGACCTCCTTATCCTCGTTGAGGAAGAACAAGACAAGGAACTGATTCGCGATGAAAACGACCTGATTTATAATCTGCTTCTAAGTTTCCCGACAGCCGCCTTAGGTGGCGCGGTAGAAATCCCGACCATCGACGGCAAAGTAAAGGTGAAGATTGAATCGGGCACACAACCGGGTAAAGTTCTTCGCCTGCGTGGCAAAGGTTTGCCGAACGTGAATGGATATGGAACGGGAGACTTACTGGTAAATATCAGCGTATACGTTCCCGAAGCTTTGAACAGAGAAGAGAAGAAAGTGCTTGAAGAGATGGAAACATCGGATAACTTCAAACCGAATACTTCGATTAAGGAGAAAATTTTCAAAAAGTTCAAGAGTCTGTTCGATTAAAAGATATTCTTTCTATGAAAGAGGGTATGTCAAAATCCTCTAATAAGCACATCATTCTGTCATTGGTAGCGTAGTCGAAGCATCTCCTCCCTATGTGAAAGGGGAAGAGATCCTTCGACAAGCTCAGGATGACAGAATGATAGTGAATTTTACTTTTGACACCATTTATTTTACCGATAATCTATTATTTTACCGTTAATCTATTCCCCTAATTGAATTCTAGTGATTTCCGGAGTACGTACACCCGGTTTTACTTCACCATTAATGCAGAACAAATTCTCACCCCAAACCACGCATGCAGCACCTGCCCGAGCTGTAGCTGGAATACAATCTATAGTCTGCCACTGTCTGCTACGAGTATTGTAAGCAAATAAAGAACTGTTAAAACGATACCATTTTACCGGATGTGATAAATAATCAGGTGCAGGCTGGCGAAGCGCCTGCAAGAATATATCTTTATTCACCCCTCCCATACAAAGTATCAGACTATCTCCCCATGCAGCGGCAATACCTCCTCCTAATGAAACAGTCTCTCCATGTGCACTTACAGGGGCAGGTAAAGATGTCCATTTTCCTAAATCCGGAGAATACATATACCCATCCAGTGACAATGAGGCGGGACGTTCTTCTGACGGAGCCGCAAAACCACCCCATAAATAAAAGGCCGGTTGTCCTGACACATCTGCCTGTACAGCACATACAGATTGTACACGGGGGGAACCCGGAAAGTCCGGCAGTTCCCGCCAACCTTCTAAAAGTTTTTCAAGGTTCAGGCAATAAAAACTATTAGATGGCTTCCCATTTTTATTACCTCCGGCAATATATAATGTATTCCCCACAGTACAACCAGACATATTGTCCAGTGTACACGGTAGAGAAGGTAACATCTCCACAAAAGCTTTTTTATTGCTTTCCATGCGAATACGATAAACCATATTCAATGCTCCTTCGTCATTCAAACCTCCCACACAAACAATTCCATCCGAAGTAGAAACAGAAACGCCATAGGCTACGGGTTGCGGAAGTTTTCCTACTTTTCGCCAAGAGAAAACAGAATCGGCAGAAGGCTCTGTAACATAAATATCACGGTAGAATTCTTTAGTACCTCCATCCTTTGCTGGTATTTTTGGAAAGTTACATCCTCCGGCTATCAAAAGCAGCCCATCTGTAACTCCGGCAAAACAGGCGGAAACACCTTTCGCGAAATTCTTATCCGCCTGCGGAAAACCTTTCATAGACTGTACGCCAGCGACCTTTACATACGCAGGAAGTGCTTCCGCACGGAAAGTAGAAGCAGGAAGCCCGGTGCCGTTTACCAGATTAGCGCGAGTAAACGGTTGCCAGCCGTAGCGTACATAACGCGGGGACTTTATATGCTTGCTATACACTTTCAAACAGTTATTTTCCACTTCTGCGACAGCCGGTTCAAACAGTCCGTCTATTTCTGCGACCTCAAATGTGCGTAATTCTTTTCCGTCTGCACTATGCATTCCTTCCCCATAATCGAAAGAAACGTATACCGCACCATCCCGAAACTCGGCACTGTGGAATAAAGGTCCCGAAGGCACTACTTGCTTCCAATCATACGTTTTGTTTAATGCCCAATGGGCCAATCGCTCCCCAACAGGTTTCTTATCGGTGGGATGCACGTTCAGGGAATCTCCTTTATCACTGGACACTGCCATTCCTGTATTCGGAATTTCTTTCATCAAACGGCGCTGGCTGTCACGGAACCACGTCCACGAAGGGCGGTCGATACTGGAAAGCTGTACATAATAAAAAGGTAAATTGTCGTTATTCCAATTCTTTCGCCAACTCTCTATCAATAATCGGAAAAGCTTTTCATGTGCAGTAAAGTTATGCGCATTGGATTCTCCCTGGTACCAGATGACTCCTTTCAAAGGAAACTGTTCCAAAGGACGGATGCCTGATTCATACAAATAACATGGTTCGTATGGGTGGCGTTGCCACTTATTATCGGATTTTTTGATATTCAAAGCAGCCCTGCCACGTACCCAGTCCTGAATAAAATCGTTCTTAGTCCAATCTTTCAATATAGCAGGAAACTGATACTCCAGCGTATTGCGGTCTATCCAGGCCTCCGTTGGCGAACCTCCGACAGCATTGCAAATCAGTCCGACAGGAACCTTCAAACTATCCTGTAACATTTTACCAAAATAATAGGCTACAGCAGAGAAATCACTCACGGATTGTGGAGAAGCTACCTTCCACTCCGTATCCTTATAGTATTGTAAATTGTTCAGTGAATCGAGTATGGTACTCTCCCACTCTATGGCATTCGTACGCCAACGCGCTTTCATGTCGAACAGACGAATTTGATTATTGGAAGCCAAAGGAATATCCCGTTTCCCGGAAATAGCCTGTTTCATCATAAACTCCATATTGGATTGCCCGGAACATAACCAGACTTCACCCGCAAGCACATCTTTATATTGTAATGTCTTCTTGCCGTCTGTTACAGTCAACGTATAAGGACCTCCTGTGGGAAGTGGCAACAAAGTCACTTTCCAATGTCCGTCACTGCCGGTCTTTACTGTTTGTTTTTGCCCGGCTATACTTACCATTACCGTTGCTCCCGCATCGGCCATACCTTGGATACGTAATGGAATATTACGTTGTAAAACCATATCATCCGTATAAAGCACAGGCATCTGTAAACCACCAAAATCACCGGTTATTGCAGAATAAACCGTCTCCGCTAAAATCTTGGCTCCTGCCGGATTGGGATGAACCGCATCCGGAAACATAAACGGATAGGGATACAATGGTTTTTCAAAGTCAACAAGTTGCACATCGGCAACCCGGGCTACTGTTTCGATGGCCTGCTGTATTTCTCCGCGCCAATCACGAGTACCGGATTCAAAGCGCCGATGCCGGTCTGAAATGGGGGTCAGCCTGGCAATAAGAATTCTACATTGGGGGGATTTAGCTTGGAATGTATGTATCAAATCCAAATAGTCTTTCACAAAACTATCCCTATAATTAGGCCAATTACGAGGGTCTGTATCATTAATACCTAAATGAATTACCACAATATCGGCAGCAAAGTCTACAGCCTGCTGATACTCTTCTTGCAGAACATAAGGGCGATGACCTTTAGCCAATAAGGTAGTTCCTGATTTTCCAAAATTTGCCACCTCATAACTATCTCCTAAAAGTTGTTGCAACTTTACAGGATAGGCTTGCGTATCACGATCGGGCAATGCTGCGCCATACGTAATACTATTTCCTACACAAGCTACTTTTATACGTTTTTGAGCATAAATGCTGATTACACTCAATAATAATAAGGAAAGGATTGCTATCTTTTTCATAAATAGATTAATTTAATTTTTTATCCGGCGAATAAATAAGTCCATCCACCGCTTTTTCCCCATCTAAGGTAACAAAAACTGTAGTAAACATCCACTTTACCAAACGAACCTCCGGCTGGGTAAACTTACCGACCGGAAGTTTCAAGAATACTTTATTCCAACCTTTATGGAGCTGAACCGGCAATGGTGGACGAACGACACAATTTTCATTACCAAGAGGCGTTTCAACATTCTTCACACGATGTGTGGCTGTCCACGCAGGAGGTAGAACCTCTTCATCATTTATCCAAATCCGACTTTCCTTGTAATCCCATTTACCCGGTAATGGTGGTAAATCGGCTTCAGAACGGCCATAGTTTTGGAATTCCGCCCACAAACCAACGGTTTGCGCTTTTGGAGAATACACAAAAGTATAGGCATAGGCTGTATGGTTTTCTTGGGGGGCTTTATAGAAAGTCGGAATAAATGTTCCCCACACATGGCGCAAATAAATACCTGCCCCTACCGCAAGATGTGTATTAAATTGCTGTCCTTTATATTGATAAGTATCTTGCAACTCGTGTTCCGGTGGAAATGCGGCGGTTAGCTCACCGTTATTAGGAAAAGCATCCGTAATCTTCCACCATACATTTGTTTGTTTGACATAAGCAAAAGGATATCCTTTGAATTCATGTTCCTTGTACCACAACATTCTTTCTTCAAAGTCACTAAACGAACGAAATGTTTCATTATTCGTATCGGGAGGAAGGATTGTTCCATTTTTATCAAAATATTCAGTACCTCCTCCCAACCACGCACGCTCGGCAATGGCAAGCATATTGGGATAAAAGCCGTTTTCTAAAAAAATATCCCGCTCGTTATCTATATACCGGTCGTTCCAGACAGCGAGTATCGTTCCGGCAACATCTTCACTGCCTTGTTCCGCATTATAAATGCGACTATTGTAAAGTGCAATGATGTCTCCAAAAGTATCAAAATGATTCAAATAATGAAAACGGGAATCAATGGCGGGAATACCTTTCCGAGCTTTTCCCCGAGCACTCCACAGATGCATCATGTCTATTTCACCCGGTTGATACTTCCATCCCGGATTCCATGAAATCACTTTCTTGCCTTTGGCACGAATATATGACACCATTTCAGGCACGAATTCAGGATTGGTAAATTTCACCTCGTCAGTACCGATATGCAAATAAGGTACATCAAAAACTTCACAAACCTCATCCATCAATAATTTCAAGATTTTCATCCCTTCAGGGCTTTGCATATCGTGTCGAAAAACACGATTGAAGACCGCGCTATGTCCCGGCATATCAAATTCCAGAATCAATGTCATTCCATGGGCTTTGCAAAATGCGACAAGTTCTTTGGCTTCTTTCCGGGTATAATACTTACCGGGCATGCGGGTAGTGTTCACACTATCATTCAACATTGGAAAAATCTTACTTTCCATTCGCCACGATTGATTTTCGGTGAGATGCCAATGAAAAACATTAATTTTGAATTTGGAAAGCGTTGCTATTTCACGTTTCAACTCTTCTATCGAAATATAGGTACGCCCTACATCGTGCATGAAACCACGCACACGAAAAGCAGGCCAGTCTGTGATGGCACATCCGTGAAAAACAGTTTTTTTAGCCGATATCTCCGCCAATTGCCGCAAGGTTTGCATCGCCCAATAAACTCCCCGGCCGGTCACAGCCTCAATGGATATCTTCTTCGGCATCACTTTCAAGCGATAGGCTTCGTTTTGATTTAAAGGAACTTCGTTCATTGAATCTACCAGGCTTATTTCAATCACAGCAGTAGATTTTTCATCCACAACGCCTCCATGTTCCTTTATAAAATCTTCCCACTCTTTCTGCAAAACAGGAGTGGCGAGACGAGTTTTATTCAATACAAAAGAAGAGGCATTTAATACTATTTGTTGTGGCTGTGGCAATAAATGGTTACCACCTGCATACGTGTTTTCACAAGTATATACAAGCGATAAATAAAAAATAATGAGAATTATCCTTCTCATCATTCAGCGATATAAGGTTTAACAATTTCTACCCACTTCAAATAGCCTTTTCCCAGCAAGTGCAGGCCGTCATTGGTATACTCAATATTCATTTTACCGGTTTTCTTATCCAAGAAATGGCTGTAAAGGTCAACATAAGTAAGCTTTTCTTTCTTCGCCAATTCTTTCAGACCTTTATTTATATCAGGAATGACAGCTGCATGCGAAGTATGCCCATTGAATTTTTTATAATAGTCGGTCACTGGCAGTACACTTTGCAGATAGAGTTTTGTAGATGGAGAGTCTCTTTTTATCTTCCTTGCAATCATACCGATACGTTTTACGATAGTGTCGGCCGATGTCCCACGGCTCACATCATTGATGCCAATCAATAAAAATATCTTAGCAGGCTGTCCGGACAAAATCGCATCCAATCTATCATAAACTCCCATGCTGGTATCACCGCTGATACCCCGATTCTTTACATGAGGATTATCAAAAAGTTCACCCCACTCCGCACCATTAGTAATGCTATTACCTAAAAATATAACATCATCTGAAGTTACAGACAACACCTCAAACAACGTTGCACGTTGATAATAAAACGTAGAATATTTCTGTTCCTGGGCTTTTACAACCCATACTGTACAACAAAGAAACAGTAACAAAAAGTGTTTTTTCATAAGAATTGAAATTTAAGAGATAAATAACGGTACAAATTTAATTATATAAATCTGAATTCCTAATATTTTTAATTAACTATTTAAATAATCGAGAGGATATGTCAAAAGTAAAATTCACTATCATTAGGATTTTGGCACAAATCCATCCAAGCACAAGATTGGCAACCAAGAGAGCATTTATATGCTCAAACAGGGAGGACTAGACTAAGATTTTCAGAAAGTACAAAATGCCTATAAAGCAGCAGGACATCCAGACAACATAAAATATTATCAGGAACAACTCGCTTCTTCAACCATAAAAAAAGGGAGTTAATTCCTATAATGAAATTAACTCCCGACATTACCTCTTCAAAAAAACTAATTTGAAAACTGATAAAAATCTGAATTCTATAATAGTTCCGTACAAAGGGTATAACCGTGTATCATCATGCGGGGAACATGGAAGGGGCCTTTAAAAATATTTCCCTTAGCGGGTTGGGCAATAGTACCGTCACGGTGCAAGTAACCATACCATTCGCTATATTCCTTATCTGGAAAATGAGAATAGGTCCAATCGCTAATTTGCTTGTGCATTTCAAGATATTTCTCGTCTCCCGTAGCTCGATAAGCATAAAGAGTAGCGATTATAGTCTCGGTCTGTGGCCACCAGAACTTCATATCCTGGGAATAATCTTGGGGAGGCATATTGCAACAATCACGGAAATTAATGATACCCCCATATTCTTTGTCCCAACCCCACTCCCACGACCAATCGAGTATCTGAAGTGCCAGTTTGACTAATCTTTCATCCCAATTACGATATTTAGCTTCTTCCAAAATAAACCAAGAAGTTTCAATACAATGTCCCGGATTAATAATACGCCCATTACATGTATTTATGAATTCACCATTCGGTCCTACTGTCTCTAACAGAGCCTTAAACTCCGGATGAATGAAATATTTCTCAATAGCATTGATTGATTCTTCAATTTGCGCATCAAGTTCAGAATCACTAATTACTTCACGAATACGAGCAGCCGTATTAATCAAAATCATTGTAATAGAATGGCCTCGCAGCTCTACAGTAGGCAGGTATTTAGGTTCCAAAAAGCCGGGAGTGGAAAGAAAGCGCTTGATACGTTTAAAAAGTTCCAAGGCCTTTACAGCGTAACTTCTATCACCGGTGGCCAATGAATACTCTGACATAGCTATAGCAGCAAAACATTCAGAAAAGACATAACGGCGCTTACGCAAAGGGTCTCCATCTTCTGTTACTTCAAAATACATGTGTCCGTCAGCATCGGCGCAATACGCTTCAATAAAATCTATACAACTTTTAGAAGCTGACAACCATTCCTGATTTTTTTCAATATTATTATAGGCGTATGCTGCAATAAAACCGAAACGCCCCTGAAACCATACAGACTTTGTAGTATCCATCAGACTACCGTCACGGTTCACGCAAGTGTATACACCTCCATGTTTACGATCCAGTCCGTATTTCAACCAAAAAGGCATGATATCTGTAACAATATCATTTTTATAGGATTCAGCCCAAGTTCTTATATATTCAGTAACATTCATGGCTATATGTATTTAGAATTTATTACAGCGTTCAAAGAAATGAATAGCCTCAAGTTCGGCTTTCATTTGTGCCTCTTCTTCATCGGTCATGTTCTGGAAAGGAGTACGATTCTTTCCCAAGTCAAGACCTATAAGTTTCATAATACGTTTTCCACCTACTATATTACCTCGATAATGGCATATAACATTTATAACTTCCTGAGAAAAATTCTGGCGTTCCCGAGCTGTCTCGATATCACCTGCTTTCCATGCATCAATAATGCCTACCAGTTCACGTCCATTATAATTAGTGGTGCCGCCAATGCCACCTTGCGCTCCCCCCATAGCCAAACAAGGAAGAATCGTTTCATCCTGTCCATGCAACATGTCAAATTTTCCATTTTTATATAAACGGCACTGATTATACTCATACATGCTCTCGAAAGTATATTTTATTCCTGCAAAATTGGGTATACGGCCATCAACAGCCTCCAACAACTTCACCATTGGCAGAAAAGCACCATTGAAAGCCGGAATATGATAGTAATAGAAAGGTAATTCAGGAGCGCCACAAGCTATTTCCTCGATATATTTTACCAATTCTTCAATACGCCCGATTTTTGGAAAAGGAGGCGCCATAGCACCAATACCCCATGCACCAATCTTCTGTGCATGTTCAGCTAACATACGGCTTGATTTTACACAGCAACTGCCTACATGCACAATAACCTTAAAATCTTTTGGCGCAACAGAAACCCAACGTTCTGCCAACTTCATTCGCTCTTCTTCGGTCAACATGTATCCTTCTCCGGATGAACCATTGATAAATACTCCTTGCAAACCATTCTTCTGAAGCATATCAGCGTAAGCTTCAATAGGCTCATAATTCACTTCACCATTTTCATAAAACGGGGTAAATGGTGCATCAATCAGTCCAATAATCTTTTCCATAATCTTATTCATTTAATTAATATATATCAAATTTATTCCATGTTATCTGTTTGGGGACGCAAGAAATACAGTTGCAATAATAAGGCCAAAGCCACTACAACACTTAATAATGCAAATCCTTCCCCCAGACTACCACCATCAGTCCATTTGCCAAGCAGTTTTGTGACAGCAGCACCGGCAAACACTCCGGTCATATTCATTATACCATAAGCCGTACCGCGATATTTCGCAGATACAAACTGGCATAAAATAGGCATGTTATTAGCATCAAAAATTCCAAAGCCGATACCAAACAGAAGTCCAGCTCCCACTACAGACACAAAGCTATGGCCAAAGCCTAACAATACCAAGGCAGGAATAGTCATTCCTAATCCAATTGCTCCGGTATAAACACGCCCACGAAGATTCTTCTGAACCCACCGATCGGAAAGGATACCTCCTACAATCACGCCTATAAAGGATGACAAAGCAATAGTAATAGTAGATATTGGACCTGCTTGGGCCATTGGAATATTTAAACTTTCGGCAAAAAGGGTTGGCAACCAGTTCTTCGTTGCCCATCCCGGCAAACTGGGTGCTGCAAAATAAAACAATATTATCCAAAAAGCCCAGGTAGAGAATAAAATACTTAGTCCGCTAAGCATAGAGGGTCTTTTTTCACCGGGAACTTTAATTCTGTCTTTTTCCATCGCAATATGAGAAGGATTTTCATGCAACAACAACATCAGTACCAATGAATATGCAATACCAACAACTCCAAACCAATGGAACGTAGCTTGCCAAGAAAACATTGCAGCAGCTGTTGCTCCAAATCCTCCAATAGCCTGTCCTACATATAATCCCGTCATGTGCACACCAATAGCCAACGAACGGGATTTACCTTGATGCCAATCGGCTATCAAAGAAAGAGCAGAAGGTATATACAGAGCTTCACTTATTCCCATCACAGCACGAAGCCAATACAATTCATTGAAATTATCCGCATATCCCATCAGGAAAGTAACGCCAGACCACACAAAAAGACTTCCCACAACTAACCACTTACGACTAAAACAATCGGCAATCATACCAGCAACCGGACTCATAAAACCATATATCCAAAGGAAGATGGCCATTAAAGCCCCAAAAGCTTCTGCCTTATTTAACTCAACTATATCTACTCGCATAGCCTCTTGCATAGTAGAAAGCATCTGCCGATCCATGTAATTAAGTAAAGCTACCACCCAGAGCAGACCTACCACTATCCAAGGATAAGCTTTTTTGTTTTTCATATTATTCAATTTTAAAGTTTTATATATTAACGATAAAAGTGTCACAAATATAGCAACATATTTATTTAATCACAATTGTTTAATAAAAATATTTATTTAGAAAAGATACATTAATAACTATTCAATTAAAGCTTGACCTTAGCTACAAGTTTACGTATTTTCCCTTTTCCTATAATAGGTATATGAGCATCCTCGGGATAAACAACTACAAATTGACCAGGATACAAAGTAACAAAAGTTGTCGGAACATCTGAATATTGCGCACAATTTCCCTCTTTTTCATAAGGCTTTATTTCCTGAGGCGCATCTTCAAAATCCTTCCAACCTATTGTTTCCACCCCATTCAATAATATATGAACATCAATATAATCGCGATGAACCTCAAGTATTTGCATGGCGGACTCTATACAATCGAGATTTAAATTATTAATAAATAAGTTATCACCCGATATTTCTATTCGACCTAAATCAGAATGAAGTAAATCGTGAGTCTTAACACAGTCAAACAAAACCCTAAATAAAGGATGAAGTTTTTCTATCCGCTGCACATTTTTCAAATTAGATACAATCATATTTATACGCTTTAAATTAATAGTTTATTTTTTGACTCCAAGCATACAATTTATTAATTTAAAAACAGTGAAATAATAAATATTTTTATTATTTTCATAAACAAAAATAAATACAGATAACGATTTCCTATAGTGAAGTAGAAATAAAAAAACAGTCAAAAATGGCTTTATACCACACAGAAACTTCAGATATTAAATTAATTTAGTATCTTTGTCTAAATACAATAGAAATATATAGTTATGAAGCAACATCTTTTAAAAGAAATAGAACTGGGAAGTAAAAATGCATTATTAAAAAAACGCATCATAGAACATTATATATATAATGGCAGTTCTACAATTACAGATTTATCCAAGGAACTAGACTTGAGCGTACCCACTGTGACTAAATTCATCAGTGAGATGTGTGAAGATGGATATATCAATGATTATGGGAAATTAGAAACAAGTGGCGGACGACATCCAAGTTTATATGGTCTCAATCCTGAATCGGGTTATTTTATTGGAGTGGATATCAAAAAATTCGCAATCAACATCGGGCTCATTAATTTTAAAGGAGACATGGTAGAACTTAAAATGAATATCCCGTATAAATTTGAAAATACCCCAGAAGCGATGGAGGAGTTATGCAGACTGATTAACAATTTTACCAAAAAGGAGAATGCCAATAAAGAAAAGATATTAAATATATGTATCAATATCTCAGGACGTGTAAACCCGGAGTCAGGTTATAGTTTTAGTCAGTTCAATTTTTCTGAACGTCCCTTAGCAGAAATATTAGCTGAAAAGATAGGGTATCCTGTATGTATTGATAATGATACGCGAGCCATGACGTATGGAGAATACCTTCAAGGATGTGTTAAAGGAGAAAAAAATATCATTTTTGTAAATGTCAGTTGGGGACTGGGTATAGGAATTATCATAGATGGCAAAATATATACAGGGAAATCCGGATTCTCAGGAGAATTTGGACATATTAATACATTTGATAACGAAATACTCTGCCATTGCGGGAAAAAAGGTTGTCTTGAAACTGAAGCTTCCGGTTCAGCCTTACACCGGATTTTAATAGAACGTATAAAAAATGGAGAAAGTTCCATCTTATCCAATCGCATTGGTATAAAAGAAGCCCCACTTACCTTAGATGAAATTTTAGCAGCGGTAAACAAAGAGGATTTACTCTGTATAGAAATAGTGGAAGAAATCGGACAAAAATTAGGTAAACAAATTGCGGGATTAATCAATCTGTTCAATCCCGAATTAGTAATCATAGGAGGAACCTTATCAACAACTGGGGACTATATCACTCAACCAATAAAGACGGCTGTAAGAAAATACTCTCTAAATCTGGTAAATAAAGATTCAGCCATCATGGCATCCAAATTAAAAGATAAAGCAGGTGTCGTAGGCGCCTGTATGCTGGCACGTAGCAGAATGTTTGAAGGCTAAAGGTTCATCTCTAACATCTTATTCATGAAAGCTTCCGCTCCTTTAACATCTGATGGAGCGGGAGCCCATGAAGCTATATCTTTTGCAGGAAGAGGAGAATAAGGCCCCTTCTTTATTTCAAAAATAACAGTTCCAGATTCCAAAACAATTATGCTATGCCATGTACCAGAAGGAATCTCTAAACCATATTTTCCTTCCAATGGATTAAGAAGCACCTTATCGGTGACATTACCGTAGTCATCATAGAAAAGAACCCACATACTCCCCCTTAACAACAAATATGTTTCTTCTTTATCCACATGACGATGTGGAGGAAGGTACGTATCCGGTTCCAATGCATTCAACATGCGATGAACAGGCTCGTCCATAGAAGCATGAAAATTATAATTCATACGCAGACGAGGATTTACCTTTGCCTGAGAGGTTACTTTGTTGAGTAATTCTTCTGTAATGAGTTTCATTTTATTTCAATAGTTGAGCAAACTTAGTAGACAATTCAGTCTTTTCAGCACAAATAGATAAGTTATTTCCTTCACTATCTACCAATATAGCAGCATTCTGTGATGCTAAAAATGATGTTGCATCTACTGTATCTTCTACAAAAAGACACCCGGAAAAAAGAGGCTCAAACACTTCTTTAGTCCGTCCATTCCACTTCTTAAAAGCGATTTGCATAGGGCAAAACGCAGTATATCCTGCCGCATTTAAACGTTGCATTAACTTACGTTCTGACTTGTACGCTGTATGCACAGCACACCAGCGGTTCATATTATTATTGGTCATCATATTGTTGATTGCTTTTTCCATCCCTTTAATAAATCTTTCACAAATAAAATCCAACCTATACTACCTACACCCGCAAGAAAAATAAATCCTATTAAAACCATAACCTTATTAGGTTTAGCTGCACGTAAGGGTACTGTTGCAGGTTGTACAACCGTATATACCGGTGTAATCTCCTGCACTTTCGCTTTTGCCATCTGCAATTGTTGGGAAACTTGCGTATACACATTATATGCCAAATTCATCTCATTTTGCAAACGTTCTTGCTCGGCACGATAACTTAACAAAATAATATTTTGGTTAGCATCTACAAAGGTAGCATATTTTTTTTGAGCATCCGTATAATCAGCCTTCGCTTCTTTATAAAGTTTCTCAGTAAAAGCCAAATCATGGCGCGCTTTATTGGTACGGTAATCTGTAATATAGTTCTGCAAACAATGCATAACGGTATCTGTCAAAGAAGCGGATATCAAAGGATCTTGCATAGTTACAGACAAAGTAGTAACTCCTGTTTTCTTATCAATAGAAACAGAAATACGCTTACTCAAAGCATCAGCAACCCTAGCCTCATCTATTGTCAACTTGAAAGGATCAGCTTTACCCACCTTTTCCTCCGGTTTATCTTTAAACAAAGACAATGTCCAGCCTAAAACTTTAAAAGGAGCAGACATCACAACACTCCACCAAGGAGAACGCTGATACTTATCCAAATAGGCATACAAAGTTGTATCAATTCTGGCTTTCTGGTCCTTCACTTTTACATCAAACAACTCCAATAAAAAAGGTGTTGACTTAACAATATCAGGATAGAGTTCAGGAGACAAAGCATCTTCTCCTGAATTACTACCTAAATTAATTCCTGCCATAGCAGCTAAAGCACCCATACTTCCTCCGCCTGTTCGAGTGGTACTCTCAGGTGCCAACATTACCTCTGTGGTGTATTCTTTCGGTATACTAAATGCAACCACTAAACCGATTAAAGCAGCAATACCACATGCTTTGAAAACCAATTTACGTTCTGCCCAAACTTTTTGTGCAAGTTCGATTAAATCTATTTCCTGTTCTTCCGGTTGTTGCGGAACTGTATTTTGTATTTTATCTTCGCTCATAGTTCTATTTTACTTAAAAAGGTTAACCATAGTAGCAACCATAGTAGCCAAAGAAGCCGCCGAAGTACCCATACCTATCATCTCGGCCGGACTCAACTTTTTGCTCGGATCTTTACTGGGGACAATAATCTCACAACCCGGTTCAATCGCTTTCTTATTACCGGAACTCAAACGCGACACCGTACCATTCATATACACGACATAAGCTTTCCGTTTCTTTGCACCTGAGCCATAACCACCAGCTTGGTTGATATAATAACGCAAATCTTCACCTTCTCTGAACAATACAGTATTGGGATACATCACAGCACCATTAATTTTCACAGTACTTACATATTCAGGAATAAACAAGATATCTCCTTCACGTAATACCATATCATAATCAGACCCGGGATTTGCCAATGCTTTATCTAAACTGATACCAACAGTATATGTATTATTAATATCTGTATCAACCAATTTCATTGATATAGAATCTGCACCGGTTTTAAATTTAGCCATACGCAAAGCATCTTCCTTACGACGTATTTCCTCTTCTGTCATTCTACGCATAAGACGTGCACCTTTCACATAGGCATCAGAAGTTACACCACCTGCCTTAGCAACCAAATCACTCAAACGTTCATTTTTCTTCGATAAAGCGTAACTTCCTGTAAACAAAGCCTCACCCAACACAATCACATTCTTCTGCTTGCGATAAGCCGGACTTTTACGAATATAGACTTCATCGAATGGCTGTAAGTGAAAATCTTCACTGCCAGCACCCATAAGTAAACCATCAATCAAATCAAAAGTAAAAGTCTGTCCAACGACATTACTATCCTCACGACTTTTAGGATTTTTAATACGGCGAGATACATCTATTTTAGTTGTAGACGCAGCTTCCAGCAATCCACCGGATTGAAGGACTAAATCCTCAATAGTCATATTATCAGAATAAAGATATGTACCGGGATTACCGACTTCACCATGAATAGTAATGGTTGCTTCTTCCTGTAAATCATGAATACTAGGTATATATAAGATATCATTCTTCTGTAAAGGGATATCAGCAACAATTCCTTTAAACAAACCTTTCAAATCAATCTGTATTATTTCATGTGTCAAATCCTCGTTCTCCCGATTTATCACAGCACGATTCAAGAACGCATCACCACGTAACCCCTCTGCTTTCTTTATTAACTCCTTAACAGTGCTTACATCACCATTCAATTGATATGAGCCTTCGCGATAAACAGCTCCTTTTACTTCTACACGATTTTCAAAACGTTCGAGGACAGAGTCTACTGTCAAGACATCACCATCATCTACACGGAATACAGAATAATCCATTTCATCCACATTGTATATTTGATGTTCACGACCACTTTTGCGCACTACCCGAATTGCCTTCTTATAAGCATCACCTGTGAAACCACCCGAATACTTTAATATAGTCCCTATCGTCTCAGTAGGTTTCATTTCATAAAACATAGGACGTTTAACCTTACCAAGTATTTGTACCAAAGATTGATAGGGATTTACGATTATTACATCTCCATCCTGTAAACGAATATCATCTCTCATCTTACCTTTCATGATGAAATCATATACATCTAAATCAGCAATAGTATTTCCATCACGCACAACCTTGATACTACGAAGACTACCGATTTTGTTTACTCCACCCGCACGATAAAGAGCATGAAAAACAGATGCAAAAGAAGATAAAGTATATGTACCAGGAGCAACAACTTCTCCCATCACATTCACTTGAATAGAACGAATTTCACCTAAAGTCAACTTAATTTGCGTATTAGGTGTGTTACCGGTTACACCTGCATATATCTTTGCAAATTCTTGTTTCAAATAGTTATTGGCTTCCTTTACAGTCTTTCCATTCAAATAGACAGGACCTAAATTATCCACCAATACACTACCTTCGGGAGAAATTATTTCACGAATAGTTGTTTGAGACGCTCCCCAAACATCAATAATCACCTCATCGCCAGGGCCTAAACGATAATTAACCGGCGTAGCCATATTAACATTCGGTTCAAAAGTCAGATTTTCATTCTCAAATATATTATGACCGAAAATCTGTGTTGTACGATCTTTTTCTTCATCCAAATAACCGTATTCATAATCCTGATTAAACGACCAATCATTTTGACCCATAGTTCTATCTTCATCAGGTATAGCGTCCTCAGTACGTTGTCTTAAAGGTTTTCTTAGCCCTTTAATTTTTGAGACGTCTTGCTCGTCATTTCTTAGATTCTTATTACGAATATTCTTATTTTTTTCGTCATAACTTTTTTGAGTACGCATACGAGATTGTGAAACAGAATTCTCATTTTGCGTACTACCCGTCTTATTACTATACTTGGCTTGTATTCTTTGAATTTGTTCCTTTGTCACTCCTTTTCTCATCAACTCAGTAGTCATCTGCTGCTGTGTCTTTCCCATCATCTGACCTTCCTTTACGAACTGAACAACTTGCTCGTCCGACATTTGCTGGGAGAATGCCACTCCTGATACTGTGAACATCAACAAACATAAAAGTATAAATCTGCGCATAAGTAAGATATTTGATTAATCTTTTAGTAATCTAGTAACGTTTTTAAATCGGCTACAAAGGTAACACATTATTTCATAATATACATTTATTTCATTGTGAAGTTTCGGAAAAAGAATTAATTCTTTCTCTCAATATTATTTGATTTTCGATAAAACCATCACGAGCAAAAGCGGTAATACGAGTATACATCTGTTCATATTTAGTATCTTCCATTTTACATTTTACCACTTTAGAATAAACTGTCGTTTCAGCAAATAGAACTAACTCATCGCCCTGTAAATATGTAGTACCATTTTCTC
The DNA here is from genome assembly GCF_959029255.1 of uncultured Bacteroides sp. GTDB lineage: Bacteria > Bacteroidota > Bacteroidia > Bacteroidales > Bacteroidaceae > Bacteroides. Next base: position 23,298 of record NZ_CAUFUE010000011.1, on the reverse strand, counting down.
CTATGCTACATACCTCCAATATCAGTTGATAAGCTTCCGGCATAGTCATCAAACTTTAAAGTTCAAAAGGATAAACTTCACCAAAACGAACAATCATCACTTTATTAGCTGATTCAATAGTATTTGGTATTATTAAAGCCTGTGCACTGAACTCCGGGAGACATTTTGCGGTGTCCACTATAGTTTCATGATACACCGCCCTATCAGTAGATACAAGCATACATCATCATACTTTAATATCTACCTCTATTGGCTCCCGGTGTAATCAGCTTTCTATCTGAATATTCTTTATCAAACCATCATCAACACAATCACTTAAAGGCGGCAGGGTCATCACATGGATATCATGTACCTACACCTTATCCGTCATACCTGTCTTTTGAAGCTCTACTTCTTTGTCCGAAGAAACGATAATAGCCTGCATTTTCTCCTTTTCTAATCTACTTAAAAGACGCTCATCATTAGCATATACACTAAATTCCATGGATAATTTGGCCAATCATATCCGGTTCGTCCGAAACAAAACCACGCAAACGGAAATGATTATTTCGATTCACCTGTAATGCTTTAGCAACATTTACTCCCATTCCATGAAATCCATAAATAAACATATTTATACTATGATATGTATCAAAAGATATTATTCGTAAAAAAACAAACAGTAATACTTAAACATCACATAAAAAAGAAAGTCAGAATATATACCATGAGAAGCATACTTGCTGGCAGTGTATCACCCAAACCGAAAAGTGACCAACAAAAGCTCCCTAATCCGAACACACTAAAGTTCAAAGTAAGACATATTAACAAACGATAAATATCGACAAATGAAGAAAAGCGAATGACACCCACAATAGGTATGAAAAATCTGAAATATAGAGCACAGCACAAGATAGTGAATACCCCAATCCAAGTATATAAAAAAGTATTATACGCAACCGACGATATCTCCCACTGTAAAGTAAAAGCTAATAGCATGAAAGCCAATACAATTAGCAGGTCTATCAACAAAACAGTCCATTTGGATGCAATACAAGAAGAAAGAGATTTATAGTATAATCTTGAATTCATAATATAATATGAAACGTCTGTTTTTGTTTAGCTAAGTTATAAATACGCTTCTTCTCATTCAATTATTCAATTATTTTTATTAAAAACATGATAATATTCAATTGCAACAACTATTCATTAGAAATAATTCTAAAAAATTAAACGATTATTTTTGCAAATCCAAATAAAAATGTACCTTTGCACCCCGTAAACGAAAGTCGTTTGCCGCTATAGCTCAGTTGGTAGAGCAACGCATTCGTAACGCGTAGGTCGCCAGTTCAAGTCTGGCTAGCGGCTCTCTCAAAGACTGATATTTAAAGTACTAAATATCAGTCTTTTTACTTTCCTCTAAATAGTCTAAAACTATTAAAAAAAACGACACGATTTTCACCCGTGAAACAAAAAGGGTGTCGAAAAGGGTGTCGTAAACTTTAATAGTTATGGCAAAATTAGCATTAACAGTGTTGGCAGCAAGAAAGGCTGCAAATGGCATGTATCCAATCTTTGTGCGCATTGCAGCAAAGAAAGAAAAGGCGTATATCAAAACCATGTACGAAATCTCCGATTTAAGCCAGTGGTATAACGGTAAGGTCGTAGCAAGAGCAGACGCTACAATGATGAATAAACGCCTTTTATTTGAACTAAAGAAATACAGTAGCCGTGTGAATGAAATAGAAAACAATGACACATATACGGCATCTCAATTAAAACTAATAGTCATCCAAGCGGATAAAATTGCACAATCTACGTCTACATTTACGGACTTCTTTAGAAAGAGAATAGAGGATTTTAAAAAGGATGGACGGGAAAACTATGCAAAAATGCACGAAGAAACATTACGCATATTCCTGCTTTCAGAAGGTGAAGTGCCCTTTGTTATAATGAACCACATCACGGTAGAACACTTTGATACTTATATGAAAAGGAAGGGATATAGCGACGGAAATAGAAACATTCGGCTATCCCACATTAAAGCAAGGGTAAATGAAGCTATTAAATACGGGCTCATCAAATGCGAGAAGCATCCATTTGCTTATACTAAACTTCCGGTATCAACGCCCAAAGATTTAGATATAAGTATAACAGACTTTGTTAAAATCAAAAATGCAGATACAAGTGAAAGCAAACGACTGACTTTGGCTAAAGATATTTTTTTACTTTCATTCTATACTGGCGGTATCAACCTTGCCGATATCGTTAAAATAGACTTTAGCGGGAACGAAATAAACTACACAAGGCAAAAGAGCAAAGAACATAAGCGAAAGGATAAAATAACACATATAAGCATTACCCAAGAAGCAAGAGAAATTATCAGCAAATACATCAGCACTAAAGGTATTTTAGACTTCGGATATAATTTTTCCTATGTAAATTTATGCAGGTACATCAATAGCTGTTTAAAGAGATTGGCTAAAGAACTGGGTATTAAAAGCAATATATCTTTTTATTCAGCCCGAAAGACATTTGCCCAATTTGCATCCGAAATAGCCATACCCTACCCAATCATAGAATACTGTTTAGGGCATTCTATCAAAACGGGAATTACTATAAATTCCTATGTTAAAGTAAAGCCACAGCAAGCGGATGCAGCAATAAAGCGAGTAATTGAGTATACGGAACATCCCGAAATGTTTGAAGACTTTATAAACCTAAGAAATCAAATGCAAATGATGATACTTTAAAACAATTCTTAATAATCAGAAAATATAAAGCCAAACGCTTGCATAATATACAATAGTATATTATTTTTGTAGGGTCAATTTAAAACGAATAATATTATGAATGAAAAAGAGTTCTTTGTAGACTTGCTAATGAAGAAAAAGGCAGAAATGAAAATGCTGGAATACATCTTTCATAGTGGTCGAAAAATCAGCGAAAGTAAAATGAATGCAGTTCTTGATAAAAAGAAGCAATTAGAAAAAGATATTGCAACGATTGAGGACGCTTTAGAGAAATTAGGAAAGAAAAAGTAACAATCATTCTCCCCCGTGGGGGAGAATTTAAAGATAAGCAGAATGAATACTTTACAAAAAGAGCTGGAAGCCCTAAAGCAAATAATGAGTTCTGATAGCCCTACAAAGGTTGCAGACTTCCAAAAGAAAGTAGATGAGATAAACAAACTTTATCCATCTGAAAGTGATAGTGATACAATCGCAGACTTTGTTATGCAATGCTATGAAGAAATAGGAAACGATTTAAATCAAGTGAAAAACGAATTAACAGTACGTCAGCAACTTGCAGATATCAGCGGTTTTATTTCACTGTCCTACATCGCTAAAAATTATTTCGGGAAGTCCAAACAATGGCTTAACAACAAAATTAACGGCTGCATTGTTAATGGAAAGCCAAGCAAATTTACAGATGATGAAAAAGAGAAATTAAATCACGCCTTACATGATTTAAGCAAAAAAATAGGCTCAATTCGCGTTTCATAATGCGTTTTAAATTGACACCACCCCGTAGTTTGAGCCGCTACGGGGTTTTTATTTATAGAAAAGCCCCAACCCTTGCGAGTTGAGGCAAACAACTTGTCGCTACAAGCACGCTTCTACCAGTTAAATAAGTTATAGCTAACACCAATACCGACATACCCGCCATGCGGGTAACCGTACCCAGCTTGTATCCCTATGCCAAATCGTTTCCGTTTCGCTTTCTCATGCACAAAGATGGTTTGTGTCCTATTATACAGCTCTATGCTATCCAGTTTTGCAGAGTACCCCGATACCCATGCCGTATAGAGACTATCCCGGTAAACCTTTTGCGTGATTGGTATATAAACAAATACAGTATCACGCACCGTATCGCCGGGTAAAGGCACAGCATAAGGCATATAGCGTATAATAGTGTCACTGCTTGCAATCGGTGAGGGAATTCTCACCGTATCAGTTGAAAATACAGTGTCACGGACGATATTAGTTTCTATAGCCTTGTGCTTGGGAACAAATAAGATGAAGCAGGCAAGGCATAATATTATAATGTATGGTAATGCGTATTTCATAATGCGAGTATTTGTTTTTTCAAGTTATTTGCATCGTAGCTGACATGTACCCATGAAAAGCCTTTTTCATCAATCAATTGTTTAAAAGGCAAACCGAGTTCTTGAATGAGGTAAAATAGCCGCTTGTTTTCTTTAGGGCTTCCTGCCGTGATATCAGCCGCCATGCCTTTCATGTGGTCGCTCGTTTTTGACCCTCCCACCTTATTATTTAGCTTCTCACAACGGAAACCACTATTAACGGCAATTGGTTTGCCGTATGCTTCCCGTAGGGGGTCGAGCACATTTTCAACTAATGCCGTCAGATTGGTGGCATGTTCTTTTGTACATCTGTTATCAATGAAATACCTTTCCGCCGTATTGCTGCGGCAAAGTTCTGCAATTGTAAAATACTTCATATTCTTTGTGTTATTGGTTAATATTCTTGTTCAAACTCTTTTGGTAATTGCTTAGAAATGGAACATTCTTTATAAATTCTACCGAAACGACATAATATATAAACGCTACGCATTTATACGTCGCACTACCTTTCCGGCAAAGTTGCTTCCAGTTACGCAGAACATTCACTCCATAGAAATAGAAAACTGAATAAGTTACAAATGAGACGCATTGTAACGCACCGTCGGGGTTTCCTTTTTGCTCACCTATATAGTAAATGGCGCATATCAGTACAAAGAATGCCATCGCCTCGAGGATGCAGCGAAAAGCCTTTTTAAAACTGAACGTCTCGTTATTAACAAGTAGCCCGGCTAATAGCCCGAAAAGGAAGTTTACCGCAAACAAGGCGATAAGACTTTTAACGTCTCCACTAATAGGACTTAAATAGGCGGCTACACCTGTAATCAATCCTACAATTAAGTTTTTAATATAGTACATCATTTATTTTTTGTATTTACTGCCTTTTCATTACTTTTCTTTTGGTTCTGTATATTGGTCGCACGCCTCATATATTTATTCCTGTATTCATGCGGAACAGTTTTCTTTGTTACTTCTATCATGGCTCTATTAATGTTACATCTACACTATCATTTGCATAATCAATACCTAAAGACCTAACCACAAATATTTTATTCAATGAATTTTCTTTAATTCTGTCAAAAGGTGAAAATTCATAATTCAAGGTGTTTGAATATATAAATTTAGGTGCTTTGTAATGTTCGTATAATTTATCTATTAGAATACGTTCGGGAAGGTAATTCCCTTCATTATTATAGATACTCTTTAAATAATCTAATTTACCATCGTTTTTGGTAGCTACATTTGAATATGATAGGATGTTATTCTGATAAGTGTTTACAAGGAGCTTAACTTCATCGGCTTCTATCTCATAGTTTTCATTTATAACATTATCATATACAATGTCTTCCGAATTATCTATGGCGTTGCCAAATACGTCATAAACATATTTCTTATTAGTATATATCATACTAAAATCTTTCAGATGACAATAATTGCAATATCCGCTACCGTTTCCGTCAGTTAAATAACAAGGAATACCGCCTAATATAGTAGGTTGGCACAAATCAAATTCAACTTCACCATACAGGCAAAAATCGGGTAGTTTAATCAATACGCCATCACTGGCATTTGATAAATCCAATTTGTAGCTAACTTGATTTGTAGGGTTTCGCCATGTATCATATATTTTGTCATTCTCGTTATTTTTACGCACTATTAAAAAACGGTCTTCGGCATAAATCTTATCATATTCCGCTTTATCTATGTACGTCTTATTTCCGGCAGAATCCTTTTTGTAATATTTCTTTTCGCCGTAAACCGTTTCAGAGCCGATATATTGTTTATAATAAGATATATTATTTAAATATTCGGAATATGGGCGCCAATTTTCACCATCATAATAATAATCGCCTATTTTAAGCTTGCAATAAAACATAGTATCATCATAGCCTGCTGAATATTTGTTATTTTCAGTGTTAACATAAACGGCTTTACTATTTGGGCTTTTGTAACCATCATCCGCTATATAAGATTGCGATAGTTTAAAAGAAAAGTCTATAATCAAATAGCCTCCTTTTAATAATATATTGTCCTTTTTATTCAAACTTAGATAGTCAGTATGCCTGCCTCCTATATTGACGTCAAATCCTAGCTTTTTTTTAACAAAAGTAAGGTGTTTTTCCCAACTAAGAGAAGACGGTTCAGGACTATCGGTGCCATAGCTGTCATTTTTCTGAAAAAAAGCCCCGCTTATGATATCCTTAACATTATCCCCTGTTACTTCTCCTATATTTATTGCGTTTAATGCTGTCATAGGGGCTGTTATCCAATTACTTTCGGACTTAAAATAGGCTGAAAGAAAAACAGTATTATCTATAGTTTCATTATAATATTTATTGGGGTCTGAATTCTGATTTTTTAAATCTTCATCATCGAACAGTTCCGGTAATAAATCATCTACCGGATTTGTATTGGCTGTAACAGTCACCTTATTATAAACGTTATCCAGTGATATGGCACCGTTACTACTTGCTACACCGATGTCAGTAATATTTTTGATTTCCAAATCAAGATGTATTTTACCGCTAAGGCTTTCTACCGCTCTATGATATTTAAAAAATTGATTGTGGCTATTTTTAATACAGTTATAATCTACTATGTAATAATAGTTTTGCCATTGAAAAATAGTCATGCCCAAATATTCTACAAGTGATGAAAGTACATCTTTACAAGTCATCGGCTCGCCTGCTTCATCAAAGAAATTTCGCTCATTTATATATAAGTTTTCCAATATACAAGTCGTATCCGTAAATGATAATTTATTACTTTCCTGCACTAGCAATGTGTCTATTGATTTTTTGGGGTCAGCCTTGTTTATTAGGTACATGATTATTTCATAGAAAGAACGAAATTCTGCTCTATCACCTATATAAGAATATTTTATAAAATCAAGGCACGCAATCGTATCTACAGCTTCTATATCTATCGTATCAAGTGAAATGTAATCACTAGAGTAAAGATTTGGGGTCACATATCCAACCCACTCCGGTAAATTTCTAATGCTGTTAATGAGATATATTTTAACGCCTTGTGCATCCCCTGTATATAAGTTTAACAGAGGTTTATCCGACAAAATGGAGCATACGGCATTAGACATTTTCAAAGGCTTAAATAAGCTGTCCGATTCCCATTCTACAGTAAACGGAGTACTGGATAAAAGTAATTCTTTCGCTTCCGATACGCTCTCCTTTGTATATATTTCCACTCTATATGGAGTGCTATTTCTACTTTTGAAATCTGCGTAATATGCCAAGTTCATCGTACTTTGCTTTTTTGATTGTTATAATTTGAAATAACCCCTACTAAATCCTTAGCCCTTATCTTAAATTCTACCTCACCGCCCCTATTGCCTACGGTCGCTGCATTACCACCGTCAAGCAACCTGAATAGATTACCCTGCTGTCTGCCGTTCAGTATCATTTCTCCTGCATTCACCCGGGCTAAATTCATATCGCCAAAGGTTGAGCCGCCCTCTATAATACCACCATTGGCAAAAGCGGGCATACTGGCAAATAAAGCGAGAATACCCGCAACCGCTGCCCCGGCGGCTATCCAACCGAAGGGCCCCGCTGCTGCGTTTTCTGCCGCTGTTTCTCCCGCAGCCTTTGCCGCCAATGCCGGGATAAGTTTTGCAATCATGGGAAGTGCCTGTGAAATACTTTGCATTAAAGATGCACCCCAGTTCAGCCATGATGCAGCATTATCGCTCATAATTCCCGACATAGACCCCATAATGCTGCCAATACCGTATAGATTTTCTTGATACTGTTCCAATAGATTGATATCTTTTTTATCTATTGGTGATTTTATTTTGTTGTTCATCTTCTTTACGTCCTGCCCTTTAGAGCCTTGCGTTTTACCTGTACCGCTATTTATTACCCCTGCCATTTCGGAAAGAGAGGCGTTTCCAAGTTTATTTGCTCCGTGTTCGTTTGCGAAAATAGCCTTTTCCACTTCCATTTTAAGCCTTACCTTTTTAGCTTCCAGTTCGTTAATAGTGGTTTGTACTGCGATACGTGCCTGTGAGGTGGTGGAATTAATCAGTTCCTTATTTTTATCTGAAATAAGTTTGTCTATTTCAGCCATAGAACCAACGGGCGGCGGAGTTGGCTTTTTACTTCCTCCTGTTTGAGATTGCGTTCCGGTATATACCTTGTAACCCTCTAAACTTTGTACAGGGGTAAAGTCTTTAGTTCCTTTGTTTGAGTTATTAAACTCCATAGCAGTTTCGTTATATTCGCGCGCTAACGAATTTAAAGCCGTCGTAGTTTGATAGTATTGTTGTATCTGTGCCGCAATAACTTTAAGTTCATCATCCGTATATTTCTCTAGCATTGCATGAATAACGAGGTATTTCTTTCGTGCCTCTGCATCTTTCTTTATAGCTTCTGTATCGCCCTCATGTGCCTTTGCGTATGCTATATGCGCATCGTAAACCCTCTTAGCTGTTGCCTTAGTTTCATCGCGCTTTAGAGGGTTAAGCAGGTCAGTTTCAAACGCCTGTGTTAAATCCGGTAATGATATATCAATATCGGAGGTTATTTTAGATTTTACAGATGCAGTAGCAGCATTAAGTAACTCCCGCTGTAAGGCATCGTTTGCAGCTTTTTGGGATGCAAGAGCATTGCCCCACATTCCAAAGCCAGTCAGACGCTCATTAGTAGGCGCAAATTTATTCTTAGCTATATATTGCCCTTCTGAAATATTTTTTTGATTGATTGCAGTAAAAACACCATGACTAATCTGTGTATTTCCTAACTGGTCTAAGGCGTTGTATGCTTCTTTAGACTTCTTCGCAATATCCCCGAGGTTATTAATAAAACTGCTAAGATTACCACTACCTACAGAATAGAAAAATTCATCTACGGAATTTTTTAAAGCCGCCATATTCCGGGCTGTCATATCTCCCATCGTTTGGCTGCTATTTAAAACCCTATTAAATGCCTCGCCTGCACCCATTGCAAGCCCAAACGCACCCGCCAGCTTGCCAATGCCGATGCCTGCCGTTTTTGCCATCCCGGAAATACCACCGGAATAGCTTTTTACACTTTTCTTTGAGGTCTCTAGTTTTGCATCGAAATTACTTGTGTCGAGTAGTAACCTGTTAAGAATATCCGCCATAAATCATTATTTAGATGTGTTGTTCTATCTGCTTTGCTTTTGCCCGTAAACGTGCTATTTCTTCATCCGAAACATGCGTATCTCTATCTTCTTTACTCTCATCCCATGGGAAACGTAGAATGTCTGTTTGTTTCAACTTCTTTGTACTGTTTGCCTGTGCAATGATATAACCAATAATACGGGTTTGTTCCCATGTATCACGATTACGGCGGTTGAAGCCCATCAGAAAAGTTTCAACCTCGCCAAACGTCATACGGTCGAGAAAATACGAGGGCGAAACACCGCCCTCGCCTGCTACACGCTCGTACAATTCGTGAACGCTTATTGGCTTCTCTTTTTTTTTGACTGCTTCGGTTTACCTGCCGCCTGTGCCTGCTTTTCCAGTTCGGCAACGACAAAGGTTTTATAGGTTGCAAATAGCGACGGGTCAGCATCACACAAGCCTATAAATTCGCCGAACGGCATGTCAAAAGTTTCATTGTTGGCAAGCAACGTCGAGTAGAAAAGTAAATATTCGTCTATAAGCTTGCCGAATGCAAACGGTTCGCCTTTTAATTCTTCGTAAATAAAGAAGTTACGGAGAACATTTTTAAGAATATATTCAGTACCATTAATTGTTAGCTTTTTCATATTTTGTTTAAATGAATTGGATGGTTACCACACCTTATGTTATTTATCATAGAGTTTAACACTGTCGCCATAAATAATAACACGGCTCGCAATATAGCCAGTATTATAATCTGTGTCAAAATCCAAAACGCCACAGATTAATGTGCTCTCCTTAGTAGTTACTGTAAAACTCATTTTTTGGGGAGTATCACCACCTTCGCCATAAAGAACCTCTACTTTAATATCTTTAATTTCATCCAATCGACATCCACTTATTTCAACTCTTGTTTTCTCACTAGGTCCAATTGACGTTAATTTTACATTTGAGATTGATATAGGTGGTTTTGCTGACATATCACCGGGTTTTAGAGCTCCTGTGCCATCCATAGAAATGCTGAATGTTGCCTTGTCACCATCTGAACCGTTAGCCTCTAAAGATGTAATTATAGCCTTTCCGGTATATGGCTTAACGGGCAAACTCCATCCGTCCTCGGGAAATTCCGTACCTTTGTTTGATGGAATACCGAAAGCAATATCTACGGGTTCGGCGGCTATCATCAACGCAAATAAAGCATCATAGCCGTTAATATCGGCGTCAGCACTAAATACGTTTTCACTTGAACAATTCCAACCGATTTTCTTTACCGCTTTTTCATTCCAGACTCCGCTATCTTTACTTTGTGTATCAATAGATTCCGCCGATACACCTAATTTACATGATGTTGCCAATGCGATAGCCTTACCATTGATAAACAACATCAAGTCTTTTCCTAATACTTGTTTTGCACTCATTTTATTATATTTAAATATTTGGTTCTGTTTCAAAAGAGAATGTAAGTCTCTGAATGTATGTTTCTTCTATAAATACCTCATCACATGCCATTAATTTCGCATCTATCACATCAAAAGTACCATATTTACCCTTTTTATGCTCTAGGGCAACCCGTACCGTTTCCGCTATACTGATAGAATTCAAATAATTGCTATCTGCTACAACTACTTCAACACTCACATTATCCCCAGTACCGTATCTGTCTTTTGTCTCATTGGGAGTTAGCCCCGTCCTACTGTAAATGATAAAAGGGAATGTTGTCTGCTTTTTCGTAGATAACGGATAAATCTTTTCTCCAACTAACTTTGTCAGTTCTGCGGATTTTTTAAGTTTCTCATAAATATGTATGCCGATAGATATACTCATTTCCCTTTTTTACTTGCGATTTTGTTTATAGCATCTATTATGTTTTGTTGCAAAACGCTTTCAGCTTCTTTCTTTTTCTCATTAACCGCATTGCTAAAGAAGTTGTACGCATTCATATTACCTCTGTTTGCACCTTTCTTGGTAGCTCGTTCTGTCGTACCCAATTCAATAAAGCGAAGTATGTAAGAACGTGCGTCTTTCCTCCGTTTATCCAGCAAATCAATGCGAGCGCCCGAAGCGTTACGATAAACCGCTATATTTATATCGTTCTTCAGCGGCTTATGAGTAATGCCGTTTTTTGTCACAGACTTGGACGCAGTGGGGAAAAGGGAAACCAAATTGCTTTGCGCCCCTTTACGAATGATTAATGCTGATTTTCTCAAAGCTGATTTAATAGCATTCTTTGCCTCCTTATCATTCAACTGCGTTAGTAATCGGTTGATTTTATCCGTATCAACTTCTACTTTATAGCTTGCTTGTATCTGTGCGTCACTCATTGATTAACTCTGCTTGTATTACGGTAGTTTGTAGCACTCTGTCCCGGTTAATGGAAATGATTTTATATTTCCTGCCCTCGTACATTAGTATCATTTTTTCGTGTACATCACGGCAAAATCTTATTTTACAAGTTATTGCCAACGGGTTAAATATCTCGCCGTTTACCATCTTCCGACTGCCGGACGCGAATTTAACCTCCGCACGCTTTGAGAACACATCTATCCATTCGTCCGAAAGACCGCCTAATTCATCACGCTGTGTTTGGGCTTCTTGAAAGCGCACAATATCCCTTAATAGTCCTGCCTGCATATCATTTATATTTTTTAAATGGTCTAATCAAATAAGCCAACGTATAAGGTATTTCTTTCGGCGTAGCGAAAGAAACGGGTTCACGATTTGCGTAGAAATTGCCCGCCAGTATCTTGATGGCATGTTTTAACATTGGATTTAGGGCACCGTCTTCCATTTCATGGCTTGAAAGTTCTGAATTAATGGCTTTCTCTACGGACATTTGAGCGACTACAACAATGTAGGATAAATAAGTATCATCATCGCTAAAGTCTATATTCAAATGCTTCTTTATTTCTTCAAGTGTAATATATTCTTTCATGTGTTTTTGTTTAAAATGAAAGTGGGGACATACGAACGCCCCCACCTCCGAACAACTAATATAGAAATGATGAAAACAGAATTACTTATGCGACCTTTTTCTTTGCGATTGCAAAGGCTTCGGTACGAGCCGTTACCAAATCGTAATCAGTATTCAGAATGAAGTTAACTACATTAGACTTTGCGTCGGTATACGGGTCTATAATCAAATCCATTTCGCCAAACTGTCCGATAGCGGCGTAGGAGAACACACCGAAACCGATTGTGTCAGCATCCATATAGTTAGAAACCAACACCGGATAGCCGTTAATCATTCCATCCTTGCAAATCATTTCAGCCGAGCCTTTTTCTTTCGGTGTTGTTTTCAATGCCCCGTAAACTTTCGGAGTACAAACATAAGCCGCTGTGCCGTCTGTCACGTCTGCACCGTTATCCATTACGGTAGTTTCCAATGCTACGACATTTGCGAATGTGAGTGCGGTATCATATTCTACATCCGCCTTAGCTTTCACAAAACAGCCGTCGGTTGCGCCTGCTAATTTTGTACCGGAAAGCAGCCATTTATTAAGCAACCGGGCAACCGCCTTAGAAAGTTGCGTCAACACGATGTTTTGTAAATCATAATTGGTCTGTTTGATGGCAGTACGGGAAACGGGAATAGAAACAGAGACGCGTTTAGGCGTTGCCTTTACCTTACCAATGTTCAAATCACTATCGCCGATAGTAGCGGTTTCGCCTGCGATGGATGCCTCTACCGCTTGCAGTGTCGGAAAAATGAACTCACCTGCCAGCCCGCTTTGCATCTTGATACCCAGCTTATCCAAAACCAGCCCCTTTTCAAGCGGTTCAATGACTTCGCCAACGGAAACGGGAACAGCCGCCTCGGAAGAAGTAATCGCCGAAGCTTCGGAACGGCTTACTATCTTGATGCCATTTTCGGAAACAAGACCTTTGTAGTCGGTTAATGAACGATGACTTACAACATCATCAACCGCCTTAGCGAACAACGCCGCACTCGATACACCGCCAATATAATTAGGCTCGTTATCCAACCCCCTGCGCTCTGCACGCATTTGCAACAAAGTTTTTTCGTTCTTCAATGCGTCGAACTCTGTTTGTTCAGTATCCGACAAAGCACGTTTTTCGGCTTCTGCTTTATCAAGCATTGAACGCATTTGTTCTTTAATCTCTGAAATTCTTTCGTAATCTTTTCTCATGTTAAATAAGTTTTCGTAAATTATTAATTTGGTTTATATAATCATCGTTTGCGCCAAGACTTTCAAGACTTCTAACGGTCACATCTGTACCGAAATAAGCAGGGTCGGAAACTATAGCAATATCAAACAATCTATCAATCTTATGTACTGTGCGTAGCCAAATGCCGTCCTTTTTCTGATAAGTGACATTTTTCTTTTCATCCGTCCAATAGGAAAATGAAGAGCCGAATAAATCACCTCTATTTATCATTTCCAAAGTGTCGTTTCCCTCTTGCGTGTTTGGGGCTTCAAACTTGTATGCCAGCCCATAATCATCAACTGATAACAGTAAAGAGCCTGAACCCATATTTGAACGTGCCAACAACCTTTGTTTATTGTGTTCTAACAAGGCTTTAATATCACACGAGCGTATAAGTTCCTCCGTAATAGCACCTTTTGAAATAATTTCAATAAAGAATTGTTTTTTGTCTATATCGTACAATATACGTGACTGCTTTTCAAATACAGAGCCGTACCCTTGTATCGTTCGCCCGTCTATTTTTGGCGCCGCTTCCGCTGCATAACTTCGTATTTCCATATCCTTTTTACATTATGTTTTTTTATCCGTTATTTGGTAGCGCATCATTCTTTTTGTTCTCACCGTGTATCTTAGCCGAATTGATAGGAGCAACATTGCAGCTTACCATTACTGTATTTCCACCGTCAACAGGTGCAATACCCCGTTTCATACGCAAATGGTTTGTAGTGAATACACCTAACTCGTACATACATTTGTCATAGGCTGCACGGGTAGTTAAATCGGTCTGATAGAGAGCATCCAAATCAAAATTTATTTTATAGACACCGCTTAGTTTGTCCGGCACTAACTTTGCGTTGAACTCTGCTTCTATCTGTGATAGTATAGGCTGCAATGTATCCGTCAAGAATGACACCTGTCCCATTTCAGAGGCTTTATAATTCGTGGACTGTCCGGCAAATGCCTTATCCGGGTTCACGCCATAGAAACGGCATATATCCAACACAGAGAACTTTTTTGTTTCAAGCAACTGCGCATCAACCGGATTTATAGATAGTTGCTGAAATTTCAAATCTTCGGAAATGGCGATAATGTCCTTACCGGAATTTAGCTGCGCCTCAACCCTATCAGCTACTGGCGATGTTTGTTCAAAATCAAGCGCATCAATACCGGACATGCCACCACTTGCACCATAAAGCAGGGCTTTTACTTTTGTTCCATTCTGAAAGGTCTGCAAATTCTGATTATCCGCACTTGCTGAAATGGAAAGTATGCGTGAGGCGTAATAAATTGTACTGACACCAGTATAACCGCCATCTAGGCTCTTATTTTTCAAATGAATCACATCATCTGCATCGTACACACCGCTAATATGATTGATGTAGTCTGAAATGGTGTATCTGTTTGAAAACTTATCGTAGAAAACCGAATTGTTCGCACAAAGTATCAGTTCTGAAACTTCACCAAATGAACGCCTTATAAGAATGTAGGCGTTTCCATTATTCACCATTTGGATGATGGCATTCTGCATAAAATCGAATGAGTTAAGCCGCCTGTTCGGTCTGCGTGTCAATACGCTGTACAGTTCGTTTTCACAATCAATGGAAAAATATCCGTTTTTCTTTCTCTTTACCTGCAATGGCAATGAAGCTATTGTGCCGGATAGTATAGATACGCAACGATAAACCGACGCAAGCTGCATCGCACTGCTTGTGCTCGTTACGTCAATAGGCTGTGACGGTACAGACGGCAAACGGGTTTGGATTGTCTTTCCTGTCCCTACACTCATATCCACAGACCTTTTTTGTTGTTTATTCCAAAATTTCAAGTTCATTTTTTATTGTGTTAAATTGTTGTACATATAGAATGTCATAAGGTTTGTTATTGCACCGTCTATCTTCAAATTATGAGTTCTCTTTATAGGCTTCTTGTTTTCGTTCCTGTCTTCATCCAGTACGGCATTTCCAAAACAAAACCAAGTAATTGGGTTAGGGGAAAAAGAAATCTTTCCCCGTTTAGCAGCGAGTTCAAAACTTTCTACAGGGCTTGTGAATGTGCCGTATGTTTGTTTTACGGGTGTTAGAATTTTCTTTGCACCGGAAGCGGAAAGCATGTTTACAAATTCTAAAGAGCGGTAAGGGTCATAGCCGATGCCAAGTATTTTCACGTGTTTATTTCTTGCCAAAATGTCCGCTACTATCTGCTTGTAGTCTATCACATTACCGTCACACAATTTTAAATATCCGTCATTAGCCCACTTTTCGTAAAGTTCACGGTTAGGATGGTTGGGTAGAGCATCCTTAGGAAAATAGTAATCTGTATGTGAATGGAAAGAATGCGATATAGCCGAATAAAGCATGTATGTGACCGCTGAAAAATCATCGCAGACTGACAAGTCAACAGCAACCATACAAGGTGGTCGGTTAGTCAGTTTGTCAATGTTCACATCTTTTGCAAGTGCTTCAATATCGGATGCAGAAAGCCATGTCTTTGCAGTATTCTGTACGAACAGGTTAAGCAGTTTCGTTCTGAACTCCAAAGCATCATCAGCACTTATCAGGGCTTTTTGGTACTCACTCACATAGAAGTCTTCATAGACGGTTATACCCATGTGCGGCTGTACCTTGTACCATGTGTGAGGGTCGCTTTCTTCATCGCCTACATCCGGTTCAAATATATGGGCAAACACGGCATCATTAACCAGTTCATCACGTAGTATTGCCTTATAGTTTTTCAGCATATCAATAAACGGGCATTCTTGTTTGTCGGATGCAGTAGTTATCACAATGGTTAAAGGGTTGAGCCGTGCGCCCATTGAAGACGTTAGAACGTTCTTCAATGCTGCGCTATCGGCTTGTGAATATTCATCCAGTATAACCGTGCTTGCATTTAAACCGTCCAACTTATCAGGGTTGGATGCAAGGCAACGGGCAAAGGAAGTTTTTCCCTTTATTCGATTGTATATAATTTCACGGTTAATGGTAAACCGTCGTAGCTTTGGGTCTAAGGCTTTAAGTATATTGCGTATTTCGTCAAAGCATACTTTCGCCTGATTATATGAGTTGGCGGCTACATAGGTCTGTGCATTAGCATCGCCGAACAATAAATCATATATTGCCAAACTTGCGACACTCGTTGTCTTGCTGAACTTGCGGGGTACAAACAAAAGTGCTTCACGGATAACCCGCTTATTACTCCCACGATGATAAAAGCCTAAGATATTCGCAAATTGAAAAACCTGTATAGGTGTCAGTTTGTATCGTGTTTTCCCTTTAGTCCCGCTAAACTTTATGCTTTCATAGAATACAACGAACTTACGTACTTCACTTGGTCTGAAATCGTATATATCAAGAAAACGGAAGAAGCGAACTACTGAAAGCAGCTCGTATAAATTATGGTTGTCCGGCTTATTGATACAACCGCCAACATACGAATTTAGCCGGATGTCTGCCGTATCTAAATTGTATGAAAGCACATCAATACCTCGTAATCTCCTTACGGTAGCATCTTTTAGCTGTATCAATTCATCGTTAGTCAACATTGCCCGCCTCGTTTACTTTGTTAATTAAATCGTTTACCTCGTCATCTTCTGTGGCTGTAAGTGTTTGCAGGGTTAGCCCAAGTTCACGCAATTGCTTGCGGGTCGCTTCCAGTGCATCAAACAGTACTTTAAAGGCGGGATGAGCCGTTAACTTTTCGTTGTCCTCACGTGTCTTTTCCTTTACGTAAGACTTCATTCGTTTTTTGGATATATCGGAAAGGGCGATACGAAACGCCATATATGAGCCTGCACAAAGTTCTATACACAAATCCAAGTCGGGTGTATATGTCCCTTGCGATGTCATTGCTTTACTAATCTTTTCTTTGATGTCGTCTAAATCACCCATTTTTACACGCTTTTTTCACATAGCTTTTTATTGTTATGCTTTGGTAGCTCGTTAGTTAACGACACAAGATGTCACCCCCCAAAACAACCCCCACCGTTTGAAAAAACTTTGCGTATGTACCTACTAGGGGGAGTGGGTTTAGGCTATTCCGACCCAAAATAAAAAAACCGCCCCCCTCTTGTCAAGGTGAAGCGGTTTCAATCAAGGTTACAACTTTAAATCAAGTCGAATTCTTCTCATTCGTGCCATTGAGGAACTTATCGGCAAAGCGTTGCGTGTCCCGTTCGTTGTTAGCTTGTACAGCCTGCTTTGAATGACTGAACGCACGCTTATGTATGTCGGCATGGCACGCATGGCATAGGCTTTGTAAATTATTCCAATCAAACATCAACCGTTCCATTGCCGCCACACCCGCCACACTTTCAACTGGTCTAATATGATGTACTTCGGTTGCCAGCGTACTGACACCATTCTTTACACATTCCTCACACACCGGGCTATCTTTTAGCTTTTCATTACGGAGTTTCTTCCATCGTGCGGAATTGATTAATTTAATGTAAATTGGATTACGGCTCATAGATTTTTCTTATTAATACTGAAACGTGATGTCCTGCCATCATATACAGAACGTTCGATAACTCCCATTTTTATTAAGTCTCTGATTGATTCTTTTGCGTGACCGAAGCAAGCAACGTTGCTTAACTTCCTTGCAAAACAATCGACATTTGAAGTATATGTATCCTTATCAAGCAGGAAAGCAATAATGTAGGTCTTTACAATGCCATACTTTAAAAGTACATCCATGCTTGCATATAGTTTATTATCATTCATTACACACCGTCTTTTAATTGTGAATACACAAAGTTTATTCTCTCACATTGATACATCTGAATCAATTCGGAACGTGTCTTCTCGATATCTTCAGTACGCAATTCAATATCGTATACAGTACGCACACCGTCCGACACACAAACAATTCTTTCTATCAGATACATATTCTATTATTTTTTAGGTTTATAATTCCACCCGTTCAACTCATACACCCTTTTGCGCGCCGCTTCCCTATCCCGGTATAGCGGTTCATTACGCACAGGGCTTGATGTTTCTATTTTCCCGTCTGAATAATTGCAGACATATATTCTATAATGGCATCCACAAATAGAATAAGAATATTCTCCTACTTTCATATTGGACTATGTCTTTTTAAATACAAGTTAATAATTTAAAAAACGATTATTTTTACAATGATAAAATTTGTATTTCATAAATAATGAGGTATCTTTATTCCAGTTTTACGAGCGAGTATTACATAATATTGAAATGATGCAAGAGAACTCTCATGTTTTATTGTTTAAAGTATTTTTTATTTAAAGTTTTTTCTTAACATGTTTTTATTCTTTATTTAATTAATCAATTTAAATTTAAAAAAATGACTAAAAATTTTAATGGCAAAAATTATTGCAGATTACACATTTATCATTTGATTATTTGATTATTAAATTTAAGAACATTTAAAAAATCAAATCCCATGAATAGTTCATATCTCTTGCTTTTATTTCTTCTCCAACTTTTATTAGCTTTATTACAGCTTGCCGGAGAAATTATGTCATTGCTCAGAAACAAAAAGAAATGAAAAGCAAGGCTGTCATGAACGACAGCCTTGTTTTTATTCGTATTCATTCCCTTTATATCTTTCTTTTTTACTATAGTTCTTAATTACAACGCGCATTTCTTTATCCGTAAACTTATTTTTTAAATAAGCGCTCGCGTCGTTCCAGCTTTCAAAACAAAGATTAGCATCTGTGTATAGAGAGAATATTGTCTCATTCAATTTATCCATAGCGCCGTAACAACTTGAATTTATTACTCCTCCGATATTACGGAACTGATTGCTTAACCGGATGTAATTCTCTGATACAAACCTGTCGATATACGCGCGGTTCTTCTCATTTACCGCTTGTTTCTGCGTCGCTGCATCTTGCAGGTAGTCCGCATTAAATAGTTTTTTTAGTTTTGCCATAATCTTAACTGACCTTGTATTTCATCTAACTTATATTGAGGTATCTTTCGTTTTGGCTTCACAAATTCAAAGTGTTTCTCCGCTTGTGATAAGTCTGCGAACATGCTTTGTATTTCATCCGGGACGGGTTCTATTTCTTCGTCATGTTCGGGGTCTGCAACCCGAAGAAAACAGCCTACAAGATATTGAATTATCTCATAGTTAGAGTTGAATCCGTATTTGTCCCGTATTTCCGAGAGCCGTTTAAAGCTATCCATGTCAATGCGGGCAACTATCTTGCCGTACATTTGAATTTTCTTTTTCTTCCGTCTCATATTTCACCCCTCCTTTTCCGTTCTTGATACCATGTAAGTGAATTAAAGCCCTCGGGAATGACATAACCCTCCGGTAGTTCGCGCCGCTTTAGGCTTTCTTCCTCTTCTTTCCATTGGGAAAACATGCCTATCTCCTTACTTCTTTGTGGAAGGAACTCATGAAAAAACGCATTGCCAATTCTTTTCGTATCAAATGTTTGAAAAGAATTATCATACCTCCCCGCCTTATACCTCCCGAAAAAAAGCATTAATTCAGATAACTTATATTGCTTCGTTTCAGCCGCAAAAGCTTCCGAGAATATTGATATACTTTTTGCCAGTTCTTTGTCTTTATTGGAAGAAGCGCCATACAATGCAACCACTTGGATATAAATCCAATCAGATGCACTTCCATCCCCATACAGTTCGTCAAACTTGCGCAAAGTAGGGCACTGTGCGAAATAAGCCCGTTCCGGTTTGCTCATTGTATATCCCCAAAACGTTGGAGAATACGACATGTTTACATCAGAACGGTTTGGGTATCTCTCCAAAAAAGCCTTGCTCTCGTTGTCCGAGACGGTCGATAAGGAGTTGTGCGGCGTATTCGTTTGCTTCTTGCTTTCTTGTAGTAATTTTCCGATTGTTTCCATAATTAGTTTTATTTGCTGCCCACGTAGCAAGCCGTTTCCCGACTTCCCACGTTTTTTGCATTTCAAATCGCATCTTAGTTTCTGATGGGTTTAGCTCGCTCCAGTACTCAAAGAATGCTCTCACCATTTCTTTGCCATACTTATCAATGAACGGAACTAAGGAATTCCCGAAATCATCTTTCCTTTTGAGCGTAGCGGCTTTAGCCGCGTCTTTCTTTGATACTCCGTTAGGAGTATTATCTTTATTCTCATTATCATTTACATTATCATTTACATTAGGTTCGCCTTTGGTTTTTTGATGGTTACCACTTGGTTTATTTTTGGTTTCTTCTTGGTTTCCGTTTGGTTTATCTTCGCTTTTCGGTCTTCCTCCTTTTTTACCATTTTCAAACCGTTTGTTATTCACATCTATTTGAGGTTTCATAAGCGTAAATACACTACGTGCTATCGGCTTTAGACCTTCAGTTTCCTTACCGTATAGGCTATACTCCATTATAGCCGTGTAAATCTCACCCTGAACGTCTCTCGGCAAATCTTTTATAGCATCGTAGAAACTTCTGTAAAACACAAAACTATCTCTCATTATCGCTTATTTTCTTGTGTATAAATCGCATTTCCGTGCCGCATTAGCGACAAACATTCTATTATGTACCGGACACCGGATAACAGACGGGAAACCACTTGGCGGGCTTGCATAAACGCAACTTATACATTTTACAGATTGAATGCTTTGCAGTTTCTTTGCCATCATCACACCTCCGTTATTTTAATGCCATGTTCTTTCAGCATGAGTTTACGTTTGATAATATATTCCTTTGTCCGCATGCCTTTAGCATCTTCTACAACTAAAGTTTTATCGCTTTCTCTTAGATATTGGAAGTCCGCATAATAAGACACAGGACGCTCTATTACTTTACCTGTATCCTTATCCCGTTGCGATGGTATCAATTCAAATTTAACTTGCTGTTGTAGTCCGGATATAAGCCCTTTCTTTTGCATAAGTTCAAGTTCTTTCAATCGCCTGTATTCTCTTATGCTGTCACATCCTCCGTATTTGATATTGTTGTATTTAGACATATTACTGTTTTATAACATGGTGTCGGATTGACCGACACCATATAGTTATTATTTCTTTTCTTCTTTAGCTGCATACGGATAGACATCCATGATGTCGGTTTCCTTAACCATTTCAATGGTATAATCAGACATAGTGCCCTTCATTTGCTCAACTAAATAATCTTTAGCATCCTGCAAAGTATTGGCTTGTACAAGAATATTCTGCTTTGTCTTCTTTTCTGCACCGGACTTTTCATCCAATGTAATATAAGCCAAACGACATTTAAAATAGCGGTCTCCGCCTTCATTCAAGAATGTTTCATCATAGGAAGCCCGCTTTATTGCCATGATGGAAAATTCACCCGAAATGAACGGGGTAACTTCTTCTATCGTACGTGCTTCTGCCTCTGTAAAAGAAAGTGCATCTACTAAATAGGGTTCAACTACTTTTTTAACTTTACCGTTTTCCATTGTTTTTTCATAACGGACTTTGCTTTCAAACCAATTGTGATACATAATTATGCGTGTTAATTGTTAATTAATAGTGTGTTGTGAATAAGCCTTTCTTCTGCTATAAGCTTGTTTATTTCCTTCTTTAACTTACGTATTTGATTTTGTACCGGAACATTCCCCTTTGTCTTGGGTTTTAGTTCTTCAATCTGCAATCTAAGCGGGCAAATAGCTGTAGCCAGTTCGATACATGCAGGCAAATCAAAGCCAGTCTTTAAAGAACATTCTACAAGTTCGTTAGCGAATCTGATACGTTCAGTAAGTTTCCTGATATTATCTACATGTTCTTCCCGGTACATGGCAACAATTCGCCCGGTGTTCGTATGTCCATCGTAAACGACATAATACAATGTGTCAACGGTTGGCATACCTACAAAATGCCCCAAGAATTGCCAGTAGTACTCATCTTTTTCTGTAATCTCCTTGAAAAACTGTAATGTCTCTATCTTGCCTTGGTTCATCGGGCATTTGATTTCACCAAGCGCCTTTATCTCACCATCAGAGCCATATACATAAAAATCGGGGCTATCACCAAAGCCTGCAAACGGTTCGTTAAATACAATATCCTCAAAATCGGTTGTACATGACTTTACTTCATCTATTAATTGGGTACGAACCCATTCTACTGCGAGCGGCTCGTTTTCATGTCCCCAATCAAAAGCCTTATTACTGCCATTTTCACGTGTCACCCCGGTTCTACGCTCGTATCGCACAAGATACAGAGCATCAAAAAACGCTTTACCGAACGGTGTGCCTTTGCCCGCTTTCATCAAATCGGGCAAAGTAGATGCCGTTATTTTCCCATGCCTTTTGGCATGCCACTCGTATTCTTTTTGTTCGGGTGATTTAATTACTACTGATTTCATATTTCTGCAATTCTTTAATTTGTTCTTTCGTTAACTTATATTTTCCGATTACTTGTTTTACAGTGTAACCGCCTGCCAATCCATCCAAAATGTTTTTCCAAACGACTGACCCGGTTACAACAGTCGGGCGGGTATCAGCATCCGCAGGCTTGGGGGCAAATGCCCTAATACGCAAACAGTCTGTCATTTCCCCGAACGCATTGATACGGGTAGAGCCTACTTGTATCTGCTTATTTACCCAATCCTCTATATTCGGGGTTTTGTATATCTTCTCAATAGTCTTGCAGTTGGTTTTATTCAATATCATAGGCTTTACATTCTCATGGAAATAGGCTACAAAACACTCGCTTTTCTGACCATTGACCCCGGTAACCATTTCCTTTTTTGTTTCTTTGATGGTTAGTACGATGTCCTTTCCATCGGGCAAAGAATAAGCGCCCAAATAATAGTAGTTAAATTGGTTCTTCCAATGCGTTAGATGCTCCATTATTAAACCCTTTCAAACTTTATGTTGTCAGACGTATAACGAATTGTATTACTTTCTCTGATACGATAAACGGCGTTATTATAAAGTTTGCATTCTATTGTATAATATGAGGCTATATAAGCGTTGTCGTATGCTTCGACTGTAGCGTTGTCGTATGCTTTGACTGTAGCGTTGTCGTATGCTTCGACTGTAGCGTTG
>NZ_CAUFUE010000010.1 GCF_959029255.1 uncultured Bacteroides sp. | reverse complement strand
TAATTAAGAAACAAGATATGAAAGATATGAAAGATATGAAACAACTCTTATGGATCACCGGCACGGCGGCAGCCGTGACCGCCGGCTTATTGGCAGCATCCCTGTTCTTGCTGTCCTCTTGCTCGCAGGAAGGAAGCAACATTCCGGATGCCATTGACCATGTTCGCCTCTCGGTGAGTACCGTCTCCATGATGGCAGACGCAACCAACCCGGCTACCCGTGCGCTGCCCACTCCCGTGGTCAGTGGTAAACTCTGGGTAGGCGTCCGCGCCCAAAACGGATATGCCGCCCAAACCGGGCTGATATACACCTGCGCTGACGGTTCGTGGACATGTCCTACGTCCGTAATACTGGGCAAAGACCCTGTCTCGCTCTATGCCTATTATCCGCAGGACGGATACACCATTAATAGTTCCGGCAACGTAACCCTCACCAGCCAGCCCTACAGTGTAGCCAAAGACCTTGGCTATGCCACAAGCGGCGGTGATAATGTTTGCGCCACACATCCCTATGCCGGATTCGTGCTGAAACACGCTTATGCCCGCGTCGGGGTGGACATTCTCTTTTCCAAATACTTTGGAGATGCCGCCAAACTGGATACCGTGTCCATCAGTGCCGGAGGCATCTATGCAAAAGGAACGCAGAATGTACAGACAGGAGTCTTCACCCCGCAACCCGGCATGACGCCACAGATTGAGCTGACACCCGGCCAAACGATGGCGTCAATGGGAAGAACGTATAAGGGCTATATACTCGTGGTACCTTCAGCAACTGTGACCAATGCCGGCCTTTCCATCACGGTCAGCGGAAAAAAATACAAGGCAGACCTCAGCAGCGCCCTCACGACACTGGAAGCCGGCAAGAGCTACCGAATCAAAGCACAAATTGATTTGGTGGGCGTCGAGCTCGTCGTTGCCGATGTAGAGGTGGAAGAATGGAATACAGGGAGCTCCTATAGCGGAGAAACTGAATTTGAATAAGTAGCGATAACCCAAAAAGAACAGATAGAATGAAAAAACAGATGAAATATCCCGCTCTTGCTTTTTGCGTGCTGCTGGCGGCAGGATGCTCGCAGGTCGAAGAAGTTATATCTTCTTCCCATACGGACAGCAACTGCATGCGAGTGCCTCTGGTCATAGCGTCCGCTGAGGTACAGACGGAAGTGCCCTCCACGCGTGCCTTCACTGCATTGGGGGCAGGCTCGTCTATCGGCGTGTTTTTAGGCAACGTCAATGAAGACGGGTTTGAGATGACCCATGCCAATGTACGGTACTATTACGGGAGTCCGAAATGGGTTCCGATTTCAGAACAGGAGAAAATCTATGTCACCTCCGACAATGCCGGCGTATGTGCTTACTATCCTTATCGCGCGGGTGTGTCGGATGGCCTCCATGTGTCGCTTGCCCCACGTATTCTTGCCGACGGCGAAGTGCCAATAGCTTATGCTACTTTACAGAGTACAAATGCCGGATATAAGGAAATGAGCTTCAGTATGCAACAAGCCTGTTCATGGCTGGTAATGAACTTCAAACGAGGCAATACCAAGGACGATATCACCTTGAGTGAGTTTTCGCTTATCAATAGCAAGCTTTATAAAGAGTACCTGCTCGATATCACAGACGGGAGCATATCCAATACCACCGCTGCCGATGCGGGTACAATCACTTTCGCCGGTGACATCGCGCTGGCAAAGAACAGCACTGTCACCCGTAACCTCTCCATGCCGCCCATAACGTGGCTCGGCGGCGGATTGAAAGTGAGCGTGAAAGTAAAGGAGTACGGAAACAAAGTACTCAGTACTACCTTAACGGCACTCACCACACTGGAAAGGGGGTATAAATATGCCGTGACACTCACCGTGAACGGTACCGGCCTTGGCGTCTCTTCCGTGGAAGTGTTGCCGTGGACGGAGAGTACCATCAATAACGGGGGAAACCCGTTCGTCCCGCTGCCATAATCCGGTGGATAAAAGAGAACAAAAACAACGAATAATAATAACAACAACGAATCCAACTATCAATATGAAACAAGTAAGAATAAACATCGGTCTGCTTGTCCTTCTTTCCGGCCTTTTCTGCGCCTCGTGTTCGGAGGATGCGTCAGGGGAATATCCCTTCGGTGAAAGTGTGCCGCTGGGAGTGAGCAGCTTGCGGCTGGAAGGCGAGGTTGCCACCCGTGCCGGAGGAACTCCCGTCACTACGGAGGGGGCTGCCATCAAAGTATTCCTGACCAATGCGGGAGGATACACACCCATATACAACAAGCCCTATACCTGCACTGGCGGTACATGGAGCTGCACCGACCCTATCTATGTGGACAAACGTACGGGTAAGGCAATGGCAGTGTACGACCCCAACGGATTGGTAAGTTTCGGCGCAAACAGTACGGTGACTACCAATACCTTGCAGGCGCAGGTGTATGATGAAACGAAGCTTTGGTATTATGACAATACAAACGCTGCAGGCGTAAACAGCACCAATCCGGCAGCATTCAGCATGAAGTGTGCTTACTCACGTTTGTCATTCAGCATCTCCCGCAACGCCAGCTATCCGTCTGCCTGCAAGGTGAGCAAGATAGTGATAAAACCCTCGTTGGGTAATTTCTATACCACTGCCCGGGTGAACATAGCAGACGGTAGCCTCACGGGAACTGCTGTGGCAAACCATACCATAAACACTTCCGCTATGTCTATGAACACCACCGGACTTATAATAGGTACCCCCGACACAAGTATAGATCATCTCTTCCCTGCGCAAATGTTGGCGGCAGGGGCGGGACTTGCCTTTACACTGACCACGGACGGTAAAGATTACACTGTCACCGTGCCCGCCGCCACATTCAACAAGATACAGGCCGGAGTGCATTACACGGTGCAACTGGAAATGACAGGTGTAGGAATAGTAGTCAACAGTGTGACTACCACCGACTGGATAACATCCGGCAGTAATATAGATTCCAAATTCGATTAAACTGAAAATACAAAAAAACGATAATGATGAAAACCATATTTACACTACTGATTCCGGCGTCTCTGCTACTTGCAGGCTGCACCGCCGACGAAACACCCGGAATGGTGGACCCGGCAATCCCTCCCGTTGAAGCAACAGTTCCCCTGACCGTCGAGTCTGCCGCTGTGAATGCGGAAGTAACCACCCGTGCCGCTGTGACAAGCGGAAGCATCGGTATCTTCCTTACAGGTACAGGATATACAGCAATTAACAACCGACAGTATGATTACGGTACACCTGCATGGACGCCCAACGGCGGAGTGGCGAATACTATTTATCTGGGGGGCACCACTGCTTCGGTATGTGCCTATCATCCGTGGCAGGCATCACTTAACAACAGTGCCGCCATCCCGCTGACTTCACAGCTATTCGACAACGCCTCCAAAGATATTTCCTTTGCCACCGCACGGAACGTGGACGGCAGCTCTGCCAATAAATCGACCTCCTTTGCTATGACCCGTGCTTATGCCAAGGTTACCTTCGTATTTCAGCGCAGCAACTATCCCGGCACGTGCCAGGTGCAGAAGGTGGAATTGAAAAACCTGCTCCCCAGCGCCATGCTGAACATCGGCACTGGCGCCTACTCTACGGCAGCGGGAATGGCAAACAGTTCTGTATCGCAGACGAAGAACGTTACCGTGCCTGCTACAGGCACCGTGGCATGGGGAAGCGACTTTCTGCTGGTGCCCTGCACGCCTGCATCCACGGGAATGACATTAGTAATTACCGTAGATGGCAAAACGATGACAACCACCATCCCGACTGCAAGTTATAAACCTACTAAAGGTGAATACAAGACCATAACGATAACCGTTCAGGGAACAGGTATCAATACAACGAGTGTGACTACCACCGACTGGGCAAACGGCAACTTGGGACCTTTTGTCCCGGTTCCTTAACAATCCGGGTAAATCAAAGAAATGAAGAAGTATGAGAATGAAAACAATATATAAAACATTGAGTATGGTCCTGCTGGCGTCGTTAGTCGCCGGATGCGACAATGGTTCAGACGCGGATCTTCCCGCAGACGCATTAGTGCCCGTAAGGATTGTTGATGCGGGTATCAGTGCGGAGGTGCAGACCAGAGCTACTATATCGAGTGGCAGCATGGGTGTGTTTCGTGCAGCCGCCAACGGATACACGGCGCAGTATAATTCGCAATACACGTATAATGGCGGCTGGAAGCCTAACACTACCGTCTATGTGGGTGGGGCAAACGCCACACTTTATGCATATTACCCCTACAATGCGGCAACCTTTACGGCAAACAGCACCACATGCACGCTGACCGCACAGAAATATGACGCTACCAAAGACCTTTGCTATGCCTCCACGGGCGGTTCGAGTGTGTGCAATAAGACTCCCAATGCCTCATTTGCCATGACACGTGCTTATGCCCGTCTCAAGCTTTCCATCACGCGACATGCCACCAATTACGTTGGCAACTGTAACATCACGGATGTGAATCTCAAGAACAGTAGTGGCAGTAATTTCTTCGTCAGCCGTACGCTCGACATCAGTAGCGGAGCCAATGGCGGCAGCGCCACTGCCGGCGGATGGACGTATGCCTTGAATAGCGGCAACATAGCCGCCAATGCCACTAACACTGCTTACGATGTGTTAGTGCCTCCCCAGCCGGTAAGCGGGAATCTGACCATAACGTTGACTATCGACGGTGTGAACCGTGCCATCAATATCCCTGCTGCACAGTTTACCAGCAACAACCTGGCGGTTGGCCGTCAATATACCATCGCTTTGACAATAACCGATACTGCCGTTACTCCCGGCGGCAATGTTGCCATTACCGACATGACAACGGATGGTACCGACATTAAAAACGATACTCCAACAGAAATATAGCCTTATGAAAACAGCGATTTACCATAGCCATAAAATAGTGTCAACCGTATGGTTGTCAATTATCCTCTTGTCCGGATGCGGACAGTCAGAAATAGAAAACCTTCTTCCCGGGGAGGGCGAGAGTAACAGCGGCGAGCCCGTTGAGCTACGCATCAGCCTGGCAGATCCCCCCGAGTACAGCAACGAGCAGAATGGCGAATCTCCCTCTACCCGTAGCGGTGAGCCTTTGGTGGCGGAATGGGTGAAAGTGAACTCATTCAGTGCGACCCGTTCTGCCGACGAGTACGAGGGCCCTGCCATTGCCGCAATGGAATTGTTCGAGGATACCACTTCCACCACACCACAGACACGCAATACCATGACTACGGGGTACTACTTCCGCCTGATTGCTTTTAAGAAGTCCGGTAGTAGTTACGTATTCCAAAGCGTGGCCGACTACACCGCTAACGGTGCCAATGCTCCCGTGTGGAAACAAGGAAACATGGCAGGCTCTAAGGGTCAAACCTACCGGTTCGTGGCTTACTCTTTCAATAACGCTACCCCATTGGGTGCGCTTCCGGGCAGTTATACATGGAACAGTACTGCCATCTCCATACCCGACCTGAAAAACGACTTTCTGACTTTCGACAGTGGCGATCAAACATTGACCGGTGAAAGCTACACCCTCCCTATCACCTTTACGCACCAACTTTGCCGGTTGACCGTCAAAATCAGTGCCGCCGGGTTCGACAGCAATACGTTCACTAATTGCACGGGGGT
Source organism: uncultured Bacteroides sp. (assembly GCF_959029255.1). Classification (GTDB taxonomy): domain Bacteria; phylum Bacteroidota; class Bacteroidia; order Bacteroidales; family Bacteroidaceae; genus Bacteroides. Next base: position 142,218 of record NZ_CAUFUE010000010.1, on the reverse strand, counting down.
GTACATCAAGCAGGGGGGTAACTCTTCTTCCTGGACCGTGGGGGCAACCGGCGTTGCTGCCAATACCAACAACACAGCCACGTTCGACATTGCCGACAACAATACCACCACTTTCTGTAGTTTGGTTCCATTCGCCGCGGCACGCGCTATCACTGTCCACTTCGGTACATTGAGCGTAGGGGGTAAGACTGCCGATAACACGGACATAACCAGTTCGCAAAGTGTCCAATTGTTGGCAGGCAGGAGTTATACCATGACGGTGCAGTTTAAATACAAGCCGGGAACTCAAGTGCCAGAAAGCGACATCAACCTAACCAAAAATGGTTGTACGGATCAAGATAAAATCGACCTTGCCAAGCTCACTTGGGCAGATGGCAACATTATGGGTACAGGATTAGATAATTATGAGTGGTCTACACCCACAGGTTATGGTTATTATTATCCATGGATGAGTATACGCGACGGAAACACCAACATTTACGATACGGATCCGTGTTCAAAGTTGAATGCTACCAAATACGGAACAGGATGGCGTCTCCCTACTGCGCTAGAGTTTTACGCGTTAAGACGTTGTAGCGGACAGTCTATAAATGGAGGTATGTGGTTCATGAACGAATCGAAAGGATTATTTTTGCCAGCAGGCGGTCAAAATCCCAATGGGGCGGGTTTCGCTACGTCTGTTACTTATGAAGTTGGAAAAAGAGGTTACTACTGGAGTGGCGAACTCCAAATGACCGGGTATGCCGTCAGTTTAGAAATAGGAACATATGGTTGGGTAACATCAGAAGGAGCTCAAATAAAATCAGGATTAAACGTGCGTTGCGTCAAATGAATCGTGTGACCAGCTTCTGTCTTTAGTACAGATTTAAACTGTGGGTAAGATGGTGGTGTTCATAGGATGAGCTTGGCAGGCATTAGAAACCCTGTATGGAAATCCTTGAGCAGTTGACCCACCGGTTAGGAGTTAATCAGGAATACTAACCAAACCATCCTGAGGTGCTCGCTTCCCCATGGAGCGGGTGTTGAACGGTCAGGAAAAAGGCAGCGTTGCAATAAACGTGTCAGGTGAGTATATGGAAGTTGATTGAAAAAAAACGTTGCTGACGCATCGACATTAACTATAGGTAACCTGTAAAAGCCGGCTGTGGCTCAAAGCCGGTGACAAGTGCAGATGCCTCTCCTGTAAAGGTTACTTTCCGCCCGCCGTACGTAAAAAAGCCATACTGAAAGGTAAAAATGGCATAAGATACCTCGGCATGAAGAATTTAAAACCGGTATAGAAAAAATATGAAAGAATGTCCCGAAAAAGAATTGCGTACCAAAAGCGTTTGTCATTTGTTCTTCACAGAACTGCATTTCCCGGCAACGATGCCGGTTCGGGACATCTTTTATACTATCGTATATCTTAAATGGTAATTTGTGTAATCTATAAAACGAAAAACGCATGATGGAATTAGCAGACATAGCCACAGTGGCATTTATCGTATCGGGGGTCACCTACCAAGGCGTAAAGTATTGGCGCAGTGACAAACGCATCCGCCTGAAACGGGAAATGCCTGTAAACCTCGTGTTGCGCGGGGTGGTGCTCCCCGAAGGCTGCACGCATGCCATAGTGATCGTGTTCGACCGCCGCGGCTGTCTGGTACGCAAATTCCCGGAAAAGGAATTGGTGCGCCGGAAGAATAAAGTAAAGGTAGCATGTTCCTCTGCGGAAGGAATGATGAGTTTCTGTGTGCTGTTCACCTCGCACGTCTTCAGCCTGAGCGGCATTCACCGTCGCGAAGACATCGACCGCCTGCTTGTCGGTACTCATGCGCATGAGGTGTTCATTGCCGAAACAGGTTTGCAGGAAATCCGCCGCAGCGTCTCGCTCGAACTGATGCCTGCCTCGGAAGATACCGCTGCCGGAGGTGAAGAACCCGAAACCGCCCCCGCAGCCCTCTCCATGCTGCTGCCCCCAATGCTCACCACCGACGCCATGGCGAAAGAATACACCATAGACTTGCAGCATTGCAACGAACCGTGGAGCACCGGCAGCGTGCGCTACGCAGAAGGCGAACCGGACAACTGGCTCGCCCTGCGGCAGGAAGAAGGCAAACTGGTATTGCAACTGCGCACCAACTTCTGCGGCAGCGAGCGCGAAGCCACCGCCGAGATACATGCCGGGGAGAACACGCACCTGCTGAAAGTGAGGCAGCAAGTGATGGGCATCCACCCCACGCTCACCGTGAGCCGTCGTCTCTACGTCACCACCGGGCAGAAGAACGAAGTGGTGTCCGTCACCGTCACCCCCGACAACGAGGAAGCCCACTGGCGCATCAAGAGTGCCAATACCGGTGACGGCGGTTGCTGGTACACCGTCTATCCGCCCGTAGGCATCCACCAGAAAGGAACGAAGACGCTGAAGGTACACCTCGAAGCCAAACCCGCCAACGTCCGCTCGCGTTCGCTGGCACTGACGCTGGAAACGGGCACGTACCCTTTCAGCCAGACGACGGAAATCACCCTCATGCAGGGGGTCTGCTTCGAATACTACATAGAATACCCGCTCGACGACCACTGCGCCCGTCACAACGGTGTGATAGAAACCCCTTTGGATTACACCGAAGACAGCGGGCTGAAAACTTACACCGTCTGTGTGGACAGCAACCAGCCGTGGCGAATCATCCGCGACAAGCAGGCTGACTGGGTGGAGGTGAGCGAACCCGAACTGTTGCAAGGGCTTTATGGAGGACGGTTCACCGTGTATGTGCGCTCCAACGCCGGAAACCGGATAAAGAACGGTTTTCCCGCTGCCCGTCACACGGTACTCTCACTGGTCAACGACACAGGTATCGTAAAAGACATTCTGATTTATCAGGGTGGCTACGTCCGCATCCGCGGGCAGTACTGGCTCGACCGCAACCTTGCCGCAGACGGGAAACTGGCTCCGGTAGCCATTCCGCTGGGACTGGAGGAAGGCAGCAAAGCCAACCACGGCAGCTACTTCCAGTTCGGATGCAAAACAGACGGATGGACTGAAACGTATGTCCCCTGCAAAGAAAACTGGTATGAAGGCACTGCTGAAAATCCCGTCCGGCTCGATGGAATAGACCCGTCGCCCGCAGGTTGGCGAGTCCCCTCCCGCATCGAGATGGAAGCCTTCCTCAACCGCTCCGCCGCTCCCATGGAGCTGCAACGCGAAGAAGACCGCACCAACATCTGTATCCTAAGTGATGACGGTGTGCCTGTCTATCTGCCTCTGTGCGGGCACCGCAGCCACATCAACGGTTGCCGGATCATGATTCCCCACGGACACCGGTACTGGACGGGAAGCAGCCAAAGCCCCGTCTATGGATATTCACTTTGTGTGGAGCCCAGCAGGCAGATGTATATCATGCACGATATGAAAAAGTATGGGTTCCCGGTGAGGTGCGTGCTGGATGGGGAGTGAATGGAGGGACAATATTTGTACAAAGAAAGAATGAACAAACAACACTAAGAATATGAAGCTGATAAAAACGGAAGTTTTGATAAACAGACAAATTAAAGTGCCTGTTATCACCGGGGTGTATGACCCTTTAAGCCAGAAGCGCGATGGAACCATCACTTCTCAGGCTCCGATTATCGTGTCAGGCAGGAACCTTGATATGATGGAGGAGGGGAGCATCAGGCTGTGTCTTGTCTCGGCTATCGATTGTGACAACGTGATAGAGGTGTCCCATGTCTATAAGTATACACATGACCAAGTGATTGTCAGCCTGCCGGTTCTGAAGCCGGGAGAGTACTTCCCGGCAATGAAGATAGTGAAAAAGAAATCAGAAGATTCAGTTTTTATCTTTCCGGTATCATGGGTTGTAGTGCCCGAGGGATATGAGAGAAGAGAACTATATCCTTGTTGCACGGAGATTGGGAAATGAAATAGAGAATGATGATATGAAAAAGGTAAGAAATAGTTTAAGGAACAGGTTAGGGCGTTTTGTGAATGAATTTGAGGCGTATACGGCTTCCGTTATATTGTCGGGATTCTTATCGTTGTCAAGCTTCTGTCTGATTGCATTGCTGCTGTTTGCCGCTTGCAGGCAGAGCCGGACGAATAGTCCGAATGACGGAGTTTCTGGCATAAAGGACACCGTGCATGTCGTCCACTATATCCGCCCGGAAATCCCCCAAATGATGACCGACCCGCAGCAACGGGCTGCTTACTATGTGGAGCATTACTGGGATAATTATTCATTGGCGGATACGGCATTTATCCACAGCGATGATACCGAGCAATTATACGCCGACTTCCTGGATGCCCTGCAATATGTGGACGCAACGGTATATCGCTCTGCCTTGCAATCCATGATGTCCTTTATGGAAGCGGACAGCACGGCATACGGCCACTTCTGCACGTTGGGCGAAAAGTATCTCTACGACCCCAATTCACCCATGCGCAACGAAGACTATTATATCCCCGTTCTCGAACAGATGCTTGCATCCAAACGTCTCACCGAACCGGATAAACTCCGCCCGGCAGACCGTCTGAAACAAGCACTCAAAAATCGTCCCGGAATGAAAGCGCCCGATTTCTCTTATGTGACCCCTAAAGGCAAATAAGGGGGGTAAATCACTTTGTGTGTAAAGTATGTGAGAGGTAAATAGCGCTGAAACGCCGATGAATAAAGGGATTGATGTTGATTGGACTATGTGAGGAAACTCAAATCGACTTGTGACATTATTCGACATGAGTGTTACAAATGACTGGGTATTTAAAGGGTTCTAAACGGTTAAATGTTACATTGAGATAAAAGGAGGGCTGAATTGATGCTTTTGAAACGCAATTCAGCCCTTTTTCTGCGTGGATTGGCGTGGACTACTCTTGGGTACTGCGGATGAGGTGTGACTGGCGTATAATGGCTCTCTGGGTGATTTTGACACCGCCATCGGTGAGACCTGCATGGAGAAGACTGCTTTGTTTGATGCCTATTTGGGCATCGGTTAGAACCGTGTAAATGGCACTGATGCTACCGAAATAATAGTCCTTTTTCTCAAAAATGAGGTGTACATGGATTACTTTGGTCATATTGTTAGTATTTAGAAGTTTCTTTTGCAAATATATTCCAAATAATAAATATATGGAAGTATTTGGCAGAAAAAGATATGCTGTTTAGAGCGTTTAAAGGAAATGAATATTGAGGTGATGAAAAGTTGGTTAGTAGAGAAAATGATAAAGGGAAATAATGGAGTGATGAAATGTTAAATAGTGGAATGGGGATACCTTTGGGGTTACTTAAATGGGGTTACTTTTTTGTCTGCATTGTTTACTTGCTAATGGAATGGGGTTACTTTTTGATAGCAAAAAATTGAGTATTTTATATGAGATGTTTCTTTTCAAGCCATGTTTTTAAGCGTTTAAATAAATATTTATATGGGGATAGTATAGTGTGTTGTGTGGTTGGTGTAGTTACGCTGGCTGTATAAGTAGTTGATTTGTAGTCGTTATTTGTGGAATAAGTGCTATTTTAGCGGCATAAACGTGCGCGCGGCACGAATATCTGGCAGTATAGCTTAGTTGGTAGAGCACAGGTGTGCATACGTGATGATACGTACGGCAGGCCTTTTGTCACAAGTTCAAGTCTTGTTGCTGCCCCAATATTTGTTTGAAGGTGTGACGAACGTTCTCGGTATTCAGCACTCCGTCTGAGGGAATAAAACGTACGGAGATTTAAGGTAATTGATTGATTGTTGATGGAAAACGCTCCCGGTGATTGTGCCGGGAGCGTTAAAAACAAAAGTTTATGATTGGATTTATTAAATGTTGGCTCAGATATCGTTTGAAAAAGAGAATAGTTACATCACTATTGTCTAATCAAAATCACGTCCCAGACATTATAGAAACTACGAGAATTTCCAATCGGATATGTAAATTCATCGTGGAAAAAGATGATTATGGAACTCCTCTATAGTAATTACCAACCGTTGTTATTACGAGTTTTTCCGAATGCGATGATAGGTGCATAGCTTTCCTTGGTATTTCCGTCATTTTCGGCAGGGAGAACTAATGGAATATTAAATTTTATACTTGTAACAGCTACAGATTTACTTTCATCATTCTTATTGGTACCTATATTGAAGTTTCCAAGTAATACACCAATACCAGTTTTATTTTCTTCTCCTGCAGAAGATGTTAACGCAACCTCGAAGTTGATGTTTTGAACCGGGTAGTACTCATTATTTACTTTTGCATTTGTTGCATCCGAAGTGCTTTTATATTGCTTGGGATTAACAACAGCACCATATTCCTTTACTGCATCTTGTGCGTCTTTTACACCTTTAGTTATCTGAAGTAATGTTTCTTTTACAAAATCCTGTAGTTCCATATTATCTTTTTTATTAAGTTGTTAATTATGAGTTTCTTCTATTGATTCTCTTGATAGGGAGGCAATGATCCGCCATAATAGTGCTCGGAGGTCGGAGAATGCGGATGGTAGTGGGCATGCGGTGCCGTTTCCGATGGGTCTAAACCCTTGTGGCGAATTCGGGGTAACGGGCTTTTGTTATTTTCTTCTTTTTTCCTCGTTATCTTTAGCTTTCCATAAATGATAATTGAATTTATAGAAATACTTCATTGAGATGCATAGCTCGTTATATAACTTATCTATATCTATCTGTTCATAATCGTATTCCCATTCTTTTTGAAAATGTCCTAATAGTGCATTATCATAAACTTCAAATCCATCCTCAGAAAGTAAATCGGTAGTATAGTCTCTAAACAAGCGGAAAATATTGCTCTTGATTGACTTATTGTAAATGCTCTTTCCTGATGTTCCAAAGTGTTGATCGCTTATGTAGTCAATATGATATTCATTACATATTCTAAAAAAATCAAGAATAAAATCATCTTGCAAGTTCTTGACATATAATGGGTTCTCAATATATGTATTAAAATAGAATTTCATACTGCACATATCAAAACCAAAGTTATAAGAACTTTTAGTTTTGGTTGACTGTGTATCAATACTAAAAATATGAGTTGGCGAATAAGAGTATTCAAACTCATCCTTTATGTTACATGACTGTACAGCAGCTTCCAATAAATCCATAGCTGCATAATCAATATCAAATATAGCAGCTTTATATTTATTTGAATCTGATGGAGTTGCTTTATTTAACTCTGTTCTAATCAGTTCGACAAATTTGTTTTTAATCTTTTCTATGTCTTTTTCCATGATAATATATTATTTAGGTATTGCTTCTCCAAAAGCTATGACGCAATTGCATTTTTTGCACCGGGGGCAACATCGTCTTTCAAGTTGCCGACATCGGATTGAAGTTTCTGTATTTTGTCCTGCAACATTTCGACCTCTCTTTTTAATGCTCCTATCTGCTCTGCTTGGGCAGCGATAGTTTGAACCAGCGGCATCATATTATCATTAAGAGTTGATGTAGCAGGTGTTGTATTACTACTCTCTTTTATCATTGTTCCATTGCCTGTAATGAGCCATTCAGGGCTCAAATCAGGGAATTTAGAGAATATAGTCTCTAATATATCGCTACCTATAGAACCATGCCTATCGCGCATCTTACCTAAATAACCATTGGTTAACCCAAGCTCTGTTCCTACAGGAGTTGGTTTTAATCCTTTGTGGTCAAAGAACATAAATAATCGGTCTATTGCCTTCATCTTTTCACGTAATATAGTCTATAAAAACGCGCCTGCGAAAGAAAATATTCTCTTTTTTATTTGGTAAATAGAAAATAGTCTCTATATTTGCGCCATGTTTAATTCACAAATAAAAGAAAAGAATATGGTAAATGCAACAAATGTTTCACAAAAAGAATGTAACCGCAGTAATGGAGTGTTTCGCCCTGAAGAGTTACGCTTAAAGAAAATAATAGAAGGTATGAAGTTAACATCCAGTTTCTCCCCTGAGGACTGGAAGTTCATTTGTAAAGAACTTAATCTGAACCTCCGCACTATTTATGGTGTGTATTTGGCAATGTGTGCAGAAGAGAATATTACTAAGGTGTTGACTTGGCGCACTTTTTATATGCAATGTAACGGCTATCGAACATTGAAGCCTAATACAATGCGGGCTGTGGTGAAGTATGTAACGACATTGCGCAAACGGACGGTTGAGAATGGAGCGGTAAAAGACGAATTAGTTTATTAAAGATTAAAAACAGGAGGCGAAAGGCATAACGAAAGTCATTACTTGGCGCACTTTTTTCGACAAGTTCAAAAGAATGTCCCCCACACTTAGGGCATGTTGATTGAGCCATAATAATGATATTTTTTTGATGTGAAGCTACAAATGTAGCGAAACTCTTCCGGTTTGTGAAGATAGGGGGAGGCTTTTTGAACGAAATATACAATTACAAATCAGAAGATATGGATAGAAAATTAACTGCAAAAGAAAAGGCGTTTTTGGAGGAACTTCGGGAACTGATGGCGAAGCACAGTGCCATGCTGTATTCGGAGAATGACCGGGTGTGCATGGATATTGAGTATTCGGGTGATGAAGACTGGGAGCCCGTAACCTTGCCCGATGGCATTACCGTGTTCTACGATTTGGATGATTTCATTGAACAGAACTCTTAACAACCATACAAGATATGAAAACCTGGAGACGAATTCAGAAGATTGCCGTAGCCGTGGGCATGACTTACGGGCTGTGGCTGGGAACAAATGTGGACGCGACGGGTACTGACAGCCGCAATGCGTTTGTGATTGTGGTGCTGTCGGCCATCGTGGCGATATCGCTCTGCATGCCGGAGAGCAGAAAGGAGGAAACGGTATGAAGGTAAAAGTAACGTGGGCCAATAATAATCCGTTTGTAGTTGATATTAGAAACCTGTCGAGATATTCGGAGGCTGAACTGCCTGATGATATGGATTACGGAACAATTGAGGAGTTTGCCCGCGAGGCGACTCCGGAAGGTTTTCACTTACGTTCAATAGACATCTCGGGCAAGGTATCACAATATGATTATAATGGCAATAAGCTATAAAGCCTGAGAGCGGATGCAAGCGCAGATCTTCCCCTGTCATGGGGAAGCGGCTACCTTCCCGGTTCGATGCCGGGGCTTGCACTAAGTTGAAAAGTATAAAGTTTCTGATTATGATAATATACGGAAAACAAATATGCGTCAGTTACAAGGAACTTGTAGAAGGTGGAATATTAAGCAAGGCCAGTTACAAGAAATATGTTTTTGAAAAGAAACTTGTTGTGGCGCAACGTGGAGGTAGGAACCGGGAAGCATTAGTCATCTATGATACCATGTACCCGCCTGTCCGTATAGCCTACGACACCAAGAATCCCGGAGTTAAAGAAAAACTTCAAGAACAACTCAAAAAACAACAAGTCAACCCAATGAACATCCGTCTTAAAAGTGACAGCAAGGCTGTGGAGTTCTACAAGACCTATACTCCCAAGATTTCCATGGACCGCCAAAAGGAATACGCGCTCAACGCCAAGGTGATGAACGCCATGGTGGCGCAGGAAACCGGGTTGCGGAACAAGCACAGCGAACATGGCTACACGCATGGCAAGCTGGTGCGCGACACGGTTATCGCCTTGTGCGAAGAACTCCGCAAGTCCTTCAACCATACGCTCCCGAAGAGTGAACCCCGCCTGATGGAAAAATACAAGGACTACAAGAAGCGCGGCTACGTGGCACTGGTCAACGGCACCACCGGCAACCAGAGCGCCCGGAAGATAGGCCCGCGTGAGGGGCGCATCCTCCTGCGGCTGAAGCGCAGCAAGTTCCCGGTATATACCGACATGCAGATATTCGACAAGTTCAACGAGCTTGTAGAGGAACGCAATGCGCGCGCCACCTGTGAGGAAGACAGGCTGAAGCCGATAGAATCCCCCCAGACGGTCATCAACTACCTTTACAAGACCGCCATCAAGCTGTGGTGGTACGGCGTGGTTCATGGCGAAATCGCCTTCAAGAACGAATTCATGCCGCAGTTCGACACGAAACTGCCGCAGATGCCCAATACCCTCTGGTATGGTGACGGGACGAAGCTGAACCTCTACTACAAGGACTATGACAAGAAGCAGAAGCGCATGGTGGCACGTACCATCGACGTGTACGAGGTGATGGACGCCTGCTCGGAAATGTTCCTGGGCTACTCGTTCGGTGCGGAAAACTTCCTCACGCAGTATGACGCCTACCGCATGGCGCTGGAGACGTGGAAGGTGAAGCCCTACGAGATAGTGACCGACAACCAGGGAGGGCACAAGAAGCCCGAAGCGCAGGCCTTCTTCCAAAAGATATGCCACCTGCACAAGACCACCATGCCCCACAACGGACAGTCCAAGACCATAGAAAGCGCCTTCGGACGTTTCCAGCAGCAGGTGATGCACAAGCTCTACAACTACACCGGGCAGAACGTGACAGCCACCAAGGAGAACAGCCACGTCAACATTGACCTGGTGATGAAGAACATTCACCGGCTTCCCACCCTGGAAGAGATGAAGGAGCAATACCTGGCGTGCCGCCGCGAATGGAACGGGACGCAACACCCCACCAGCGAAACGGGCATGACCCGCATGGAAATGTACACCACGCTCAACAGCCCCAATGCGGAACCTCTGGATGATTACGAAGTGCAGGAACTCTTCAAGCTTCTCAGCAAGGACAGCGTGAAGTACGGCAAACAAGGCTTCATCTTTGAGCGTGACAAACGGGAATACCGCTACATGGTTTACGACGAAACCGGACAGGTGGACATGAACTTCCACCTTCAGAACGTGGGCGTCAGCTTCCGCTATAAATACGACCCGAAAGACATGACTACCGTAGAACTGTGGGAAGTGTGTGCCGAAGGCAAGCTGAAGTACGCCGCCACTGCCACCCCGAAAGTCGTGTTCCACCGTGCCACCGCTGAGCGCAGCACCGAAGAGAGTGAACGCCTGTATGCGCAGATACGCGCCCAGAAGCGTGCCCTCACCGGACACTACATAGCCTGCGAGGAGTTGCTGCTTGAGGAAAGCATGGGCGAAGCCTATACCAAGCTGGCGATGCCCCTCCCGGTAGGCGAATCGCAGAAGAGCATGGAGCGCCAGCGCGAGGAATATGCCAACGAGCAGCTGAAAGCCCCGGTGGCTTATCCCGACGGCGTGGGTCCCGGAACCTACGAACCCGGACCGGAGGAAGAACCTGCGGGTATAGCCTCGCCGGGCGAATACACCAAGCAGGTTTCCGGGCTGACGGAAATCGACCTGTACGAAAGTTTCATGAACTGACAACTGTCAATTATCAACCAATTAAATACCATTCAAACGATGAAAGAATTAACGAAACAAGACAAGGACGCCATCCGCGACGCGCTGTTGGAATATTGCGGCAACTATCCCAGCCAGAACCGTGCCAGCGAGAGCCTGAACGGTGTCAGCGCCGCCACGGTTTCGCAAATCTGTAACCAGAAGTACACCAGCATCAGCGATGACATGTTCAGCCGCATAGCCGCGCAAATCGGCTTCAGCATGGACCGCTGGGCGCTGACCGAAAGCAATGCCTTCCAACGCATCACCTTCGCCATGACGGACGCGCAGGCTTACAAAAACACCACTTGGGTAGTGGGTGATGCGGGTTGCGGCAAGACCACCGCCGCCATCGAGTATCGCCGCACACACCGCAATGTGTTCTATATCCTTTGTTCGGAGGACATGAGGAAGAGCGACTTCGTCCGGGAAATCGCCAAGCAGGTAGGCGCCCCGGTAGATGGAACCAACCTGCGCGATATCCTGGAGTATGCCATCTCCATGATAGCCTTCCTCCAGAACCCGCTCATCATTTTCGATGAGGGTGACAAGCTGACGGACAGCGTGTTCAGCTACTTCATCAGCATCTACAACCGCCTGGAGAACAAGGCGGGCATCATCTTCCTCTCCACCGACTACATCAAGCGCCGTGTGGAGAACGGCCTGCGCTACAACAAGAAGGGGTACAAGGAGATAAACAGCCGCATCGGCCGCAAGTTCTTCGATATCAACATCGCCACCGAGCAGGATGTATATTCCATCTGCCAGGCGAACGGGCTGACCGAACCTACAGAGGTCAAACGGGTGTTGCGTGAGGCGCAGCAGGGAGAGTATGACCTCCGCCGGGTGAAAAGGGTAGTGCATGCCTGCAAGCGCATACTGGAAGCCAAAAGGACTTCCTCAATGAAGAATGAAGAATTAAGAATGAAGAATGGGGAGGTGGCGGAATGAGCGAAGCGGTGAACGATGCCAAGACCTTCTCCCGCAATGCCAAGGGAGTGCGCGAGCTGCTGTCCATGAAGTTCGACACGCTGCCTTTCGAGGGTGAATGGTACGACGCCTTCGGCCGTCCCGAAAGCCGTGGCGTGTGGATAGTCTGGGGAAAGTCCGGCAGTGGGAAAACAACGTTCGTGATGAACCTTTGCAAGGAACTGTGCAAATATGGCCGTGTGGTTTACGACAGCCTGGAGGAAGGCATCAGCCTGACAATGCAGAACACCGTACGGCGCAGCAACATGCTGGAGGCGAACCGCCGTTTCCTGCTGGTCTGCGAGCCGATGGATGAACTCAGCCTGCGCCTGAAGCGCCAGAAGTCGCCGGATTTCGTGGTGATAGACAGTTTCCAATATACGTACATGAGCTTTCCCCAGTTTCTCCAGTTCAAGGAACTGCACAGGAACAAGCTGCTTATCTTCATCAGCCATGCCAGCGGTCAGAACCCGGACGGACGCACTGCCAAGAAGGTGTTGTACAATGCCTCATTGAAAATCTACGTGGAGGGTAAGCGGGCTTTCTCCCATGGACGTTTCATCGGTCCGAAGGGGCATTATGATATCTGGCCGGAGGAAGCGGAGATTTATTTCGGAGAGAAACCGGTTTTGAATGAAGAACCTTTGGATGAAGAATGAAAAATCATGAGAACCACCAAAGATAAGCCCATCACCCCGCAACAGCTCAAAGCCCTGCATGCCACGTTCCACCGCATAGGCATGGACGATGACGCCCGGCATGAGTGTATTGCCTCCTTCACCTCCGGCAGAACTGCCAGCAGCAAGTACCTGACCATGAATGAAGCCCGCCTGCTGCTTTCCCGCCTGAACCAGGACGATGAACAGGTGCGCAAGGTAATGCTGGCGGAAGCCAAAAGCGTGTTCCGTGACATCTACCGCCTCTCGTTCCTTATACCGCAGCTGAACCAGGGTTTCACCAGCGACAGCGAGGAAGAATACCGCATGAACGTGGCGAAGCTGAACATCTGGGCACGCAAGTACAGCAAGGCGCGCAAGGACGTGACGGCCATGAAGCTCTGGGAACTGCAGGACACCAAGAAGCAGCTGGAGGCATGGATGCGGAGGGAAGAGCGCAAGGCGAAATGAAAGAGGATGAAGTTATCCCAATCATAAATCGTTAAATCGTAAATAAAATGATGAGAACAAAGAATGAAATCAGGCAAGCCGTGGCGATACTCCGCCACAAGGGCGACCGCATCAGCATGCTCCAGGCAGCTACGTTGGAAGAAGGCAGGAACGAGGCGTGGGTATTTGCCACTTACGTGACTTCCGTGCCCGAAGATGCCAAGGACGAAGCGGCTTTCTTCGCCGCCCGCGATGCCGCCCGCTTCGCCGCCGGACACATCGGGCTGGAGGAACTGGTGCCGGACGTGCAGAGCATGACGGCGGCGGACTTTGCGGCAGCCGGGGCATTGGGAAATATGGTTGAAGAAGAAGGTTCTGTAACCTTGTCACGTAAGGATTTCAACAACCTGATTAAGCGCATTGACCGTCTAGAGCAATGGATTGGATTGAGCCGCAAGGATGCCACCTTGAAGCCGAAAGCTATGCCGGAGGGGATGGATATGACGGATATGATGAAACAGAACGAGGCATGCGCTTACTTGGAGTGTGGCAAGAACACCATTAAGAAGTGGGCTGCCAAAGGGCTTGTACAGGCCTACCAAAAAGGTAAGTATGTATATTACAGCAAGAAAGAGCTGGATAAGAAAATAAAAAGGCTCAGAAAGGAGGAATAGCTTATGCCTGCACACCTCACCCATGAAAACCGCATCCGTCGCGACGAACTCTCCCGCCGCCTCGAAGCCAGCGCCGACCGCATCTGCGAAATGCAGGACCGCCTGATGGCGGGCACCTCCACGTTGAGACCGATAGAGTACGACCGTCTGCTTGATGACTACCGTGCCGAACTCGTCCGCTACGACCGCATCGACCGTGAGCTGGCGGAACTTGAGGCCCCCACAAAGTCCAGGGACTACATCGAAGGGCGTCGCATATATCAACAGTATAAGAACAAGATAAATTATTAACCCCGATGTGCTCCGTACAGTCAAACCGTACATCGTACATCGACAAATCGTACATAAAATTATGGCAAGAACCAAGAAAACAGTAGTCAGCGGCATCAGCCGCGAACAGGCAGAGCAGGCATTCGCAGACTTTGCGGCAGCCGATGCCCAAGTGCAGAACCTCACCTCCAAGATGGACATCGAGATGACCCGCGTCCGCGAAAAGTATGCCGGACGGCTGGCCGAACTTTCCGACGTGAAGGCCGGAGCCTTTGAAATCATGCAGGCGTATGCCGTGGAGAACAAGGAAGAACTGTTCGCCAAGAAGAAAAGTGTGGAATCAGCCCACGGCGTGTTCGGCTTCCGCACCGGCACACCGAAGCTGAAGAATCTGAAGGGCTTCACCTGGGCGGCGGTGACCAACCTCTGCAAGGAGCTTCTCCCCTCATACATCCGCACATCGGAGGAACTGGCCAAGGACAAGCTGCTTGCCGACCGCGAACTGCCCGAAGTGGCGGAGTATTTCCCCAAGATAGGCGTGCAGGTGGTGCAGGACGAGACCTTCTACGTGGAACCCAAAAAGGAAAGCGATGCAGCTGAACAGTGACATGAAGGAGATACACCGCTGGTACCGCTACCGCCCGCGCGGACGGTGCTGGGCAGTGTACCTCGACATCACCTACCGCCAGGGCGACAGCTTCCCGCCCCGGATTTCCACCCTGGGCACCAAGGTGGCCGAGTACCTGACCCGGGAAGAGGCGCGGCGCGAGGTCTATAGGCTGAACGGGTGGGACTACGGGAAGAGAAGAACTCCCTGAATGAACGGCGATCCATGAATTATAAACCATAAATCATCAAAGATTATGAGCGAGAAACGTATCGGGGTGCTTGTCACGGCACCCCTCTTCGGAACGGGACGGGAGACCGTCGGCGAGTTTCCCGGCTACCCCTGCGGGTATTGCCGGGGCAACGGATGGCTCTGGAACCCGGAAATCATCCACGAGCGGGTGAAGATGCCCTGCCCCAAGTGCCTCGGCAGCGGACGGGTGAAAGGCATCGTGACGGTGGACTGGGTGCCGGACGGGGAGGTGAAAGCGTGCTTCAAAGAGAATTCAAACAACGTTTAAATACTGACAGATATGCAGCGCATCCCCATGAAATACATCGTCCAGATAGACAATTTCCATCTGGCGGACTTCATCTTCTACTGGAACTATTATGACCAGTCCTGCTCCTTGCTTCTGCAGAAGCCCAAGTCGGAAGGACTGACCGCCATCAAGGTGGTGGTGGACAGCGACGAAGCCGCCAGCTTCCTGCTGCGGGCGAAGGAAAAGACGGGGTGCAGGCTGTATCAAGTGGATTAATTAACTTTAAATATGAGAAACAAATCAAATATGAAAGCAAAAATAAGAAAAACAGGCGAGGTGGTGGACGTAATAACTTACTCCGGTCATACATACAGAAGTGATATTGATGTTGTGTCTTATATTGACAGCAAAGGCAATGAATACGTTGATATGAAGATGAATAGATTTTTAGATTTTGAAGATGTAGAAGAAAGCCTTATTGATTGGGAAGAAAGACGTTTTGAACTTATAAAGGCAGCGATGCAAGGGAATCTTCCGACATCAGCATTTGATAAGGAAACTTTTTGCAAGTATTGTATATCTATCGCTGATGAAATGATTACTCAACTTAATTCCTAACAATTTAGAAATGGACAAATTGAAATCAGATATTGAAATTATTGATTGGCTTAATAGCTTGGAATGGGTTGAGGAAGTGAAAGTTTCACCTGTTGAAATTACAGGGAAAATAAACAGAAAAACCACTTCAATAGATAAGCAGGATTTCATTTCAATAAATACCCGCATAGATAATCGGTATTACATACTGCTTGAAAGCAAAATGATTTGTATCGAACGGTTTAACTTATAACTGAATAGCAAGGAATAAAAGTATGAAAACAAAAGATTTTTTCACAACAGAATTTTATAAGAATCCAGATT
The DNA here is from genome assembly GCF_959029255.1 of uncultured Bacteroides sp. Taxonomy (GTDB): domain Bacteria; phylum Bacteroidota; class Bacteroidia; order Bacteroidales; family Bacteroidaceae; genus Bacteroides. The sequence continues at coordinate 125,951 of NZ_CAUFUE010000010.1, read as the reverse complement.
TGACACTGGACGTATTAAACCAATTAATACAGCAAAAGCAAGTTGCAGATATAGAAATGTATGATAGTGGTACATTCTTTTATATGTGTGTGCATGATAACGATGAAAGTAGATCGCTACTGTCACAAGTGATTTCGGACTTTGATGCTTACAAAGGATATAATGACGAATGCTTTGCTTGCAAATGCTCTGAATTCTTAATAGTCTTGTGTGCCTTGCATGATGAACATAGTAGTTTCTTCCGTTCTTTTGAGGGGTGTAAGGAGATAAAATGGGATCGTGAAGCAGGAGCCTTCCTTTTTGCAGAGGATATGCCATCCAAGTTTGAATAACACTCAAATCAAAGAAGATGAGAAATAAAAAACAAAAAAAGCAGTTATCAATTGGGGTAACTGCTTTAATAGAGTAGTATTACTTCAAAATAGTATCAAGTCTAAATTGCATGATGTATCCGCAATTAGTACAATGAACACACAAGGCATTAATGTATGAAACCTTTGAAAAGTCAATACCTTTTTCGGTAGAAGGAAAACTTATTATGTGGCATGGAACATCAGTAAAGAACATTTCCATTTTTCCACATACAGGACATCTAAGATTACCGAGCTTAGACTCAATTTTTTGTTTTTCTGATTCTGTTAACATAATTATTAATTTTAAAATTCGACAATAGCAAAAGTAGCAATAATATTCAAAGGGTACATCCATCTCTGCAATAATTTTAAAATTCGACACTTTATCTTTATTCGGATGTACCCTTTATTCAAAACTAAAAAATAATGAATAAAACCTTATGGTGTATAGGTAACCGTACAATGACATGATTAACGAATTTGATAAGTATTTTAAGGTCGCTGCAATTTTAGTTGTTGAAAGACAAATGCCCAACACTTAATTGATACAGCGTAAATTCAGAATAGGTTATAATCGTGCTGGTCGGATAATTAATCAGTTAGAAGAAACTGGCATTGTAGGGAAGTTCAAAGGAGCTGTTACACGTGATGTCTTAGTAAAGGATATTGCTTCACTTGAAGAACATCTATCAAAGTTTGAACTTGGCGAGTAAACAATGTCTGATCCGACATGGGATAATAGAGATTGGATATAACCCTCAATACGGAGAAAATTTGAGTGATAAAGTAATATTTTTTATACGAATTTAACACTCAAACGTTTGCATGTCATTCTTTTGTGTTTGTGGTATTATTATTGCTGCAATTTGCATAAAGGCACTATCTTTGAATTACAGATCAGTACGTATTGACATTCTTTATTTCATTTAGTTATTAATCTTAAAATATTAAAACTATGAGTAAGCTGGATGAATTAGGAAAAACTCTTTGTGAAGGTGGAAAGAGTATTGCTACAGATGGGAAAGTAATAAAAGCAACCCAACAATTGCTAAAGACTACAATTCAAGGTGGAGCCACTATAGGCGTTGCTTCTGGGGCAGCTCTATTGGGTTCTGGAGGTACGGCGGGAATCACAGCGGCAGTAAGTAGTGCTGGAGCTGCAATTAGTACTAGTGCAGCGGGAGTGGGAACTGCTGTAATGGGAACGCCTTTGGTATCTGCCGCTACAGCTGCGCTAGCTTCTCCGTTGGCTCCATTTGTAATAGGCGCAGCTGCAGTCGGATTCGTTTGTTGGCTATTTAGTGATGACTAATCCTTTTAATTGGACTATTTTATAATATTTATTGAAACTTGAGTAAATAAAGCCGCTGCGGTCATCCCGTCAGCGGCTTTATTATTTATTTTTTGTCGAAGATACTTTATTCCCCCGGTTCCCCCAGGCACTCCACTATCGCCTCATGCTGCAGCGGTGTCAGCGCCCTTTGCCTCGGCTGGTAGTGCAGTTCCTCGAGTCTGCGTTGCAGTTCAGTATTCAGCTTTATCCACCGGTGCAGTTGCGCTGACGCGCTGCGGGGTGTCGATTTCGGGAAGTAGGCTTGCGCCAGGTCACTCATGTATATTGCGTTCACCATTTTATTTACGATTTTACGATTTACGATTTACGATTTGGCTGCGCTGTAGTAGCATAAAAAAAACTACCCGTAGGTAGTGGGCTCACTACTTACGGGTAGTCGGTCGTTTACCTATAGGTAGCCGTTCATCTACCTATAAGTGGTTTTCATCCCAGCGGGTTCTCGTTCTGGTCTTCGCCGCTTCCGCCGCCACCGTTTCCGCCGTCACTGCCATTATCGGGTAGCGGGGCGTCGCCTTTCTTCGCCACCCGCTTAAAGGTGAGCCCGCCGTCGCCCGCACGGGTGGCCGCCTTGATGGGCTTGCCGGGGCGGAACTGCACGCTGGCGCCGGTGATGTTGGCGCTGGTGAACTTCTTTTCAGTCTCGGCGCCTTCCGAGCACAGTTGCAGTTGGAAGGTGCCGAAGTTCTCCAGGCGGACAATCTTTCCTGCCGCCAGGTTGATGTTGACCTGCTTGATGAGGGCGCGGATGGCGTTCAGCACGTCACCGTCGGTCAGGGAGGTGGCGTAGGATATCTGTTCGGCCATTTCGTCCATGGTCACTTCGCCTGCGGCCTGCGCCTTGGCGTAATAGAGTTTTGGGGCGGTGTCGTCGCCCGGCTTGGAGCTCATGTGAGCAAGGGAATAATTTACCATTTTGATTTACGATTTTACGATTTACGATTTACGATTTGGCTGCGCTGTACGGGGGCGGCTTCATCGCGTTGGTTTGTGTCGTTTCGCGAATTGACGTGGCAAAGGTGGCGTAAACGGGCTATTCCGTGTGCCCGCAGGCGATTTCCGGTGTCATTTGTTGCATTAATGTGTGTTTATAATTATTTTTGCAGTTATAAATCAGGTAGTTTCAGGGTAATCACAATTCAAGTTTTCGGGGTATGAAGAAATATAATCGTTCCATTGTCGGGCGTAGTTATGCGCACAGGGTGAAAGAAATCCTCCGTATCTATGACGAGCATAGCCGCAGCGGGCTGAGCAACCGCGAAATTATCCGGCGTTACATCTGGCCGCTCTATCCCATCTGCGAAAAGACATTCTACAACATCATCAATGCCAGCGCCGACCCTCGCGTCATGCGCCAGCAGGAGGAATTGGAACGTCAGCTGTCGCTGTTCTGAATCCCATCCATTACGGTCGTGGTGTACTGGTGTTCATATACCTTGATGCCTCCGGGCAGTGAATACTGGCGGCTGAAGGTACGCGCCATCACGGAGGCGCACCCGTCGAAACGCCAGCCGTGCAGGTTGTCGTTCAAGAGTTTCGCCTGATGCAGACGTTTGGCGGCTTGCTGCTCCTGGGTACTGCCGTAGTGGGTATCGTCGTAACAGTCGAACACCATGCGGACGGTGAGTACGAGGGTTCCTTTCTGGAGGTTGGCGCCCAGTGTTTCCCATTTCACTTCGGGTACGCCGATGAGCACGCAGGGAAAGGTCACGGGATACCGGTCGTCACCGTTGGCGAGGGCTTCCAGTTGGCCGCAGTCTTCGTCGATGAGGGAGATACCGGTTCCCATTTTCCCGGCAATCTGTTTTTGCAAGTCATTGAATAGTTGTTCCATAATATACATTTTTTTATTTACCACAGGGGACACGGGGGTCACTGAGGGTTATGAGTTGATTATCTTTTCCACTCCCGCATCCATTTTGGCATTTATCTTCATAGCCAGTTCCGGTCCGGGTTCCCGGCTGATGAACTGGCGCTGAGGGATGCGTACGGTAAGATTTGTCTTTTTGGTAAGTGCAAGACGTTTCCAGAAGGTGTCTTTCTTTTTGTCTCCACCTGCCTCTTTGTAATGCTGCGCCCAGGCGAAACGCCGCATTTGCGGGGTGACGGTGGGTCGCAGTATGCCTCCCCAGTTGTGTACTCCTGCGTATGGGGCACGGGTGAAGACGGTCACCACGCCATCGCCCGGTGTGTACTCGATGCTGGAGGAAAGATGGTTCCTGCCGGAAAGCAGCGGCCCGTATGCGGAGCTTGCGCCGTTGCCACCGCTTTGCTGGCGTTTGGTCTGCGGCCACCGGTGGAAACCGTAATAGGTGAAACCGCCTTTCCGGAAGTCTTCTTCGATGTACCGTTTGGCGAGGTTACCGGCCAGGACGGGCATATCGCTGCGCAGAAAGTCATCGACTTCTTTTTTCTTTCGTAGACTCCAACGAGTAAATTCTTGTATATCCATTGTTTATTAGATAAATAAGTGTATATTTGCAGCATGGAAATAGCTTTTAAGTCTATGCCGGATTGTATTTCCGGCCGTGATTTAGAGGCTATTTTTCTTTTAATTGGTTCAGAACGTTCGGACTGTCTGAAATGCTGTATAAGATTTTACTGCCATCCTCATACTCCTTTACGATTATCCAGCTCTTGTCCCCTAGAATTTTGGTTTCAAACAAGTGCACCCATTTGCTTCCGGGTTTTGTGCTTTTATCCTTCCCGTGCCCCAGGTATTTGGCTTTCCGTAGTACGCTGCCTATTTGGAAAATAAGTTCGTTCTTGTGTACGTAGTGCTCATGGGGCTGATTGGTCCATTCATCGATGCTTCGACGTGAAACGGCTATTTCCCCTTTGAATTCCGGATGGGTCAGAGTGGTGCCCTGAAGTTCTTTTCTGGCTTCTTTCTTGATTTCCTTAGTCCGTTCCGAGTACTTTCCGTCCTGGTCGTGGCGCGGCTCCACTTTCACTTTGGCATAATCGGGGAATTTGTCTTTCAGAAAAGACTTCACGGCTTCCTTTGCACCCTCGTATGCGTTGGCCACGTACGGGTGCGTGTCACCGAACAGCTTGCCGTCCTTGCCGGGGTTGTTGTCCAGCCCCGGTGCCGGCTTGTCTGCGGGGGTGTCGCCGCCACGGGGTGCACCGGTGGGCGGTTCGTCCGTGGCGGACAGGGAGCACTTGCAGTTCCACCGGTCGCCCGGGCGATGGGCGCTCCAAAAGGGGTGGTTTATCGGCAGGATGGTTCCCCAATAAACTTTGTGGTCGGCTCCCGGATGGGCGCTGGTACTGGGCATCCATTCCAGGTTGGGCAGGATGTCGGCGTATTGCTCGAAGCGTTGCCAGTCCGCCGCCTGGCGGGCACGGATGACGGCGGTGTTGTATTCGGTTCGGAGCCAGTGGTTCACGTGGTGGTCCAGCATGGGCTGAACATCCTTTTTCCACTGTTCAAAGGGTTTTAAAACACCGTTTGAGTCGTAGAGTCGGGCGGCTATGTCGTTCTGCATGCGGTGCACCTTGAAAGCCGAGAATACGGCGTTGCCCTGTTCCATCTTCTGCCGGAACTCCGGGGTAATTTCTGCGCCGGACTTGCCGATGCCTTTACCGGCGGCATCGGTGAAGATACGGAAAGTCTCGTTGAAAAGGTTTTCCTCTATCTCCGTCAGGGGATGGAAGTTCTTTTCATAGATACGCTTCAAGGAACGTTGCAGGGCTTTGTCATCAAAAATGAAGGCTATGCTGACGTCATCATCGGTGGCGGCGTCCCGGTAGAGTTCGTCCATTACCAGTCTAAAGCCCCGGCGTCCTTGTGCGGGGCTTCCCCGAAAAAACGGGAAGAACGGTTTTGGAGGGTCTTTTCGTTGCCGGCATCAGGCATCATCCGGGCGAAGGGGTTGGCGGCTTGCTGTCCGGCCTTCCGCTTTTCTTCCTGTTCGGCTTTCATCTGTCCGTAGTTGTCCGGCTTCTCGATGTTGAGCTGGTCGTAAAGATAGTCGTCGCCCATGGGGAGGTTGAAGACGGTGGCGGCTTTCTCCAGCAGTTCGGCACGGGTTTTTACCTGCTCCAGGTCTGTTTCTTCCACATAGACGAACTCACCGCCGGTGGTATTCACGCCAAGTGCGGCGAACAGGTCGGTCATGTCGTAGTTCAGCAGGTTGAGGATGGCGAGGGCATCCTGCCCGATGAGTTCCTGTTCCACCTTGTTGTGCACGGTTCCCAAGGCTTGGGTGCCCGTCTCGCTGGCTTCGGTGGTAAGAGTGTTGCCCAGGATGGCTTTGCTCATTTCCGCATTACAGCGGTCCACAAAGGCGCTGTACAGTTCGCTGCTGCCGGTGGTGTTCCCGGTCTCCACAAACTCCAGGTTACTGCCTTCGGGGCAGAAGAAGCTGGCGGCGCCCGCCTGCGCCTTGGCGGCTTCCATGGCGGCGGCAAGGGAATCGGGGTCGGAAGCGTCGTAGGAATATTTGCGGATGGGCATGCCGAAGATTTCGGCGAACTGCGCCCAGTCGCCCACCGTCCCGCGCTTGTAGATGACGTAGGGGGCGCAGCGTGCCAGTATGCCCAGGGGTTCCTTGCCCTGCACCATCAGCAGGTCGGGATAGAGGTCGAAGCTCTCGCCATTGATGTCAGTCTGGCGGGTCTTGACGAGGCGCAACACGGGGTCCACGTGCTTGCGGGGCACGAGGTAGTAGTCTATCCAGCCCTTGGAGTTGATGTAGAACTGCATCAGGGAGAAGCCCCAGTACTGCGCGTCGAGCGCGTCTTCGAGGAAGCGGAGAAACCAGGGGGAAGAAATCTGCCCGTTCACCCGTTCGTCCGCCACGCCGTTACGGCGGAACTCGATTTTCCTGCCCAGCACGCCGCTCTTGCGCTTGGCGATGACGGAGAAGAGGTGCGGGTCCATGAGGCACTCGCTGTAGATGTCGTAGATACGTACGCGCTGGGTGTAGTCCACGTTCTCGGCGGAGCGTATGCCCCGCATGTAGTCATCCAGCCCGATGCCGAACCGCTGGGGCTGCGTCAGCACGATGGTAGAGCCGGGACGGGTGATGTTGCCGCCTTCGGTGATGCGGTGGCCGGGGGCGGCTTTGGGTGCGCGGTTCACCACGGAGGACACGGAGTCCCACAGAGTTTTGATTTTCATATTCATACGGCTTTCAATTTTTAATTCTTTATTTTTTTATTCCATCAAAGATGCTGTGTCCGCTTGGGGTTGCTGCTCATCAGGAAGGGGCTGGTCTGCTTCTGCCTCTCTTCAGGCAACTTGGGTGCGCCGTCCACGGTGATTTTGAATGCCGCCACCTGCTTCAGCCATTCCACGGCACGGTTGTAACGGTCTTTGCGGATATCCGACATCTTCTGCGGGTTGTGGATGGAGAATAGGTGGTAGACGGCGATGTCTATCGCCATCATCAGTACCAGCTGGTTACGGTCGCTGCCTTCGGCGGAGAAGAGCTTGTCGGCGTCATAACGTCCGCCCAGGTAACCGCGCATCTCGGCGATGGCGCGGTCTTCGCATATCTCCACGATGGATTCGTCGTTGCGGGTCAGGGCGTCCAGTATCTCACGGTGGATGCTGGCGTCGTAGTCTTGGGGAGTGATGAATTTGCTCACGATGGTTTTATTTACGATATTTTTATTTACGATTTAACGATGTACGATTTACGATTGAAGTTCCCCTCTCTATCATCTATCAACTATCATCTGTCAACTATCAAAGTCTTTTGGAGTTGCTCCTGGCATTGTACCGGGTGGTGACTACGGGTTGCAGTTGCTGCACTTTCTTTTTGAGGATGCGCAGGCCGCCCTCCACGCAGTCGGGACCGTCGGCGGGGAACTTCAGGCGCAGGGTGAACAGCTTGAACTGGTCTTCAAGGCGTTTTATATGCGGATTGTCACGTTCGGTCTCATTGAATATGAGGTTGCCTTCCCGGTTCAGCGGTTCCAGGTTGGCTTCTATACGGGTTGCCTTTTCGGTCTTGCGGTCTTCGTCGGGATGGATGTACAGTTGTACATTCTTCTCCCGGCGTACCTTTGACACAAGGGGCTTGAATACCTGCTGGAAGAAAGGGTCCTGCAACTTGTTGTTCTCCATATAGCAATAAACGGGGGTCTTGGCGCCCACGTATTCCAGCAATTGCACATACCAGTCTATGAAGTCGGCGTTCAGCCCACGGTCCAGGCGGGCGTTGATGACATACACCTTATCCTTGAGCTGCCCCATGAGGATGCAACTCTTGGTGCTGCTGTTCTTGGTCTTGTTTTCACCCGGGGCAGGGTCACCGTAAATGACGAGGAAGGGGAACTTCCTCAGGTCGGGCACACGCCCGTAGGTGATTTCCTTGAACACTTCCCCTTCGGTGACGGGATTGTTGTAGTACTCCTTTTGCGCGCTGGCGGCACTGATTTTGCGCAGGACGGTATCGATGTGCTCCTCCGTATTTTTTTCCGGCCAGGTGCTGCGGCCTTCCCGGTCGCGGATGTTCACGATGTCGTGATGGTCGGCCAAGGCGGCGGCGCGCGCCACGCAGCAGTCACGGGCGATAAGGTTTCCGCACCACACTATCAGGGTAGGTTCGCTGATGGAGCGGGTGGCGTAGAACGCCTGCTCGTACCAGTCCCACTTCTTCTGTATGATGTCCGGGTTGCGGCAGTCATCGTCGGTGTCGTAGTCATCCACCAGGAGCACGTCGGGGCGTACCGCTTCGTTTCTTGAACCACGCGGGGCATTACCCGCGCCGATGGCACGGAAAGCGCAGCCGCATTTCGCGATAAATTCGGTGTCCGTCCAAGAACCGATATTCATCTGGTCGCCATAGTAGGCTTTGATACGCCCGTTCGCCTCAAAGTTGGCGCGGTATGGGTCTAGCAGGCGTTTGGCGCTATCCTGTGTGGCACTGGCCAGCATCACGTTCTTCTTCCGCCCGGTGAGCGCCAGGAACATCACGCAGAACATCACGATGGTGCTCTTTGCCAGCTCGCGGCTCCACGACAGCACCTCATACCATTCATCATTGTTCAGCAGCCGTTTAATCGCCTTTTGATGGAAAGGTGCGAAAGGGTATTTGGTATACTTCGGGAAAAAGTATTGTATCCATTCCACGGGATGCGCCTCCAGGTAGAGTCGGTGTTTTTCCCGTTCGGCCTGCGTCATGCCCACATCCACCGGGGTGGAGTTGCTGATATCCGCCTTGTATTCCTCCCAGTTGGCAAGCGCTGTACGTTCTTCCTGCTTCATGACAGGCTGTCTTTAATGAATTTATCCCAAAGCAGGGTCACTTCCTTGGCCTTGTCGAGGTCGATGGGACGGATCCACTCAATGAAGCGCATGCCCACGTTCACAAGGTCGGTGATACCTACTTCGGTCTCCATCTTCTTGATGGCTGCCGCCAGTTTGCCCAGCGTGTCGGCTTCGGCGCTGGTGGGGAAACGTTCGCCTTCCGGACGCGAGAGGATGAGGTTGTTCAGTTCCACCACCTGGCGGTGCAGGTTGGCTACCTGCTGTTCCCGCCCCAAGGTCAGCCCCACTTTCATTTCTTCCCATTTTTCTGCCGCCGCCCACCGTATGATGGTCTGGCGGCTCACGCCCACCTTCTCCGCTATTTCCTGCTGGGTAAGATTGTCCTTCAGGTAGAGCGTGCGGGCGTAGTCCTTTTTCTGTTGTGCGGTTAAATCTGCCATAAATTCAATTACAATTTGACGATTTACAATGTACAATTCGGCTGCGCGGTGACGTCGTCCGGCGGCAATTGTTTGAGGCAAAGTTCATGATACGGGGGCGGATGATGAAAAAAGCGTGGAGCGGTTGCCGACAATGCCGCATGGCTTGCGCACTTGCCGGCAAGCGTTACACACTTTTTTGTGCGGTTGTGTTTATAGGCATAGCTTTGCACCAGTTTCACCGCTGCATAGCGCAGCCAAATTGTACATTGTAAATCGTCAAATTATAAATGAAAACCGTACCCAATGAAAATACCGCCTGCCTGCTTCTCTACGGAGAGGTGAGCGACGAGGGCGGTGACGGAAAGATAGCCAGCCGGGACATCGTGAATGAACTGATGCTCCTCGACCAATCTTATGACAACCTGAATATCCGCATCAACTCCATCGGCGGTGATGTATATCCCGGTATCGCCATCTTCAATGCCATCCGCCAATGCCGGAGCAATGTCACCATCTACATCGACGGCATAGCCGCCAGCATCGCCGGAGTCGTCGCCCTGTGCGGGCGGCGGGTGGAGATGAGCCGCTACGCCCGCATGATGCTGCACAACGTCAGCGGCGGTTGCTACGGCAACAAGAAGGACCTTCAGGACATGATATCCACCATCGAGAGCCTGGAGGATACCATCGCCGAAATCATCAGCGCCCGTTGCGGGAAAGACAAGGAGGAGATAAAGGACGCCTACTTCGACGGGACCGACCACTGGCTGAAAGCCGACGAAGCCCTGCAGCTGGGGCTGATAGACGCCATCTACGATGTGGAAGCTGTGCCCGAGGACAGCAGCACGGACGACATATACCGCATATTTACAAACCGGCTGGAGCTGGAGCAGCGACAGCCACAAAACCCTGATAAAATGAAACTGGAAGATTTCAAGAAAATTCCCCGCTTCGCCAATTGCACGGACGAAGCGGCCGTGATGGCGATGCTTGGCGAGACCGCCGGCAAAGCTGACAAAGCCGATGCCCTGGAGCAGGAGAACCAGACCCTGAAAACCGAGAACGAGCTTCTGAAACAACAGAAGCAACAGCAGGAAGACGAACGGATTGAAACCGCCGTAGCCGATGCCGTGACGGACGGACGTATCGGCGCCGACCAAAAGGAAACCTATAAGAACATCCTGAAAGCCGACTTCAAGAACGGCATGGCCGCACTGAAGGCGCTCAAGCCGAAGAGGATGCTGAAGGATACGCTGGAAAACGGACAACCGCGGAACACTGCCGAAGGTCCTTGGGAGAAAAGGCAACGGGAGATACGGGAACGGAACGGAATCAGAATCAGATGATAGTTGATAGATGACAGTTGATAGTTGATAGAGAGTAACTTTAATCGTAAAATCGTAAATAAAATGGTTTCAATCAAGAACCCCAAAAACGCCAAACTTGGCGGAAGCCCCCACTTCGGGCAGAAAGTGGGCGGAAGTGTACGTAGTGCGGGCAGCGCCCCGCAGATACGCGGACGGCAGAAAGTAAAAATGTGACAGTTGAAGTATCAAATAGTAAATAGTAACTCGTAAAATAGTAAATGACACTATGGCAATTAACGGATTGAACACCACCAACTACGGTGGTGAAGTATTGGAACAGACGCTCACCCTTGCCTCTACCGGCAACGAACTGGCGAGCAAGGGACTTATCATGGTAATTCCCGGCGTGAACAGCTCCATGAGCATACCCCGGGTCAAGACGGGCAGCATGCTCCAGAAACGTAAGGAAGACCCCTCGAAGGCGGACAGTAAAGGCGACTTCGATTACAGTGAAAAGAAACTCACGCCCCATGACATGATGGCGTTCACCCTCTTCAACCCCCGCGCATTCGAGCACATCTGGCGCCAGTACCAACCTACGGGCGACCTCGTGTTCCGCCAGCTACCAGCCAACGTGCAGGGGATCCTGCTGAACGAACTGTTGAAGAAGGTGGGCGAAGAATTGGGCTACGCCTACATCAACGGTGAATACAAGGCCGAAGGCGACGCCTACCTGATGGACGGCATCCTGACGCAGGCCGCCAAGGACGAGGACGTGGTGAAAGTGAAGAGTACCGGTACTACCATGTTGCAGCGTCTCAAGGAACTGCGCAAGGCCATCCCCGTAACCATGCGAAACAACGCCAACCTGCGCATCCTGATGAGCGTGACGGACTTCGACCAGTACGATGATGAATTGACCCAGCTTACCAATAAGGGTGAGGCTCCCACGAATATCAACCAGGAACGCTATAAAGGCATCAAAATCGAGACTTTGGCACAGTGGCCTGAAAGTATCATTGTAGCTACCTTGTGTGACAGCGGCATGAACGGTAACCTCTTTGCTGCCGTCAACCTTCAGGATGACGAGAACGTGATTCAGATAGACAAATGGGCCAACGCCAGCGAATTATATTTCTTCAAGATGTTGATGAAAGCGGATACGCAGATAGGCTTCGGTGAAGAGTTCATCGCGCTGGACTGGCGAACCGGGGGCGCATTTGTGCCCGCAGCAGAGGAAGCCGGCAAGTGATGGGCAGAGGACTGAGAAATAACAACCCCGGCAATATCCGCCTGTCACGTACCTTGTGGCAGGGGGAAGTCCGCCCCTCGAGGGACAAGGAGTTCTGCCAGTTCAAGACGATGGCGTATGGCTACCGTGCACTGATAAAGCTGCTGCAGAACTACCGCCGCAACAACGGTTGCCGCACGATGGCGGACTTTATCAACCGGTGGGCGCCATCCGTGGAGAATAATACTTCGGGATACATCAGCCGGGTATGCCGGGAAATGCAGGTACCTACCACTTACGTGCCCGACATCAATGACCGTGCGACGATGTGCGCTTTTGCGGCTGCCGTCTCGCAAGTGGAGAACGGAGTGCTTGCGGTGACGGCGGACGTGGAAGCAGGCTGGAACCTGATTTGACAAGCAAATTAAAAATTAAAACGAATGGATACCTTGATGCAGCTATTGGGCAGCCTCTTTCCGGCAGGACTGGGAGCCGCGTTTGGAACCGCCATCGGTTGGTTCTTCAACCGCCGCCTTTCAAAGGCCCGCAACATCGGAGATGTGGATGCTGCCTATATGGACAACATCCAGAACCTCCGTTCGGACTTGATGAACTCTATCAATGAAAACAGAAAACTCTATCGGGCTATCGCCCGACTTGACCGCACGGTGGCTCGCGCTACTGCTTGTCGCCACTGGAACGATTGCCCTGTGCGCAGTGAGCTGCAGAAGTCCCCAGGGGATGCAGACCTTCCACAGCCGAAAAGACAGTCTGGCAAGCAGCGTAAGGCTATCCGCTCTCCTTCAGCAGCCCGTTCCGCCCAGCGTGGCGACGACGGCCTTTCCGACGGAGCTGCTGGAGACGATACCGGTGGGCACAGGCTTTAGCCGCCGCAGCGGACAGGCCACGGTAAACGTCAACCGGATATCGGGGGACAGCGTGCAGGTGACCGCCACTTGCGACAGCCTGGCACGCCAGGTTATCCTGCTCAGGGAAGAAAACACCCGCATCAGGAACGAACTTTTTGAAAAAGAAGAAGAGCCTCCCCCGGAGGTGGTACACGAGCCCACGGGCTTCCAATGGTTCCAGATATGGACGGGGCGCATCACCTTCCTGATTATCGTTTTAACGCTGCTCAAACGCTACCTGAAGCGCAGCGCAGCCAAATTGTAAATTGTAAATCTTAAAATTGTAAATGACATTATGGCAGTAAAAGAAAACAACGGATTGGTTTACGGCATCGGAAAACTGACGTTTTGCGGGAAAGAAATAGGTTGGATCAGTCAGGACGGTTTGTCCCCGAAAGGCGAAGCCAAGCAGACCACGCCCATTTATGCGGCGCAGGTGCACGATGGCCCGGTAGATGAACTGACAAGCAACCCCGGCTCCACGGCTTTCGGGTTCAAGCTTATCCAGCTGAACGCGCAGAACTGTGTGGATTTGTTCGGCGGTACCATCAATGAGAAAGACGGGGCATACGAAGCTCCCGATGACTTTAAGGACCTTGAAGGCCCATTCGCTGTGGATTGTGTAAGCGGGCATAAAATAGAAGTACCCCGCGCCAAGATGAGCGGTGAACTGGCAGACTCCATCAATATGAGCGGTGTGCTGAGTTATGACTGTACGGTGAAATGCCTGAAGCCCACGGAGGAAGGAAAGGCACGTTACCGGATTGTTCCTCCCCAGGAAACGGCCGTCCAATCGGAATAGCGTATGGAACAGACGGAGCAGTTGAAAGCTTCCGCGTTGATGCTTGATATGGGCGTGGCGATTCCCGTCCGCCCTTTCAGGTACCTGTACCGCAAGCGGAAACTACGCCGGGTGGTCATGTACACTCCCGGACTGGGCGGGATGATCCGCATACAGAACCTTTACCTGAAAATGGGAGTCACATACGAGGAGCTGAAGGACTATACATACGAGCAGAACGCGCGTTTCCTGGTGGAACATGGGGGTGAAGTGAGCCGCATGGTGGCATACGCCCTGGTGCGGGGAAAGGTCTGGGGAAGATTGCTGAACCGGATTGTGGCCTGCTGGTTGCGGTGGCGTGTCCATCCCATGTTTCTTCAGGAAGCCATGTTCCAGCTGCTCACGATGCTGGACCCCAAGTCTTTTCATCCTATTATCAAATCGGTGGGGATGATGAATCCGTTGAAACCGAATTTGAGCCATTCATGCAACGGGAGTTAAAGGGGTATACGGAAGCCCCCCATAGCCCGTTCGGTTTAGTATGGCAGGTGGCCACCGCCACCGGCTGGAGCATAGACTACATTTTGTGGAAAGTACCTTATCCGATGCTGCTTCTCATGGCAAAGGACGCCCCCCGCTACGTTTCGGCGGAAGAACGGAAGAAACGGAAGTACAAGGAAATGATGAAGAAAATGCAGAAGAAAAACGAGGTGTGCAAGAACCCCGTGGCTTTCTTCCAAACCTATATATCGGCAGACTGATGGAACCTGTAGAACTCACCATAATAACCCGTAACCAGACCAAGGAGGGGCTGGAAGAAATCATGCGCGATACCTCCAAAGTAGGAAAAACCGTGGAACAGGTGACGGCTGACTTCAAAGCCCGCATGATGGAACAAAGCGAGGTGGTGAAACAGGTGGAAGCGGACATCAAGTCGTTGGAAAAACAACTGGAGAAAGCCGCTCCCGGCAAGGCGAAAATGGAACTGACCGCCGAACTGAACGAAGCGAAGAAAGTGCTTGCCGAGGAAAAGGGAGAACTCGCCTCGCTGGAAAAACAGGTGGACCGGTCGGCTGAGAAACACACGATGCTACGCACGGAAATCCGTAACCTGAAGGAACAGATGGCTGGCATGACGGAAGGTACCCAGGAATATGCCGCCGCCATGCAACGGCTGGGAGAAATGCAGGACAGGCAAGGTGATATAAACACCCAGGGAAAGATATTCTCCGACGACAATAAAAATATCAAGGCGACGATGGATGCCGTGTCCGGACTTACCGGGGCGATGACTGCGGGTGTGGGCGCAGCCTCCCTTTTCGGCGTTGAGGAGGAAAAGCTGGCTCAGATACAAACCAGGTTGCAGGCGGTAATGGCGATTACCATGGGCGTACAGCAGGTGGCCAATACGCTGAACAAGGACAGCTACTTCACACACGTGCTGCTGACCGGGGCAAAGAACATGCTGACGGCTGCCACGACAAGGCTTTCCGTAGCGTTGGGCATTTCAAATGTAGCCGCCAAGGCGCTGATGGCGACGTTGACAATGGGATTGTCGGTGGTGATAACGGGACTGATTGTGTTGTGGGACAGATACAGTGACAGAACCCGGGAAGCGCAGCGGGCGATAACTACGGAAATAGACAAAACCCGGTCATCCCTTCAGCAGGTGTCTGATGATGTGGATTTTGATACCCGGATTGCTGAAGCATCGGGCAAGTCCAAGAAGGAATTGATTGAACTCCGCAAGGAAGCCGCTAAAACGGCACTGGCATTGGCCGATGCCTCTTTTGATAAAGTGAATGCCAAATTCATGCAAGGAGAGGCTAGCAGGGAACAACTTGAAGCAGCCCGTGAACTATCTAAAAAAGCATGGGATGATTATAATAAAACCATGCAGGATGCTGTTGTATATGATTATGAAGAACGTACCGACAAGCAAAAGAAAAACGTCGGTCCGGGTAATGATGCCGCCACCAAAGCCAATGAAATAGCCGAAGCGGAATTCAAAGCCCGCCAAAAAATAAACGACATGACCATCGCCCTGATGGAGGAGGGCGAGAAAAAAGAAAAGGAACTTGCCCTGAAAAAATTTGATGACGAACTGGAACGCATCGACCACGAAGAACGTGAGCGTATGAAGGCTCTTAAAGCCGCGCAGAAAAAAGGTTTGAAGGTTACTCCCGACCAAGTGGCTACCGTCAAGGATCAGGCGATGCAGCAACGCAACCTTGCCGGAGAACAATATATGAAAGATTTCTTTGCCGTGACCAAGGACTATGCCGATAAAAATAAAAAGCTGAAAGAAGAGGAAGAGCAGTCGTGGATAGATTATAATAAGGAGTATGGTACATACCAGGAAAAACGTGCCGCCATCACCAAAGATTACGAAAACAAAATAGCCAAGTCCAAGACCGGCGGTGACAAGGCGACCCAGAAAAAGAAAATGGAAGAGGAGCTGAAGAACCTTGACCTGGAGAACCTGAAAGCAGGCATTGACTGGACTTCCGTCTTCGGCAATCTCGACAAGGTATCTACCGAGGCTCTGGGCAGGTTGAAAAAACAGCTCCAGTCTTTCATCAAGGAGCAAAAGAACCTTTCTCCGGAGAATATCAAGGAAATCGTCGGGGCAATCAACAGCATTGACCTGGAAGAGAAGAGCCGGTCGCCTTTTCAGGCGATAAGTGATTCTTTCGGAACCCTCGCCAAAGCCAACAAGGAACTGACCGAGGCCCGTGATGAATATAACAAAGTGCTGGAAAAGGGTACGGAGCAGGAAAAAAAGGATGCCGAAGCGAAGCTGGACAGCGCCGAAGCTGCCAAACGGAAGGCGCAGGCGGAAGCCACGGACTCCCTGCATGCCGGGGTGGACAAAATGCGCGAATACACGCAGGCGGCGGAAGGTGTGCTGGGCATCATGAATGAACTGGGCATTAAAACCCCCGAATGGTTATCGGGGACTATGGAGGGCATGAATGAAATGCTGGACGGGTTGGCGCAAATAGATGTAACGAAACCGATGACTATTCTTACCGGCGGGTTACAGACCATCAAGGGTGCCGTCAAGTCAATCGTGTCGCTGGGCGGGACTATCAAGTTGTTCAATGGCGCCGACTATTCGGAGTACAACGAAATGGTGAAAAGGTACGAGGTGCTGCTGGATGTGTGGGACCGGTTGCTTGATAAGAAAAAGGCCTATATCAAAGAGTCATACGGGGCAGAAGCAGCCAAGGCGGGACAGGAAGCGCTTGATATTATAGACAAATCCCAGGAGGCGCATCGCAACATGGCACGTGCCCGGGCGTCATCAGGCGCCAGTGCCGGTTCACACTCCATAGCATACAGGCAAAATAAGGGGCTGGGCGGATATGCGCCGGAACTTTATAATTATGTCAGCCGGAATGGGAACTATAACGATATCACCAGTGCCCTGCTTGGCGCATCCGAGGAACAGCTGAAGAAAGTAAGGGAACAGATGCCCGAGATGTGGGCGGGGCTGGACGGTGATTTCCGTGAGCATCTGGAAAATATCATCAGCGGTGCCGAGCAGGCGAAAGAGGTCCTGGCAATGATGAAGGAGCAGATAACCGGCATCTCTTTTGACAGTTTTAAAGACAGCTACCTGGGCATGCTGTCTGACCTGAGCCTGAAGAATGCGGACTTCGCCAAGGATTTTGAGAAGAAATTGCAGGAATCCATCATGCGCTCCATGCTGGAAAAAAACTATTCCACAAGGATTAAAGCCTTGTATGACAGTTGGGCGGAAGCGGGTAATGACGGTACTTATACCACGGGGGAAGTGGAGCGCCTGCGCAACATGCAACAGGAACTGACGGATGCCATGCTGGCTGAACGGGATAAAATGGCCGCAGCGTTCGGATGGAGCGCTGATGATTCAACGACCTCGTCCCAGTCGGGACGTTCGGGGGCGGTGACTACCATTACCGAAGAGACAGCCGGGAAAATTGAGGGTATCGCTACTTCTGTACAGATACATGTTGCCAGCATGGATGAAAAATTGACCGACCTCTCGCAATATGCTTACGAGGCTATCGGGTTGCTGAATACCATAGCGGAGAATACGGCATTCTGCAAACGTCTGGATGACATTGCCGACGCGATGGAAAAAATGGAACGTGACGGAGTAAAAATGAGATAATATGGAAATACTGGAAGGACTGTTAACCATCAATGGAGTAGACATATACAAGGAATACAACGCTTTCCTGGCAGAAGACAGCGCAAGCGCCCATACCAATTATGGGGAACTGCTGAAATTTCCCGCAATGAAAGCCTATACCCCTGTGGCATTCCGGGAAGAGAACGGTGAACGCTTGCCGGATGTTTTGCCGGAACCGCATTACGAGCCACGTGACGTTACGTTGCAGTTCGGGATACTTACGGAAACAACGGCGGAATGGTACCGGAAGTTTACCGCGTTCCAGACATTTCTGAAAAGCGGCTGGCTGGTATTTTCCCTACCGGAACTGGGAACCACTTACCGTATGTATTTAAAAACTTGCGCCACACATCAGATGGCAACTCCTTTGAATACCGGTGGAAAAGTTTATGGTAAGATAAAAATGAAGTTCCGGGAACCGAACCCATATTCGGAAATTGATTCTTTAAACAATGATTAACCAGCGTTAGAATGAAACTTAAAATCTACAGCCAATCCGGGACCTTGAAGCTGGCGGCCTCCACTTCTTCCTCTTCGACCTGGAGTGAGGAGCTGATGGTGGAAAACGCCTTGTCGGTATCGTTCACCCATTTCGCTTACGTGCCGCTCGACGTGAACGACTACGTATTGCTGTCCGGCATCAGGTTCTCCGTCAAGAAGGAGTACAAGCCGAAGCAGAAGGACAGGCAGACTTACAGCTACTCGGTGAAGTTCTACGCCCCGGTACACGACGCCGAGCAGGTGATATACCTGAACCTGACGGACGGGCAGTATGAACCGCATTTCAGCCTGGACGGCAGCCCCCGGGAACACCTTCAGAAGTGGGTGGACAACATGAACCGCATCTACGGGGAGGAACGCTGGCGTATCGGCGACGTGGTGGACGCCCCCAACAAGACCATAGAATACAGCGGTACTTCCTGCTGGGACAGCCTGGGCACCATTGCCGAAACCTTTGGGACGGAATGGTGGGCGGACGGTTTCCACATCAACCTGTGCCGGTGTGAGCGCGGGGAACGTGTGGAACTGGGATACATGCGGGGGCTGACCTCGCTCGTGCAGTCGGAGAACAGCGACGACGTGAAGTTCTTCACCCGGCTTATCCCGCTGGGGAGTACCAGGAACATCGACCGCAGCCGCTATGGTTTTTCTCGCCTGCAACTTCCCGGCAGGGAAAAATACATCGACCGCAATACGCGGTACGGGCTGTACGAGCATGTGGAGTCGGACGCCTTCGCCGGTATCTACCCGCATTATACGGGGACGGTGTCTTCCGTCCGCTCGGAGGAGAAGACGGGCGAAGACAAGAAGCCTTTCACCGTCTACTACTTCAAGGATGACGGCATGGGGTTCAACCCTTGCGACAATGAGATTGCGGGGCTGGTGAAGCATGTGTCGTTCCATATGGGCGAGCTTGCCGGCCGTGACTTCGAGGCGAACTATTACCCGGCCGCCAAGGAATGGGAAATCATCAATACCTATCCGGACGAGGATACGCAGATACCGGGCGGCAACCTGGTACCCGCCGTCGGCGACCGGTACATCCCCTGGAACTTCCGCATGCCCGAAGCCTACGAGGTGCAGGCCGAAAAGGACTATGCCGCCGCCGTGGACGATTTCCTCTCGTCATACAGTGAGGATATCGCCAAGTACGGCGGCGACACGGACTATACCTATGTCGACCGCAACTCGGTGCCGTTGCAGCTTGGCCAGTCGGTTCGCCTGCTGAGCGAGGAGTATTTCCCGGGAACGGGATATCGCGACAGCCGGATGACGAAGGTGGTGCGCAAGCTGGACAATCTGAGCATGGCGACGATAGAGTGCACGAACCGGGTGGGGAAAGGATGGAAACGGAATGTGGATGACGCTGTGGCGAACCTGCAATATATCGTCGGGGAGAAAATGGACCGCGCCGTCATCGACGTGCTTAAGACGTGGGACAGCCGGGAGCCCAGTAATTATAATGTGTTCTCGGCGTTGCGCGCGATAAAGGAGATTACGAGCCGTGCCATCAGCAAGACAGGTCCCGATGAGACGGAATTCCCCGTGAAGTTTCTGGGCGGGCTGTTTTCTGACGATATCCGGTCGCAGGATTTCTCTTCGGGACCGCTGGGGTCGGGTATGATGTTAAGGACAAACCCGGAAACCGGGGACAGTTACCTTGAGGTGGACCGTATGTTTGTGAGGAAGTATGCGGAATTTACCCAATTGCTTATCCAGGAACTAAAACATGCGGGCGGTCAAATAGTACTTACTCCTGCGAGTATGAAATGTAGCAAAGTGACGGAATACAGCACTTTCTACCGTTGTTATTTTGAAACAACCGAGGGAAATCGTACCATCGTCAACCAGTTTGTTACCGGTGACCAGGCACGCCGGCAGACATTCAATGTCAAATCCGGGCTAAATAATAATGTGTCCAACACCTATTATTGGCGGCTGGTAACCGGTACTGGCGATGATTACATTGACCTTTCAAAAGATGACTGCGACGGTAACAGTACGGTCCCTATGGCAGGCGATGAGATTGTACAGCTCGGCAACCGGAATGACGTATCGCGTCAGAAAGCCATTATTCTTTCCTCATTCGGTAATGACGCCCCATGCCTGCAACACTTCAAAGGTATCAACACCTTTTCCCTGGCGGGAAAGAAAATAACCGAGATTGGTGAGGACAGCATGTTTACAGGCAAGGTTACCATCGGAAAAGGCTCAACGGGTTTCAAGAATATGGATGATGCGCCGGATATGGATGCGATTGAAAATGACATATCAGGGATAAAGACGAAGATTGATAACATCCCTTCCGAAGTTAAAGACGCCGTAGCCCGAAACCTTGGATACGCGGACTATCCGGCTTTGGAAGCTACTGCAGCAAAGGGGCGGACCATCATTAAGGACGGTAAGATAAACACGGTCCTTATAGAAGCTACGGCCATTATCACCGCGCAGCTTATCTCCGATGCGATATCGGCGAACTCGCTTAATGTCGGGGACAGGTTTAAGGTAGCGAAAAACGGAACAGTGGAGCTTGTAGACGCAGTTGTATCAGGTACAGTGCGCAGTTCCAATGATGGTCGGCGTGTGGAATTCAACCCTTCCAACGGCTCGCTGGACTTGTATTCCAATAATGTGTTATGGGGAACTGTCGGATGGTCCGGTAATTATCCGAAAGTACTGTTGTATGGAAAAAGTACAGGTGTATATACGGAGATAATGGCTAATAGGATCCTCTTCAACAATCTGGGTAAATCAGGAGATACGGAATTGGCATCCCTTACTATTGATTTGGCGAATTTTCAAAAGACATCTTCCATAAGTAACGGTGTCTTGTATTCGGGGGATGACGGAATCGTAAGGATCAAGGATGGTGATTTCGTTGAACCGGCAAAGAATTACGAAGTGACATTAAGCGCATCGCCCGTCGAAGGAGGTACTGTAACGGGAGGAGGCGTAAAGGAAGAAAAAAGCAGGGGAACGATATCCGCCATGCCTAATTCCGGGTATGCATTTGAAAAATGGAGTGACGGGGACACGAATGCATCGAGAACCATAATTTGGGACCGCAACAAAGAGTTGACGGCGTATTTTGTCACTCTTACAATTTATTACACGATAACGCTTGATGTGTCTCCCGGCAATTCCGGCAGGGTTAGCGGCGGCGGGACCAAAGAAGCCGGTCAGGTCGGCATTATAAGGGCGGTAGCGGAGGCGGGATATACATTCAGCCGTTGGAGTGACGGCAACACCGAAGCTTCCAGAAATATAACGTGGGACGGTAATAAAACGCTTACAGCATACTTTGATGAGATTGCTACGGAGAAAGAGACCGTATGGGGCGCCGACTTTTATAATAACAGCGCCGCCGTTCTGGCAGCGCCGCTCAATACGATGACCGGACTAGCCTTGGGTCCTACGGCAGAATACACCTTTGATTACGCCTATGACGGGGAAGGGGCTTTGATGTTCATATTTGACAGGAACAATGTATCTTACTGCTATATATTTGACAACAGGCAGGTTTATTTCCTGAAAAAGGGCTCCAATGGTAATTATAATGTATGGCATGCGCTCTTCCCCGTATCCATATCCGGTAAACGCCGATTTGAATTGGTTGTGAAAACTTCTTATTCAACCCTTGATTCATCCGGGATTACAGCTTCAATCAACGGCATCGTACTGACCGAAAAAGAATATGCCACTTCTTTCTACGATGTCTTGACGGTTGGCACGACGTTAAAACAAACAATCAAGGCATATAACGACGGTACAGGTGTGAAATTGATTTCCATAGCGGTTAATTCCAATAAGCTCTCTTTTGAAAACAAAAATCTTACTTGGAATAATGTAGGTGCGACATTTGCGGTAGAAGGGGTTCCCGCAGGTAGTTTGATTAAAGAAATCACAGTAGATGCATTAACTTAAATAAAATAAAGGAGGAAGCGGTATGATATTACTGAGAGGAAATGATGTAGAAATCGTCTGGACAATTACACGTTGTGCGGATGGCACGGAAGTGAATGAGGACTTTACGCCGGCATCTCTTGCCGTATATTTGGAGACTGCATTCGGTAAGGAAAAGGCTGACTGTTCAGTTACGGACAACGTGATTCATGTTTTCATTCCCGGCAATCGCCAACAATGCGGATATCTTTCCATAGAAGCCGTCTGGAGTAAGAACGAGGGTAAGAACTGGAGCCGTGCGCTGGAAAAGAATGTCATCATGTTTACGGACAACCCCGCCAAGGTCGATACCTGCCCGTGCGATTCCCGGGTAAAGATAAAGGTTGCTCAAATCAGATCAATGATGTTCGGCGGTATCGGTCACGACGGCATAACTCCGCATATCGGAGCTAACGGGCACTGGTTTATCGGTGATACGGATACGGAAGTCATTGCTGACAGGGGAAGCAGGATCAACGTTGTTGATGAGCTGCCCGCTACGGGGATTCCCGGTGAATTTTACGCGGTATTTGAATAATCATTAAAGGACGTCCAAATGATATATGACGACAAACTGGGGAAACTGGTTTCCCTTGCTTATTATGACGGCAGAATGAAACTTGCCAAAGGCATATACAGGGCATTCAGGGACGGGACATTCAAACTTGTGTGGGCGCGGGTGAACGGTGACTATATCCTTGTATCCCCTGATATCCTGAAATGGCCGAACGATGAAATCGGGAAGGAATATCCGATGCGCGTGCAAACAAATAAAAAATGGGAATTGGTGGAGTTGGAAGAATTACTTTAAAAATAAACAGTTATGGCAACATTGAAATTCGGGAAATTTGAGGCCGCCCAGCAGAGCGGGCAGGCCGGAGTACAAATCATCGGCGTGAAGTATGTGGAACAACACACCGGACGCGGGAAGTATATGAAACAGTTGCGTGCCAGTGCCGGTACCGCCAATGCGGTGGCAACGTATGAGATTGAAGGGAAACCTTCTTTCCTGGCGCTTGACACGGACATGTCGGAAATCGCCTATAATATAGTACAGGCAACTATTAACGGTATCAGTAATGCGGAGAAGTTCCGCGTAAGTACGGCTGAGGATAAGATAATTACCCTTAAGCCGAATACCGGTTACACGGTAAATTCAAACGAGGGCACTTTCTCTGAAGGTTTCGGCTTGCAAAACCAGGCGGCGGTGGCTATTCTGGTTGAGTTTGCGGTCAACTCGACGGCCGCCACGGTTGAGTACCCGGTCACGATTGAAATCTGGAATGGTACGGAGTGGAAGATTGCCGGAACATTTACGGTGAGACAATCCTCTTCCGATGCCGATGTGAACTTTGTTGTCACTCCCGGCACATTGGAAGCTTTCGACAAGGCGGGTGGGGTGAAAGCCATCAGCATTGAGAGTAATATCGGATTTAATGTCACCAAACAAGGTGGCTCCGATACGTCTTGGATTTCCCTGGATAAACTGGCGGGCAATGCCGGAACCACTGAAATCAAAATCACGGCCACCTCGCAGAAAGTGGGCGGTTCGGGACGAAATTTGAGCCTTGTTTTTAAGAACCAGGTTAGTAATTCTGTTATCGGCACTCTCTTAATATCGCAATCGGAAGGTGATGGCTATGCGGTCTCATGGGAAAATGATACGGTTGCATTCGCTAATAACGAACTGAATGAAATCAAGAACAACAACCTTACGGCGAATGCCGAATGGTATATCGAGGAAGTCGTATGATACTTGACTGGCTAAAACTGGAACCGCAAAACGGGCAGGCGGGTACTACGGGGATAATGATAAGTACCCTGTCCGTCAATGAGGGCATAGACCGTGAAAAGACCGTCCATGCCGTATGCGGTAATGCTTCTGTATCCATGACCGTCAGGCAATCGGGTTTGCGCGAGGTGTTCAATGCGGCCGACGGCAATTTTATACTTTCGGATGGTGAAACTTTTAATGTCTTGAAAAATGAACAGCAAATATAATGGAATAGAAATAGAAGCGTTACTTGACCGGATGGCGCAGGGAGAAATGATCCAAACCGGTAATGTGACCAGCCATACCCATGATGATACTATAATCGTTTCGCCGATGGAAACGGATGTGTGGGATGGGGTAACGGTGTCAACAAGCCTGGCGGGTACAGGCGGCAAGGATGATCCATATCTGATAAATAGTTGTGCGGACTTTGTTTATTTCAACCTTCATATCGGTACATTCAATGCCATTGATGCAGGAAATATTGATCCGGCTACCGCTACGGAATGGGCGTCGTATATCCGTATAGATAAAAACCTTGATTTTGCAGGACACAACGTTTCATTCTCAGGCGAGAAAATAGTAGATGGTGAAACTGCGATAAAGCAAGTATTGGCCTTCGCTGACATTAACGGGCAGGGATGCTTCATCTCGAACTTTGTATCTGACAATTCTGCATCTGTATTCGATGCGTTGATGTATAGCTATGTACATGATGTCCATATCCGTAATGCTCAGTTTACATACGATATCACCGGAGGGAATCCGGATGACGGAACTTTGGCGGTATCTCCCATATTAGGCAGATATGTTCCCATGTATTCCTTTGCCCTGAATTGTTCCTGTGTTTCAACAACCACTATTAAGGGGACAATGGATGATGGCGGTACAAGTCCGTTTACCCTCATATATATCGGCATGGCTATGTTAGAAAGCCTTTTTGGCTTGAAGTGTGACGGTATATGGTATGGGCGTAACAGCTTTATTTCCGAAGTCGATACTTCCTCCAGGGCATTAATCGTCAATTATGCTCCACTGTATATTGGGGTCGAAGAGACTACTGTTGCCGCTTACGAATGTTCTCCGTCTGAAGACCTTAAGGAAGACCCTGCTACCGGCTTCCATGTCATGCTTTCAGATATGGGATCGCCTGTGACTATGTACTATAACTCGGATGTTTCATCTGCTTTTTCAAGCAGTGGGGATATTATTTTCCAACCGAAAACCACGGCAGAAATGAAATCGCCGGCATTTCTTGACCTCCTAAATAGTGGCGGTACCAGATGGGTAGCGGACAAGGATAATGTCAACGGCGGATATCCGCTTTCCGCACCAGTCGGTATTCCTTATGACGGTTATGTGCATACTTCCACTTTGAACCGGAAATTGGCGGAATTGAATAGCAGGATTGTTTTTGATAGTGCTTTTTTAGGGACCGTCCATAAAAGTGACAGGGTGAAGCAGGAGTTGGATAAGTACGGTGGATTTGATGCGCTGTATGATTGGCTTGCTGCGTATGGCGAATTGTATATCAAGGAAGATGCGGGAGAGGCCACGGCTATTTATCGTTCACAGACCTCCATTCTTTCCGATACGACGGAATGTAAGGTCGTTTTTGTCATGGTGATTTCTCCGATGAGCAATTCCGTATTTGCTTTTGTACACAATAAATTGACTGATACGTATTATACCAGTACTAATAATGTAGCCGGAAACATGAATAATCTTACAGTCAGTTCAGGGAGCGTGGACGGGAAAATAAAAGTGAACGGCAGTTCCCTTGCTCCGGGGCAATCTATCCGTGTCGGCGTGGATGAACCTGTGAGGTTGTCCCGGACAGACAGTTCGGTCAAATTCATCGTCAACGGTGTGAGCTATAGCATCCCTGATATTTATATCTCCATAGCCAGTAATGGAAACGGTACTGTTTCGGTTACAGAAAATAGCGGTACGTATGAGGTGACACTCTCTTCAAATATAAATAAGATAACAATGAATGATTAGATAAATAAGTATAAAAATCCCGTCTTGCTCATCGCGAGCAAGACGGGAAAACGACAAAATAAAAAAGGCATTTACTGCCTCAAATATATCGAAAAATGTGCAAGCTATAAAATATAGGGGGAATGAAAAAGCCCCCGGCCTGTTAGTAAAGACGCCAATCACATACTAACAAAAATGCGATGAGCCGCACGACCGGGGGCAAAACCCTTGTCGCGACTCATCGTTTTTTTAATATGTGATTGGCATCACAAAGATAATCAAAATATGTATTAATGTATATTCAAAAGAGGAGTTATGAACAAATACTATGCAATTTTAAAAAGAATACTTGATTCAGGCAAGGTGCAGGACAATAAAAAAGGAAGTATCAAATACCTATTGAACGAGCAACTGCTATTAACCCCTGCCGACCTGCTCGACATCTTTGAGTGCCACAGCATTGCCCGTAAAAAAACTTAAGAATGAGTTGCAGTTATTCATGCAAGGGGAACGCTGTGTGGAGAGATACCAAGAGGCGGGCATTCACTGGTGGGACTATTGCGGTTCCATTCTTGTGAACAGTTATCCGACGTATTTCGAGAAACTGCCCCCGCTTGTTACTAAGATAAACAAGGAAAAAAGAAATAGTAAAAACTATGTCCTGTATTTAGGTGCTACCGGTGTCGAAAGTAACCAGGCTCCTTGTTTGAGCCTGGTACAGTTCCAAATAGATGACGGGGAACTGGTTTTGTCCGCCTACCAACGGAGTTCTGACGCCAACCTTGGCCTGCCGGCTGACATCTATCATTTATATCTTATGGCAAGGCAGATAGACATGCCCTTGAAGTCTATCTGCCTCAATCTCGCAAATGTACATATCTACGAAAACAATATTGGAAAGACGCGGGACCTGATAAATGGGGATGAAGAAGTAAAATTTGAATTGAATGTGTAATATATAATAATCATGAAGACACCTATAACTTATTATGGTGGAAAGCAAACAATGCTGAAGCATATTCTTCCACTTATTCCTGCTCATAAATTGTACACGGAGGCCTTTTGTGGCGGTGCTGCCGTATTGTTTGCGAAACGTCCGGTAGAAGCCGAAATCATTAACGATTTAAATGGTGACTTGTGTAATTTCTATTGGATGGCGAAGGTTTATTATCCTGAGTTGAAGGTAGAAATCGAGAAGACACTGCATAGTCGGGACATGCACGTTCATGCCGTTCATATATTAAATTACCACCAGTTTTTTACTCCTGCACAGCGGGCATGGGCAGTGTGGGCTTTATCGAAAATGTCCTTTGCCTCCATGCTGGATGGTTCGTTCGGGTATGATTTTAGTGGTGGGATGCCTAAGAAGCTGATTAATGCAAAAGATGAATTTACCGAACAACTATGTCGGCGTTTGGAAAACGTAACAATTGAGAACCGGGATGCGCTGGATGTTATTGCCTGTTATGATAGTCTTACCACTTTCCACTTCGTAGACCCGCCTTACTTCAACAGTGATTGCGGACATTATGAAAGCGGAACATGGAAGACCTGCTGAACCTTCTGGGGACAGTCAAAGGTAAATTCATGTTAACCATGTTCCCACTGGATATGATTGAACAGTATGCAATAAAAAACGATTGGCATATCCATCGCATAGAACGTACAATCAGTGCATCAAAGACGAACCGGCGCAAGCAAGAGGAATGGATGGTCTGCAATTACGATGCCCCTCATGGAATACAAGCATCATTATTTTAGCGGCATTTGTTCCCCAAGATTTACACAAAGATAATTATTCCGAATGATTTGAGGAACTTTTAAGCACCATTTGAGAGGTGTTTAAATGGCACCGGAAATTAAATAAAAAATCGCATTTCGTTTTGTGTTAACGGTTGCAAAACACTCACAAAGTGATTTGAAAAAGTATCACAGGACGTTTTGCGGTTTTTACAAACAGGCAAGGATGAGTGGAGTAAAAGCCGACTACACCCTACTTTTCTTTTACGACCCCGACTGCACCAACTGTCATAAATTCGAGCAAATCCTTTCGGAAATCCCTGCATTTCAAGAAATGCAGGAAAAGGGCGTCTTGCGTGTCCTTGCCGTCTATCCCGACGAGGATGAATACGAGTGGCTGTTGAAGTCCTCGCAGATGCCACATGGCTGGATAGTAGGATGGAACAAGCAAGGCGACATCCGTAGCAAGACGCTATACGAAATCCGTGCCACACCAACCATGTATCTTCTTGATAAGCAAAAGAAAGTCATATTGAAAGATGCCTCTTTGGAACAGACCATCCAACGTCTCTCGGCAGTTTATCCGGGACCAACCGAGTAAAGTTAATTAATAGCTATTACTCTATAAATCTACTTCCTGGCGTGTTTCCAAAATATTTTATTCCAAATTATTTGTGAATTAAAAAAGAAGTACTACCTTTGCACCGCTTTCAACGGAAAGCCTTCTTGAAAAGGAAGTTTTGGAGAGGTGGCAGAGTGGTCGATTGCGGCGGTCTTGAAAACCGTTGTGCTGCGAGGCACCCGGGGTTCGAATCCCTGTCTCTCCGCGAAACGTCAAAGACAAATGACGGAAAAGTAAAGACAAGTCCCGTAAAATCAAGGTTTTACGGGACTTTTTTATGTTTGTGCTTGGACAAGTGAAAGACATGAAACATAAAAAAAGTCCCACAATACGTTAATATTGTAGGACTTATCTCTTTTTTTTATCGCCGTTTGGCTTTGTTCTTATGTGAACCGCTTGGGGCTCGAACCCAAGACCCCAACATTAAAAGTGTTGTGCTCTACCTGCTGAGCTAGCGATTCAATCCTTCATTGCTGTTAAGCGGGTGCAAAGATAGAGACTTTTTTGTAAGATGCAAAGGAATTTCACTTTTTTTCTTATCTTTGCCCTCAATAAAATTATTAATCATTAATCATAAGAATACATGGCAGCAGTAGACGATAAGAAAATTATTTTCTCTATGGTGGGGCTGAACAAAACCATTCAGCAGAATAATAAGCAGGTGTTGAAGAATATCTACCTCTCTTTCTTTTATGGGGCGAAAATCGGTATCATAGGTCTGAATGGCTCCGGTAAATCAACTTTGCTGAAGATTATCGCCGGATTGGATAAATCTTATCAGGGAGAAGTGGTGTTCTCACCCGGTTATTCGGTAGGTTATTTGGCTCAGGAACCTTACCTTGATCCGACTAAAACCGTGAAAGAGGTGGTGATGGAAGGTGTTCAGCCTATTGTGGATGCATTGACGGAATATGAAGAAATCAATCAGAAGTTTGGTTTGCCTGAATACTATGAAGATCAGGAGAAGATGGATAAGCTTTTCACTCGCCAGGCAGAGTTGCAGGATATCATTGACGCTACTGATGCTTGGAATCTTGATAGTAAACTGGAACGTGCTATGGACGCTCTGCGTTGTCCGCCGGAGGATCAGTCTGTGGAACATCTTTCCGGTGGTGAACGTCGTCGTGTAGCCCTTTGCCGGTTGCTTCTTCAAAAGCCTGATGTATTATTGCTCGATGAGCCTACCAACCATCTTGATGCAGAGTCTATCGATTGGTTGGAACAACATTTGCAACAATATGAAGGTACAGTCATTGCTGTTACTCATGACCGCTATTTCCTTGACCATGTGGCAGGATGGATTCTTGAACTGGACCGTGGCGAGGGTATTCCTTGGAAAGGAAACTACTCCAGCTGGCTTGAACAGAAAACAAAGCGTATGGAAATGGAAGAGAAAACCGCCAGCAAACGTCGTAAAACGTTGGAGCGGGAATTGGATTGGGTGCGTATGGCTCCTAAAGCTCGTCAGGCAAAAGGAAAAGCGCGTTTGAATTCTTATGATAAATTGCTGAATGAAGATGTTAAAGAGAAAGAGGAGAAACTGGAAATCTTTATTCCAAATGGACCGCGTTTGGGTAATAAGGTGATTGAAGCCAAGCATGTGGCTAAGGCGTTTGGCGATAAACTTCTTTTTGATGATCTCAATTTTATGTTGCCACCTAACGGTATTGTCGGTATTATCGGACCTAACGGTGCCGGTAAAACCACTCTTTTCCGCCTTATAATGGGATTGGAAACTGTGGATAGCGGGGAATTTGAAGTAGGCGAGACTGTAAAAGTGGCTTATGTAGACCAGCAGCATAAGGATATTGATCCCAATAAGAGTGTATACCAGGTGATTTCCGGAGGCAATGACCTTATCCGTATGGGAGGACGTGATATCAACGCACGTGCTTATCTGTCACGTTTCAACTTTTCCGGTGCCGATCAGGAAAAACTTTGTGGTGTGCTTTCCGGTGGTGAGCGTAACCGTCTTCATTTGGCTCTTTGTTTGAAGGAAGAGGGAAATGTCCTCCTTCTTGACGAACCGACCAATGATATTGATGTGAATACCCTCCGTGCTTTGGAAGAAGGTCTTGAGGATTTTGCCGGATGTGCTGTAGTTATCAGCCATGACCGTTGGTTCCTTGATCGTATTTGTACTCATATCCTTGCCTTCGAAGGTGATTCTAACGTCTTCTTTTTCGAAGGTTCTTATTCAGAATATGAGGAAAATAAATTGAAACGTTTAGGGAAAGAAGAACCTACCCGTGTTCGTTATAGAAAGTTGATGAATGATTAAGAATTAGTTCTTGTTTGAAAGAGAAATAGTCGCTTTTGTGATAAAAAGAAAGCCCTGCAAAAAACTTGCGGGGCTTCTTTGTTTAAAAAAGTCTCAATAATGCTTTAGTAACTTGAAAAAATGTAGCACTTATGTAATAATTATCTGATTTTAATATATTATATTTGCGACTTAAGAACATTTTTTAATCATTAATTAACACTATCTATTAACTAAAAGCAGAATTATGAGAAAACATCTAATTCAATTCCTGTTGGTTGCAGTGCTATCGGTATTCAGTGCCGCTGCATGGGCTCAGACTACAGTGAAAGGTCAGCTTGTTGATGCTGAAACGGGCGAGCCGTTAGTGGGTGCTGCCGTAATGGTGGAAGGAACTTCACAAGGATCGGTGACTGACATTGATGGCTATTTCAAGCAAAGCGTTGCTTCCAATGCTACTTTATTATTTAAGTACATCGGCTACAAAGATTTGAAGAAGAAGATTACACAGAAGGGTGCTTCTGTAGAGTTAGGAGTTGTACCGATGCAACCGGATGCGGTGATGTTGGCCGATGTGACTATTACATCTTCTATTGCGATTTCACGTAAAACCCCCGTAGCTGTATCTACAGTAGATCCGGTTTTTATTTCTGAGAAACTTAGTACGCAAGAGTTTCCTGAAATATTGAAGTCGACTCCAGGAGTATATGCATCTAAAGACAATGGTGGTTTTGGAGAATCACGTGTTACAGTACGTGGTTTTGGTCAGACCAATGTAGGTGTAATGATTAATGGTGTGCCTATGAATGATATGGAATGGGGGGGGATTTATTGGTCTAATTGGGCAGGATTGTCTGATGTTACCCGTTCAATGCAGGTACAAAGAGGCTTAGGAGCTTCAAAACTTTCTTCCCCTTCAGTGGGTGGTTCTATAAATGTTGTAACAAATTCAACTGATGCTCAAAAAGGGGGGACACTTTCTTATGGTATTGGTAATGATGGTTATAATAAGGTATTATTCAGCCTATCTTCAGGTATGACCAAAAACGGATGGGCTTTTTCTGTATTAGGCTCTAAGACATGGGGGGATGGTTATATTCAAGGTACGGGATTTGATTCGTATTCATGGTTTGTGAATATTTCAAAGCGTATTGGTGATAATCATTCTTTGTCATTAACAGCCACAGGTGCTCCTCAAACTCATTATAAACGATATGATGAATTGACTATTGCGGAATGGGAAAGGCAAAAGAAAATAAATAGCGGACTTGGTTATCGTTATAATGCTGCTTTTGGTTACGATATCAATGGCAAAGCGATGAATGGGACGAGTTATAATTCTTATCACAAACCACAGATTTCTTTAAATCATGTATGGGAGATTGATCGTAAGTCAAGTCTTTCTTCTTCGGTTTATATGTCAATTGGCGATGGCTATGGTTATCGTGGAGTTGGTTCTTCTTATTCAACTCTCTATGGAGCGTCAAATGGTATTCCCAATACAACATATCGTAAATTGGATGGGACTTTTGATTTTGCTTCATTAATGCAGGATAATGCCGATTCTGCGAATGGAAGTATTGCTGCATTAGCAAAAAATAAGAATAATCATCTTTGGTATGGCTTACTTTCTACATATACGAATCAAATCACTGAAGAATTAAATCTTCAAGGTGGTATAGATTTACGTTATTATAATGGTAAACATAAGGCGGTTATTACAGATTTGTTGGGTGGTGATTATGTCATAGATACCGATAGAAAAAATGTACCCTATAAGAAAAATGATATTGCTTGGCAGAATGAACGCTTGGGAGTAGGGGATGTGGTTTATCGTAATTTTGACAGTTTTATTGCCCAATATGGTGCTTTTGGACAAGCAGAGTATTCAAAAGATAAATTGTCAGTTACTCTTTCGGCAAATGTAAATGCTAATACTAATTGGCGTAAGGACTATTTTTATGCAGACAACGAAACTTCTGCGAAGAAGACAAAAGTTGGTTATGGTGTGAAAGGTGGTGTCAATTATAATTTTGATGGACACCACAACGTGTTCGCCAATATTGGTTATTATTCTCGTACTCCATATTTTTCAGGTGGTATATTCTTGAATTCACAAACAAGTAATTCATTCAATCCTAATTGTAAGAATGAAAGTGTTTTCTCATTTGAGGTTGGATATGGTTTTGTATCCAGTATTTTTTCTGCTAATTTGAATTTATACCGTACGCAGTGGAATGATCGTACTATCCAGAAACGTTTGACAGTAGCACAGGAAAGTTCTTATGTTTATCTGAATGGAGTAAATGAACTTCATCAAGGTATTGAATTGGATTTCAAACTTCGCCCGGTGCGTAATTTGACTATTACAGGTATGTTCTCTTTAGGTGATTGGACAATGACCAAAAATGGTGTTCTAGGTTATATGTATAATCAAAGTGGACAGGCTGTAGATAAGAATATGATTGAAGTTCCGGCCGGTTCTGAAGAACATGCTACGCTTCTTATGAATACTAAGGGAGTTAAGATTGGAAACTCAGCTCAGACAACCGCTGCCTTAGGTGTTAATTATGAACTACTGAAAGGGCTTCGTCTGGGAGTAGATGGTAATTTCTTTGGCCGTAATTATTCTGAATATGATATCGCAGGATTGATTACAACAGGAGCACTGAATGGTAATCCAGTAGATGTGGCACAACCATGGCGTATTCCTTCTGCATTTACATTTGATGGCTTTATCAGTTATCGTTTCAAGTTTGCAGGATTGGACGCTACATGGACTGCTAATTGTAATAATCTGTTGAATGAAAAATATATTACGGATGCTACTGACAATGGTGCAAAAACCGGTGGTCATGGTTGGGAAGATGCTACAGTGTTCTATGGCTTTGGACGTACATGGTCTATGAGTATGAGAGTTAAATTCTAATTGATGACAAATAAAGAATAGAATATGAAAAGAAATATATTATTAATGGCAGGATTGATGTTTATGTTTACATCATGTAATCATCAACCTTATTTCGAAGGATTGGAAGAATATACACCTGGTAATTTAGCTAAGCTTCAGCTTACTTTTGATGGCAGTTATACAGGTAACAATGCTTTCAATATGGGCGAGGATAATGCCGATGATCCTAATGCGGTAGCCAAAATAAAGATTGAGGAATGGCTGAATGATAAATATTATTCAGTAGAAAAAGGTTCGGAAGCGACTATTAAATATAATATTCAAAAGAAAGAAACTATTTTGTCTGAAATAAGTACTTTGAATGTAGATTTTGAAAGAAGTGTCATAGATGCTGCTCCGACTCAAGTTCCTGGATGGGTTAATTTCCTAGAAGAAGGAGATGAAAATAAAAGTTTCTGGGTAGATAAGGCATATAACGGTAATGTATATATGCAATGTGGTAATACAGGTACTGATACAAAATGCTGGTTTGTTTCTCCGAAAATATTGATTTCTAAAGGTGATATGCTAAGTTTTGATGTAACTGTCGGTTATTATAAAGGAGATGTACTTTCTGTACTTATATCTACAGATTATGCAGGAGCAGCTACTGCTAAGAATTTGAATAAGGCAAGCTGGATAGATGTTACAGATAAATTTAAAATTCCGCAAGAACCAACTAATAAATATGGTACTTTGGATAAAGCAGGAATTTTTGATTTGTCGGAATATGCAGGTCAAAGTATATATCTAGCATTTAAGTATACAGGTAGTGCTAAAATAAGTACAACTTTACAACTTGACAATATTATTGTAAGCCGTGAGGAAAGTCATACAGAGAGTTCAGTTATCGTAAAAGAAGCACGGGCTACTGTTGACAACAACGAAAGTAAGTGGACTGTAACTTTGCCAAGTGAAATTGCAGATGTAGTACTGGATGAAAACTTTGAATCAGGAAAGGCCTATGATAAAGTAGTAGTTGCAGGATGGCTGAATGCAATAGTTCAAGGTACATATAATTGGGAATACCGTTCATATAGTAATAATTTGTATACAAATTTGTCAGCTAATAAACATGAGGGAGTACTGGAAACGTGGTTGGTAACTCCGGTCATGAACTTGCAGCAAGATATGGTTTTGAAATTTGATATGAAGTTAGGTTACTATAATGGTGATGCTTTAAGTTTGATGATTTCAGAGGACTTCAATGGAGAACCGGGAAGTATTAATACTGCTACGTGGAATGATTTGACTTCTACTCTTACCATTGATAAGTCTTCAGTAGGTGGTTATGATACTAATTGGACAACTCATACTGTTGATTTGTCTGCTTATACTGGTAAGGTGGTATATATTGGCTTTAAATATTTGGGAAATGGTACAAAGGGTGATAATTTATGCTCTACAACCTATCAGATAGATAATGTATATGTAGGTATTTCTAAGTAACGATATTCATTCTTTCAAATAGTGACAAAGAGTGTCTATTGCCATAAAAGGCACTCTTTGTTCCAATAAAATTGTCAATGAAAAAACTATCATTATTGTTTCTTTGTGTAATCTTTTGGGGATGTGCTTCCAATTTACCAGTAGAGCAAAATGTTTATGCTAATGAAAATGCTAATATTGAAAGCCAAGATGTTGGTAGAAAGTATGTTTCTAATTTTGCGATACCACATTTGAATTCCAATAATTATTATATAGAGCATACAGTTCTGAATAATAATCAGTTATTGCTGAATTATGCTTTTGAATGGAATATCGAGAAAAAGCATGCTGCATGGGTGGCTTTTACATTTAATAATATTACTAGTCAGAACAATGTAAAGCGTACGGATGCTTGGAATATAGATCCTGAATTGCCAACAGATATGCAGACTACGGAAGAAAATCATAAGAATGATGGTTTTGATAAGGGGCATTTGTGTGCTTCGTATGATCGGGTGTTTTCAAAAGAAGCTAACGAGCAAACATTTTACTATAGTAATATGAGTCCGCAAATAAATTCTTTTAATAGTGGTTTTTGGGCTTCATTTGAAGCATTGGTGCAGAAATGGGCACGTTCCAATAAGTATGATAAGCTTTATGTGACAAAGGGCGGGACATTAGATCAATTATTGATTAACTATGAAGATAGTAAAGGAAAACAATGGACCGATGCAAATGGGGTCACAAAGAAAGGGCTTGCTTGTCCTAAGTTTTACTATATGGCAATTTTAAGCGAAAAGAATGGTGAGTATCATGCTATTGGTTTTTGGATAGAGCATCGTGATGATTATGGGTATGAATATGATAAGTTTGCACCTTCAAGTGTTATGAAGAAATACACTGTCAAAATTGACGAACTTGAAGAAAAAACAGGGCTTGACTTCTTCTGTAATCTACCGGATGTGATAGAGGAGGAAGTGGAAAGCGCCTATAACGAAAACGACTGGGCTTGGTAAGAGAACAGTCCTTTTTAACATAATACCAAATTAATGAAAGCGGAGCCGGTTCATGTGATATGAATCGGCTTCGCGCTTTTTTTAGATGGGATGAACTTTAAACATCATAGTAGGCAACTATAGATGTTTTTGTAAAGAACTTATATTTGAGAAAATATGTATCTTATTTCATAAACGATACGAACAAATGATACTAGCTTTTTGTTTCAACTATAGAGACAAAATTTACAAGTATATGGAGAAATTAAGTAAAACAGACATTGGACTTATCGGTCTTGCCGTAATGGGCGAAAATCTTGCCTTGAACATGGCGGATAAAGGTTGGATGGTATCAGTTTATAACCGTACCGTCCCGGGGATAGAAGAAGGAGTGGTAGAACGTTTCATTAACGGACGTGCCAAAGGAAAAAGTATCGAAGGCTTTACGGATATAGCGGATTTCGTAGCGTCTATTGCTACTCCGCGCAAAATAATGATGATGGTTCGCGCCGGTAGTGCGGTAGATGAACTGATGGAACAACTTTTCCCGTATTTGTCACCAGGAGATATATTGATTGACGGTGGTAACTCGAACTACGAAGATACCAACCGACGTGTTGCGCTAGCCGAAAAGAAAGGTTTTCGTTTTGTGGGCGCCGGAGTATCGGGTGGGGAAGAAGGTGCACTCAATGGTGCTTCCATTATGCCCGGAGGTTCCGAGAGCGCGTGGGAAGAGGTAAAGCCTATTTTGCAAAGCATTGCCGCCAAAGCATCAGATGGTACGCCATGTTGCCAATGGATTGGCCCGGCAGGGTCGGGACATTTTGTCAAGATGATACATAACGGAATAGAGTATGGTGATATGCAACTTATTTCCGAAGCCTACTGGGTGATGAAAAACTTGTTGAAGCTGACCAATGAGGAAATGTCTGAAGTGTTCTCTCACTGGAATGAAGGTAAGTTGCGTAGCTATCTGATAGAGATTACCGCCAATATTTTGAAGCATAAAGACAAGACGGGCGGTTATCTGATAGATAAAATTCTGGATTCAGCAGGACAGAAAGGTACGGGGAAATGGTCGGTAATTAATGCCATGGAACTGGGCATGCCGCTTGGACTTATTGCTACTGCGGTTTTCGAGCGCAGCTTGTCTGCTCAGAAGAGTTTACGCGAAGCGGCTTCCAAGCAATTTGTTTGCCAGCGTACGGAAGTAGTTTATAATAAGCCCGAAATGGTGAAAGATATATATGCTGCATTGTACGCTTCTAAATTAGTATCATACGCACAGGGATTTGCTGTATTGCAACGTGCATCCGATGCTTTCGGATGGAAACTGGATTTGGCTTCTATTGCGCGTATGTGGCGTGGAGGTTGCATCATTCGCAGTATCTTCCTGAATGATATTGCAGCTGCTTTTGAGGCAAAAGATAAGCCTCAACACCTTCTGCTGGCACCCTACTTTAAAGAAGAAATCAAGCAGTTGCTTTCCGGATGGAAACATTTGGTGGCGCAGGCTGTGAAAGAAGAGCTTCCGGTACCTGCATTTTCATCGGCATTGAATTATTTCTATTCGTTGGTATCGGCTAAGTTACCTGCAAATATGATTCAGGCGCAACGCGATTATTTCGGCGCGCATACTTTTGAGCGTATAGATGAACTTCGCGGACAATTCTTCCATGAGAATTGGACCGGTCATGGAGGTAATACAAAATCAGGAACTTACAATGTGTAGGGGAGGACTGCTATGGATAAATTCGTAATGATTATTTTTGGCGCTTCGGGCGATTTGACGAAACGCAAACTGATGCCCGCATTATATACTTTATATAAAGATGGACGTCTACCGGATGATTTTGCCATTCTAGGCATTGGTCGTACAGAATATGAAGATGATAATTACCGTGCGTATATATTGAAAGAGCTGGAACAGTTTATTGCTCCGAAAGAACAGGTTACGGAGAAGATGACGGATTTCTGCAAGCATCTGAACTATCTGACAATGAATCCTGCTGATGTAGAGGAATATGCTCGTTTGAATGACCGTTTGCAGGAATTGACAGGTGAAAAGGAACCGGACAACCTTCTGTTCTATTTGGCCACTCCGCCTTCACTCTATGGTGTTATTCCACTTCATTTGAAGATGGCACATCTGAATCGTCCTCATTCACGTATCATTGTTGAAAAACCTTTTGGATATGATTTAGAATCGGCTCGTATCTTGAACCGCATATATTCTTCAGTGTTTGAAGAACATCAGATTTACCGTATCGATCATTTCCTGGGTAAAGAGACTGCCCAGAATATTCTGGCTTTCCGTTTTGCCAATGGTATTTTTGAACCATTGTGGAATCGTAATTATGTGGACTATGTTGAAATTACTGCCGTAGAGAATTTGGGGATAGAGCAGCGTGGCGGATTTTATGAAGGTGCAGGCGCCTTGCGCGATATGGTGCAGAACCATCTTATACAGCTCGTAGCGTTGACTGCCATGGAACCTCCCGCTATTTTCAATGCAGATAATTTCCGCAACGAAGTGGTGAAGGTCTATGAATCCCTTGCACCTTTGACGGAGGAAGATTTGAACGAACATATTGTTCGCGGACAGTACACAGTTTCCGGAACGAAAAAAGGTTATCGGGAAGAAAAGAATGTATCGCCAGACTCCCGTACCGAAACTTATATAGCCATGAAAATCGGTATTAACAACTGGCGTTGGAGTGGCGTTCCTTTTTACATTCGTACCGGAAAACAAATGCCTACAAAGGTGACGGAGATTGTGATACACTTCCGTGAGACACCGCATCAGATGTTTCATTGTGAAGGAGGCCATTGCCCTCGTGCCAACAAACTCATCTTGCGATTGCAACCCAATGAAGGTATTGTCTTAAAATTCGGAATGAAAGTTCCCGGTCCCGGATTTGACGTGAAACAGGTCATGATGGACTTCAGTTATTCCGAATTAGGCGGTCTGCCTACCGGTGATGCTTATGCCCGGTTGATAGAAGACTGTATACAGGGTGACCAGACGCTATTTACTCGTAGCGATGCCGTTGAAGCTTCCTGGCGATTTTTCGACCCTGTCTTAAATTATTGGGAGAAGCATCCTGAGGTTCCGCTCTATGGTTATCCGGTGGGTACCTGGGGGCCTTTGGAGAGTGAAGCAATGATGCACGAACATGGTGCCGAATGGACCAATCCGTGTAAGAATCTTACAAATACGGACGAATACTGCGAGTTATGAAAAGTTATATTTATACTACTGCGACAGAAACGGCGCATGCGCTCATCAACTATCTCATTGGTATGATGGAACAAGAGCCGAAACGCATTTTTTATTTTGCTTTCAGCGGAGGAACTACTCCTTCAATTATGTTTGATATATGGGCGAATGAGTATAAAAAACAAACTCCATGGGAACGGATGCGTATCTATTGGGTAGATGAACGATGCGTTCCTTTCGAAGACTCCGAAAGTAACTATGGTACAATGAGCCGGTTGCTTTTGAATGAAGTCAGGATACCGGATGAATTTGTTTTCCCTATCTATGCATTCCGCTCTCCCGAAGAAGAAGCTAAACGTTATTCAGAACAAGTATACCGAACATTGCCTTTGCGGCGTGGTTTTCCGGTTTTCGATGTGGTATTGCTCGGTGCAGGCGATGACGGGCATACATCTTCTATCTTTCCGGGACAAGAATATCTTCTTTCTTCTTTTCGTCCTTATGAGGTTAGCGTCAATCCCTATAACGGGCAAAAACGCATTGCTATGACGGGATGTTTGATATTCAGCGCTAAGAAGATTGTTTTTCTCATGACCGGAAAGAATAAGGTAGATGTGGTCCGTGATATATTGAGTTCGGGTGATACCGGTCCGGCCGCCTTTGTAGCACATCATGCTTTGGACGTTGATGTCTTTATCGATGCCCAGGCAGCCGGAGAGGAAGCGGATACTATTTAGAAGTACCGCTTTCCAGAATACTGACTATTGAGAATAGAGTAAAACAAATACCTCCCAAACCGGCTAATACGCGTGCCGGAACGAAGTAAGCATCATGTATTGTTGCCATCTCAAAAACAAAGGCGGAAAGAAACAGACAGGTCAAAGCTGTAAATACCGGTATCAACGGAATACGGTTTGCCAGTTTGAATGTGTTTCGCCAGATGGCAGCAAGCAGGATGACTTTACTGGAAACGCTATAACATACCAGTCCCAATCCAATCATGATAAATCCGATAGAGGATTTGGCTATGTTGGGATTGCCCATAATAAAAAGCCCCCAAACAATGCTGAGTGTACCCATGACTAATACCAATGTAGGCCACCATTTTCTTTCGGAATGTGTGTATGTATTACGTATCTGGCGTACAATGGTTGCCACCAATGCTACCAGGCTGGTACAGATACAAGCGATTCCGGCCATGACGTGTCCCGCTACATAATAGGCACTGTGTGTATCACTTTTTGCAAGAAGCCAGAAAGTCCATATCCATGCTACAGCAGCCAGAATGATGGCAACAGAAATCAGTATATTGCCTTGTACGGAAGTAAATGCTTTAGTGGGGACTTCATGTCCGTTCGCTTCGGAGTTCTCAGGAATGAGGGTAAAGCGTGTAGAAGAGGTGGCTGTGGTCGCCACGCATGCGGTGATGAAGGCTACTCCGCATACCACGTGCCCGGCTACGAAATGACTGGCATTGGTGGCTTCACTCATGTACTCCCAACCATAGATAAAAGCGATAATAGCTGCCAAGTAACCGATGATAGGTAAGGCATACTTTGCTACCGGGTTGTACGTATGGATAATCTGACGGATAATCGTTGCCGCCGTAGCGAACAGTGCGATACAAATCATCCCTAAGGATAGCACTACCGGGCCGGCAACATACTTTGCCGGATCCATTCCCATATAGAGCACGAAAGCTCCGTAGCCGAAACAAAACAGAGCCATCAGTAGGGGTATGGCTCGGAAAAGAATACTGATTCCGTAATTCATAATTATCTTATTTAGAGTTTTCACCCTCTAACAGTGGCATAATGACTTTGTTTTTCTTTTTAAGTTTTATTTAAAGGATATAAAGTTTACAAAGTTAAATCAGGGTGCTAGCCGCGAGATTTCCCAATTTCCATTCTCTTGAAGCGTGTATTGAAAGCGGTCGTGTAGTCTGCTTTCGCGTCCTTGCCAAAACTCGAAGCGGGTGGGAGTAACGGTGAATCCTCCCCAATTATCGGGACGTTGCACTGTTTGTC
The DNA here is from genome assembly GCF_959029255.1 of uncultured Bacteroides sp. Taxonomy (GTDB): domain Bacteria; phylum Bacteroidota; class Bacteroidia; order Bacteroidales; family Bacteroidaceae; genus Bacteroides. The sequence goes on along the minus strand of NZ_CAUFUE010000010.1, from coordinate 84,751 downwards.
CCGCTAGCTTTGTGGCTTCATAAACAAATGCACGCATAATTTCCATCCGGCTACCGATGACATGGCTTTGTGGGGAAATTCTGGCTCCGATTCTACTTTTGTAAGGACGGGTTGCAAAGTAAGCGTCCGATTCTTCGGAAGTACATCTTTCTGCTTTGCCTTCAATATGTACTTGTCTCTCCAATCTGTGCCAAACAAAAGATAGGGATATGTATGGATTGGCAGCCAGTTGTTGTCCTTTTCTGCTTTCATAATTTGTGAAGAATAGGAATTTTCCATTTTCTACCCCTTTCAGCAATACAGTCCGTGTGGAAGGATGTCCTTCGGTCGAGACAGTAGCTATAATCATAGCGGTAGGTTCATCCTCGCCACTGTGTATGGCATCGTCCAGCCAATGGGCGAATTGTTCGAAAGGATTATTAGAGATATTACTTTTCGTGAGTTTCCCACGAGTATATTCTTTTCGTATGTCTGATAGTTGAGTTTCCATATTTCATATAGTTTCTTTTATCTATAACAACGAAAAATGGAATAGGGTTTTGATGTATTTTATACTTCAGAAGCAGTTTATTTACTATCACGCTAAGAAAATAGCGTTTTCATTTTACTAATTAAGTTTATATTATTACTTTTGCACTACCACTCATGTATGATATAAACGCGCCACAACGCAGCGGAAGGCATAAAGCCCTCGGCTGTGCGTTGTGGCGCACGTTTATGTTAGTACTGAGTGGTATCATATTAACAGGCTGGGGGCTTTTTCGTTCTACTCGCATTGATTTTTTTCGTTAACCCATTTTTAATATACTGAGGCTACAAAATGCCTATTTAATTTTGTCGTTGTCCCGCCCCGCTTGTGACAAGTAGGACGGGATTTTTTGTTTCAACTTCTGTTTTTCTTATTGGAATTTTTTTTTTGCAGTAGATATTTAGTGGGAAAAGGCACGACACACCAATCTATCAAATTGATTTCAAAATAGCTCTTATTAGGCATTTTCTGTTTTCAAATCACCCGTTTTGTTGACACGCTCGCTTTCTGAAAAGCTCGAAATAGAGCGAAAACGTACGATTTAAAGCATAAATATGCGACGTTTTTACCGAATATCCGTTGTTCTTACGCTTCCCGAAGGAGGGATATTAACTTCCCACGCGAGAGGTGTTAACTTCCCACGCGAGGGATGTTAACTTCCGGAACGAGGGATGTTAACTTCTCTCCCTGGAAAGATGAACATTTCTCTTGAGAGTACCCTTGTTCTTCCGGGAAAAGACTACTTTTGCATGGCCGGTCGGTCATTTTCCATCTATTTGAGTAGTACATATTTCTGTATTTCGCTATTCATGAGGAAGATACGATTTTTCGTTCGTATATTTCCGCCCGCATCCGCCAGCGGGTGGAAATACGCGATTCTCGGGATGCGGAAAATGCATATAGATATTTCCATATATAAGCACTTCTTCTCGAAATAAACATTACTTTTGCTTCAAAATAATCATCATGACTTACAAAGAAGCTCTCTCTTTTTTAAACCGCATTAAATCCACAGCAATTGGTGCACCTGTCAAAGGTCGCTTTATAGAATACCTTTCTATCGGACCTACCGATTGGGAACAGATGACCGACTTCATGAACCTCCGTATCCAAAAGGGAGAAGAAGCCGCCTTGATTGAGTTTGACAACCTTGGTAAAAGTTTATCTGTATATGGTGTGTCTGTCAATAATAATTTTGATGTACCACGTTGGGAAATGACTAATATAGATGATTGGGAATTGATAATAAGTAATTGATAATAAGTAATTATATCGTAAATTTAATCAGTGTTTCAATTGGTTTAGATTTGTTTTATAAGTAAAATAGACATTATCAATGGACATTGAAAAGTTGTAAAAGGGGCTGCTGAATAGTCAGTTCTTCCTTTTATGCTCTTTCTAAAATCGTTTCATCAGTAGGAACTTTCTTCATAAAGTCGTTCCTTATTACATAGGCATCCATCAGGTCTGCATCGTATGGTTTTAGTAAAGAAGATATCTCCAATTTAGATAAGTCAGGCTTCAGCCACTTTTCCTCATCTTCTTTTGATAAGATTGCCGGCATCCGATGCTTGGTGTTGTGGATATAATCAGTCAGAGGATTGGTATCTGTGGTAATGATAGAGAATGTAGTGTGCTCATCACCTGTTTCCTTGTCTGACCAAGTATCATATATTCCAGCCATTGAGAAAATCGGTTCATTTTTCAGATAGATATAGTAGGGTATCTTCTTGCCGCCTTCATGTCTCCATTCAAAGTAACCCGTACTTGGCACTATACAGCGTTTCTTCATAATGGGTTCCCGGTATGACGGTTTTTCAAAGATAGTATCTGCCCTTGCATTGAGTGTCATTCTCCGTATCTCATCTGCGTCCTCTTCCGTTTTAATCCAGAATGGTATCAATCCCCAGTTGAATATTTGGACTTCATCAGAGTTTGTTATGATTGGGTATTTGGGAAAGTTGAAAGCATTCACATGGTATTGCTCATTGATAATATCTTGGGCAATCTCAATAATATCCGATTTTCTGCCATAGCGGGCGGCAAGTTTGATTGCTTTTGCTGACATGGAGTTATGAAAGCACATGTTACTTATAATTAATGGTTAGTACTTCAGTATAACACTTGGAGAGTTGTTCTTGTTTTAGCTTCTATTTTTTTATTTAAGTAACTAGAACAGGGTAGAATAGTCGAAACTGTCCTTTCATTATCATAATATCCGCTTCCATTTCTATATATTCATTCCTGATACTTATCCGAGTTATTCACATAGTCAATCACCCTGTTGATTGCTATTTCTGAGTCCGGTCACAGAACCCGATGTTTGATAGTTAAGTCAGCCGAATAAGCTGCCTTTTTCTTTGCCTTTTTATGCTTTCAAACACATATAATGAATGGAGTAAACCACTTTTTTATTCATATATTTGTCAATAATTAATATAATATTATGAATAACTATATTCCTTCTGGTACATCTTTATTTGATGTACTGTCAATGATTATTCCTGGAGGATTAATCATAAGTTTCATAGCTGAATTAGCGAATATAACCGTTTCTTATACTACATTATTGAGTTTACCTTTTGTTTTCTATATTCTTTATTTTGTGTTAAGCTACTTGGTCGGGTTGATTTGGAATGTGCTAATGGATTGGGGGTTCTGCAAGTTTAGGAATAATGAGTTTGCTATAATGTATGCAAAATTATATGGTGAGAAATGCTTTAGTTTTAGAAAGACACAAGACACTTTTAAAAAAGTCCAGACATCTTTGAAAAATATTCCTGATATTAAGAAGAGATATTATAAAGCTTATTATCATATTGCAAAGAATTCCGTAGGGAATGTAATTATTATATTGGAGACACAGGTTGCCTTTATTAGAAATATGTTATTTATAGTTTTGGGCTATGGAATCCTGTTGCTTTTCAAAAATGTAATAATGTTCGGAATGTTTAATGTGTCTCCATCGCTTTTTATAGGCTTTTCTTTGATAATAGCTTTTCTTTTGTTGGTTATTGTGATGTTAGCGAGACAAAATAAAATCTATTGTTTGATATGGGAAGGAGAACAGTATGTACAATCCCATGATGAACAAAGATGAAAAAGGGCACATTTAAATTCTATGTCTAACTTTTGCGGATGGGGACTTTAAATAAGCTGCCTTTTTCCTTTTATCCCCCTTTCCCTTCCGTTCATCCTTTAAATCCTGTCGTTCAGAAACTTCTTTTTGAAATCCGATTCTTATTACCTATCTTTATCCATTATTTTAAATCTATATAGTATGGCAGAATATAGTAGAGAACAAAGGAATCAACTGAGTAGGGCAGTTGCTAATAGTGGAATTGGGGGTAGGCAATTGAAAAGAATTATGGATAACCGATTCTCGCAATTAAAAACAGAAAAAGCCATAGATAACATAAATGTAAATCCAAAAGTATCAATTTTGCAGCGAAAGATATTTTCGAGAGCAATGAACAATGAAGAAAATGATATTTCTATAGAGGGTTTAGTTCCTCCATTAACAGGGCAAAGTGCAAAGTGGATAACACAAGGTGATACACCAAACATTAATAGAACAGAAGCTGGTAAACATGATTATAAGATTGTTTTTAATGTTGATGATGCATATTGGCTTAAAGTACCTAAAACTGATGATGTAGTAGAGACAAGAAATAAAGATAAAATAATAGCCAAACATGGTAGCGAAGAAGGTAATTTTGGGGTGGGATTTAACTTGTTAAATAATTTTAATTCAAATATTAAAGCAATGGGCTCTGGAAAGAAGAAGACAAAATTAGCGCATTTCATCTACATAACTAAAGCTACTTCAAAATATAAGACTGCCAATAAATGGTATTCACTTTGACTGATTTTGCAGCATTTGGAGATACGTAGTCTTAGCCAAAGCCCCCTGCACAGATGCCTTCATCTGCATATTGCAACGGAAGACTGGTAGAAATATCTATGTTATGTATCTCTAAGTTTCTCATCGCAAAGAACAGTAGAGTTTGATAACCGGCTTTAGATTGTTCAAGAATAGGGTAGGGTAGTTTTTTCTACCCTTTCATCATCATAATATCCGCCCTCATTTCTATGTACTCCTGATACTTCTCCGGGTCATTCACATAATCAATCACCCTGTTGATTGCTATCTCCGCTTGCTTCTTGATATAAAATCCCCGATATGCTCGAATACCGGGGATGAGTTGTCATAAGAAACAGCTATTAACTTGTAATAGACAGCGAGCTGATTTTATTTCCAATTTCTTTTAATGCGCGGTTGAATGTGTCTACTTCTTCACGATTTAAAGTATAGACCTTGCCGCGTACCTTATTGCCGTTGATGCGCTGATATAACCATGCTGCACTTTTACCGAAATAGTTTTTAGCAATGTAGGAGAGGGGCAGGATGTCGGCCACTTCTTTCAATTGGTCTCTAATTTTTAGTTCATGTTCTATATGGGCGATGCTTTTTTCAATCTCCCCTAATCCCTCTTCATACCATACTTTAGCTACGCTCTTATCTTCGGCAGTCATTTGAAGGGCTTTTAATTCTTCTTCCAAAGCATTTAGCTTTTTTCGTTCTTCTACATCAAGAGAACCCATTAATGGCCTCATTTCAGCTAAAATATCTTGTATTGTTCTCATAAGATAATGTTTTAGGATGTCCACAGTGGGACATCCGGTTGTTTTACTTCTTTTCCTTTAGCAATTTACTAAGGTCGTCTAACATTAGATTTATTTGCCTTTCCTTTTCTTCGGGTGTAATTCCTAGGAATGGAGCGATTCTTGTGTAATCAGCAATCTTTTGTTTGACTTTCTCAATTTCTTGTTTTAGTTCTTCATCTGTCATTACTTGTCTTTTAAAGGTTAATACTCTGTTTTCTTATGACATTACAAATGTACATAATAAATATATTATGTACAACTATTGTATGAATTATTTTAGCTATCTTGCATATTTTATTCGTTCTTTAAAAGCTACCTACCGAAATGATAGCTTTCGTATAGGATAATTCACTTTAAGCAATTGAAAATTTTCCTCATTGCATCATCAGCGTGTTTCCGCATAACCCGGAAGTAGTTAAATATTGGTCGGTTAGTTTTCATGGATTGACTGATGCAATATTCAAGTATCTCTAATGATATGCCTAATTCAAAGCCATGCTGAACGAACGATTTGCGGGCAGAGTAGTAAATAACTCTCTTTTCTATTCCTGCAACTTCTGCAAGCTCAGCTATTTTTCTGGAAACAACAGAATAGCATTTGCCGAATGTGTTGTACTTTCCAAACACAAGCTTACCGTTCTTCGATATATATTTGTCAATGAGTTTCTGCGCTTCTGGTTGTATTGTAAATATATACCACAAATAAAAGCACTTCCAACGTTCGCTTACGGAGGAAGTGCTTCACACAAAAACTAAACTAGACTTAACTAAACTATTCTATTGGGGGAGTTTCACAACTCCTATCTGTTCGATGCAAAGTTAAAAAAACATCTTTTAATATGCAATAGGATATTGTAAGAAATCGACCAAATTTAATAATTTACCTATGATAGGCGAGATTTTAGCTACGCTTGTCCAGAAAATCTTGGAAAACTTGCTTGTAGCTATCGCTGATGGGGATATAGTTCTTTCCAAAAACGATACGGCCACGGTCAATAATACGTATTTTATCCTTTTGTACTATATAGGAACGATGTACGCGCATGAAGCGGGAAGCGGGGAGTAATTCCTCCATGGCTTTCATACTCATAAGCGAAAGAATAGGCTTGGGAGCATTTTCTTCGTAGATTTTGACGTAATCCTTCAGTCCTTCTATATAGAGAATATTTTTAAGTTCCACCTGTACCAGTTTGTAATCACTTTTCACAAAAATGCTTTCGATATCTTCTTTGGGCTGTTGTAACAATTCAAACCAATGCACAGCCTTGTTGGCAGCTTGTAAAAAGTCAATGTATGAAATAGGTTTTAATAGATAGTCCAGGGCATTGACTTTATATCCATCTATGGCATATTGGTCGAAAGCTGTGGTAAACACAATACGGGTATGGGAATCCACCATCTTGGAAAATTCAAGACCGTTGAGTTCAGGCATCTGAATGTCGAGAAAGAGGAGGTCGACATGTTTGTCCGGCAAATCCTTCATAGCTTGTACGGCACTGGAATACTTACCTGCAAGTTCCAGAAAAGGAGTTTTCTGAACGTAGCTTTCCAGAAGGTTCAAAGCCAAAGGTTCATCGTCTACAATTGCACATTTCAAGTTCATACTGTTTTAATACCTAATACGTAAAATAGATTTATATTCTTTTCCGCCCTCACTTACTCCATGTTCCCATTCATAACGTCCGGGATAAGTCAGTTCAAGCCTTTTGCGTACCTGTTCCAATCCGATACCGCTTCCGCTCTTATCCGTCTCACTTTTAGGATGGTAACTATTGACGATTTCACAGCGCACTTCTTCATGGTTTTCACTGAAACAAATGCGAATAAAGCTGGGTTCAGTGGGGGATATGCCATGTTTAAAAGCATTCTCAATCAGAGAAATAAAGATGAGCGGAGCAATCTCTGTGCGACTGTCCGGACAGACATCAAAATGGGTCTCTACAATGACGTTGGAGGCGAGTCGTATACGCATCAACTCAATGTAGTTACGAATGAAATCCATTTCTTTACCCAAAGCGACAAAATTCTGCTGATTGTCATACAGGACATGACGCAACAACCGGCTTAATTCCTGAACAGCCGATTGTGCCTTGTCCGTATCAAAGGCAATAAGAGCATAGATGTTGTTCAGAGTGTTGAGCAGGAAGTGGGGATTGAGCTGGTTGCGCAGGTTTTTTAACTCCGCTTCCGTACGGCTTTTCTCCGCTTCGCGACGGGCAGCTTCTACCTGTATCCACCGTCCGCTTAACCGAATGGCGACACTCAAACCAACAGTGAGTATCATGGTGAACGCATCACGCAACACAAATATCCACTTGGGAGGTCCCATGTGCCTTCTTTCTCCATTGGTGTCTTTGATGAAATGCTGAAAAGCGTATTCTTGCCAGAAGTGTACGCCTGCCGTAACGCAGATTATCAACAGGATATTCAGCGTCAGATATCGCTTGATGCTCCCCTCGAACAGATAGCGGGGGATAAGATAGCAGTAGTTCACATAAAACACGATGAGGAAGGAGAGCGGAACTACACTGCCATGCCGCAGGTATTCCACCCAGGTTATTGTAAATCCGCTGCGGGTCATCATCAGGAAGGGGAAACCGAAAACAATTCCCCAGCCGATGATGTGTATCAGGGCTTCAATGATGCGTGGACGTGAGTAGAGCAATTGTTTCATATCTCTGCAAATATAAGGATTTAGGTGATTAATCGCTAATCATTAATCGTTAATCATTAATCGTTAATCACCGTTATTCATATCTTATCGCTTCTATCGGGTCTAAATCCGCCGCTTTCTTGGCGGGATACCAACCGAAGAAAACACCTGTAACAGTACATACCGCGAAACTTAAGAATACGCTCCATAGTTGGATGTAAATAGGCCAATGGGCTACACTTTTCACCACCCAGCTTGCGCCACATCCTATGACCACACCGATAAGTCCACCGGTGATGCTGATGAGGATAGCCTCAATCAGAAATTGAGCCAGGATATCTACTCCGCGTGCTCCGACGCTCATTCGCAGACCAATTTCACGTGTACGCTCTGTGACGGAAACATACATGATATTCATGATACCGATACCGCCGACAACCAACGAAATACCTGCGATGCAGGCAAGCAAAGTTGTCATCAGGTCGGTAGTAGTGTTCAGCATCGAACTGAGTTCCTGTTGGCTACGGATGGTAAAGTCGTCATCATCACTCTCTTTCAGTTTATGATTGCGTCGCAGGATTTCAGTGATTTCTTCCGTGGCGTTATCCGTCATATCTTCTGTCAAGGCAGAGGCGAAGATGCCGCTGAGATAGGTTTGCGCAAGCAATCTTTTCATCACGGTAGAGTAGGGGGCTAACACTACGTCATCCTGGTCCATGCCCATGCTGTTGTACCCTTTCGACTTCAGTACGCCGACTACGCGGAAAGGTACTTGATTAAAGCGGATGATACGACCTACAGGGTCTTCCCCATTGGGGAAAAGATTATCTTGTATGGTTTTACCGATGATGCACACCTTGGCAGATGTTTGTATGTCGGCTTCGGTAAACATTTCCCCATTCTCCACTGTCAGTTGGCGGATTTCAAGATAGTCCGTACCTACGCCGCTCACGGAAGAAGGGTAGTTGTTGTTGCCCGCAATGAGTTGTCCCGATGAAGATACATTAGGGCTGACGGCAGCGAGAAAATTCGTTTCATTGCGCAAAGCCTCGTAGTCATTGAGTTTCAAAGTCTGCATGGCACTGGGGTCTTGACGTACACCGCCACGCATATCAGCTCCGGGGTGTATCATAATCATATTCGAACCCATTTCGGAGATTTGCGCCTGTATGCTCTTCTTCGAACCTTGTCCGATGGCAAGCATTGTGATGACGGATGCCACACCAATGATGATACCCAGCATGGTGAGGAATGCCCGCAGCTTGTTGTTGGCAAGTGCCCGGAGGGCTATTTTAAATAGGTTGGTTCCATTCATATCAATAATGTTTTAATCTTCTTCTTGTTTAGGCAATGCTGCAAGTGCTTCGGCTGCATTCAGGACGTTGGGATTGATGGTATCATCTTTCACCTGTCCGTCGCGCAACACGATGTTGCGACTGCTGTATTGGGCTATTTCCGGATTGTGTGTCACGAAAATGATGGTACGTCCCTCGGCGTGCAGCTTTTGAAATAATACCAGTATTTCGAAAGAAGTACGTGTATCCAGATTACCCGTCGCTTCATCTGCCAGGATTACCGCCGGATTGTTCACCAGGGCCCGGGCAATGGCAACACGTTGCATCTGTCCACCGGACATCTGATTGGATTTATGTTCCAATCGGTCGCCCAGACCTACGGCTTGCAATGCTTCGATGGCACGTCGCCTGCGTTCGGCTGCCGATACGGAGGAGTTGTACATCAAAGGAAGTTCTACGTTTTCCACTGCCGTTGTCTTTGCCAGCAGGTTATAGCTTTGGAATACGAAGCCGATTTTACGGTTACGGAGTATGGCACGTTGAGGTTTACTCATGGTACGAACCGAAATGCCGTCAAGCAAATATTCACCGCTTGTCGGAGTATCCAGGCAACCCAATGTATTCAGCAGTGTAGATTTTCCCGAACCGGATGTACCCATGATAGTGACGAACTCGCCTTCGGTAATGGTGAATGAAACACCACGCAATGCGTGAACCGTCTCATCACCCACCTGGAAGTTTCGTTTTATATTTTGAAGTTCAATAACTACTTTATTCATAATGATTGATGATTATAAATGGGAATTTAGGGAAATGAAGAATGATGAATGAAGAATGAAGAATTACCTTGCGGCGTGTTTGCATTGCGCAGCCAAATTCTTCATTCTTCATTCTTAATTCTTCATTAAATTATCATTTGCCGTTCTTCTTTTTATTTCCTCCCGGAGGGCCAGGCATAAACGGACTCTTTTCACCGTTTGCTTCCTGATTTGCTTCCGGCATCCCGCTATCACCCGGCATGCGTCCTATAGTTGCTTCAGTCACTACTACCGTACCTTCACTGATACCGCTGATAATTTCAGTATTGATACCGTTGGAAATACCTACCTCTACCGGATGTGCGGTAAATATATTACCTTCCCGGGTCCAAAGTTTATGTTCACCTTCGCTATCCTTCACGATATCATCATCACCTATAAGCGGCTTCTCGGGAGTGAAACGCAGGGCACGTGCCGGAACACAAAGTACATCTTTACGGTCGAGAGTATAGATGGTTACATTTGCCGTCAGCCGGGGTTTCAATTTCAAATCGGGGTTGTGGGCAGAGATAACCACTTCATACGTAACGACTGTGGTCGATGAAGTTGCCGTACTGCTACTGCTGGCATCACCCAAACGTATCTGGGTCACCACCCCTTCAAATACATCATTCGGATAAGCATCCACCGTAAATGTGGCGCGTTGTCCTTCTTCGACTCCGCCTATGTCAGCTTCATCCACATCGGCCACTACCTGCATCTGTGTTAAGTCCGCAGCAATGGTAAACAGTGTCGGGGTCTCAAAACCAGAAGCCACCGTTTGTCCTTCTTCCACATCGCGGCTGATAACCACTCCGTCGATAGGAGAAGTGATGACGGTGTACGACAAGTTTCGTTCTGCCTTGGCTACGGCAGCCTGGCTACTTTCATAACTGCTCTTCGCCTTTTCATAATTATAAAGAGACTGCTCGTAGTCCGTGTCGCTGATTAATTGCTTCTCGTGTAAACCTTTATTGCGTTCAAAATTCTTTTTTTGATATTCATATTCCGCCTTTGCACCATTGTAGGCGGCACGTTGAGAAGCCAGTTCGGTTTGGAGAGTCACACGGTCCATTTCCGCAATAAGTTGCCCCTTGGTTACTGTCGAATTATAATCAGCATAAATCTTGTCGATGATGCCACTGACTTGGGTACCTACCTCCACTTCCGTTACCGGTTCGATGGTTCCTGTGGCAGTTACCGATTCCGATATTTCGCCTTTGTTTATGGTTGCTGTCTCGTAGGTCACTTTATGTTTGGCCTTAGCACCTCCGAAGAGCCAGAACCCTGCGCCGACTACCACGATGATGGCTATGGCAATGAGGATAATTTTCTTTTTGTTCATAATGATATATTATAAGTATACTGTTAGTTATTAGCGTATTGCATTTACTGATTGTTTCCCCCTCAGAATGTAACGGCAATTACCATCTATAGGAAACGGATAGCTGATGGTTATAAGGTAATCTTCTCTCCCTGATAGAACTTCAACAACTGTGTGTTCAATATCGCCATATATTTGGCTTGCAGTGTCTCCTGCTGTGCACTAAGCAGATTATTCTTTTCCGTCAGCAGTTCCACCGTATTCTTCATGCCGAGGTTGAATTGCTCCTGGATGAGGTCGTAACTGGTTTGGGTACTCTTTAACTTTTCCACTGCTGCTACATAGCGTTGTTGCGCGCTGTTGGCATCCAACCAAAGTCCCTCGATAGTTTTGTACAGAGTCTTCTGTTCATCCAGCAAAGACAGTTCGCTCGTCTGCTTTTGAAGTTTTGCTTTCTGTATGGCGCTTTTGGTCTGACGGTTATTGAAGATAGGAATACTCACGGTCAGCCCCAATGAGTTGTTCCAGTTTTGTTTAATCTGCTCACCGAAAGTAAAGTCATTACCATTGGCATTGGTACTTCCGATGCCGGCGCTGAAGCTTAGTGTGGGTATATACCCTGAACGGGCGATGTTGATATCCAGTTCCGAAGCTTTTACGTCCAGCTTGCTTGCCTCTATTTCCGGGCGTATTGTCAGGGCTGCGTGGAATACATCCGTTTTGGTAGGTAGCGGAGATAGTACATTTTCATCATTCAAAGCAGGAATATAGAGGTTCATTTCTTCTTCACCATCCAGCTCGAGTAGTTGTTTCAGCTGAAGTTTGTAATCTTGCAGCGTAGCTTGCGCTGTTACTACTTGATATTTATCTGTGCTGACTTGCGCTTCTAACTGCGCAAGGTCACTCTTGGCAATACTTCCTGCTGCAAATAGCGCTTGCGCACGTTCATATTCAGCTTTGCTCACCTCCAGAGTAGATTCGTTTACTTTTACCGCTTCGGCTGCATAGAGTATTTGCACGTAAACCTGTGTGATGCTTTCTTCAATATTATTTTCACTTTGGGCTACACTCAGTTCGGCAATGCGGTTGTTCAAACGTTGTTGTTTCAGAGTGTTCAACCGTTTGCTGCCGTTGTAAAGCGTCCAGTTTGCATCAATGCCGTAGCTGCCGTTGTAACTTGTTTTGCTCTGGCTGCTTGTGATGTTGTCACCGTTGATAATCGTGTTGGTTTCGCTATTGGGGCGGTTTACAATTCGTTGGCTCACCGATGCCGATAGACTGGGGAAGAGGGAAGCTTTGGCAGTCTTCACGTCTACTTCGGCACTTTGGGCGTTCAGACGGTTTTTACGGATGGTGATGTTTTGTTGTAAAGCGTAGTCGATGCATTTTTGTAAATTCCATTGGGCGGGTAAACTGTTGTTGGTCTGCTGAGTGTTGTTTTGTATAGCTTGCTGTATCGTATCGATACTTTGAGCAGGCAGCCACATACAGTTTACTATGCAGAGCGCTATCACTGTCAATCTTCTTACATTCGTCATATCTTTTAATCTTGTATGGTTTTACATGACAAATGTATGTGGTAATCCGAAAAAGCGCAAAAACGATAGACGTAGGTGGAATTTTCCTCGCCGGAATACTTTTTTGTGCCGATAAATAACTTTTTAGGCTTTTATTTGTTCTTTATATAAAAGTATTTTATATTTGTAATGATTATAAATTCGAGTTTATATGAAAAACCTTGTAACCAGTATTTGGCAATTCTACTTGGACGGTTTCAGAAGTATGACATTGGGACGTACCCTGTGGTTGATTATCGCAATCAAGTTATTCATCATGTTTTTTATTCTTCGCCTTATTTTCTTTCCAAATTACTTGAACAAGGCAACTGTGGGGGCTGATAAAGAAGAGTATGTGAGCCGTGAACTTATCATCAGAGCTGCTGGCAACTAACTTTTATACCTTATACTTAATACTTTATATATAATACTTAATATTTACTCTCATGCTTGAAAACATTGACACTTCCCTGATTGACTGGTCGAGAGCGCAATTTGCCTTGACTGCTATCTATCACTGGATTTTTGTGCCGCTCACATTAGGTTTGGCGGTGATTATGAGCATCATGGAGACGGCTTACTACCGTACAGGTGACGAGTTCTGGAAACGTACCGCCAAGTTTTGGATGAAACTTTTCGGTATCAATTTTGCCGTAGGTGTGGCTACGGGATTGATTTTGGAGTTTGAATTTGGTACGAACTGGAGTAATTACAGTTGGTTTGTGGGAGATATCTTCGGTGCTCCGCTAGCCATCGAAGGTATTTTGGCGTTCTTTATGGAAGCTACATTTATAGCGGTCATGTTTTTCGGCTGGGATAAAGTGAGTAAACGTTTCCATCTGGTATCTACCTGGTTGACGGGGTTAGGGGCTACGATTTCCGCATGGTGGATTTTGGTGGCAAATGCCTGGATGCAAAATCCCGTTGGAATGGAGTTCAATCCGGAAACTGCCCGTAATGAGATGGTGGACTTCTGGGCTGTGGCAACTTCGCCGATGGCCGTTAATAAGTTTTTCCACAGTGTATTATCGGGATGGGTACTGGCTGCCGTGTTTGTAGTTGGCATCAGTTGCTGGTATCTTTGGAAGAATCGCGATAAGAAGTTTGCCTTGGCAAGTATTAAGATTGCAGCTTGGGTGGGACTGTGTGCCGCTGTGCTTTCTGTATGGACAGGAGATGGCTCCGGTTACCAAGTGGCTCAAAAACAACCTATGAAGCTGGCTGCCATGGAAGGATATTATGAGGGACAGAATGGTGCGGGTTTGGTTGCTTTCGGTATCTTGAACCCCGATAAGAAAACTGCCGGTGACGGGGAAGATGCGTTCCTTGTCCGTTGGGAAATTCCAAAGTTCTTATCATTGCTTGCCGAACGGAAAATGGATGCGTTTGTCCCGGGTATCGATAATCTGCTGCAAGGTGGATATAAGTTGAAGGACGGTTCGACTGCTCTTTCTGCCGAGGAGAAAATAGAAAAGGGTAAAACGGCTATTGGTGCTTTCGCCGCTTACCGTGCGGCAAGAGCTGCGGGGAACGATGCCGATGCGCAGGTAGCTGCCAAAGTTTTAAAAGAGAATGTAGCATACTTTGGGTATGGTTATATTAAAGATGTGAATGAGTTGGTACCTAATGTACCCTTAACGTTCTATATGTTCCGTGTCATGGTGATATTGGGTGGTTATTTCATTCTCTTCTTTATCGTAGTTCTCTTCTTTGTATATAAGAAAGATTTGTCCCGGATGCGTTGGATGCATTGGGTAGCTATGTTGACCATTCCTTTGGGATACCTTGCCGGGCAGGCTGGTTGGGTGGTAGCTGAGTGTGGACGTCAACCGTGGGCCATACAGGATATGTTGCCTACCAGTGCTGCCATCTCCAAGCTGGATGTAAGTTCCGTACAGACTACTTTCTTTATTTTCCTTGTACTCTTCACTATTATGCTGATTGCTGAAATCGGTATTATGCTGAAGGCTATCCGTAAGGGACCGGAAGAAAAAGGATAAAGGGATTACAACTTTATCACATTATAATTTTATAACATTATCACACTAAATTATGAATACATACATATTCCTTCAGCAATATTGGTGGTTTGTAGTTTCCCTGTTGGGAGCTATACTTGTGTTCCTGTTATTTGTACAGGGAGGTAATTCGCTTATCTTCTGTTTGGGAAAAACGGAGGAACAACGTAAAATGATGATTAACTCTACAGGACGGAAGTGGGAGTTTACGTTTACTACGCTCGTTACGTTTGGAGGTGCATTCTTTGCTTCATTTCCGTTATTTTATAGTACGAGTTTCGGTGGTGCCTATTGGTTGTGGATGATTATCCTGTTCAGCTTTGTGTTGCAGGCCGTCAGTTATGAATTCCAGTCAAAGGCAGGAAACTTATTGGGTAAAACGACGTATCGTGTGTTTCTGGTAATAAATGGTGTGGTAGGTCCGGTGTTGCTGGGCGGTGCTGTGGCTACGTTCTTTACCGGTTCCGAGTTCTATATTAATAAAGGTAATATGGCTGATACCGTGATGCCCGTTATCAGCCGTTGGGCAAATGCCGGACATGGACTTGATGCGTTACTCAATCCGTGGAATGTAGTGCTTGGATTGGCTGTTTTCTTCTTGGCACGTATTTTGGGCTCACTCTATTTCATTAATAATATAAATAACGATGATTTAGTGAAGCGTTCCCGTCGTGCTCTGTGGGGTAATACGATTTTATTTCTGGTATTTTTCCTTGCATTTGTTATCCGTACGCTGCTTGCCGAAGGGTATGCCGTCAATCCGGTAACAGGCGAAGTTTTTATGGAACCTTACAAATACCTTACAAATTTCCTTGAGATGCCTTTGGTCTTGCTAATCTTCCTTATTGGCGTAGTGTCTGTTCTTTGGGGGATTATCCGTACGTTGTGGAAACCCGCGTTTGATAAGGGTATCTGGTTTGCCGGTGTGGGTACTGTATTTACCGTACTTGCTTTGCTGCTTACGGCCGGATATAATAATACTGCCTATTATCCTTCTACTGCCGACTTGCAAAGTTCGTTGACACTGGCAAACAGTTGTTCCAGTCAATTTACCTTGCGGGTAATGGCGTATGTATCTATATTAGTGCCTTTTGTACTTGCTTATATCTTCTACGCTTGGCGTAGTATTGACAGGAAGAAGATTGATGTGAAAGAAATGGAAGGAGGAGGACACGCCTATTAATAAAAAAGGTGTTTCAAAAGTTAATTCGCTTATTGTTTATTTCTTTTTAACGTGAGTTCGATATGAAAATCAGAATATAACAGAATGGATATAAACAAAGCAGAATATTATTTTTAGACATAAGAACAAAAGAACAAATAAGAAAACATGAGAAAGCGTAAACTATATAGTACCCTGGATATGTTCTTTTGTTCTTATGTCTAAAAATAATTCTCTTGTCATTTAACTCAAAGCCCATAAATAATGAGTCATTTCTTATACCGAACTCACGTTTTTCAGGCACGAATTTCACAGATTTCCCTTATTCTTTTTCAGTGAAATCCATACCTAAAAAAACTTCAAGTATATTTTGTCCCCCTCTCTCTTTTATTTCCCTTTCTTCTTTTTTACCGATTTTTCTGTCGGCGGAAACTTCGGAACGAGTTTCATCTGTCTCAGTATTTGTCCTTGTCTTTTCAATATATACCGGGAAGGTTTTGCAGAGTTAAATCGTATCGGATTAGGGAGAGTAGCGGCAATCAGTGCGCATTGTCCTGCAGTGAGTTTGGCTGCTGTGGTATTGAATTTATATTTTGCTGCGGCTTGTGCTCCGTATACCCCTTTTCCCATTTCTATGGAATTAAGATAGACTTCCATAATTCGTTCTTTCGACCAAAATAGTTCAATAAGCCAGGTGAAATAGACCTCGAAACCTTTTCGTACCCATGAAGATTGTGGCCAAAGAAAGACATTTTTTGCTGTCTGTTGGCTGATAGTACTCGCTCCTCGTTTTCGCTTGCGGTTTTCATTTTCTTCGATCGCTTTTTTAATTTCAATAAAGTCGAAACCATTGTGCGTGGCAAAGCGGTTATCTTCGGAAGCAATAACTGCCATGGGCAGGTGAGGGGATATTTTATCGAACGGTACCCAGGTGTGATGCCACTTGGGACTTTCTCCCGCAAACATTTGTTGTACACTGCGAATAACCATTAGGGGAGTGATATATACCGGCATAAAACGATAAATCACTACTGCTGTAATAGTAGAGATAAAAAAGAATAATATAATGTTGCGGATAATTCGCAAAGGCTTTGAAAGTTTCATAGTCACAGGGTTGATAAGGATGTAGAAACCTTGCTTTGGCGCTACGTCGGTAATTTATCATTTATAAGGAAACGGGGCTTTCTATTCAAAGTGCTTATTATCAATAAAATGCCACTGTATTTCTTCTTTACTGTTAATACAGTGTCACTTTACTTGCGATAAAGTACTGCTTTACTACCGATACAGAGTTACTTTATCACCGGTAAAGCGACTCTTTACTACTGATAAAGCGGCACTGTACAATTGATAAAGTAGTGTAAAGTTGAAAGCGTTTGTAAATCAATGTGCTATGTATTCATTGTATATAAAGTCTATAAATGGGAATTTGGGGAAATGAAGAACTAAGAATGAAGAATGAAGAATTTGGCTGCGCTATGCAAGCACGCCGCAAGGTAATTCTTCATTCTTCATTCTTCATTCTTCATTCTTCATTCTTAATTCTTCATTAAATTATCATTTATCTTCCTGCTTCTGCATTCTTAATCATCTGTTCGCTGGCATACATGTACACATCGACCCGACGATTTTGTTCGGCCGTCATGCTGTTGTCATATTCATTGTATCCCACACCTTCCACTTTCTTGAATTGAGAGGGAGACACACCACAAGTTTGCAGATAATTTTCTACGGCATAGGCACGTTCTCTCGAAACTTTCATGTTGGCTTCGTATGAACCTACTTTATCAGTATGGCCTACAATGGCAATATCCGTAGTTGGATCTTCCTTTAAAATTTGTGCCAGTTCACGTAAAGAAGCTTTGGAACTATTGCTTAGCGCTGCGGAGTTGAAAGCAAACAAAATGCCGGATTCAAATGAGACTTTTACAGCAGCCAATCCGTTGGAATCTGTCACTTTCTCTACTTGTGCACCTTCAATCTTGGCAGCCTCAGCAGCCTTCTTGTCCATTTTATGACCGATGGCTACACCGGCACCTGTACCTACTGCCGCACCTACCGCCGCACCAATGGCAGCGCCCTTTCCTTTGCCAATCAATCCTCCGATAATAGCTCCGGCCGCTGCGCCTGAACCACCGCCAATGATACCCCCTTTGGTCGTTTTGTTCATGGTGCTGCAACTACCTAGTAGTAAAGCACCGCTCAGCAATATAGCTGTAATCTTCATCT
Source organism: uncultured Bacteroides sp. (assembly GCF_959029255.1). Taxonomy (GTDB): domain Bacteria; phylum Bacteroidota; class Bacteroidia; order Bacteroidales; family Bacteroidaceae; genus Bacteroides. The sequence goes on along the minus strand of NZ_CAUFUE010000010.1, from coordinate 66,520 downwards.
TTTTCATACCTTTTTATTTTTTAGTTGGTTTAAGTTTTAATGATGCCAATTTACCTATATAATACATCCATTGACCACAAAAAGTTCAGCGTTGCGCTTTTTTTAGAGAATTTCAGTTATGAGTGCTCGCTCATTCTTTAAAACAGTGTGTTCGTTTCTTCAACCAAATTTCCGGCTTGCCATACAGCACGAATATTCAAATCTTTATCCATAATCAATACATCGGCATCCTTGTCCTTTTGTAGTGAACCCTTACAATCGTATACTCCCATGATACGAGCCGGGGTTTCGGAAGCCATACGTAGTGCATCTCCTAAAGGAATTCCAGCTTTTACCATTGTGCGTACCAATACATCGGTAGTGGCGATACTGCCTGCCAGTGCCGAACGATCGGCCAACTTACAAACACCGTCTTCAATAATGACTTTCGGATCATTGATTTCTTTATCTTCGCTGGCGGCGTAGGAGAGTGCATCGGTTACCAGACAAGTATGTTCAACACCTTTTAATTTATAAGCCAATTTAAGGATAGTGGCAGGCAAGTGGATACCGTCGGCTATCAGTTCAATGGTCATCCCATCTGTCAGATATACGCTTTCTACCGTACCTTCGTATTTATATTCACGGCGTTTGTGGAAACCGGGCATGGCGTTGTAGAAATGGGCAGCATGGGTAAAGCCTGCTTCAAAAGCCTCTTTGATGCCTTCATATTCAGCTTCCGTATGCGATACGGCTGCCAATATACCTTTTTTACGAAGATAACGGGCAAAGTCCAGTGCGCCGGGAAGTTCGGGTGAAGCATCCCAACGGCGGATGCAGTGAGTATTTTCTACAAGTTCTTTATATTCTTTTTCATCAATCTCTTTGACTTGTCCGGCAAATTGTCCGCCCGCCATTTTAGGATTTAGATACGGACCTTCGATGTGTAGTCCAACCACTGGGCTTCCGGGTTCTTCCATCAACTTTTCGCATATTTCGGCAGCTCGGTGTAGTTTGCTGAAAGGTGAGGAAGAAAGAGTAGGATAGAAGCTGGTAGCTCCATGGCGCAGATGTGCACGGATAGCTCCACGGAAAGCCTCTTCCGTACATTCGGTAAAATCATATCCACCACCGCCATGAGCATGCATACAGACGAACCCCGGTACGATATACATACCTTTGGCATCGATGAGCCGCGCGCCGATAAGGGCCAGGTCACAGTTTGTTACTTCCAAGATTTTTCCGTCCCGCATCAGGACAGAACCTTCATTCAACCAACCTTGCGGGGTGAATATGCGTCCGTTGATAATTTGAGTCAGCATTTTTTTAGATTTTAGATTTATGATTTCAAGTTTCTTTTTCTCCGTCTGCGATGATGTCGTTGCTGCTGTTTGTATTTCCGTATCTTTCCATACATCAACCAAATGAACAGTATGCCGAAAACGGCAAATATCAGTAATACGATACCCGTATTGAGGTTGTCACCTTTTACGCGGCTCCACATTTCAAGTACCAATTCCGTACGGTCACCAAAGTCGCGTATCATGGCGCAACGTTCCACTACTTCCCGGTCGGGATATTGGACGGGATTGATTTGCAGGCTGTCAGCTCCCTTACCCTCTCCGAAGAAGTAACTCAAGTCGGAACGTTTCTCGATGGTTGTATCAATTTTCGCTTCCATGATTTCAGGGGTTGCCACAGCACTGACATAGCCGATGGCATCCATATTTCTCATCGCTATTTCGGGCTGGCAGAGATAGTTGATGAAATAACTCGCTGCCTTTACGTTACGCGAATATTTAGGGATGACCCAACCGTCGTACCAGATATTACTGCCTTCACGAGGAACTTCATAATCCAGATTTACTCCCACGGCGTCCGCTTCATCGATAGCCCATACAGCATCGCCACTCCAAGTAAGGTTTAACCAAGCTTTGTTCTTGGTCATCATTTCTTTGCCGAAATCGGCTTCCCAACCGGAAATATTGGGTTTCATGGATTTCAGGTATTTCTCGGCGAGGTCAATGGCTTCGGAAGAATTGTCATTCATTAATTGCTCCACAGTCACGGTGCTGTCTGCCAATTCTTTCGCATAAGCATAAATGATGGCAGTACCGTATGCGTCACGATAACTGTCTTTCATCAGGATTTTACCCTTGTTCTTGGGATTCCACAAACAGTACCAACTTCCGGCTTCTTCTTCTGTGATGAAATTTTTGTTATAGAGAATACCGGCCGTTCCCCACATGTAAGGTACGGCATAGTCGGTAGTGATGCGTTCCGGCTGACTTGTCTTGTTCAGTTCTTTTTGGATGTAAGGAGAAATATTGGGTATATAGTCCGGTGTTTTGCCAAAATTCCGGTCTATGGGTAAAAGTAAATCCTTTTTCAACATTCGTTCGATGATATATTCCGAGGGACATACCACATCAAAATCCTCATGCCCGCGCTCAATCTTGGTAAGCATGATTTCATTGATATCGAACACTTGATAGATGATACGGATATCTTCCCCGGTCTGCTGCTTGTACCAAGCTGGAAATTCGGCAAGCACATCTTCATCGATATAGTCCGCCCAGTTATATATTTTCAGTACATGACTGCGTTCCTCATTGGACTCCTTACAGGAAGTAAAAACCCCTACACAGCATAAAAGAAGCAATATATTTATCAGTCTCTTCATTTACAAATCATTAATCATTGTTTTTTATTCCGTTCCGCCCGCTTGTTAATCACAATCAGCAGTACCAGCACCGTTACGAAAATAATCGTTGACAACGGACGAAGCTCTGGTGTGAGTCCGCCCTTTCGCGCATCGGCATAAATATAGGTGGAAAGTGTTTCCAAACCTTCGTTTCCGATTGTGAAGATAGTTACTGCAAAATCATCAATGGAAAGCGTAAATGCAAGGATAAACCCGCTAATCATTCCCGGGAATATTTCAGGGAGAATTACTTTACGCAATGCCTGAAATGGAGTGGCTCCCAGGTCGAGTGCCGCTTCATATACGTTTTGATTCATCTTTTTCAGACGGGGCATGACGCTGAGTACCACGTATGGCGTGCAGAACGTGATATGCGCCAGCACTACCGTTGTAAAGCCTTGTGATATACCGAAACTGACGAACAACAGGAACAAGGATACACCTGTAATGATATCGGCGTTCATCATCGGAATGGCATTGGCAAAATTCATTATCTGCCGTGTGCGTGTACGCAAATTAAATATGCCGATAGCGGCAATGCTCCCCAAAGCGGTAGATGCTGAAGCTGCAATCAGTGCGATAGCGAATGTGTTCCAAATGGCACTCATCAGCGAGTGATGCATTCCGCCTGTAAAAAGAGAACTGTATAATTTTGTGGAAAATCCTGTCCAGTTACCAAGTACTTTAGCTTCGGTAAAGGAGAATATCATAATAATCAGGATAGGCGAATAGAGCAACGCCAATAACATCCAAAGGTAGCCTTTAGCCAGAATACGTGCCATCATATCACACCTCCGCTTTCATTGGATGCACTGTCTTCTTCGTTGGTGAAGAGAATGGTAATGCCAATCAGCAACAACATGATGAGTGACAGGGCGGCGCCATAATTCCACATTCCGTTATAGATGTTTTCCTGTACCGTTGTACCGAACAGTTTGATATTGTTCATTGTCAGTAACTCAGCAATGGCAAAAGTGGATACTGTGGGCATGAATACCATCACAATACCACTCATGATGCCCGGCATGGATAACGGTAATATCACTTTTCCGAACACCTGCATGGGATTGGCTCCTAAGTCTTGTGAAGCTTCAATCAGATTGTGATCCATTTTCTGCAATGTATTATAAATGGGATATATCATGAAGGGCAGGAAATTGTATACCATGCCGAAAACCAATGCCCCTTCGCCCAACGGCAGACTCAGAAAATCAAAAAGTGCCACAGTGGCGAGTGTACGTATCAGAATATTCACCCACATGGGCAGAATGAACAATACCACCATAGTACGGGAAGTATTGAAATGTTTTTGGCTCAGAATGTAGGCTGCCGGATAACCCAGTAAGAGGCACACGAGTGTTGTTATTATTGCGATACCTATGGAGTATACAAACGTATTCAGTGCTTCGGGGTGCATCATGAATTTGCGGAAATTGGCAAAGGTAAACATCCCTTCGGCATCAGTAAAGGCATACAGTACAATAAGCAGTAGCGGTACTATCACAAATATAAGCAGAAATAACGCGTATGGCACCGTCCAGTTGCGCCGCCGCATGAAGAAATAGGATAACTTACTTAACATCACCTTTTCACTTTTATCACTTTACCACCTTGTCACACTCTATCACCCGTATATTTTCAGGGGCGATGCGGATACCTACACGGTCACCGTCGTCCCATACATCGTTGGTATCGACAAAGATATCCTCGTCCCAATCGGTAAACACTGTAAGATGATAATGGTTTCCTTTATAGAGGATGAATTTCACGTCTCCTGTCAGGCGTCCGTCTTCTTCGTTATCTTCAAGAATGACGTTTTGGAAATCGATTTCTACTTGTACTGAGGCTTCCGGTTCGATACCTTGTACGGGACTGCATTCAAAGGTACAACCTAGGAATTCTACATGGGTTTCGTCAATCAGTTTTCCTTTGAAAGTATTGCAAGTACGTTCCTTTTTCATTACGTGGATATCAAACGGTTTCACCAGTAAACCTACTTCGCGTCCGGTTTCAAAGCAATGGTAATCTTGTACCATCAGTTCGTAACCTTCATGGGTTTGCACCAGCATTTCATAATGTACACCTTTGAAGATACAACTGGTTACGGTACCTGTCAACTGTGCGGCATCCGAAACATCAAAGATGTAAAGGTCTTCCGGGCGCAACACCACATCTACCTGTGCTTGTTCTCCAAATCCTTCATCCACACACTCGAACTCGTGTCCGGCAAAAGTGACGAGCTTATCTTTTATCATCACACCGTTCAATATATTACTTTCACCGATGAAGTCAGCTACAAAGGAGTTGATAGGTTCATTATAGATATCTATCGGTGTGCCGATTTGCTGTATCTTTCCTTCGCTCATCACGACGATAGTATCACTTAAGGTAAGTGCTTCTTCTTGGTCGTGTGTGACGTATATAAAGGTAATGCCCAACTTCTGGTGCATTTCTTTCAGTTCCATCTGCATGTCTTTGCGCATTTTCAGGTCCAATGCGGCAAGCGGTTCATCCAGCAGTAGCACTTCCGGTTCGTTGACAATGGCACGGGCAATGGCTACACGTTGTTGTTGCCCGCCGGAGAGTGAATCAACGTCACGATATTCATAGTCCGTCATGCCCACCATACGAAGTGCTTGTTTCACTTTCTTTTCGATAGTGGCGGCAGGCATCTTCTTCAGTTTGAGGCCGAAAGCGATATTATTGAATACATTGAGGTGAGGAAAAAGGGCATATTTTTGGAACACTGTATTTACCGGACGTTTGTGCGGTGGTGTCTGCGTGATGTCTTTTCCGGCAATGGTAATTACTCCTTCCGAAGCGGTTTGGAAGCCTGCGATGAGGCGTAACAATGTTGTTTTCCCGCAACCGGATGGTCCCAGTATCGTTACAAACTCGCCCTTACGGACAGATAGATTTACATCGTTCAGTACGGCCTTATCTCCGAAGAACTTCGATACGTGCTCTACACCGATGATGCAGTCGGATTTTTGCATAAGCGTTTCTTACTTTAGAGTCATAAAAAGCGCGGCAAAGGTACATAAATAATTGTACTTTTTCTATCTGTTGGCCTTAAAAGAAAAAGATGCATATTTTTTTGTCACAAAACTTTTTATCTTTGTAACCGTTTATAAATGGATGTAACATTAACCAATGAAAACAACTACCACCGTAATATATTTTCTTCTCCTTTGGACTGGTTTGATGTGGGGAACATGTCCTGCTTATGCAGAGCGCTATAAGATAGCTCTTGTGCATTCTTATGAGGAGGGGCATGTAGATGCGGAAAGAACATACAAACTGTTAAACAAAGAACTTCGTGCCCACGGCCTATATTGCGATTTCAGGGAATATTATCTGAATTGCGATGAACTGATGGCCGCCGCAGAGGAAGAACAAGCTTCCCTTTTTATTGATGATTTTACTGCTTGGGGAGCAGATTTAGTGGCCGTGCTTGATGACCAAGCTACCTATTCGTTGATGTCTTGTCATAATTCTAAGCTTCGTGATATACCAGTTGTGTTTAGTGGTGTGAACTATCCTAATATGGAACTACTGAGACAATATCCTAATGTCACTGGTTATGCCGATATTCCCGATTATCTCAATACGGTACGTATGATTGAACGTGTTATGGGGAAGTCACGCGTATGTGTGATAAACAGGAATATCGTTTTGGATCGGATTATTTGGAAAAACCTTTTGGAACAGTTCGAAGGAACCGGGTACGAGATTTTTGATGATGATGTGATTAAACATATTGCCGCGCATAGAATGGTGAAAGATGGTTTATTCTCAGTGTCTGCCGATATGAAACAGGAAAATGAAAGGTTTGATTCCACTGTCATTGTGAGGATAAATAGTGATTCCTTGTCCTTGACTAAATTGGCTTGGACGGGACGTGGTACGCATACATTATTTCTTTTTACTAAACGGGATTTTACAACTGTAAATTCTGCCAATTTCTTTCATAATCCTTGCTTTGAAACGATTAATGAGGGCTTTGGATTGCTTGACCATAAGTTAGGTGGATATTTTGCCCCGCTTGAAACTCAGATGAAAGATATGGCACAGGGAATAAGTGAAAGACTCCGTGGAGAAATGCCTGACCGACAAGTGAAGTACTGTGCCAAGCAGTATGTACTGAATTGGAATACATTGAGACGTTATCAGATTCCTGTCGATAATATCCCCAAAGAGTATATCATTATGTATATTCCTTTTGTAGAACGTTATCGTTACACCTTATTATATAGCTTTATTTTGGCAAGTGTTCTTATATTACTTTTCATTATTTATTTGACTCGTAGTTTGTCAGTGGAGCGCAAACGGAAACGTGAGGCGCAACGAAATCTGCAATATGAACACGAGACTTTGGCGCTTGCTATAGAAGGTGGGGCGACTTATGCCTGGCGTTTAGAAGAAGATGGGGTTATTTGTGATTCACAATTCTATGAATTTATCCATCATCCTCATACACGTATTAGTCTGGAGGAAATTCTCGCATTTGTTCATCCTGATGACCGTAACGAATTTCGAAAAAACTCTCAGGCTTCGTCTTCTGTACACAGCCATAAGGGACAATATCGTTTTAATTTTACCGGTGAATATCAATGGTGGGAAATACGTTATAGTACAGTATTCAATGCGGGTGGAGTAAAGCCTGTAATAACAGGTTTGTTGCAGAATGTCCAGGATGTAAAAGATCGTGAGAAAGAATTGATACAGGCCCGTAAGTTGGCGGAACATGCAGAATTGAAGCAGTCATTCCTGAATAATATGAGCCATGAGATACGTACGCCGCTTAATGCCATTGCAGGTTTCTCAAATATGTTGGTTTATGAACCCGAGTTATCGGAAGAAGAGAAATTAGAGTATGTGGATATTATTAATAATAATACCAAACTATTGTTGAAGTTGGTAGATGATGTACTTGAACTTTCTCGTATCGAATCAGGAGCTATGTCTTTCAATCCTCATCGGGAAAATATTCGTGAAGTATTGGAGAGTATTTATCAGACGCATAGTGTGCTTATTCATTCTTCGCTCGAATTTATCAAGGATTTCCCCGGAGAAGATGCTTATGTCTATATAGATTCCATGCGATTGACACAAGTCATTACGAACTTTTTGAATAATGCCAATAAATTTACCCGTGAAGGTTATATCAAATTAGGATATAACTGCCCACAGAATAAACAGGAGATACATATATATGTAGAAGATACCGGAATGGGTATTTCTTCTGATGAATTAAAAATGATTTTCGAGCGTTTCTATAAGCATAATGAGTTTTCACAAGGAGTTGGATTGGGTTTGTCCATTTGTGTGCTCATTGTGGAGAAGCTAAACGGACGCATTACCGTCGAATCTCAGGAGGGTAAAGGTAGCTGTTTTACAGTTATTTTACCTCGTATTGCATAACCATGCTAAAAAAATTCCTTTAAGTCTTAAAATTTGTAATGAGTATGTAATATGTATATATATTATTTTACTTATCTTTGCAGGTGTTTTGAGAAATATAACATTTTAAGGAACTAATTAAATGGTATTATGTTAAAAAGACTAAGATTCATGCTTGTAGTAATCTCGCTGCTGGTTACTGTAGGTGTAAATGCGCAAACTACTACTGCTGCGATGAGTGGTAAGGTAATTGATGAACAAAATGAGCCTGTGATTGGTGCTACAATCATGGCTGTTCATGAACCGTCAGGAACTTCGTATGGAGCTATCACTAACGTTGATGGCCGATATACGATTCAAGGTATGCGTACGGGAGGACCGTACAAAGTACAAGTGTCGTATGTAGGTTATCAGACTTCTGTATTCAAGGGTATTATTCTTGAGCTTGGTAATACCTATACGCAGAATGTTACATTACATCCAAGCTCTGAGTTATTGGATGAAGTTCTTGTAGTTGCTGATGCTAAAACAAAAACAGGTGCGGCAAAGAACTTTTCGCTTGAAAACATTGAAAATACCCCAACTGTAAGCCGTGACATTTATGACATTGTGAAGAACAGTCCTTTGGTTACAGCTTCCAAAGTGGGAGGTATTACCTTTGTCGGTTCTAATAACCGTTACAACAGTTTCCAAATAGACGGTACGGTTGCTAACGATGTATTCGGACTATCTGCCGGTGGAACGAATGGTGCCCAAACAGGTGCCAATCCTATTTCTATGGATGCAATTCAAGAAATACAGGTTGTAGTTGCTCCCTATGATGTACGCCAAAGTGGATTTACAGGTGGTGGAATCAATGCTATCACAAAACAGGGTACAAATGAAACTCATGGCTCGGCTTATACTTATTTCAATAATCAGAATATGTATGGAAAATACAGTGCTATTCGCGATTATGTTAAGTCTCCGATGTCTCAACAGTTCGATCGTACGTATGGTGGTACGTTAGGTGGAGCTATCGTTAAGAACAAATTGTTCTATTTTGTAAGCGCGGAAGGACAGAAAAATAGTTATCCTTCCAGCATTTATCCTGGATATACTACTAACTACATAACGAGTGCTACTGCTAAGCAGATTGTTGATCAGTACTCTAAAATCACAGGCAAGTCTGATGCTTATAATCAGCGTGACATTGAACAGAAGTCATTTGGTTTGCTGGCTCGTTTGGACTGGAATATCAATGACAATCATAAGTTGGCTGTACGTTTCCAACACAATAACTCTTACAAGGATGTATATGGTGCTAATTCCACTACTTATTATTTTGAGAATAGCGGCTACCGCATGAATAATAAGACTAATTCCATTGTAGCTGAATTGAACTCTCGTTTGGGTGACAAGATGTATAATGAATTCCGTGCATCAGGTACTTTTGTACGCGATTTTCGTGATACAGATTATTTAGGCCCGAACCTTCAGATTAAAAATGTATTGGCCGCTGATGGTAAAACTAAAATAACTGTGAATATAGGGACGGAATTCTCCTCTGGTGCTAATAAATTAGACCAAGATGTGTATAGTTTTGAAGATAACCTTTCTTGGTATTTGGGTGATCATACGTTGACTTTCGGTACGCACAATGAAATTTATCGTATCAGTAATTTGTTTATCCAGGCATCCGAAGGAGCATGGTATTATAATTCATTGGATTTGTTTATGCAAGACAAACCCTATCAGTTTACTTATAAATACAGTGACCCCGAACTTACAGGTGGTGATTTGAAGTATGCTCCTGTGATGAAAGCCGGTCAGTTCGGATTTTATGCTCAGGATAAGTGGATTGTGTCTCGTAATTTCAACTTTACTTATGGTATTCGTTTTGATATACCTTTGCTGTTTAATAAACCCACCGTTAATCCGGCTTTCAATACTTTTGCCGCAGAACGTAACATGGGTGTGGAAGTAGGTGAAACTCCGAGTACCAAGTTGATGGTTTCACCTCGTGTTGGTTTCAGCTGGTATACTGATGACAGTCATCGCACTTTGTTCCGTGGTGGTGTAGGTATCTTTACGGGACGTGTACCTTTCGTATGGCTTAGCAACTCTTTCAACAATACAGCTATGGAGCAGAAAGGAACCACTATTGCTCCTAAGGATGCTGATAAGAACTATACTAACGGTGCTCCAACTTTGACTGAATATCATGAAAACCCGAAAGCGGCTGCAACGACAAATGCCAAGCAAGATGTCGTAACTACTTCAAAGAATTTCAAATATCCCCAAGTATTGCGTGCTAATCTGGCTTATGAGCAATTTTTACCTGGTAATGTGAGAATGACTCTTGAGGGAGTTTACTCAAAGACTATGAATAATGTCTTCTTTGAAAATCTGGCATTGGTTGAGAATGGACAAGTTTATGCTGTTCCAGGTGTAGAAGCTTCTACTTCTCCTTATTATAAGGCTCAAGCGGGTGATTATTTTTCTATCATTAATTTAAAGAATACGAATAAAGGATATAGTTACGCTCTATCCGCATTATTGGAAAAACACTTTGGGTTCGGTCTTGATATGTCGGCGTCTTACACCTTCGGACATTCCAAGTCTGTGAATGACGGAACTTCTTCTGTGGCATATTCCAACTGGAAGTACAATTATTCACATGACACTAATAGTGGTAATGAACTCAGTTTCTCTAAGTTTGATATACCTCATCGTGTAATGGTTCAGGCTGCTTATACAACTCCGAAGTATTGGAATAATTGGATGAGTACCTCTATTTCTGTTATTTACAATGCTTTCTCGGGAAGTCGCTATAGCTTGACGATGAATGAGAAATCTGATTTTAACGGTGATGGATTTAGTGGTAACTCTTTATTATATATTCCGACAGAAAGTGAACTCGCCAAGATGAACTTTGTGGATGAATATAATAATAAGAAAATTGTAAGAACTGCAGAAGAAGGTCGTCAGGCTTTTGCACAGTGGATTGAGAATGATGATTATGCTAAGAACCATCGTGGACAATATGCCGTGAGAAACTCTAATCTCAGTAACTGGGAGCATGAAATTAATCTCCATTTGGCTCAGACTATTTATAATCCTAAAGGATTGGGTAAACTGGAGTTCACGTTTGATATCATTAACTTTGCCAATATGCTTAATAAAAAGTGGGGTGTAAATTATAGTTCTGCATATAATCTTTCACCGCTTACAGTAGCATCCTTAACTACTGATAATAATGGTCAGAAGACTCCTACTTATTATTTCAATAATGCGAAGATTACTAAGAATGATACAGCTTCACGTTGGCATGCGCAGGTGGGTATCCGCTTGACTTTCTAATGTGGAACTAAGATTTATTTAATGTGCTTAAAAATGAGGGCTGCTTCAATACCGGAGCAGCCCTTGATTTTTTTATATTCCTTTATTCATGTTAGCCTGAAGCAAAAGAAATATAAATAGGTTTTAGTATTTCACCGTAAACACCACCGGATTGTGATCACTACATAAATCCAAATCAGGAGAGTAATAGTTTATACAGTCAAGTTCAGGGGAATGGAAAGCATAATCGATTCGAAATAACCTCTTTCCGTAACGGTAAGTGTACATATAGCCACAACCTCCGGTTTTGAAACCATCTTGTAGGATTTCTGATAATTGATAGTAAGTATAGGAAGAGGGCAAAGAGTTGAAGTCGCCGCATACTAATACGGGATAGGGACTGCCTATGGCACGATGACAGATACTATCGGTTTGGGAAGCACGTTTCACAAAGTTATCATGTAAAGTTTCGGCAGCATCTTGCATGGCTTGAGCTTCACGACGGGTATCATCAGTGGCAAGTTCGCGTTGCCATTTCCTACGATTTTGGCTGACACTGGTCGTTTGCAGATGATTGTTAAGGAGACGGATAGTATCCATTCCTAAAACAATATCGCATGTCATGCTACAATTGGCACTATGCGGATAGGTGATAAAACGCTCGTTCATCAAAGGGAAACGGCTGAATACAGCGATAGGGAGAATGCCACGAATAGAATCTCCTGTGGGGATGAAGGCATACTTCCAGTGGGAGAGTACACGGCGCAAACTGTCTACAGGAAAATATTTGTTATCACCGAACTCTTGGAAGCAAAGCACATCAACATGCTTCTCTTGCATGTATTTGGCTATTTCTTTGCAGGAATAACCGGTTATTTCGTTGCCGAAACTATGTACATTGTAGGTAGCAACTGTCAGATAACCGTTAGGCTGGTTGCTTTTAGCCAAAGCTTCTGCCGGTATTTCATGGGTTGAGTTAAACTGGATGACTGAGGCCAGATATGTCCAGTTGAAAAAGAAAGCGGTCAATGGAATCAAAGCCCACCACTTGCGTGCAAATGCCCAACAGATAGCCACTATTAGATTGCAAAGTAACAACACAGGAACAGCGAGACCCAATAGGGGCATGATTACGGAATCAACCGGAGCATAATGCCCCGACCGGGAAGCTATGATAGTAATAGCCGCCAAAACAATGGTGGCGGCTATTATCAGGATATGAAAGAGTCCTTTGACTGCGGATTTTCCCATGAGGATTAATTATCAAATATCAAATACTAATTATCACTTGGCAACATTGTTAACTGGTTTTCCGCTTAAATAAGCTTTCACATTTTCAAGCATAATCTGCATAAGGCGTTCGCGTGCTGCGGTACTTGCCCAGGCAATGTGTGGGGTGATATAGCAGTTCTTGGCAGTGAGCAGAGGGTTATCAGCACGAGGTGGTTCTTGGGTAAGTACATCCAAACCGGCGGCAAAGATAGTGCCATTGTTCAAAGCATCTGCGAGGTCTTGCTCGTTGATGAGCGGTCCGCGGCCGGTGTTGATGAGGATTGCGTTAGGTTTCATCAGTTTTAGGCGTCCTGCATTTACCAGTTCACGGGTTGCATCGGTGAGAGGGCAGTGCAGGCTGACGATATCGCATGTGCTGAAAATCTCGTCAAGTTCCATTTTCTTAATTTCGGGAGGAAGTTGGAAAGGAGACTTTGAAGTGTAGGCATAGACTTCCATGCCGAAACCGATGGCAATACGTGCGGTATTATAACCGGTATGTCCTAATCCAATGATACCTATTTTTTTTCCACGCAATTCGATGAGCGGAGTATCCCAGAAACAGAAATCAGGGCTGTTGCTCCAACGTCCTGCACGAACTTCGTCAGTATAATGTTGCACTCGTTGGGCGATATTCAGGATATGTGCAAAGACCATCTGTGCAACAGAAGCAGTGCTGTATGCGGGGATGTTGGTAACGATGATACCGCGTTCTTTGGCTGCCGTAACATCCACAATGTTATATCCGGTGGCAAGAACTCCGATATATTTCAATTCCATCAGAGCAGCTATAGTTTCAGCATTAAGCACCACTTTATTGGTTAATAGGATTTCTGCTCCGGCAGCACGTTCCAGTATTTCTTCAGGAGAAGTGCGCTCATAGATGGTACATTCACCCAATGCTTTTAATTCATCCCATGACAAATCTCCGGGATTGGCGGCATAACCGTCTAATACTACTATTTTCATAATTTGTGATTTATAATCCCTTGTTCTCCTAAGGGGAGGATTAGGATTGTTCGTTTTTTTATTTATATTAATGAGTATTCCTTTATCCCTTCAAGGAGTTCGGGGAGTATTTCCCCCACAACGCCTGCATCCGTTCTTTATGCTTTAGTTCGGCAGCATTGTCTTGCGGTTCCCAGATGATCCGGTTTTTCAATTCGTCGGGCAAGAACTGTTGTCGAACGAAATTGCCGGGATAATCATGAGCATATTTGTAATTATCACCATAGCCCAGCTGTTTCATCAGCTTGGTGGGCGCATTGCGAAGGTGCAGAGGAACAGGAAGATTACCAGTCTGCCTTACAATTTCCAAGGCATTGTTAATAGCCATGTAAGCAGAATTGCTCTTAGGACTTGTGGCAAGATATATGGTAGCTTCTGCCAATGGTATGCGTCCTTCGGGCCAACCCACTTTCATGATAGTGTCAAAGCATGCATTAGCTATCAACAAAGCATTGGGATTGGCAAGTCCTATATCTTCGGAAGCGGATATGACAAGACGCCGGGCAATAAAAGCAGGATCTTCACCTCCTTCAACCATACGTGCAAGCCAGTAGATAGCTCCGTCGGGATCGCTTCCCCGAATAGATTTTATGAAAGCGGAGATAATATCATAATGCATTTCTCCATCCTTGTCGTATGCCAACGGGTTTTGTTGCAACCGTTCGGTCACCATTTCATCAGTAATGACAACCGGGTCAGAACTTTCGGATTGTACTACCAGTTCGAGGATGTTGAGCAATTTCCGGGCATCTCCACCGCTATAGCGTAGCATGGCGGTGGTTTCTTTGAGCTCTATCTTCCGCTCTTTTAAAACAATATCAGTTGAAATGGCTCGTTGAAGTAATTCCAGTAAGTCATCCTTTTCCAGCGACTTTAATACATAAAGTTGACAACGGGAGAGCAGAGGACGAATCACTTCAAAAGAAGGATTTTCTGTGGTAGCACCTATCAGAGTGACAGTACCTTGTTCCACAGCACCAAGCAATGAATCTTGTTGGGATTTGCTGAAACGATGAATTTCATCAATAAACAAAATCGGACTTGATTGTGAGAAAAAACGGTTACTTTTGGCACGCTCTATTACATCGCGCACATCTTTTACCCCGCTAGTTACAGCGCTGAGAGTATAAAATGGAGTATCGAGCTTGTTGGCAATAATCTGTGCCAATGTCGTTTTTCCTACTCCCGGTGGTCCCCAAAGTATAAACGAGGAAATACGCCCTGCGTCAATCATCTTGCGTAGCACTGCACCCGGTCCCACTAAGTGTTTCTGACCGATGTATTCATCTAATGTCTTGGGCCGAAGCCGTTCTGCTAATGGAGGCATAACTTAGAATATCATTAAAATCATAAACCGGATACCGCCTTTCTTCACTCCCGGAATATCCGTATAGGTAAGACGGCGGACATATTCAATATGCAGCAATTTGAAAATATTGTATATGCCTACACTGGCTTCTATATAGGGCGTTTTACCCATTACATAACTGGTAGGCATACCATCCCGCATCGGGAACAGGAACAAATCGGGGTTGCTGCTTTTATATGGATTGTTCTTGTCTGTCAATGTGCCCCACAACCCACGGATGCGGAACGCTTCACGCCATTTGAGTTTCTTGATAAGCGGGATGCGGTTGAAAAGCTTTCCGTTCATGTCGTATGTCAGGGCAAGAGAAGCATAACGGTCGTTCAGGAACTCCATGTTGTTGATGAGCGAGAACGATTCATTATGTTGCGTGATGTATGAAAGATTTGCCATCGGCAGGTTCAATAAAGGGAACGGAACCGTGTTCCATTGAGCCCCGGCACGTGCCGTGACATCCAGTTTACCCCATGAACCAAACCAAAAGCGTTTGCGGATACTCGCTTCTGTCAGGTTAAAATTGTATTCTCCACCTAACACGCCTTTAAAACCGATAGTGTGGGAGAGGGAAAAAATAGGAGCATCCAGCGATACGGGGACACGGCGTTGCTTGGTGTTGACAAATGTCTCACCGGGAGCATAGCGCAAGGTGACACCTAGTTCGGCAGTAGTGATGTCATGTACCAATGTATTCTTTTGATCCCATTCACCGGGAACGTCCCCATTGTTTTTCCAATATTGAAGCATTCCGGCAGGTTGGTCGTTACGATGACGTGCCATGGCTTTGACTGAAAAGCCGGCATTGGTCTCCAGTTCATACATCAAAGTAGCGTCACGCATATAAGACATTTGGTCCACTTTTGTCCACTTCCAGCCGACAAACATATTATCTTTATCGGTTTCCAGATACTTGTCCATAGGCGACATGACGTCGTATGTGTACTTGAAACCGAGGTAGTGTTTGGGGAATTCCCATAATACGTATTCGCGCTTATTGAATGAATAAGCGGCTTGCCCGGAATAAAACCATTTTTTATCTCTCGTACCGTATGCGCCATATCCGCTGAAACTCCAGTGCGGATCAAGATTTCCGGTAGTCATACCGCTGACACGGAAACGGGTACCGTTTACATAGTTACTGGTAATCATGGTGTTGATGGGGCCAAAGTCGAATTTACTCGGATGTTTCTTGCTACCCGTCTCAACAAAATTCTCAATAAGTGCTTTCGCTCCGAAAATAACATATTTAAAACCTGGTATTTGTTCAATACGGTTCATGAAAATGTCCATGTTACTCTCTTTCTTTGTGAGTGGTACCTGACGCACCTGAGCCCAGTATTCATCGCTCTTCGAAAGCATATTGGCTTCTTTGATGACACTTCCTTTCAAACGGAACAGCCGGGGTTCTATCTCATCAAATTTATAGTCGGTATACTTGGTCGTTCGCTGTACCTCAAGCCCCTGTATACCTTTCATCAATGCAAGTTCCACGGTCATATCATCGTCAGTAAGCACCCAGTTGCCATCAGGCAATTGTTCGAATTGCTGCACGATATCGAGGTTCTCCACAAAGTTGACACCTGTTTTTTTAGGGAGATTCATGACACATTTCTTAACGGCGTAAGTAGAATCTTTTACGACGTATAGATGCCCCGTAAAACCGAAATCCTGGGAATTCTGAGGAACGAAAGTAAGATGCACGCATTCCTGTTTGTCTACCATCAGGGTGTCCATGAGGTAGTATTTATAGAAACTGATGGCACCTCGCCCTATGGGACTGACGAAACGGCGCTGCAACAAACGGATATCGTCATCATAGATGTTTACGTCCGAAAATACATCGGTCAGGATAGTCCCCAGCATATCACCCGTACTGAAGAATTCTTCGATACCGGTGGAGTTCATACCTTCGATGATCGTTTTTTCGCTTTTAGGACTTTTACGATAGATAGTCTTGGAAGCCGTCTCCTTGATGGAGATAGGCAAAATCATCTTATTGGTCTTGGGGGACAGTTCTACCTGGTCTTTGAAAAAAGAGAATTTCTTGTAGATGCCTTTTTCCATCTTTTCCGGCGTAACGTCGTTCATGGACATTTTCATCTTCTCGTATTTCTGATATTGGTAGTAGTCATTCTCCTCCAATTTCAGAGCTTTCTTGTTTTCAATGACCTTCTTCATAAACTCCACGGCAGGATTGTTCTTGCGCGAATATTTCTCCTTCTTCGGTTTAACGACGACTTCAGAAAGCATAACGTCGGCAGGCACCATCTTTACGTTTAATACTTTGGTACCTGGAGCAAATTTTACTTTCTTCGTGACGTATCCGATGGCAGAGAAGGTCAGTTCATTCCATCCTTTATGAGTTTCTACATGATATTCTCCGTCGGCATTGGAGATACTACCCACGCCTTTTCCCTCATATTGAACAGTGATATACATCAACGGTTCGTGAGTGAGGGAGTCAGTAATAACGCCTTTTATCTGTGCCGATGCGCCTGTAGAGGCAAATAAGGATAGCAAGAATAAAATAGTAATGGTATATAATTGCTTCATATATTTCATAATCAGGCTGCAAAGTTAACAAATTACAGTTAAACAAGAAGCAAATATATTTTAAAGAAATGAGAGGGATGTTTAAAGAAGAAGCATAAAGGGATTTCTTATTTTCTCAGTTGTCATTATTTATTTTCCTTTTAATATGCTTTATAAAGAAAATCTGTCGGAACAATAATTATATCTCCCTGAGCCTCCAATGTTGTGATTACTAATAAAAATTTACGAGTTGTACGACTCATCACATATAAGTCATAAAACTTATACTGCTTGGGTTGTACAACTCGTAATTTTTTTGCAGGAAAGAAAATCCGGCTACCTTTATTTATAGTTTTTCCCCGTTTATAAGCGTCTGCACAATGCGCTCTGCAGTGCGTCCATCCCACCGCTCCGGCAAGGTGGCATGCTTCCATTCACCTTGAAGTAACTTATCCAGTGAAGCGGAGAGGGCGAATGAGTTTTCACCTACCAATTCGTTGGTACCGATGCGCCAGGTTTCAGGATGTTCGGCGTATGTATTGAGGGTGATGCAAGGAACATCGAGGAAAGTGGCTTCTTCGGCGATATTTCCGGAATCGGTCACGATGCCCTTAGCCTGATTGATGAGAAAACCGAAGTGCAGATAACTCTGCGGAGGCAGGATATGCAGGTTCGGAGCGTCCAAGTCCAATGATTTCAATGCTTTCCCTACGTATGGATGCAGGGGGGCGACAATCGGCATTCCATTGGCTTTCTCCATAAGAGTTTGCATCAGGGAGTGTAGCACGGCCTTTTTTTCCAGTAGGTCGTGGCGGTTTAAAGTCAATAAGATATAGTTGCCTTTACGCAAACCAAGGCTGTTGAACCACAAAGGTTGCACCAAGCGGTGGCGATTATAGCGAATGGTATCGATGAGGATATTGCCTACATAATGAATATATTCCGGTATCATGCCTTCTTGGTTAAGATTACGGTTGGCCACCATGCCGGCAGTGAAAAGATAATCTGAAATGGCATCTACTATCGTACGGTTCACTTCGCGTGGCATATTCATATCAAATGAACGCGTACCGGCAATGACGTGCGCCACTTTCAGTCCACGTTTCTTAGCGACGATGGCACAACTCATTGTGGCGGTCATGTCATCTACCACAAGCACCACCTGTGCCGGATGTTCGTTTAGCTCTTTTTCAAAAGCCAACATGATGGAAGCGGCAACTTGCGAGTGGTCACGTCCGCTAATTCCCAGATAACCATCTGGGCTTTTCATGGCGAGGTCTGAAAAAAGAGAGGCATCCAAAGTGGCGTCATCTTTAGAACCGGTGTATACAATACGGTATGAAATTCTTTTCCCGGCTTCCCTGGCTGCGTCGATGGCACGGCAGATAGGGGCTATTTTCATGAAGTTGGGACGTGCTCCCGATACGATGGTTACTTTCATTGTTTATAAGGTGAAAAATGATGAGACAAAAATACGTATTCTTAGGGAAATTATTCGTTACTTTGCCGATAAAATTGATACGTGTAAATCATAAATCTTAAATCATAAATCTTAAAATTCTATTTTCATGCCTACATTTGTTCAGATACTCGATTTTATAGGTACTTTTGCCTTTGCCATCAGTGGCATACGTCTGGCTTCAGCAAAGCGGTTTGATTGGTTTGGGGCTTACGTGGTGGGTTTTGTTACGGCTATCGGTGGCGGTACGATACGTGATCTTCTGCTGGATGTTACTCCCGGCTGGATGACCGACCCTATCTATTTAATCTGTACCGGTCTGGCTCTTTTGTGGGTTATCTTCTTTGGAAAACATCTGATTCATCTTCATAACACCTTTTTTATATTCGACAGCATCGGCTTGGCGCTGTTTACAGTGGTCGGCGTGGGCAAGAGCATTGCATTGGGATATCCGTTCTGGGTGGCCATTATCATGGGTAGCATTACCGGTGCGGCAGGAGGTGTCATTCGTGATGTGTTCATCAATGAAATTCCGCTGATATTCCGCAAGGAGATTTATGCCATGGCGTGCGTGGTAGGAGGAACTTTCTACTGGCTGTGCGACCTTGTGGGGATGGAGTCGTACGCCTGCCAGGTAGTTGGTGGCGTTACGGTCTTTGTAACCCGTATCTTGGCGGTGAAATACAAAATCTGTCTTCCGATTCTTTCCGGGAATGAAGAAGAAATATAATTCAAGAACACTTTTCTAAATTTGGTTATCGCTTAGATATATTTTCTTTATTTTTAGGGGGATTTGCTACTCTTTTGTACCCTACAAAGGGGGATTCGGCACCCGAAAACAGTCAAAATAGGGGTGAAAACTATCAATTGACAGTTTTTACCCCAAATAAAAATGGTATCTCATCCTTAGACATTTGAAATCCTCCGTATACTTGCAGGCATAAAACCTAAACGAATATTAACCATAAAAAATTTAGCAAAGTATGAATACTTACAGTTTTAGAAAAGACTTACTTGCTGTGCAAGAAGAACTGCTTCGCTTTGCATACAAATTGACGGCCGATCGGGAAGAAGCGAATGATTTGTTGCAGGAGACATCTCTAAAAGCCTTAGATAATGAGGACAAATTTGAACCAGATACCAATTTTAAGGGGTGGATGTACACAATCATGCGTAACATCTTTATTAATAACTATCGAAAAATTGTCCGTGAACAGACATTTGTAGACCAAACAGATAATTTGTATCATTTGAGTATGCCCCAAGACTCCGGTTTCGCAAGCACTGAAGGGGCTTATGATTTAAAAGAAATGCATCGCATCGTCAATTCATTGCCACGTGATTATAAAGTCCCTTTTTCCATGCATGTTTCCGGTTTTAAGTACCGTGAGATAGCCGAACGACTTGGATTGCCATTGGGAACAGTGAAAAGCCGTATATTTTTTACGAGACAAAAATTGCAAGACGAGTTGAAGGACTTTGTTTAATCAACCCTTTATACTTTACTGTCTGTATCAAATGAATGAAATATTTGACATTATGATATAAAACATCTCTTTTTACTGAAATTTAATAGGATTATTTTGACTATATGTCAGAATAATCCTTTATATTTGTATATATTAAGTTAACCGAAAAGAAAAAATCACTAATTACTGACTATGATGAAAAAGGAGATTAAATTCAGTCTTGTTTATCGTGACATGTGGCAATCGTCCGGTAAATATCAGCCTAGGGTGGACCAATTGGTTCGTATTGCCCCGCTGATTGTTGAAATGGGTTGCTTTGCCCGCGTGGAGACTAATGGAGGAGCTTTTGAGCAAGTAAACCTTCTCTATGGTGAAAACCCCAACAAAGCAGTACGCGCTTTCATTAAACCTTTTCATGAGGCAGGCATACAGACACACATGCTCGACCGTGGACTGAATGCGTTGCGTATGTATCCGGTTCCGGCAGATGTACGCCGTCTGATGTACAAAGTGAAGCATGCGCAGGGGGTGGATATAACCCGCATCTTCTGCGGACTGAATGAGACTCGGAATATAATTCCTTCTATTCATTATGCTCTTGAGGCGGGGATGATTCCACAGGCTACACTATGTATCACGCATTCACCTGTACATACGGTAGAATACTATGCTGCAATCGCCGACCGCCTGATTGAAGCCGGAGCGCCTGAAATATGCCTGAAAGATATGGCAGGTATCGGTCGACCGGGTATGCTGGGACGGCTGACAAAAGCCATAAAGGAGAAGCATCCTGAAGTGATAATTCAATATCACGGCCATAGCGGACCGGGACTTTCCATGGCTTCCATTCTTGAAGTTTGCGAAAACGGTGCCGACATTATTGACGTAGCTATGGAACCCATGTCATGGGGTAAAGTGCATCCGGACGTTATTTCCGTGCAGGCGATGTTGAGGGATATGGGTTTTCAGGTACCTGATATCAATATGAAAGCTTACATGAAGGCACGTGCCATGACACAGGAATTCATCGATGATTTCCTCGGCTATTTTATGGATCCTACCAACAAGCATACTTCTTCCCTTTTGCTGAAGTGCGGATTGCCGGGTGGCATGATGGGTTCCATGATGGCCGACCTGAAAGGTGTGCATGCTGGGATTAATATGATTTTGAAAGGAAAGAATCAGCCGGAGCTGAGTATTGACGATTTGCTGGTGATGCTTTTCGATGAAGTGGAATATGTTTGGCCTAAATTAGGATATCCTCCTTTGGTAACGCCATTTAGCCAATATGTGAAGAATGTGGCATTGATGAATGTTATGCAGTTGGTGAAAGGGGAAGAACGCTGGACGATGATAGATAATCATACCTGGGATATGATTTTGGGCAAGAGCGGGCGACTTCCGGGTGCTTTGGCTCCTGAAATCGTTGAACTTGCCAAATCCAAAGGATATGAGTTTGTAGATGCCGACCCGCAGTTGAATTACCCGGATGCTTTGGATGAGTATTGCAAGGAAATGGACGAGAATGGTTGGGAATACGGTGAAGATGATGAAGAGCTCTTTGAACTTGCCATGCACGACCGCCAATACCGTGATTATAAATCGGGTGTTGCCAAAAAACGTTTCCAGGACGAATTGCAACGTGCCAAGGATGCCGCTATGGCAAAAAGTGGATATTCCGAAGAAGAAATTAAGAAACTGAAACGTGCGAAAGCAGATGCGGTGATAGCTCCTTCCAAAGGGCAGGTATTATGGGAAGTTTCTGTAGAAGGGCCTTCTACCGCACCGTTCATAGGGCGAAAATATCAGCATGATGAAGTGTTCTGTTATCTCTCTACACCTTGGGGTGAGTATGAGAAAGTGATGACCGGATTCACGGGACGCGTTGTGGAAGTTTGTGCACAACAAGGCAGCAATATCAATAAAGGTGATGTGATAGCTTATATTCAGAGGAGTGATGTTTTTGCATAGAAAGGAATTTATAGAAATGAGGAATTAAGAATGAGGAATTAAGAATGAAGAATTAAGAATGAAGAATTACCTTGCGGTATGCATGCATAGCACAGCTAAATTCTTCATTCTTAGTTCTTCATTAAATCACCGTTTCTCCTTGAGCCATTTCTTTATAATATCCTTTAAAACCTCCTGTGTGAAAGGTTTAGTCAGGAAATCATTGCATCCTGCGTCGAATGCGGCTTGTTTATCATGCTCGTATGCGTATGCCGTTAGAGCGATGATAGGTACGTCCGGTGAAAGTTCACGAATGATTTTGGTAGCATCCAGTCCTCCGAGGTTCGGCATTTTCATATCCATCAAAATGAGGTCGGGGCGTACTTC
Organism: uncultured Bacteroides sp.; assembly: GCF_959029255.1. GTDB lineage: Bacteria > Bacteroidota > Bacteroidia > Bacteroidales > Bacteroidaceae > Bacteroides. The sequence goes on along the minus strand of NZ_CAUFUE010000010.1, from coordinate 43,673 downwards.
CTCGAACATAGTCACAGCTTCCATACCGTCCTTGGCACGTTCCAGGTGATATAATTTCCCCAATATCGCTTTTGTCAGAATATAATTGCTGTCCGTATCTTCGGCTATCAATATTGTTATTTCTTTCTTCCCGTCTTTCTTTTCTTTTTGAGGATCTGTCCTCTTCTCATCAGACTCCAGTAAGTTCTCTTCAGAGCTGTTTTGAGTGGAATTTTGCTGTTCTGCATATTCTTCACCTTTGCCTTCTTTGTCTATTTGTGGCTTACTGGAATGTAGAGGCAACGTGAAAGTAAAGGTAGTGCCCTTACCCATTTCCGAACTAACGGATATATTCCCGCCCAGCCGTTCGATGATGGTTTTACAAATAGATAAACCCAAGCCGGTGCCCTGGGCAAAAGTATTCACTTTGACAAAACGCTCAAACACCTTACCTAGTTTGTCGGCTTCAATGCCGATACCTGTGTCGCTGACGTGGAATTCTATTTCATTCCCCTTGCGGTGATAGCCATAACTGATGCTACCGCTTGTGGTGAATTTGAATGCGTTTCCTATTAGGTTTGAAATCACTTGGAAGATACGGTTCTTGTCTCCTTCAATCACTACTTCTTCATCCGAAGGTTCATAAATCAACTCCACTCCCGTGGGGCAACGGAATTTGTGCGCGTCATGTATTTCCCGGCAGAGCGGATGCAGGCGTACCGGAGTAATGGTAAATTCTACGATACCCGCCTCGATTTTAGAAAGGTCGAGTATTTCGTTGATAAGCTGTAATAACCTTTCATTGTTGGATTCTACGATGTCATAGTAGTTTTTCCGTTCGTCGGCATCGGCGCTTTCGGCTATGATGCGCGAGAAACCAACAATGGCATTCAGCGGGGTGCGGATTTCGTGGCTCATATTAGCTAGGAAGGCAGATTTCAATTGGTCGGAAGTTTCCGCTTTTTCCTTGGCGACGAGTAGTTCGCGCTTCATCCCTTCCATTTCCGTTATATCCCATTCAATGCTCAACAAGATGGGAGGGAAGTCGCCACTCTCAATCTTAATCTTTCTTTTATCCAGGTAAATGGATTTGCCGTTCTGGTCGTGCTCCTCCGTAATCCAATGCATTTCTTTTCCGGTCTCGGCTATTTCTATATCCTGGCGTCTCTTTTCCTGTGCAATTTCAAATGGATAGAAATCAAAATCATCTTTTCCCAATGCTTCCTTCATCGGTATGTTGCGGTTGTAAGATTCGCGGTTGCGGTACAAATATTTGAAGCCGCTTTTGATATCTTTTACAACAATGCTTGCCGGAAGATTCTCTATAGTCTTATCCAATATCTGGCTGAACCGTTTGATTTGTTGTTCGTGAGTGATGCGTTGTGATATGTCACGTCCAAATACCCATACGGTTTCCTCGCCTTCATCACTGGTTACCCAATAAGCATTCCCTTCGATAGCCAACACTTCAGGATGGAGAGGCAGAGGATTGGGGATTACAAATCCATTGTGTTCTTTACCTTTCTTAATTACTGAAAGCATCTTTCTCCATTCTTGCTTATTGCCTACATAAGAGTTGGTATTGTAAATTGTCAGTTGGGTGATGTCGTCTGTACAACCGATGTCGTGATGTTGTTTGAATCTCCTGTTGGCAAATACCAATGTGCCATCTTCGCGAGCCGCAAAGATGTCTTCGGTAGAGTTGTTGATAGCGTGAGTCAAAAGATTGATATCGTTGCGCCGTTGCTGGATATCTGTAATATTTTGTATATACCCTTCTATAGTCGTACTACCGTCTTTATGTTTTTCCCGTGCAAAGGTTTTCAAGCGGATGTAAAATATCTGTTTCTGAAAATGGATGCGGTAATCCACGCTTTCCTCCATATCGCCTTTCAGGTTCCGCGCCAACCAGTTATTAAAAGTTTCATGGTCTTCAGGAAGGATGTGGCTTACATATTCATCCAACAGAATGACTTGTTCTTCCTCGGTACACATGATTCCTGTGTGGCCCGTATATCTGAAATTATTGGTAACGGTATCGTATCTCCATCTTCCGATGAGCGCAGCTTTCTGTATTTCTTTGAGTTCATGATTCCTTTTTTCCAGTTCCAATTTGCGCTGGCTCCGTTCTGTGATGTCACGGTATTGGCATAGCACCATGTCCTCGTAAGGATACATAATGCATTTGAAGAAATAAGTTTTGCTTCCCAGCGTTAGTTCATAGTTCTTTGTAGAGTGTACTTTTTGCGTTAATACTTTCTTGAACTCAGGATAAACCTGGTAGCAGGTAGCATAAGGCAGCAGTTCGAACATATTCTTACCTAGTAGGAATTTTTCTTTAAGAAACCACAAATCCACGTTATAGACCGCGATATCTATGCAGATGCCGTCTTTATCCAGGAGAATCATGGTGTCCGATGTCAGCTTCAACAGCTTTTCAGCATTTTCTGCGTTTTTTAAAATATTTTCCATATTGTTTCCGGTATTATGCTCTTCTGGCTTTTTCCCATGCCCCACTGGCATTGCCTTTGCGCTTACGCAGGTAGTTGATTCCTCTGATGACGTTGACGTTCATAAAGAGGAAATAGTACGGGATGAAGAGTATTTTATTTTTAATATGCTTCGTTGATAAGTAATAGCCCCAACTTCCCATGAGGTAAAATAATGCCTGCAATAGCCAAATGACGGCATAGAATAAGGGAGAGTCTGTCGTGAAAATGAGAATTGTGTTGAGGGGAAGCAATAAAAATAATAAAATGGGAGTGAGTGACCAGCGCAGTACGCGGTGCGACACATATTGAAAACTAAATATACCGTAACGGAATGGATTGAGCAACGGGCACAGTCGCCAGATGGATTGCAATCCGCCTGCGGCAATACGTACCTTGCGCTTTTCCTCTTCACGCATGTCCGCCGAACCACTTTCTGTGGCGTATGCATCTGCGCAATATGCAATGGTATATCCCCGCATGACGATGCGCAGGGAAAGTATAAAATCATCTAGTAATGTGTCGGTATCCATTTTTTCGAACAATTCGCTACGGATGGCGAATAATTCTCCGGCCGCACCGGCTGCCGAGTAAAGGCGTGAGTCGAGTTTCTTAAGCGTGGATTCGTATTTCCAGTAAATACCTTCACCGCCCGAAGCTGCATTGTCTTTTGCTTGTACGGCAATGCGTTTCTCACCGGCCACGCATCCCACTTTAGGATTGGTAAACGCACGGACAATTTCCCGCAATGCTTCGCGATTAATGTGGGTATTGGCGTCTGTGAATACAACGAGAGGAGTTTTTACGAATTGCATTCCACGGTTCAGGGCTGCCGTTTTCCCTTGCCGTTCAGGTTGATAGATAACTGTAGCCTGCGGCCATTTAGCCAGGAGTTTATTGGTGCGGTCATTACTGCCGTCAGTCACCCAAAATATGTGAAGTTTATCTGCCGGGTAGTCTAATTCAAGACTGTTGCGCATTTTTTCATCTACAACAGCTTCTTCGTTATAGGCGGCAATGAATAGAGTTAAATCAGGTGACGAATTATCAGCAGGCATCGGGGGGACGACCGTTTTACGGAAACATTCTTTTATCCTTACTAAGATATATAGAAGAATCCCATAGCCAAGATATGTATAGAATACAATAAACAGGCTTATCCAAAAGATTATTTCAAAGGCATCCATTCAGTATCAGACTCTTTAATTTCTAATCAAATGCAGAAATCAAGCCCAAAAATATGTATAATCTTTTGGCGGTGCAAGGAAACAGGTGAAAAACTACTCTTTAATATTCAATTTGTTGTAGAAATCAGAATGCTTCGGTCATATTGAAATAAAACAGCGTCTGTTTGTTTACAGTATTCTTTCCTAAGTCAAGCCGCACATTCATTCGGGGTTGTACCTCTATGCGCAGCCCTAAGCCATAGTTGGGTAAAACACCCTCAATTTTTCCAATTGTAGGTCCCATAAAGCCGCATCCGGTCCACGCTACAAATCCGATGTGGTGCAGCATTCGTTTTATCCAATTACTACGGTCGGTATTGAACATTTGGCGATATTCAGCCATAACTACATGGGAAGATTTGTCACGATATTGTCCCATATAATAGCCACGCAGGTCGAAGGGAGTACCTGTGAGGGAATATTGCGTCAGAGGAACGTCACCGAATACATTCTTGGTTTGTGCCGTCCAGGCTATGACTTTACGATTACCCACTGACTTATATTGACGATAGTCCAGCTCGAGCCGATAGAAGTTTTGGTCGCTACCGAAAGCTTTACTGTATATCATGCCCCGGAAGTCGAGATAAACACCCCGGTAGGCATTGGCGGGAATATCACGGCTGTCATAAGTCAAAAGAAAACCGAGACCGGAGTTGAAATTCTTGTAGCCATGCTCATTGCCACCGGCAGCGATGTAAGATTTTTCTTCAACAAGATACTTGGCGGGATTGGTTATCTTGTCATAGTTGATGTCTATTTGCGGGCCGGCAAAGACGTTGCTGTGTCCCAGCCGGAACAAAAACCAAGGGTTGACTTGGATACCGCTGTAACGATACTGGCTGGTACTGTCGCTACGCACATAATTCTTGTTGGTAGTGTAGCCCACGCCGTAGAAATTATCTTCTGTGTTTTTAAAAGAGAATTTTCCGAAGATACGAAAGTGGTCGCCTTTGAAAAAAAGTTGCGGCTTCACCATTACGTTAACACCACCTTTGAACATGTATGCGACGGACATAGGTACTACGGAACGCAACTGGGTGGTGTCACTGGGGTTCATGCGGAACGTCAACAAAGCGCTACCGCCTATCAATGCGCCAAAATCCGGCGTATAGCTGGGGCCACCTAATATATTATAGTGCAGATTCCTGCGGGCTACCTTTTGTTTATGCAGTTCTTTTTTTGTCAATACGGGAGTAGTGTCGTTGGGTGCTGTAACTACTTGTTCTTGGGCTGAAATAGTCGTTACTACCAGCACCAGGTTGAATATGCTTAATATAAATCTTTTCATATCGTACGAATATGGCTGCAAAGGAAACTAATTTATCTGAATTAGTTTTCAAGTGAATAGACAATATTTCTTAAAGAACACTCTAAAAATTTCAAAAAAGGAATTACTTTTGTCTCACAAACAGGAATAGAACGGACATTACCGGATTGTTCTGTTTCTCCGTTTTCTCATGACCTGAGGCGCACCAAAACCGTGTTTGCTCCGTATCTATAGAATTGGGCTTGATACGGTCCGGGTACGGCTCGGGTACGGAGCAGGCAGGGAGAGGGCACGTAATTGGTCTAAATCTCTGTTTTTTTGAAATATGGTAAATTTAAATTTATAAATATAAGAGTGTAATTTAATATGAAGAAACAAATTTTATCCGTCATTGTTTTGGGCGCTGCATTGTTATCCGTGCAGGCGCAAGACAGCAAGGGAGGCATCAGCCCTTCCATGCTCCAACAAATCAAGCAGAGTTATCAGGGAACGGCATCGGACAAGGCGCTACGTAATGCCATTGGTAATAATGATATACGAAAATTGGCACTTAATCAAGAAAATATGCGGCAGATGGATACTCATTTCTCTGTTCAGGTAAATTCCAAAGGCATTACCAACCAGAAATCATCAGGACGTTGCTGGTTGTTTACCGGTTTGAACGTGATGCGTGCCAAGGCGCTTGCCAAATACAATTTCCCTTCTTTTGAATTTTCACAGATATATCCTTTCTTTTGGGATCAACTGGAAAAGTCCAATCTTTTCCTGCAAGGAATCATTGATACCGGTAAGAGTCCGATGAACGATAAAACCGTTGAATGGCTCTTTCAGCATCCGTTAAGTGATGGAGGTACCTTTACGGGAGTTGCAGATATTGTAACAAAATATGGACTGGTGCCCAAAGAAGCGATGCCGGAGACAAACAGTAGTGATAATACTTCCCGCATGGCAAATCTCATTTCATTGAAACTGAAAGAATATGGACTACAATTGCGCGAACTGATTGCCGAAGGTGCCAAGCCTGCCGCCATTGAGAAAGAAAAAACGAATATGCTGGGTACTGTCTACCGTATGCTGGTATTGAATCTGGGTGTTCCTCCTACTGAATTTGATTATGTACGTAAAGATGCTAAAGGAAATCCTTTGGAAACAGAGCACCACACACCGATGTCTTTCTTGGAAAAATATGGGGATAAACAGTTGCTGACCAACTACGTGATGTTGATGAATGACCCCAGCCGTGAGTATTATAAATGCTACGAAATAGATTATGACCGCCATCGTTATGACGGGAAGAACTGGACATACGTGAATCTGCCCGTAGAGGATATCAAGGAAATGGCTATCGCCTCTTTGAAAGATAGTACCATGATGTATTTCTCATGTGACGTCGGCAAGTTCCTGAATTCGGAACGTGGCTTGCTCGATGTGAAAAACTATGATTACGAATCTTTGATGGGTACTACTTTCGGCATGGATAAGAAGCAACGCATTGAAACCTTTTCCAGTGGCTCTTCTCATGCTATGACGTTGATGGCTGTAGACTTGAATAATAATGGAAAACCGGTGAAGTGGATGGTTGAAAATAGTTGGGGAGCCGATAGCGGGTATAAGGGACATCTGATAATGACAGATGACTGGTTCAATGAGTATATGTTCCGCTTGGTAGTAGAAACCAAATATGTTCCTTCCAAAGTAATGGAATTATTTAAACAGAAACCAATTCGCTTGCCAGCTTGGGACCCGATGTTTGCAGAAGAGAAATGATAAAGTGACAGGGTGCTCACCTTCCTCTTTTCACCTTTGTGCTCGTTAACGATAGGAATTACGGAAATTTCTCCGTAATTCCTTTCTTTTTTACTATTTAATCACATTCTTTTTTGCTACTTTTGCGGGCAAATTAATGAAACCATTATTTTATATAAACGCATGGCAAATGTAATTAAGTTACGTAAAGGCCTTGACATCAACCTGAAAGGCGCTGCTGCCCAGGAACTTGTGTCTGTTAAGGAACCGGGATTCTATTCGCTGGTTCCCGATGACTATACAGGCATCACTCCGAAAGTGGTGGTCAAAGAGCAGGAATATGTGATGGCCGGGGGACCCTTGTTTATCGACAAGAATCATCCTGAATTGAAATTTGTTTCGCCCGTTAGCGGCGTAGTGACAAGCGTGGAGCGTGGTGCACGCCGCAAGGTGCTGAACATCGTCGTAGAGGCTGCCACTGAGCAAGACTATGAGGAATTCGGCAAGATGGACCCGTCCAAGATGAGCGGCCAGCAAGTAAAAGAAGCTCTTTTGCAAGCAGGTATGTTCGCTTTCATCCGCCAACGTCCGTACGACGTTATCGCTGATCCGACGGTAACTCCGAAAGCTATCTTCATTTCGGCTTTCGACAGCAATCCGCTGGCTCCCGATTTTGAATTCGCGCTGAAGGGAGAAGAAGCAAACTTCCAGACGGGACTCGACGCTTTGTCAAAGATGGCAAAGACGTATCTGGGTATTAGTGTAAAACAAAAGTCTGCTGCTCTTGTGCAGGCAAAGAACGTTACCGTAACAGCTTTCGACGGACCACATCCGGCAGGCAACGTGGGTGTACAGATTAACCACATCTCTCCGGTAGTGAAGGGTGAAACGGTCTGGACCATCAGTGCCGAAGCCGTACTCTTCATCGGACGTCTGATGAATACCGGTCGTGTGGACATGACCCGTACGGTGGCTGTAACGGGTTCCGAAGTGTTGAAACCCGCTTATTGCAAGCTGAAAGTCGGCGCTCTGTTGACGAACGTTTTCAAAGGTAACGTGACTACCGACAAAGACCTCCGCTACATCAGCGGCAACGTGCTGACCGGTAAGAAAGTTTCTCCGAACGGCTTCCTCGGCTCTTTCGACAGCCAGCTGACCGTTATTCCCGAAGGAGATGAAATCCATGAAATGTTGGGTTGGATTATGCCGCGTTTCAATCAGTTCAGCGTCAACCGCTCTTACTTCAGTTGGTTGATGGGCAAGAAGGAATATGTGATAGATGCCCGTATCAAGGGTGGCGAACGTCACATGATTATGTCCAACGAATACGACCGTGTGTTCCCGATGGACATCTTCCCCGAATATCTGGTGAAAGCAATCATTGCAGGTGATATCGACCGTATGGAGGCTCTGGGTATCTACGAAGTAGCTCCTGAAGACTTCGCTCTCTGCGAATTCGTATGTTCTTCCAAGGTGGAAGTGCAGCGCATCGTACGTGCAGGACTCGATATGCTTCGTGCCGAAATGGCATAATCGGGGCATATGGCAAATCGTAAAATGTAAATCGTAAAATCGTAAATATATTAATGAAAGCGTTAAGAAATTATCTCGACAAGATAAAGCCGAACTTTGAGGAAGGCGGCAAATTCCACGCATTTCGTTCGGTGTTTGATGGCTTCGAAACATTCCTGTTCGTGCCCAATGCCACTTCGAAATCGGGAACGCATATTCACGACTCCATTGACAGCAAACGCATCATGTCGATGGTGGTCATTGCGTTAGTACCGGCACTGCTGTTCGGTATGTATAACGTAGGTTACCAGCATTTCCACGCTACCGGTGCTGCCGGAGGCTTCTGGGAAATGTTCATCTACGGTTTTCTGGCTGTATTGCCAAAAATCATTGTATCTTATGTAGTAGGTCTCGGCATTGAGTTCGTAGTGGCTCAGTGGAAGAAGGAGGAGATTCAGGAAGGTTTCCTGGTTTCCGGTATCTTGATTCCGATGATTGTTCCGGTAGATTGCCCGCTGTGGATTCTGGCGGTGGCTACTGCATTTTCTGTAATTTTTGCTAAGGAAGTATTCGGTGGTACGGGTATGAACGTGTTCAACGTAGCTTTGATTACCCGTGCATTCTTATTCTTTGCTTATCCTACGAAGATGTCCGGTGATGCCGTTTGGGTATCGGGCGACAGTATCTTCGGTCTGGGACAGTCGGTAGATGGTCTGACGGTAGCTACTCCGTTGGGTGCAGCCGCTACCTCGGGCGCCGTTCCGGAGTTCTCCTGGGACATGGTGACCGGCCTTATTCCGGGTTCTATCGGTGAGACAAGCGTTATCGCCATCGCTCTGGGTGCCATTCTGCTGTTGTGGACGGGTATTGCAAGCTGGAAGACGATGTTCTCCGTATTCGTAGGCGGTGCCTTCATGGCATGGGTGTTCAATGCAATCGGTCCCGACACTCCGATGGCACAGATGCCTTGGTACGAACACCTCGTGCTGGGTGGTTTCTGCTTCGGTGCCGTGTTCATGGCTACCGACCCCGTTACATCGGCACGTACAGAGACCGGTAAGTATATCTTCGGATTCCTGATTGGTGCCATGGCTATCATTATCCGTGTGCTCAACCCCGGTTACCCCGAAGGTATGATGCTTGCCATCCTGCTGATGAATATCTTCGCTCCGCTGATTGACTATTGTGTGGTACAGGGCAACATCAGCCGTCGCGAGAAACGTGCAATCAAGTCTAACAATTAAATACCGGAAAAGAAATGAATACCAATAGTAATAGTTATACTATCATTTATGCTTCGGTAATGGTTGTTATCGTTGCATTCCTGCTGGCATTCGTAAGCTCTTCATTGCGTACTATTCAGAACAAGAACGTAGAGCTTGATACGAAGAAGCAGATTCTTGCTGCATTGAATATTAAAGACGTGAAGGATGCCGATGCAGAATATAATAAATATGTGAAAGGTGATATGTTGATGAATGTGGACGGTACTCTCGAAAAGAATAACGGAGCATTTGCCACTGCCTACGAAAAAGAAGCCAAAGAATACCATCGTTTACATGTATTTGTTGCCGAAGTGAACGGAGAAACGAAATATGTATTCCCGGTTTATGGTGCTGGTCTTTGGGGGGCTATCTGGGGTTATGTTGCCCTGAATGCCGACAAGGATACCGTATATGGTGTATACTTCTCTCATGCCAGTGAAACTCCGGGCTTGGGTGCTGAAATTGCCGGCGCTCAGTTCCAAGGGGAATTTCCGGGTAAGAAGACTTTGGAAAACGGCGAGGTTGCACTTAGTGTTGTAAAGAACGGAAAAGTTGACAAACCTGCCTATCAGGTAGACGGTATATCCGGTGGTACTATCACCTCTGTAGGTGTGGATGCTATGCTGAAGGCTTGCCTGAACAACTACAAGAACTTTTTAACTAATAATAATGAGGAGGAATAAGAATATGGGTGCATTGTTTTCAAAGAAGAATAAAGAAGTATTCTCAACTCCACTTGGATTGAACAACCCTGTTACCGTACAGGTATTGGGTATCTGTTCCGCTTTGGCTGTTACCGCAAAGTTGGAGCCTGCCATTGTAATGGGACTTTCCGTTACGGTGATTACGGCATTCTCCAATGTAGTGATTTCATTGCTGCGCAAGACTATTCCCAACCGTATCCGTATCATTGTTCAGTTGGTGGTAGTTGCTGCGTTGGTAACTATTGTAAGTGAGATATTGAAAGCTTTTGCTTACGATGTAAGCGTACAGCTTTCGGTATATGTAGGTTTGATTATCACGAACTGTATCCTGATGGGGCGTTTGGAAGCATTTGCCATGCAGAATGGTCCTTGGGAGTCCTTCCTCGACGGTGTGGGCAATGGTTTGGGATATGCCAAGATTTTGGTTATCGTAGCATTCTTCCGTGAACTGTTAGGTTCCGGTACTTTGCTTGGTTTCAATATCTTAAACTACGAACCTTTGCAAAAGATAGGATATGTAAACAATGGTTTGATGTTGATGCCGCCCATGGCATTGATTATCTGTGCTTGCATTATCTGGTATCAACGTGCCCGTCACAAAGAGTTGCAAGAAAAATAAGTATATTATTTATGATTTCGGATTCTGATTTATTCCTTCGAGACACTGCGGAGTACTGATAAATCATAAACCATAAATCATAAATCATAAATCAATAGAACATGGAACATTTATTAAGTTTATTCGTCCGCTCAATCTTTGTGGACAACATGATATTCGCGTTCTTCCTCGGTATGTGCTCATATTTGGCTGTATCAAAGAATGTGAAGACTGCTGTGGGACTGGGTATCGCCGTAACCTTTGTGTTGGTAGTTACCCTTCCGGTCAACTATTTATTGCAAACCAAGGTGCTGGGTCCTAACGCTATCATCGAAGGCGTTGACCTCAGTTTCCTTAGCTTTATTCTTTTTATTGCCGTAATTGCAGCCATTGTGCAGTTAGTGGAAATGATTGTGGAGCGTTTCAGCCCTTCGCTTTACGCTTCGCTGGGTATTTTCCTGCCATTGATTGCAGTTAACTGTGCTATCATGGGTGCCTCATTGTTTATGCAACAACGTATCACGTTGGGCGAAAGCGACCCTAAATACATCGGTGATATATGGGATTCTATCTCATACGCGCTAGGTTCGGGTATCGGCTGGTTGCTGGCTATCGTGGGCCTGGCCGCCATTCGTGAAAAGATGGCTTATTCTGACGTACCCGCTCCACTGAAAGGTTTGGGCATCACGTTCATCACTGTGGGCCTGATGGCAATGGCATTCATGTGTTTCTCTGGTTTGAAAATCTAAAAGAAAGGAATAAAACAATGGATATGAATATGATATTAGCAAGCATTGGTGTATTCCTGGCGGTTGTCATCCTGCTTGTTGTTATCCTGTTGGTTGCCAAGAATTTCTTGGTGCCGTCAGGTAATGTGAAATTGACTATCAACAACGATGAGGCTTTGGAAGTAGAATCCGGTTCAACGTTGCTGAATACGTTGTCGGTGAACGGTATTTTCCTTTCTTCCGCTTGTGGTGGTAAGGGTTCTTGCGGGCAATGCAAATGCCAGGTGCTGGATGGTGGCGGTGAAATCCTGCCTTCTGAGATACCTCATTTCAGCCGTAAGCAAATACAAGATCATTGGCGCTTGGGTTGCCAGGTGAAAGTGAAAAACGATATGAGCATCAAGATTGATGAATCTGTACTTGGTGTAAAAGAGTGGGAGTGCGAGGTTATCTCTAATAAGAATGTCGCTACATTTATCAAAGAGTTTATTGTTGCTTTGCCCAAAGGCGAGCACATGGACTTCGTTCCGGGTTCTTACGCTCAGATTAAGATACCTAAATTCTCAATGGATTATAATAAGGATATAGATAAGGGGTTGATTGGTGAAGAATACCTTCCCGCATGGGAAAAGTTCGGTCTGTTTGGCCTGAAGTGTACGAATGAAGAAGAGACTATTCGTGCTTATTCTATGGCTAACTATCCTGCTGAGGGTGACCGTATCATGTTGACCGTGCGTATCGCTACTCCTCCGTTCAAGCCGAAAGACCAGGGTCCTGGTTTTATGGATGTAATGCCGGGTATCGCTTCTTCTTATATCTTTACCCTGAAACCGGGTGACAAGGTAATTATGAGTGGCCCTTACGGAGATTTCCATCCTATTTTCGACTCAACGAAGGAAATGATGTGGATTGGTGGTGGTGCTGGTATGGCTCCGTTGCGTGCGCAAATTATGCACATGACGAAGACACTGCATACAACCGACCGTAAGATGTCTTACTTCTACGGTGCACGTGCTTTGAACGAGGTATTCTATCTGGAAGACTTCTTGCAAATAGAAAAAGATTTCCCGAACTTCTCGTTCCATCTTGCACTGGACCGTCCCGATCCGGCAGCCGACGCAGCGGGCGTGAAGTATACTCCGGGCTTCGTTCACAATGTAATTTACGAGACTTATTTGAAAGATCACGAAGCTCCCGAAGATATAGAATACTACATGTGTGGTCCCGGTCCGATGTCTAAAGCTGTCGAAAAGATGCTCGACGACCTTGGCGTTCCGGCTCAGAACCTGATGTTTGATAATTTCGGCGGATAAGAGACATATTATACGTTTTTTATTCATATAAAATGGAGGTGGCAGATAATATTGTATTATCTGCCACTTTTGTTTTCTTGTATCTCCCATTCTTTTATTACCTTTGTTCTCAAATTGAAGAACTTTATGGAATATTCGGAAATACTGCGAAATTTGCAGATAGAGCAACTTACTCCTATGCAGGAGGCTGCATGGGATGCTTATCAATCGGACAATGACCTTGTTTTGTTATCACCTACGGGTTCCGGTAAAACTTTGGCTTTCCTGTTGCCTTTAGTTAATTCTTTAAATCCTGACGAACAAGGAGTACAGGCTGTCGTATTGGTTCCTTCGCGGGAGTTGGCATTACAGATAGAGACCGTATTTAAGTCCATGAATACTGCTTTTAAAGCTATGAGTTGTTATGGCGGTCGTCCTGCAATGGAAGAACACCGGACTATGAAAGGCATCAATCCTTCTGTAATCATTGGTACGCCGGGACGAATGAACGACCACCTGCGAAAGCAGAACTTCGATGCCGCTACGGTAAATACTCTTATCATCGATGAATTTGATAAATGCCTTGAATTTGGCTTTCAGGATGAAATGTCGGAGGTTATCGGACAATTGCCTTCATTGAAGAAGCGCGTTCTGTTGTCTGCTACCGATGCGGAAGAAATTCCTCAGTTCACAGGGTTGAATCGTACCCTAAAACTCAACTATTTGACTTCTGAAGGGGTATCCGGACGCTTGAATATTCAGAAAGTATTATCTCCTGAAAAGGATAAACTGGAAACGCTCTATCGATTGCTTTGTACGTTGGGTGACAGTTCTACTTTGGTATTCGTCAATTATCGTGAAAGTGTGGAACGGGTAACCAATTATCTGAAGTCGAGAAAATTCCCTTGTGATTCTTTCCATGGCGGTATGGAGCAGGCAGATCGTGAACGCACGCTTTATAAATTCCGTAACGGGAGTTGTCCTGTCCTGATTTCTACCGATCTTGCTGCACGAGGGCTAGATATTCCCGGTATAGATAATATCATACATTATCATCTTCCTGTCAACGAAGAAGCATTTACGCATCGTAATGGGCGTACGGCACGTTGGGAAGCGAAAGGGTCATCTTATCTTCTTTTACATTCGGAAGAACGCTTGCCGGATTATATCCCGGAAGACATTCCTGTTTTTGAGTTGCTGGAATTGACTCCCAAACCTGCCAAACCTCGCTGGACTACCATATATATAGGTAAAGGAAAAAAAGATAAACTGAATAAGGTGGATATCGTCGGCTTTTTATATAAGAAAGGTGGATTGACACGCGAAGATGTAGGCCAGGTCGATGTGAAGGAGCATTATGCTTTTGTTGCCATTCGCCGGGGGAAAGTAAAGCAACTTCTCAACCTGATACAAGGTGAGAAGATTAAAGGGATGAAAACACTGATAGAAGAAGCAAAGTAACGTTTTCTTCTGTCTTTTTCTATCGAATGAGAAGTAAATATTAAGTCTATCTTTCAATTTACTATTTTATACCATTCTTGGCAAGTATACATAACAAATTGGTGCATATATCTTGTATAAACCAATAAAAAGAAAGGTAAATGCGGATAAAAAAAGGATTTTCATAAGGAAAGATTGGTAATACGGAAATAATTCCTTAATTTCGCCATGTCGAAAGACACAAATGAACGAAATTGTATAACCAAAACAAACTTCAAATGAAAAAGCATAATTTCAATGCAGGACCTTCCATTCTTCCGCGTGAGGTGATTGAGGATACAGCGAAGGCTATTTTAGATTTCAATGGATCCGGTCTCTCCTTGATGGAGATTAGCCACCGTGCTAAAGACTTCCAACCCGTAGTGGACGAAGCCGTGGCATTATTCAAAGAATTACTCAATATCCCCGAAGGTTATTCGGTGCTGTTCTTGGGTGGTGGTGCCAGTCTGGAATTCTGCATGGTTCCTTTCAACTTCCTTGAAAAGAAAGCTGCTTACCTGAATACGGGTGTGTGGGCAAAGAAGGCAATGAAAGAAGCCAAAGGCTTCGGTGAGGTTGTAGAAGTTGCCTCTTCCGCTGAAGCTACTTATACATATATTCCGAAAGATTACACTGTACCGGCTGATGTAGATTATTTCCATATTACTACTAATAATACAATTTACGGTACGGAACTGAAGAAAGACCTTGATGTCAATGTTCCGATGGTTGCCGATATGTCTTCAGATATTTTCTCTCGTCCTATTGACGTATCTAAGTATATCTGTATTTATGGCGGTGCACAGAAAAATTTGGCTCCGGCAGGTGTGACATTTGTTATTGTAAAGAACGATGCATTGGGTAAGGTATCACGTTATATCCCCACTATGCTGAACTATCAGACTCACATTGATGGTGGTTCTATGTTTAATACTCCTCCCGTTGTTCCTATCTACACGGCATTACAGACTTTGCGCTGGATTAAAGCACAGGGTGGTGTGAAAGAAATGGAACGCCGTGCTACCGAGAAAGCAGATATGCTGTATGCTGAAATCGACCGTAATAAAATGTTTGTGGGCACTGCCGCCAAAGAAGACCGTTCACGTATGAACATCTGTTTCGTAATGGCTCCCGAATATAAGGAACTTGAAGCTGACTTCTTGAAATTTGCTACAGAAAAGGGTATGGTAGGTATCAAGGGACACCGCTCTGTTGGTGGTTTCCGTGCATCTTGTTACAATGCTATGCCGAAGGAAAGCGTTCAGGCGTTGATTGACTGCATGCAGGAATTTGAGAAACTTCATTAATAACATATTTTTCACCACAGAGGGCACAGAGTCCCACAGAGATTAAGTTAAAAAAGAAAACTCTGTGGAATTCCATGTGATTCTGTGGTGAATTCTTTTAATACCCTAAGAATTATGAAAGTATTAGTTGCAACAGACAAACCGTTTGCAAAGGTTGCAGTAGACGGTATTCGTAAAGAGATTGAAGCAGCAGGTTATGAACTTGCATTGCTGGAGAAATATGGCGAAAAAGCAAAGTTACTGGAAGCGGTGAAAGACGCTAACGCCATTATTATCCGTAGCGACATCATTGATGCCGAAGTATTGGATGCGGCCAAAGAACTGAAGATTGTGGTTCGTGCCGGCGCCGGTTATGATAATGTAGATTTGAATGCCGCTACTGCCCATAATGTATGTGTAATGAATACTCCGGGACAGAACTCCAACGCTGTTGCAGAACTGGCTTTCGGTATGATGGTGATGGCTGTTCGTAATATGTATAACGGAACTTCCGGTACAGAATTGAAAGGTAAGAAGCTGGGTATTCATGCATACGGTAATGTAGGTCGTAACGTAGCTCGCGTAGCTAAAGGTTTCGGTATGGATATTTATGCTTTCGATGCTTTCTGCCCGAATGAAGTGATTGAGAAAGACGGTGTGAAAGCCGTGGCGTCTGTTGATGAACTCTATTCTACTTGTGATGTAGTGTCTTTGCATATTCCTGCAACTGCCGAAACTAAGAATTCTATCAATTATGCTTTGGTAAACAAAATGCCAAAGGGTGGTTTGTTGGTAAATACGGCCCGTAAGGAAGTTATCAATGAAGCTGAATTGATAAAGTTAATGGAAGACCGTCCTGATTTAAAGTATATGACGGACATCATGCCTGCTGCTAACGATGAATTTGTTACCAAGTTTGCCGGACGCTATTTCTCTACTCCCAAAAAGATGGGCGCTCAGACTGCTGAAGCCAATATCAATGCAGGTATTGCGGCAGCCAAGCAGATTGTAGGCTTCCTGAAAGACGGTTGCGAAAAGTTCCGCGTAAATAAGTAATATTTTTTAGGCGCGGATTACACGGATTATGCGGAATAAGTTGTTCTGTGAAATCCGTGTAATCCGCGCCTGAATATTTCATTTAATAATCTAATCACCATGGCAATTATAAAACCTTTCAAGGGCGTTCGCCCTCCCCAAGACTTAGTAGAAGAAGTTGCATCACGTCCATACGACGTATTGAATTCCGAGGAAGCGCGCGAAGAAGCAAAAGGGAACGAAAAATCCTTGTATCATATTATTAAACCGGAAATAGATTTTCCAGTGGGTACGGATGAGCATGATGAACGTGTCTATCAGAAAGCTGCCGATAATTTCCGCATGTTTCAGGATAAAGGATGGTTGGTTCAAGATGAGAAGGAGAACTACTATGTGTATGCCCAGACCATGAATGGCAAGACACAATACGGTTTGGTAGTAGGTGCATACGTTCCCGATTATATGAACGGTACCATCAAGAAACATGAGCTGACCCGTCGTGATAAGGAAGAGGATCGAATGAAGCATGTTCGCGTGAACAATGCCAATATCGAACCGGTATTCTTTGCCTATCCTGATAATGCTACACTGGATACTATTATTTCCCGTTATACAGCAGAAAAGCCGGTATACGATTTTATCGCTCCGGGTGACGGTTTCGGTCACACTTTCTGGATTATAGATAAGCAAGAGGATATTGATGCGATTACCAAAGAATTTGCCAAGATGCCTGCTCTCTACATAGCCGATGGACATCATCGTAGTGCGGCCGCCGCTTTGGTAGGTGCGGAAAAAGCAAAGCAAAATCCCCATCATCGTGGAGATGAAGAATATAATTACTTTATGGCTGTTTGTTTCCCTGCCAATCAGTTGACAATTATCGATTACAACCGTGTCGTGAAGGACTTAAATGGTCTGACCCCTGAACAATTCCTTGCTGCCGTTAGCAAGAATTTCAAGGTAGAAGAAAAAGGAACTGATATTTATAAGCCTGAAGGTTTACATAATTTCTCCCTTTATCTGGACGGCAAATGGTACAACCTTACCGCTAATCCCGGTACTTACAATGATAACGATCCTATCGGCGTGTTGGATGTAACTATTTCTTCCAATCTGATTTTGGATGAAATACTCGGTATTAAAGACCTTCGTTCAGATAAGCGCATAGACTTTGTAGGAGGTATCCGTGGGTTGGGTGAATTGAAGAAACGCGTCGATAGTGGGGAAATGAAACTTGCATTGGCGTTATACCCTGTCAGCATGAAGCAATTGATGGATATTGCCGATACAGGTAATATTATGCCTCCTAAGACAACTTGGTTTGAACCAAAATTGCGCTCAGGACTGGTAATTCATAAACTGGACTAAATATAGTGAGTTTCATTTGAACGGGGGATGCTTTAAGAAGTGATGAAGCATCTCCCGTTTTTTATAGTTTATGGATGGTGTTTATAGTATTGTTTTCTCATCCATCTTTATTTTCCTACCTTTGCCGGAAAGTTACTTTATTTATGAAAATATTGATAATAAATAGCAGTCCTCGTCGACAGGGAAACATTTCAAAGATGTTGGACTTGATGAAACAAGAAGCAGAAAGTTTGGAGGTCGAAACAAATTATATACGGGTTTCGGAGTTGAAAGTACATCCTTGTATCGGTTGTATGAAATGTCGTGAAGCCTTGAAATGCTGTTTACCTGAAGACGATGCACAGCAAGTACTGCATTTTGTTGAAGAAGCGGATGTGTTGATTATCGGCGCTCCCTGTTATTGGGGAAATATGCCCGGTACGTTGAAAGTCCTTTTTGACCGGATGGTTTATGGTATGATGGGAGAAAATTCCATGGGAATTCCTCTTCCGCTTCATAGAGGTAAAAAAGCAATTATAGTAAGTACGTCTACCACTCCTTATCCTTTCAATATATTCTACAATCAGACACGAGGAGTAGTGAAAGCTTTGAAGGAAATCTTGAAGTGGAGTGGTTTTAGGGTAGTAAAGACTATAGAGAGAGGAGGAACCAGAAAATATCCGGGCTTATCGGAAAAAGAAATGATACGATGTAAAAAGATTATTCATAAGTTGTTGTAACCAAAGGAGTAGGGGAGGTTGAAGATGAATAAAAAAGAAGAATATAAGTTCAAGAACGAACAATATCTGGAAAATCTACGTACTGAAAAGGAAGTGAAAGAACTAGCTGCGGGAATACTTTATCGGGTATTGGAAACAGGACAGGGGGGTGCTACTCCTCGTCTTAACAGTGTGGTTTCGGTACATTACAAAGGAACGCTTATCAATGGTCGTGAATTTGATAACTCGTGGAAACGGAACTGTCCGGAGGCATTTCGCTTGAATGAAGTGATTGAGGGCTGGCAGATAGCGTTACAACAAATGCATATAGGAGATTATTGGATGGTTTATATCCCTTATAAAGTAGGTTATGGTACACGGGCAAACGGTCCTATTCCCGCCTTTTCAACATTAATCTTTGAAATACAGTTATTGGGTATTGCCTGAACGTGAACAATCTCTCATTCTCTGTTGTTAGGATACCAGTCACTAAAACTCAGTAGGTATGAATACAAAGAAGAAGAATGAAGAGAATGCTGCTCAAGAAGCAACTCTCCGGTCGGAAGAGGCGTTGATAAATGAGAAAGGAACAGTGCCCGGACAGCAGATAGGACTGTACAGTAAAGCGAATAATAAAGAAGTTCGTCAGGTCGTTAAGATATTGAATCCTGACAAAAATAGTTTAGAGAGCAGAGGATAACCCTCTGCTTTTTTGTATCCCACATTTCTTGTTGAAGATTGGAGCATATTACTGAAGGGTTTTGTATCTTTGCCGAAAGAATTGGAAAACTTCAAAATAAGCAGCATTGAAACTTCGGCAAGGAGACCTCACGCAAGGAGGTATAACAAGCACATTATTACGTTTTACTCTGCCCATGATGGCAGGGGCGTTTCTACAACAATGCTATAACATTGCGGATACTCTGATTGTAGGGCAATGTATTGGTGCCCATGCTCTGGCTGCTGTCGGTTCGGCCTATACCCTGATGATTTTTTTGATTTCTGTATTGCTGGGTTTGTCAATGGGAAGCGGTACGGTTTTCTCTTTACAATATGGGGCCGGAAATCAATCGGCTTTACGCCGTAGTATCTTTGTTTCGTTTGTATTGATTGGAACGGTAACTTTTGTACTTAACATCGCCGCGTTTTTCTGGCTCGATCCTATTCTCAGGCTTTTGCAAGTACCGGAAGATATTTATGGAATGATGCGCGATTATCTCTGGATAATCTTCTGGGGAATTTTTTTTACTTTTATCTATAATTTCTATGCGGCGTTGCTTCGTGCCGTGGGGGATTCAGTGACTCCCCTTTGGTTTTTGGCCGTATCGGTCGTATTGAATATCGTGCTTGATTTATTTTTTATACTACGGTTAGATTGGGGTATAGAAGGCGCGGCCATTGCCACAATCATTGCGCAAGGCGTATCGGCTTTAGGAATTGTGGCATATACTTATATGAAACGTCCGGAATTGAGGTTACATCCTGCCGATAGGCACTTTGACCGTACCTGTTTGAAAGAAATAACTTCCTTTTCAATGCTTACATGTGTTCAGCAATCGGTGATGAATTTTGGTATTCTGATGATACAAGGACTTGTCAATAGTTTTGGTACGGCAGTGATGGCAGCTTTTGCCGCTGCTGTAAAAATTGACTCTTTCGCCTATATGCCTGTCCAGGAATTCGGTAATGCTTTTTCTACTTTCATTGCCCAGAATTTCGGAGCGAAGCGTTATGAGCGTATCCGTAGGGGAGTTCGTAGCGCATTCATTACGGCAGTTGTATTTTCACTGGCCATATCTGTTCTTGTATTTGTATTTGCAGAACCGTTGATGCTGATATTTGTCTGCCCCGGTGAAACGGAAATACTTTCTGTCGGTGTAGATTATCTTCGCATCGAAGGCGCTTTCTATTGCGGCATAGGTATATTATTCCTGTTATATGGTTATTACCGTGCCATTCGTAAGCCGGGGATGTCTGTGGTACTCACAGTTTTATCTTTAGGTACACGCGTGGTACTCTCGTATGTTTTGGCCTCTATACCCTCTATCGGAGTAATTGGTATTTGGTGGTCAATTCCTATCGGATGGCTTCTTGCGGATTTGATAGGTATTATTTACTACAAATTGCATCGTTAATTGCCAGGATACGGCAAATCTGCTCAACAGTCCTTTTTATATTCTTGCGTGCAAAGGAAGGTTTCATGGCTTGTTCTAAAGATAGGGGAGAGGGGGTAATAGAGAATATTCCTTGAAATCCGGCTTGGCTCAATAAACCGCAGTTTTCCACACTTCCGGCCAATAGAATAACCGGAATCTTCTGTTTTTGAGCTTCCCGGAGTATTCCGAAGGGTACTTTTCCCATGAGAGTTTGCCGGTCTGATTTTCCTTCTCCAGTAATGATGAGGTCTGCCCCTTTTATCTGCTCTTTAAAATTGAGGACGTTTAACAGCAACTCTATACCGGGTTTCAGTTCGGCACGGAGAAACGCAAGCATACCGCCACCCATACCGCCGGCTGCACCTGCACCGGGATAAGCAGAAATATCTCTCCCTGTTTCTTTACGTATGATGTTGGCAAGATGTTCCAGTCCTTTATCCAGTTCTTGCACCATTTCCTCATCAGCTCCCTTTTGTGGAGCAAAAATGCAGGCGGCACCATTGGGACCGTGGAAAGGATTTTTGACATCACATGCTGCCGTGAAATGGCTTTCTTTGAGAGCCGGGTGGGTTGATGAAAAGTCGATAGATGCTACTTCCGACATCAACTGTCCGCACATACCATTTATCACACTTCCTGTTGGGCTGGTTGGATTATCTTCGGTGATATTTCCCAATTCGTTTCCCTCTTTATCCAGAAACCGGAAACCCAATGCTTGCAGCATACCTAAACCGGCATCATTGGTGGCACTCCCCCCAAGACCGATAATAAAGTTCCGACATCCCCTTTCCAATGCGTCAAAAATCAGTTCTCCTGTTCCATAGCTTGTTGTCAGCATCGGATTGCGTTGCTTTACGGCTACCAATGGCAATCCGCTGATATTTGCCATTTCAATGAAAGCCGTTTGCCCGTCACCGGAAATGCCATACCGGGTTTTCCGCCGTTCCATTAACGGATCGTGAGCATAGGCGATTACACTTTTTCCTTGAGTAGCGGCAATCAGTACTTCCAACATTCCCTCTCCGCCATCAGCCACTGGCAGACTGATAATGTCACATTCGGGAAATACGGAAAGAATACCCTCGGCGGCCGCTTTTTCTGCTTCTACCGAGGATAGGCATCCTTTAAAGGCATCAATGGCGATGACAACCTTATACATTCTTTTTCAATCTTTTGTTTATTATTGGATATCAGTTTCTTCTATACCTGTTAGTTTTTCTTCTTGTTTTACTTCTTTCTTGGTATTGTTGGCAATGGCCGCCAAGGCTCTGTATAGTTCGGCAAGCAAACGGGCAAATACTACAATGAGGAAACCATATATCGGTAGCAGGAAGAAGATAGTACCAGACATAGGAAGGATATACCGGATATCATTGGCTGCGAAAACCGTGATGACCAATGAGCACAGTATACCTATGCCCCCTATGTATAGACCCAACCACTCGCTTTACTCTTTTCTTCTCGCAAATATAATTAAATTAATCATGGAAAAAATCATCGCATCCATTTTTATGAGGAGAAATTAAATTATCCGTATCTTTGCAGCATGAGTGAAGATACGTATAAAACCATTACCGCCCTTTCTGAAGGGATTTATACAGAGAAGCGTAGCAAATTTATCGCTATTGCCCTACCTGTGCGTACAGTAGAGGAAGTGAAGGCGCATCTGGAAACTTATCAGAAGAAATACTATGATGCCCGCCATGTCTGTTATGCCTACATGCTGGGACATGAGCGGAAAGATTTCCGGGCGAATGACAACGGAGAACCATCGGGTACAGCGGGGAAACCCATTTTGGGACAAATCAACTCCAACGAATTGACGGATATACTAATTATCGTTGTTCGTTATTTCGGTGGAATAAAATTGGGTACAAGTGGCCTGATTGTGGCCTATAAGGCTGCTGCAGCGGAAGCTATTGCCGCTGCAGCCATCATTGAAAAGACAGTGGACGAGACTGTAACCGTCCTTTTCGAGTATCCTTTTATGAACGATGTAATGCGCATTGTTAAAGAGGAAGAACCGGAAATACTTGAACAAGCCTATGATATGGATTGCCGTATGACACTTCGTATACGCCGGTCCATGATGCCGAAATTGCAGGCACGACTGGAGAAAGTCGATACATTGCGCTTTGATAGGTGAAATACCAACGTTTGATATGAACAGTGAATAATAGCGTCAAGTAGAAATGGAACATAAATAGAGGAAATATATGGCATTTAGTGCAACCAAAAAAGAGTTGGGCGAACTCTACACCTTTTTTCGCCTTCTTGCCGACGGGGCGGTATCGCTCGGTACGCCGCAAGCTGTGAAAAACGATACAAAGCGCTGGCCCATCGCGATGATACAGCGTGAAGAACATGACGGTACGCGCCGTTATTACATCAAACAGGATGAAGTGCGTATAGTTACCGGTACGCTCGACAAGAATAAGACATTTATCGCCAATACCTACGGGGAGAGAAGTTTTCCCCGTGAAGATTTTGGTGATGCGGCAGCATTGATTTTCCATACGTTGAAAACAGTTTCCGGTGAAGAAATAGAAATCTCCGAAGGTCTGGAAGCTTTTCTTGATGCTGTCAATATCTACGACTTGGAGGCTAATACAGACGACCGTACGGATTTCTCCGTAGCCTTCTGGCATCCCGAAGCCCCATTAACCGGTTTCAGCGTTCGTTGCCGTCTTGCTCCTATGAACCCTTTGCTGGACGGAGGACGTACTGCCAACTTGAAATTGGAACAAAGTGGCATCAAGTTTGCCGTGCCTACCGTCAACAAAGTGAATGCCCTGCCGGAATCGCCTACGGAAGTTGCCGAACGCATGCTGATGATTGAGCGTCTGGGCGGTGTATTGAAATATTCTGATGTAGCCGACCGTGTATTCCGTTGCAATCTGTTGATGATTGACCTTCATTTTCCTCGGATGTTGGCTGAAATGGTACGTATTATGCATTTGGATGGCATCACCCGCGTTAGCGAACTGACCGAACGTATCAAGGAAATGAACGTCCTGAAGATAAAAGACGAATTGATAAACAAACACGGCTTTTACGAGTTTAAGATGAAGCAGTTCCTGCTTGCCCTTGCCTTGGGCATGCGTCCTGCCAAGATTTACAACGGTACGGATTCGGCAGTTGAAGGTATGTTTCTGACAGATGGTAATGGCGAAGTCCTTTGTTACCATAAATCGGAAAGACAGGCGTTCGCTGATTTTCTCTATCAGAATACCCGTTTTGAAAAAAGCTCGGTGGACAAGGATAAATATGGTTTTCTTGAACGTGAGAACGGAGTTTATTATTTCAAACTGAACGTAAAGATTGGATTGATAAAAAGATAAGTATTATGAATGAAGTATTGGAAAACATCCGGTCACGCCGTAGTGTGCGTGTCTATACGGAACAACAAGTTTCCGCAGAAGATTTGAACCTGATTCTGGAAGCGGCTGCATACGCGCCCAACGGGATGCACTTGGAAACCTGGCACTTCACTGCCATACAGAACAAAGAGGTGCTGACAAAGCTGAACGAGAAAATAAAAGGTGCTTTTGCCAAGAGTGATGAACCCCGTTTACAGGAACGTGGTCATAGCCGGACGTATTGTTGCTACTATCATGCACCTACACTTGTCATTGTTTCCAATGAACCTACACAGTGGTGGGCGTCTATGGATTGTGCCTGTGCTTTAGAGAATATCTTTCTTGCAGCCAAATCCCTCGGTATCGGTTCTTGCTGGATAAACCAGTTGGGACAGACTTGTGGTGATCCTGATGTGCGGGCTTACCTGACCGAGCTCGGAGTTCCTGAAAACCATCGTGTTTACGGCTGTGCGGCATTGGGCTATGCACCTGCTGATGCCCTTGCAAAGGAAAAGAAATTGGCGGAAGGGACAATAACAATTATCAAATAACTAAAGGCATCAGATATATGAAATGATGCCTTTAAAAAGCCCGCAGGGATGATGGCAGACAGGTAATTAATGAATTATGCATGAAGCAATAAGTATAATTCTGCCATCTTTCCCCTTGGGCATCCTTTCCTCACGGAAAGGAGCTATAAGAATTCCATTTATCTCTGCATATTGATGATACCGCTATCCGTATCACTATTATTCAGGCCCTTATTCCCTGCCTTGTGTTTACGGCCGAATTCAAATGTATATCCTACACGGAGTATAAACATTTGCCCGGTTTCTCTTACAAACGTTTCCGAACGGAAGGGGGCTACTGTACTGATTCGTTCTTTTCCCACCTTATAATTGTTGGTAAACGGAAACAACACTCCGAATCCCACTTGCAGGTTCTGTTTGGTATACATGGCTGTGAGTGCCATTTGGTTCTCACTTTTCTTAATCGTTTCTCCGAACAGATAATTCTGAACCTTCCGGAACTGCCCGCCTAAAGAGAAACTTCTATACTGTAACTCCATCATCAGGTTATAGTAGAAGTCATTATACGTATGGTTGTAGTTCAACCCTTCCGACCAAGTACGGTTGCAGCCTATCGCTGCATAAAGCGTGAGGAAATTCTTCAGTCCGAACAAGTCCGCCCCATTCGTACCAACCATCAACTCTGCGTTGAAGTTCTGGTATGAACGTTGGTTTTCATCCATCAATATCAACTTACCGTTCTCTACGAATACACTTTCCATGATGGGATTGTCATAATATTGATGGCGCACACTCAGATTGAGATTGAATTTCTTCTTGGAATAGCTGTATGACAATGAATTGGTGAATTGCTGGTAAGTTTTCAATAACGGATTTCCCCGTACAATCTGTATGGTATCCATTGCTTGCTCCACATCCGTCAGCGAGCCGAGTGAAGGGATGGCAGGGCTAATGTTGAAGCGATAACGCAGGAAACCCCATTTTTTGAGATTATAGCTCAGTCGCAGGGTAGGAGTGAAGGTATAGTAAGTATGGTCTTCATCCCCTTCCTTGAACCATGCGCGTGTCATGCCCACACTACCTGCATAGCTGAAATCCTTCACTTTGCCTTGCAACTCAAAGAATGCGGAACTTTGTGACTGGTCCATCTTGGAGGTTGTGGGATTAGAACCGGTATATTCATTCTCTGTGCGCATCTGGTAATGGCGTGCACCCCCGCTTAATTGCAGGTTTGTGAAACGCTTCTCGTAGATGGCCTCACCGATGATGGAGCGTTTGTCACCATTTACAAAGGTCAGGATATCCGCCACCGGATTATTCTCATCTTTATATTCCTTGTACTTACGATTATTCTTGCTATGGATAAGCGTACCCGTAACGTTCAACTGGATACTTTGTTGGCGGGGCAGTAGGTACTGAAAATACAGGTCGAGTGCCGGAGAATAGCTGGATGTATGGTTGTGTACATACGAATAAATATATTCTGTGCTGCCTTCCGCCCACATCTTGTTCAGTTGCTGCTCGTAGGGAGCATTGTACAGGTTGTTGCGGAAGATGGCGTTGAACACATACTTGTCCGTTTTTGTGAGATTGTACGTCAGGTTCAGATTGTTGGTAAAGTTGAGAGCAGGCGATTCGTCCTGTATACCTTCTTTCAACCGGTCGATAGTACGGTCACCCAAATAGAACGTCTCGTGAGATACCAGCCGGTCATGGCGCTTTCCGTTCTTGTTGAAGTAGTCGATACCCCATTCGGAATTCTTATAGTTGAACTTTGCCGCCAGGAAGTTTTCACCCCATAACACGTGGGGAGAGTCGGAGAACTGGAAGTTTACGACCCCGCCCGTTTCGCGGCGGCGTAGAATGATATTGACGACCGCTCCTAATTCTTCGTCCCCATATTGCTTGCCTGGGTCTTCGATGAATTCCACCCGCAATATATCTTTCGCTCTTACAGCCGCCAACTCTTTCTCTGTTACTTTGATGCCATTGATTCGGGTTTGTACATCACCACCACCACTCACACTCATACTGTTGCTAAGTTTATCTACTTGCAGGCGCGAGATACCCAGATTATTCAGTAAATCGTATGCGCCGAATGAGCGTTTCAGTTGATTTTCGGTAGGCAGAATAATCTGGCGGTCCACCCGCTGCACTATATTGCTGGCAGATACGGTGACTTCACCCAGACTTACGGCATCTTCCGCCAGTTGCACATCACCCAGGTCGAGACTTTTATTCAGATTAAGTAAAATCACTTCATTCCGGTAACCGATGAAAGAGATATCCAGACGGTAATTGCCCTGCTTGATTTTATTGAGAGTAAATTTTCCTTGCGCATCCGAAGTCACCCCGGTCACCAGAGTAGAGTCCGTTGTCCATAGAGACACATTGGCTGCCATAATCGCCTCTTGCGAGGCATCCGTAACGCGGCCTTTGATGGAAATATTCTGCGCCTGCGTACTGAGTACGAAGAAGAGCGCCGGAAGTAAAAAAAGTTTTGTTTTCATATCCATTGGTATTGGTAGATTTCTTTCAGTTTAGGGACATAAAGTCCACTCCTCCCTGATAGGAAAGATTTTATGGTTTATAAATCAGTGGTTTATCCTTTCTTCGTCAGTGCGATGAAAGTCAGGATTGCAAGAAGGAATTAATATCGTACATCAGTGCAAAAACTTTGACTACAATAAGTACAAAGAGAAGTCCGAAAGTAATCCATAATGCAGTCTTAGCGTATCTCTTCATGAACCGTCTTTTTTAAGTTTGTTATATCGTTCTGTTATTTCTTCTATACCGATGCCAAGTAATTCCATACTGCGGAATGTGTCGGCCAGTTGATTATCAAAAAACTCTTTCTTCTGTATCTTCATCACCTTTTTCATCGCATCTTTGGAGAGGTAAAATCCCATTCCCCGTTCCGGATAGATGATATCTTCGGCTTGCAGATACTCGTAAGCTTTCAGCACGGTGCGTGAGTTGACGGCAAGCTGCGTGGAAAGTTCCCTGACGGAGACAACGCGCTCTTCCGCTCGCCACTCATGTGTGAGTATCTTGCTGAAACAGAAGTCGACAATCTGTTGGTATATTGGTTTATTGGTCTTAAACTCCATGGGCTACAACTGTTTTTCTTTGAGCAGGAAATAACTTGATATCCATGAGCCAAGCACCACACATATAGGAGCTGCATAGTTGCAGAAGGTCACAATCGCTTGCGTTGTGGCGGATAGCGGGTAATTGGTTTTCGGCCACGCGGTAATATTGTCCAACCAGTATCCTTGGGGAATCGTATCGGGCATAAAAGATGCTGCCAGTAATACGATGCCGATACTTGCGGCGATAATTATAACGAATAGTGCGAAGCTTTTCAGCAGCAACTGCCGCTTGAAAGCAAAAAATCCTGTGAAACATACGGATTGGAAAATGCAATAAGTCAGTATCTGTTCCTTTTTTATCACGCAGGGGAAGATGTGCTCTGCGAAAAATTGCAAAAAGTAGTTACCGCTTACAAGGAAAATCATCTTCAGGCAGAGCAAAAGCAGTACGCTGAAGATGGGTAAGACCAGAAAATATTTTATCCAGATGTGCATGAACTTTTCAAAAGTAGATGCCGGTAGCAGCATGTCGATAGTTGCCGTGTGTTTGCCCAAGTTTGTTTCCAGCAGGCAAGGGGCGGCGAAAAGGAAATATAATATGTACCGGCACAGGTTGTCGGCAGATGTGAACTTGCCGTAATAACTTCCACCACGGTTGATATCGTAGAGAATGCACAACACACATATACTCAATACGATGCCCCCGCTCCATAGCAGATGTTTGCCGGTTTCGGCTCTCTTATATCGTTCCAGCAACAGGAAACGTTTCAGATTAAATGTTTCGTTCATTTTGTTTGTTTTATGGAGGTGAAACATACTGACTTCTGCAACACTGCTTTATATAACAGTTCGATGTCCGGGGTATTTTCTTCTCCTTCCTCATTGGGCAGGATAGAAAAGTATCCCGATAAGTCCTGTTCGCTGTACAAGCTTTCTTCCGGGATGGTATCGGTTCGTACAAAGAGAAAGTTATTGCTAATCTCGTCTAACGAACTGTTCAGCAAGATTTCACCTTCTCCCAGGATAATAAGATGATCGAACAGATTTTCAAAATCATGTGCCTGATGTGTGGAGATAAGCAAGATACTTTCATCATCCATACTCCGGCTGATGATACGTTTCAAGGCTTGGCGGGAAGTGATATCCAGTCCGTTGGTTGGTTCGTCGAGTATGGTGAGAGGGGTGTGCAAGGCAAGAGCGTATGCCAGCATTGCCTTTTTCTGCTGTCCGTAAGATACATCGGACAGTTTTTGCCTTTCATCAATTCGCAATTCTTTCAAGTTATGTTTAAACTCCTCTTTGTTGAACTTCGGATAGAATACGGAATGCCTTGCTGCAAACGCTGATATGCTTTCAGAGGGCATTTGCGTTTCTTCCGGTAGGAAGAAGTATTGACTCAGCAATTCGGGGCGTCTTTCTGCGGTAATGTTTCCGTTCAAACGACATTCGCCTTTCCAGGGAAAAAGCAACCCGCAGAGTAGGTGTATCAGTGTCGTTTTTCCTACACCGTTTTCTCCTAAAAGCCCATAAATCCCATTTCCTATTTCCAAGGATATATCACTGAAAATGGGATGGTTGGGCTTGTAACCGTAGCTTATCTTCTCTATCTGTATCATAATTTTTATAGTGTTGCACTGATGTACAACACTGCAAACGTAAGGGATGCTTGGGAGAAAAGCAAGGATACAGAGATTTAATTAGGGTATTTTAACGATTTGATAATACTATAGCATCCTTTCCAAAATGTCCCATACTGCAATGATATGACATACCGAACCGGCTAAAACAAAGAAGTGGAAGACAGAGTGCATATATCGTATGCTGCGAATAGAGTAGAGTACCGCTCCGGTAATGTAGCAAACACCTTCGGCGATAATCCACCAACAGGCAATGGGAGAAATAGCGAACAGTTGTTTGAAAACTACCAGTACGGATAATCCCATGAGAATGTAACATACCGTTTCCAGGTGACTATGCTCCTTCATCTTTCGGAAACTGACTACAGTACCTGCAATGGCGCACAACCAGACAAAGGCGAACAGCGACCATCCCCAAATTCCATCATTTCGCAGAGCAATGAGAGTGACGGGAGAGAAGCTGCCCGCAATATGCCAATAAATAGCCGCATGATCCCAATGCCTCAACCGTCGTTTCCATGGATTGTGATGCTTCATGGAATGGTAAAGTGTGGAGGCAAGATAAGAACCACCCATGCCAAACAGATACAGCCACACTCCGAATGCACCCCATAAGTTTCCGCCCTGATAGCATTTTACGAGGAACAAGGTACATACGATGACGCCCATTCCAAAGCCTGCTCCATGTGAAATAGCATTGATTTGTTCTTCTGATTTTGAATAAAATAGTCCGCTTCGTTTAGTATTCATGTGGCTCTAATTAGGGAGTGATAATTTCTCTTTCTCGTAGCAAAAGTACTTTATTCTTACTGAAAGAACAAAGGAAGTGGGGGTAAAGAGACGAAGTTTATTCAACTATCCATTTCTCAATGTTTCTTGTCCGGTTGCTGAAGTTCACGCCAATCTTGAAAAGATGCCGTGCATCTGCTTCAAAAGGACGGGCGTAATGTTTGTCTTCAATTTGTTGTAAGGCCTCTTCCGCACTCCCCTCAAGTTTGAATTCCATGACGTAAATATATTTGTTTGTTTTTAGCACAAGGTCTATACGACCTTCGCTCGTATGGTATTCCGCTTCAACATAAAGTCCGACGAGACGAAAAACGATGAAAAGTACGTTTTGGTAATGTAGCTCAAGGTCGCGCACCAGTTCATAGGGAGTACCGGCAAAGAAACTTTGCAAGCGACGGAAGAAAGCGTCAGGCTGGCCGGATTCTATTTCTGAAACAAATTTCTGTATTTCAAAGTTGGTTTCTCCTTTTGAAACATTCGTATAATAGGGCATTAGATATTTGGTAAATCCTTCTTCTACTTCTCTGTTAGGAAAGCCAAGGTGATAGTTGCCAAAGCGTGGATCATAGTCTTTTATCGTAAGATATCCGCTCTGATAAATCACCGGAATAGGGTTGTACGAAGTAGAGTCAACGCTGTTCAGTACTTCCGCATCCGTTTCTTCATGCGCCATCCGGTAGAGGTCGTAATGATTGCGCTTCAGTAATTCTACAAGATAACTCGGTGTTCCGGTTTCAAACCAATAGTTGCCGAATTTTTTGTATTTGAAAGTATTCAGCAAACTGAAAGGATTGTAAATGCCTACGGAGTTCTCTACGAAATGATAACCGTCATAGCATTCTTTTAATGCCTGTGATACCTCCTCGTAATTCATGTGGTTGGCGCTCCCCAGTTCGTGCAACTCTTCTTCAAGATATTTATGAATTTCCTGCTCGGTAATGCCGCAGATGTCGGCAAACATCTCCTGCATTGAAATATCTTCCAAATTATTGAGGTCACTGAATACGCTTACTTTTCCGAACTTTGTTACCCCGGTGAGGAAAGCGAATTTGATGTGTCCGTCCATCGTCTTGAGTACACCATAGAAAGGCTTCAGGGTAGTACGGAAAGATTTTTGGAGTTCTTCGTCGCTTAAGGCTTGCAACATAGGTTTGTCATATTCATCAACAAGGATAACCACACGCTCGCCGGCCAGTTGGTGTGCACGCTCAATGATACCTGCAAAACGCAAAGGGAATGAACGTTCCGACGGTTCGGCCCCATATAGCTTTTCCCACGCTACAAGGTTCTTTTCAAGAATATTGTCCAAGCTTTGAGGAGTGTCGTACTTCTCGATGTTCAGGTCTAGATGGAGAATAGGATGTTTCTTCCATTCTTTTTCTAACAGCTCTATAGCCAAACCTTGAAACAATTCCCTTTTTCCTTGGAAGTATGCTTCGAGAGTGGATATCAGCAGACTCTTTCCAAAACGTCGCGGGCGGCTGAGGAAATAATAACTTCCTGTTTTGACCATACGATAAATGATCGCAGTCTTATCCACGTAGAAGTAACCTTCACCACGAAGCTTTTCGAAATTCTGTATTCCGATAGGATAGATTTTATTGCTCATAACCTTCTTCTTTTACTATGTATAACATACAAAGGTATGCAAAAACTCTGTACTTACATATCTTATAGCAGCTGTTTTTTGAATCCGTAAGCTTAATTTGTCAGTAACCGGCTTATTTGCTTACTGTTCATATCGAGGGCTTTGTCGTAATAAAAATACAGATTACACAGTTCTACGCAGTTCAAAGAATAATCCGCGTGAATCTGTGTAATCTGTGATGTAAATAACTTTAGAAGCATCCGTAGCACGTTGGCAACAACTTCCGGTCGCCCAACGTATTGTCTACGCGTGCCACGTTCACCCAGAACTTGTTTTCGCGAACGCTTTCTATCGGATAGGCTGCCTTTTCACGGGTATAACTGTGATTCCATTCATTGGCAACCACTTCATATTCAGGATGCGGGGCATTTACCAATACATTATCTTCCTTATCGGCTTCCCCGTTCTTCACTTCCTGTATTTCGTTCCAGATAGTCAGCATCACAGTGATGAAGTTATCTAGTTCACTGAGGCTTTCGCTTTCCGTCGGTTCAATCATTAAAGTACCGTGTACCGGGAAGGAGAGGGTAGGAGCATGATAACCGTAATCCATCAGGCGTTTGGCTATATCATTTTCACTGATACCTGTATCTTCCGCCACCTTGCGGCATTCCAGAATCATTTCGTGGCCTACAAAACCATTGGCGCCGCGATAAACGATACCGTAGGTGTCTTTGAGGGAGGCAGCCAGGTAATTGGCATTCAGGATGGCAATCTTCGTAGCACGTGTCAATCCCTCGGTACCCATCATACGGATATAGCCGTAGGTGATAGGCAAGATACCTGCGCTGCCGAAAGGAGCGCCCGATACCTGATTAATGGAATTTCCGAATATTTTGTGTCCCGGAAGGAACGGAACCAGATGCTCTGCCACGCAGATAGGTCCTACACCCGGTCCGCCGCCACCGTGAGGTGAAGCAAATGTTTTGTGGAGGTTCAGATGGCAAACATCGGCACCGATGGTTCCGGGGTTCGTCAATCCTACCTGAGCGTTCATATTGGCGCCGTCCATATAAACCTGTGCACCGCAGGCATGGATAATTTTACAGATTTCTACGATTTCGGTTTCAAAGATGCCATGTGTAGACGGATAGGTAATCATCAACGCCGCAAGGTTTTCTTTGTTTTCTTCCGCTTTGGCACGCAAATCGTTCATATCTACATTACCCTGTTCGTCGCATGCGCAAGTCACGGTTGTAAATCCTGCCTGAATGGCAGAAGCAGGATTGGTGCCGTGTGCCGAAGCCGGTATCAATACCTTGTTACGGTGCCCCTCGCCGATACTTTCCAGATAGGCGCGGATGACACGGAGGCCGGCATATTCACCTGCCGCACCAGAGTTAGGTTGCAGGCTGACACCTGCAAAGCCGGTAATAATCTTCAGCTCTTCACTGAGGTTGCGGATAAGCTCACGATAACCTTCAGCTTGGTCTTCGGGAACAAGCGGGTGCATGTTCATAAATTCCGAACGGCTGAGCGGCAACATTTCAGCGGCGGCATTCAACTTCATGGTACAGGAGCCAAGGGAAATCATGGAATGAGCCAATGAAATATCTTTGCGGTCCAAGCGCTTGATGTAACGCATCATTTCTGTTTCCGTGTGATACTTGTTGAACACTTCGTGCGTCAAGTAAGTACTTTGGCGTTTCAGTGATTTCCGGATGGTACAGCTTTCCGGTACATCGTTTGTCTTGGTATAGTCTTTCCCGGCAGCGATGGCAAAGATGGAAAGGAGTACGTTGACGGCAGCCACATCCGTTGTTTCGTCGATACTCATACCTACGTCACCGTTTTTGAAATAACGGAGGTTCACTTCCTTGCTCAATGCGATGGTACGTATTTGTTGGGCCGATACTGTGTCGGGCAATGCAAAACGGAGCGTATCGAAATACTGTTCGTTGACTTGCTTATATCCGAATTTATTGATTTCCTTTTCCAGATACACGGCGATGCTGTGGATACGTCCGGCAATGGTGCGGATACCTTCCGGTCCGTGATATACGGCATAGAAACCTGCCATAGTAGCCAGCAAAGCCTGGGCGGTACAGATGTTGGAGGTTGCTTTCTCGCGCTTGATGTGCTGTTCGCGGGTCTGCAATGCCATGCGGTAGCAAAGCTTGCCGTATTTATCTTTCGACCATCCGATGATGCGTCCCGGCATATTCCGTTTGTACTCGTCGCGAGTGGCAAAGTAAGCGGCGGAAGGGCCACCGTAGAACATCGGCGTGCCCAGCCGTTGGCTGCTTCCGAATACAATATCGGCACCCCATTCTCCCGGAGGAGTGAGCAAAACGAGACTCAATATGTCGGCGGCTACGGCTACCTTGCAACCGGCTGCATGTGCCTTTTCAACAAAAGCGCGATAATCTTCCACACTTCCGTTGCTGTTGGGATATTGCAGTATGCAGGCAAAAACATCCGGGGTCATTTCCATTTCATTGTACTTACCAGTGCGCAGTTCGATACCTTGCGGAATAGCACGGGTAGTCATTACCGCCAGAGTTTGGGGGAAAATACTTTCGTCCACAAAAACTACGTTGGCTCCCGATTTCTGCATATCGCGAGGGCGAAGGCCATACATCATTGTAACAGCTTCGGCAGCGGCGGTAGCCTCATCCAGCAAAGAACAGTTGGCGAGGGGCATGCCGGTAAGGTCGCATACGGCAGTCTGGAAATTCAGCAAAGCTTCAAGGCGTCCTTGCGATACTTCGGTTTGATAAGGAGTGTAAGAGGTATACCAAACAGGATTTTCAAATACATTCCGTTGGATAACGGCAGGCGTAACGGTGTTGTACCATCCCATACCGATATATGTGGTATAAACCTTGTTTTTGGCAGCCAGTCCGGCTATATGCTTTGCAAACTCATATTCCGTCATTGCTTCGGGCAGGGCTAGCGGCTCTTTCAGACGAATGTTGGCGGGAATAGTTTTATCTATCAGCTCATCCAGGCTTTTCACTCCGATTCTGCGGAGCATTTGCTCTTCATCTTTTTCGTTGATGCCGATATGACGGCATGCCAATAGGTCATTTTTCATGGTGATATTTGATTAAGTTTTTTGTTATCTAAAGAACGGATTTTCTGCTTTTTCAATTCCTATAGTTGTCGGAGCGCCATGTCCGGGATAAACAATCGTCTCATTGGGCAGAATGAACAGACGGCTGCAAATATGCTCTATCAGTTCATCGAAATTGCCGCCGGTGAGGTCGGCGCGGCCGATGCTACCCTGAAACAGAACGTCACCCGAAAACATACAATGGTCTGCCGCGCAATAGTACACCAAGCTGCCCGGTGAGTGTCCCGGCACATGGATAGCCTCCAGTTTCGTATTTCCGAATGTGATGATGTCGCCATCGTGCAGGTAAGTGCCCAGTGGCACGGGAGGCTCCTGTAACTGGAAACCGAACATGCGGCTCTGTTTCGGCGCCTCGTCAATCCAGAACTCATCTGCCTGGTTAGCTTCGGCTTTCAGTCCGAATTCTTTCAGCATGAAAGGATTGCCGAAGATATGATCGAGGTGCAGATGGGTGTTCAGCAGATGCTTCACATCCAATTGGTTGTTAATGATGAAATTCTTCAAAGCCTGCTTTTCTTCTTCATAAAAACAGCCGGGGTCAATGACGACCGCTTCATTGGTTTCGTCCCACAAAACGTAACAGTTTTCAGGGAACATATTAAATTCAAATCTCTTTATTTTCATGATAAGATTATGATTTATCAATTATCCATTACAAACATAGACCACTTTCTTCGTCTCAAAAAACTCCTCTTCAAAGAACTCTTTCAAATCCCATATAGTCGTTTTATTCTTGACCGGCATAGTTTCATTTCTCAATTCGCCGCCTTTCAGGCAAATCAGTCCGTTGGGCAGGGCATTCTGTTGCTTGGAAGAGATGTTTTTACGGACGATTTTCAATAAATCGGTCAAGGGCATCACGGCACGGCTCACAACGAAGTCGAACAGTTGTTTTTCTTCTTCGGCACGTGCATGGCGGAAAGTGACGTTCTTTAGTCCGATACTGTTGGCTACTTCGGTGGCTACGCGGACTTTCTTGCCGATACTGTCCACTAAATGAAATTTCACTTCAGGAAAAAGAATGGCTAAGGGGATACCCGGGAAGCCTCCGCCTGTGCCGAGATCCATAATCTGCGTGCCCGGTTTAAAACGGATAACTTTGGCGATGCCCAGTGAATGGAGCACGTGATGCTCGTACAGGTTTTCGATATCCTTGCGTGAAATGACGTTTATTTTTGAGTTCCAATCCAGATAGAGGTCATAGAGCGCAGCAAACTGCCGCTTTTGTTCTTCTGTCAGGTCCGGGAAATATTTCAGAATAAGTTCCATTTGATTATAAATTACTAAATTGCGAATTATGAATTGCGTACTTCGTTCAGCACCATGTTATCGTCGCCCAACAGGTGTTGCAGCATTTCGTACGGCAAAGTGATTTTTACCGGCCCCATCACGTATGGGGCGATGTCGTATACATTATAAAAGAATGTAATTCCTTCTTTGCTGATATAGAAATTCTCGGTGGGTTCCAGGTCTCCGGTAGTGGCATATCCCATGTCTTCCAATTCCTGGCGAGTGGTCACTTTATTGTCAGCCATCAATTGGTTCCACAATAAATCGGTCAGAGCTTCTTTATAATCGCTAACGAATAGGTCATCCAGGCGGATAGGAGCTAATGTCCGTAAGTCCATATTGAGGAAGGTTGTCATATAGATGCCATGTGCGCCTCCGGTGTATTCATTATACTCGATACGATAGACTAACAGATGCTTGATGTATAGTTGGACATGGCTGTCGATGCCTTTATAATAAGAATACCATGCTTCCATGCTGGCACCGTCTTCTTTGTCCTGTTCATCTTTCTCGTACATCGGTTCCAGGTCTTTGCGATAATCGTTGACGTATTTCTCGGTGTATTTCTTCACAGCTTCCTCGGGTGTCATCGACATATACTTGTCTCCGAAACATGCGGAAAGGAAATAGGTATTCAGGCTATCTTTCAATTTGTTGTCGTAAGATTTGGCGGCGTATGTAAAATTGATGGTAAGGTTACATGCCGGTTTGGCAGTGTCACCGAAAAGATGAGCCGTTTCGTTCACCTGTATACTGTCAAACTCCAACGCCCCTGCGTTTTTGTTCACGGTGTTACCGCAAGAAAAGAAAAAGCCGCTTGCCGCAAGCAGAAGGACAAGTAGGCTGACAGTTTGCTTTTTCATATTGAATTTTGTTTATAAATCAACATTCCAATCAAGAATCTTTATCGACAAATATAGGACATATTAACGAACTGTATGCATAAAAAAAGAAAAATCTATTCCATATAAGGGTTAAAACTGGTTCATAAAGAGAACGGATAAATGGTGATTTAATGAAGAATTAAGAATGAAGAATGAAGAATTACTTTGCAGCATGCTTGCATAGCGCAGCCAAATTCTTCATTCTTCATTCTTCATTCTTCATTTCATTGTTCCATTCTTCCTTTTCCTCCTTATCCGAGCTATACCAAAACCGTGTTTGCTCCGTATCTATAAGATTGGACTTGGTACGGACCGGGTACGGCTCGGGTACGGTGCGGACAGGGTGCAGGTAGGAAAATGGTCTAAACCTCTGATTGATGAAAACAACTGATAAGAAGGAATTGAACAAAGCACCTATTCCGGTTGTTGATTAATCAAAGCGGAAAGGCAATAATCTAAAATACTCAAGTTTCGCAAGCTCAACTTATTAGTTGACAAGTTGACAAGGAACAAGTTTACAAGGAAAGATACTTTCTCCCTTGTCCACTCGTCAACTGATACCTTGTCAACTTATTAGTTGAGCTTGCGAAACTTAAATAAAATATAAATTGAATGAGCAATATATTCAGAAAAGCATATCCTGTGTTGAATATGTACGACACGGGGTGCGCTGAAAACAAACATAATTTTTACTCGAAGTTGCGGGTGGCGGGCGCATGGATTTTCACCATTCTCTTGGTATTGCTGGCAAACTTTGTGAATATTCCATATATCGACGTGATACAGTTGATACTGGTTATCCTTGTGTTGTTGTTATTCAGCATTCCTTTTTATGCAAGCGCATGGAAACAATTTTATATAGGATATTATAATATGGATACACTGGCGGCAATCAGTATTTCCATTACTTTCCTGTTCAGTGTATTCAATACTTTCCTCCCCGGTTTTTGGTATACCCGTGGGTTGCAACCTCATGTATATTATGAAACAATTGCCATCATTGTAGCTATTATCCTCACCGGCAAAATGTTGGAGAGACGTATCTTGCATGATGCCCCTTCCATCAGTACCCGTATTACGGGAGGGTTTATTTCCGCTATTTTCGCCTTGTCCGTTCTGACCTTTATCGCCTGGATATTTTTCGGCGGAAAAGAAGCTATGTCGCATGGTGTCTATTCTGCCATTTCCGTATGGGTGATGGCCTGTCCGTGCGCCTTGGCACTGGTGACACCCGTTGCCTTGATGGTAGGAAAGAACAGGGCGTCCGAAAACCATATCCTGATAAAAGAAGCTTGGGCTTTGGAGCAAATGCCCGATGTGGATGTAGTTGTTCTTGATAAGACCGGTACGCTGACAGAGGGGCATCCTTCGATAACCGGTTGGTTATGGGTACAAGCTCAGGAAGAACATTTCAAGAATATTCTTTTGGCTGCCGGAATGAAAACCGATCATATTTTGATTAATTCCATTGTCGCCGCTTTGGAGAAAGAAGAAAATGTAGCGCCTGCCGTCCTGGAGAGTTACGAGAAACTTTCGGAAAAAGGGGTGGAAGTGGTTTATAAAGGTGTGGTATATTGGGTAGGTAACCATAAACTGTTAAAAGATTATCAGGTTTATCTTTCTGATATTTTAGGCGATATGCTTGCCCAATATGAATCGGATGGTAATAGTATCGTCTATTTTGGCCGTGAGAATGAGCTGGTTTCTTTCATCGCCATCAAAGACCAGATAAAACCGACTTCTGCCGAAGCTATCAAGGAACTTCGCGGACAAGATATCGAAGTCTGTATGTTGACGAGTGACGGTGAGCGTACCGCATCGTCTGTTGCCGGTCGTTTGGGCATCATCCGCTATATCTCCGATGCCTTGCCCGAAGATAAGGAAAACTTTATCCATGAACTCCAGTTACAAGGCAGGACGGTGGCTATGGTAGGTGATGGCGTTAACGATACACAAGCGTTGGAGACTGCCGATGTCAGTATAGCGATGGGTGAGGGGAAAGATATCGCTATGGATATCTCCATGGTAACATTGAAAACATCTGATTTGTTGCTATTGCCCAAAGCATTCAGCCTGTCCCGCCAGGTTACGGGACTGATACATCAAAATTTGTTCTGGGCGCTGATTTTCAATTTGATAGGTATTCCCATTGCAGCGGGCGTGCTTTATCCGGTTTATGGAATACTGCTGACACCTGCATTGGCAACTGTCGCTATGGCATTGGCGGGTATATCCGTAGTGCTGAGTAGTCTGAAACTGAAATATTAACTGTTCCTGTATTCCAGCGGGCTTATTCCCATGTGTCTCTTGAAGTATTTTCCAAAGAATGAAGCACTGGGGAAGTTCAGCGAATAGGCTATCTCCTGGATTGTCATATTGCTGGATTTCAGTTTTGCCTTGATGTCGATAATGACCACATGGGCAATGATATCCAGCACATTTCTTCCTGTGACTTGTTTTACAGTGGTACTGAGGTGTTGCAACGAGATACCCAATTTGTCGGCGTAGAACTGTGCGCGGCGTTCGCGCGTATAATTCTCGATAACCAGTTGTATCAGTTCGCGGCAGATTTCCTCTTTGCGGCTCTTGGCTCCTTTCTGTGTCTGCGGGCGTCTGCTATACAGTTCGTCTATGCCATAGAGGATGATATTCAGTATATTTTGCGCCATTCTCGTATTGGGCATATAGGGCCCGGTGGAGATACGTGACAATAGGGAAAAATAATCTTTGAAATAGGAGGCGACCAATTCGTTGACGGGCAATACAGGAGTTTCCAATATATTGGAATAGGACGACATGGTAGACTGAATCAGGTTGACTCCGTTGAGGCAGTGCTCGGAGAAGCCCGCAAAGCAAATCCGTACTTTTTCTTTCTGTCCGTAGAACTGGATGATAGTACCGGGAAGCAACGTGATGAAATCCCCCTGTTTGATTTCAGTATCCATCAGGTTTATGGATACTATGATGGAACCTTCTGTACAAAGGGCAAAAATGCATGCTTTCAGGCGGCATGACTGCTTATATATACTCAGAATATCCTCCGTTACATCTGTCCATGCAATGATATCTACGGGTAGGTCTACTTGTGGGAATTCCATAGCTATTGTCGTCTTTGATTTGTACAAAGGTACACTTTTTTGCGAAAATCTGGCGGAAGATACTTAATTTTTGCCCGTTAATTTAGAAAAGTATATTATATTTGCTTCTATGAAATTAGAAACTGTAGATTGGAAAGTAATACCCTATCCTGAAGCTTGGGATAGGCAAACTGAATGGTTTGATGCACTTGTGCATGCTAAGCAGGCAGGTGAGGAGTATGTAAACCATATTATCCTCTGTGAGCATCCTCATGTTTATACATTGGGTCGTAGCGGTAAGGAAGCAAATATGTTGCTGAGTGAAGAACAACTTCAAAAGATTGGTGCGACGTTGTATCATATCGACCGTGGCGGGGATATCACATATCATGGTCCGGGGCAATTAGTCTGTTATCCCATCCTGAATCTTGAAGAATTTTCTTTGGGCTTGAAAGAATATGTTCATTTATTGGAAGAAGCCGTAATCCATGTGTGTGCTTATTATGGAATAACAGCGGGGCGTGTAGATAAAGCGACGGGAGTTTGGTTGGACGGAGATACTTCCCGTGCCCGTAAAATTTGCGCTATCGGTGTGCGTAGCAGCCATTATGTAACCATGCATGGACTGGCTCTCAATGTAAATACGGATTTACGCTATTTCAGTTATATCCATCCTTGTGGGTTTGTGGATAAAGGCGTTACGTCTCTTCAAAAAGAGTTGGGACATGAAGTGCCGATGGAAGAAGTAAAGGAGAAGATTTCAACAGAATTACAGCATTTACTTGAATATTAATATATTTGAACTTTTACGAAGTTAACTAACTAGTCCATAATATGTTAACTTCGTAATTGCAAGAAGTTAACTAAGTGTGAGTTACTGAGTTAACTTCTTGCTTGATATGAAGTTAACATCCTATGTACAGATGTCTTATAAACTATGGAAAACAGGTGAGAAAAATATTGAAAAGGTAAAACATCTAAATAAGTTTTTTATATCAAATAGTCTTACTAATCAGTCTATTAAAAATAATTCAGAAATATTTCTTATCAAACATTTTGCGGATATAAAAATCGCCCTTATCTTTGCACGCATCAATCGAACGTTTTAAAAAACATCTTTGTCTTATAAATGCGTTCATTTTTATCGTTGTTCAAGCCACTCCGCCTGCGATAGGGGAACTTGATTTTGACAATGAAAATACTAAACTTGACATCACTTCTTTACTACTTGATTGAAAAGAGTATCTTTTTTCAATGTCCCCAAAGAATGTCCTGACGAGAATGATGCGATGAACTCTCCAATTTTAACTTCCAATACAGAATTAAATAAGTCTCCTCAATTGCATTGGTATGCCTTGCGCATCACCTATAGCCGGGAACTTGTTCTGAAGGAGTATCTGGACACGGAGGGGATTGAGAACTTTATCCCGATGCATTATAAATACATCATAAAGGGTGAGCGTAAAATGCGGAAGCTCGTTCCGGTAGTTCACAATTTGGTGTTTGTCCATACTACCCGCAAGCAACTCGATGAAATAAAAGAGGTGAGAGGTACTGTTCTTCCCATCCGTTATATCATGGATCGCGAAACCCGTCAACCCATCACCATCCCCGATGTACAAATGCGCAATTTCATCGCCGTTGCCGGTAACTTTGACCAGCAACTCGTTTATCTTGACCCTACTTGCGTCAACATGGCGAAGGGTACCCGTGTCCGTATCACCGGTGGCATTTTTGAAGGGGTAGAAGGGGAATTCATCCGTATTAAGGGTGATCGTCGTGTTGTAGTGGCTATCCAGGGTATCATGGCGGTAGCTACAGCTTTTATTCATCCTTCACTCATAGAACCGATTGAAGCATAACAAATGTAAATACTCTTACTGATGATTGGCGGGCGCCATGATGATGTTTAGATTACTCATCATCATGTTTAGGCTGCTCATCATCATGTTTAGGCTGCTAACTATCATGTTTAGATTGCCAATCATCATCTTTAGTATGATGCCGATGACACCTTTGGCAAGCGTTTTTCTAACTTTCTATACTATATATATGTATTCAACGAATCAATACTTGATATTACGTTTTATGTATATGTATATAAAGTTATAAAAGAGGGTGACATAGGTGTCATTTGTAAGTATTCATTATATGACTCTTGGATAGTTTTTAATAGTTTCCATTTTTTATCTATATGTCAATAGTTGAAAAATATTTGAATTTGATAACACTTTTGTTAGGTGTTCCTTATAAAAAGGATATATCCTACTTTGATTATTAATGGAATTTATGAATTTTATTAATTTAAATATTAAATGGTTTCTAATTTTTTGCTTCTCTATATTTACTATTTTGGGATGTGACAAAAATGTAATAGAGAATGCGAAAATAGGATTTGTATTTCAAGGTAAATCAATTAAAAGTTCTATATTGAAAAAAGAAATTTCTTATTCAATATATTTACCTCCAGATTATTATATTTCAGATAGAACCTATCCTATGTTAATATTACTTCATGGTTCTGGAAATGATGAGAATTCGTGGATAGAATATGGTAAAATAGATCAATTAATGGATGAAGCAATATCTTCTAATGTAATGCCTGGAGCTATAGTTGTAATGCCCAATGGTGAGAATACATGGTATTGCAATGTTAAATCTGAAAATTATTATTGGGAGGATGCATTTATTAAAGAATTTATTCCGATGATTGAAAAAACGTGGAGATGTGGTGGAACAAAACAAAGGAGAATTATTAGTGGTGTTTCAATGGGAGGCTTTGGAGCTTTAAAATTATCAATGACTTATTCAGATGTCTTTCAGGCTTGCGTTGCCTTTAGTCCAGCTATTTTTACGGATGATGAAATTGTCTATATGGATGAGGATATGTTTGGTGATAGATTTAAAATGATGTTCTTAAATTTTGATAGAGAAGATAGATTAAAATCACAATGGAAAGATGAAAATCCATTATATTTAATAGATAAACTTGATAAAACGAGTATAAATAGCGTGAAATATTATATTGACTGTGGAGATGAAGACTATTTATATAGAGGAAATGCTTTGTTGCATGTTCTTTTGATGGAAAAAGGAATATCCCATGAATTTAGAATGGGAAATGGAAAACATACTTGGCCATATTGGCGTGAAGCTCTACAATTAAGTTTTACTTATATTTCTCAGTATTACACATATTGATTGTTCTAAATTTTGGCCGATCCTTTTATGTTTTTAGTATGTAGGATAAAAAAAATACTTGAATATATTCATAGATATAAAGTTTTAGTTGAGAATTTTGGCTACTTAACTTTATTACAGCTTTGTAACCTATTAATTCCACTTGTCACATATCCTTATTTAGTTAATACTTTAGGAAAAGATTTATATGGTGTAATTATATATTCCCAGGCAATAGTTAGTTATTTAGCAATATTTGTAAACTGGGGATTTAATATCTCAG
>NZ_CAUFUE010000009.1 GCF_959029255.1 uncultured Bacteroides sp. | reverse complement strand
GAACAGTTGCAGCGCATTGACCGGTTTGTGGAACAGTTGAAACAAGAAACACTGTTATAAAAATATGCCAATTATTCCATCAACTGTAGCTACGGGGGGCACGGAATAAAGTTTCATTTCCCAATCGAGAGCATTTCAAGTAATAACGTTACTATTATCTGTAATATGTATACAATTGGATGGAGATTTCTCTTTTATCTTTGCAAAAGGAAATCTCCATTTCTGTTTACTGAATGAAAATGGAATAATGCGTAATAAAATGAGGAGGATTTTTCTGGTTGTTATGGGAATATGCTCAAGTATTCTTTTTATGGGATTCAGAGATATAGGCCGTTATCCTGACAAGATATGGCTTCATCGCTGTAACTCAATGGAAAAGTTATATGAGAAACGAGCGGTATATCCCAATATAGAACTTGATATTGTTTTTCGTAACAACCGTACATTTGACGTGACACATGACAGTGAAACCACTTTCAATCTGAATTTATCCTCCTATTTTATGTATATGAGAGGCAAGAAGGGGAAAATGTGGCTGGATATGAAAAATCTCACTGCAGACAACCGGACAAAGGCACTTGTCCAGCTGGACAAGCTTATGAAACATTTTGAGATAGATAAAGACCGTTTGATAATCGAAAGCCCGAATCCGGAGGCTTTGGAGACTTTCACACGTGCCGGTTATTACACATCTTACTATGTCACTTATAAAAGGCCGTGCGAACTGGATGTCAAGGAGATTGATGACTACATCCGTGAACTGCAGAGGATTGTGGATGGAGGAGCTGTTTCCGCCCTGTCATTTCCCGGTTGCTGGTATGAGACGATAAAAGAAAAAATAGAACGCCCCGTTGATTTATTGACATGGGAACACCGGAAAAGTCAGTTGCAGGTTTTGTTGTCAGCTGCCGGACGCAGAATGTTACATGACCCCCAGCTGAAAGTTATATTGGTAAAAGACAAAGGAAGATTCCACCGTTAATGTAAAAATAAACAGTAGTACAAAATATTTAAACCAATAAAATATAGTTATTATGGAAACAACAACCGTAAAATTTTATTCGCTGGAT
The DNA here is from genome assembly GCF_959029255.1 of uncultured Bacteroides sp. Lineage (GTDB taxonomy): Bacteria > Bacteroidota > Bacteroidia > Bacteroidales > Bacteroidaceae > Bacteroides. The sequence continues at coordinate 151,772 of NZ_CAUFUE010000009.1, read as the reverse complement.
TACAGCAGTGTGAAAACTTATCTGGTAGCCTCGTTATTCGTTCTCGGTAATATAGCCCTGCCGCAGGCGTTTCATCTCATACCACAGGGAGGAATAACCTGGCTGCCTATCTATTTCTTTACCCTGATTGGTGCATACAAGTATGGCTGGAAAGTGGGACTTTTGACGGCTGTTTTCTCGCCTGTCATAAACTCTTTATTGTTTGGAATGCCATTGGTTGCAGCTTTGCCGGCCATTTTGCTGAAATCTGTCTTGCTGGCTGTTGCTGCCGGGTACACTTCACATCATTATCGGCGCATATCCCTGCCCATTCTGTTTTCTGTTGTTCTCTTTTATCAGTTGGCGGGTACTTTAGGCGAATGGATGATGGTAAAGGACTTTTATCATGCCGTTCAAGATTTCCGCATCGGATTGCCGGGAATGGGATTACAGATTTTAGGCGGATATTTGTTCATTAAGTATTTGATCTACAAATAACAAATTTATCTATATTGTCCGGCAATGAGCCGGACAATATCTATTTCCAAAGATATTCAATAATCGTTCTGGAAAAAATGAAGATATGTAAGAGAGGCTTTATTCTTGAATATGTTTCAAATCGTATAAATCACATGACTTGGACCTTACATACCTATGAAAAATAGGATGTATTTTTCACTCATCTTATTATACATTCGAATAGAGTAGATATTCCCTTATTTTATCTATATTCGAATATACTGTTTAATTTTATATTATTTGCACGGAAACACAAGAGTCTCTTTCATGGGAGAGACGTTGAAAATCATTAGATAGTATGCAAATATTGCAAACATAAATAACCAGTAGTAGATATGTCGTAATGGAAAGAACAAGAAAACAATCTAAGATAAGATATTCCTCTTTTCCCCTTCGGCTGAAAATCATAGCCGGATATGTGTCACTACTTGTTGTATTAGGGATTATCATCTCTATGGTATGGTTGGAACACTGGAAGCTGGAAGCATTGAATAAGAATGAATCACTTATCCATCAGAAGAGAGAAATCCTAAATCAAACTTTTGAAAAACTGCTTGATTTTTCTTTCTCTGATGACTTCCTGCTGCTTCGGGATAATGAGAAATTCGATGAGTACCGGATGAAACGTGAGATAGCGACAAATGCCCTGAACAAGTTAAAACAGTATTATCCAACCGACGTTCAACATTCACAAATAGACAAGATATCTTCGCTGTTGGAGGAAAAAGAAAACCTGCTGTTCGGAGTAATGAATACCCTTTCCGATTTCTCATACTCAGACAGCCTGCTCCAACGACGAATACCCGTTATTGCTTCACAAGCACAAATGCCACAGCAACAAAGTACAACTGAAGTGACAGAGAAAAAACGGAGCGGTCTGTTCGGACTGTTCAAAAAGAAAGAAGATAAATCCGCTTACGCCCGTCAAAGGGAGAAACAGAACCGGCCCTCCACTTCCCGCCGGATAACCGGAGAACTTTATTCCCTGCAAAAAGAGATGCATGCACAATACACGGACTACTGGAACAGATTGGAAGCCTACTCCGACAGCCTACAACGGCGTAATATGGAATTGAATTCACAGATAAGCGGTCTTATCTGTGAATTTGAACAGGCAGCCGTCATGCAATCAAAGAAAGAATCCATGGAAACAGCCGCTTTAAGGGAACAATCCTTCCGTATCATTCTCTTTATAGCGGTTGCCGCCATCCTGCTGATTGTGGTGTTCTATCTTTTCATCCATCATGACCTCCGCAAAAGGCTGGAATACCGGATAAGGCTGGAAGCATCCGACAGGAAAAACAAATCCCTGCTCCGCTCCAGAAAGGACATGATGATGGGAATCGCCCATGACTTGCGTTCACCCCTGGCCGTGATCAAAGGCTCTGCTGATTTGCTGCCCGGAGAAGCAGACAAAGTCCGGCAGGATGAGTTCATAGAAAGTATCCGGCGTTCATCCGATTATATGCTCCGCCTGGTAAATACCCTGATAGAATTCTACCAGCTGGACACCGACCGTCCCAGACCGGACAATTCCTTCTTCCCACTGGAGACCCTGTTTAAAGAGATAGTCGGTTATTACGCTGCTGAAGCCCAAAAGAAAAACCTCCGGTTTGTAACCTCCTTCTCGGGACTGGACCTTATCGTCAGCGGGGACAAGATGCGTATCCGGCAGATAGCAGGTAATCTACTATCCAATGCCATTAAATTTACCAACCGGGGTGAAATCTCTTTCCAGGGGGAATATGCAAATGGAGAACTGCGCTTTGGCGTACAGGACACGGGCATGGGAATGACCGAAGAAGAAAAGACACGGATATTCAATGCATTCGAACGGCTGGATAACGCACGTAACATCTCCGGCTTCGGCCTGGGACTGGCCACCTCTTCCCTCCTTGTCTCACAAATGGACGGAACCATCACCGTGGAAAGTGTTCCGGGAAAAGGAAGCACTTTCATGGTATTCCTGCCGCTTCCCGAAGCGGACGGCTCTTTCCGGATTGAAGAAACGCCTGCTGCGGATTATCGTCTGGACGGGGTAAAGGTGCTGGTCATGGATGATGACCGGATACAACTGAATATAACAAGGGAAATGTTCAGGCGCAACCGGATAACATGCGATTGCTGTGAGACCAGCCGGGAACTGTTCTCTAAACTGAAGGAACACACATATGACCTTGTGCTTACGGATATACAAATGCCGGAAACCGACGGATACGGTATTTTGGAACTGTTACGCGGCTCAAATATCGAAGCGGCCCGGACCGTCCCGGTCGTGGCGGTGACCGCACGTGCGGATGACGAACGCACATACACCTCGTGCGGTTTTGCCGGTTGCATCCATAAGCCGTTCACTATGGAAGGACTGATGGATGCGGTCATGCGGATAACCGATCAAAAAGAAGAACAGGAATGGAAACCCGATTTCTCCCTTATCCTTTCCGGAGAGGACAACAGGGAGGAAATGCTCGCCCTCTTTATAACAGAAAGCCAAAAAGACTTGCAGACATTGTCCCATGCACTGGAAAAACAAGACAAGGAAGCGGCCTCTTCCATCCTCCATAAGAATCTCCCCCTTTGGGAAACCGTGCGTCTGGATTATCCCTTGTCCCGTTTACGGGAACTGGCAACATGTGCTGCCAATATGTGGACAGATGAACAGTACGTGGAAATACGGGAGATTATCAACGCAGTGGAAAGACTTGTGTCATACGCTAAAAAGATACTGGAGGCCGACCTATGAAAACAATTCTGATTATAGAGGATGACATCATCTTCAGCCGCAGCATCAGCAACTGGCTGGTGAAAAAAGAGATGAAAACCTGTTGTGTAACAACCCTTGCCAATGCCCGCAAGGCGATCACAGAGACAGAGATTGACCTTGTCCTGGCCGACTTGCGTCTGCCCGACGGTAACAGCACCTCCCTGTTGGAATGGATGAATGAAAAGTCATACTCCATCCCATTCATAATCATGACCAACTACGGGCAGGTGGACAATGCGGTGGCAGCCATGCGGCTCGGAGCGGTCAACTATCTGTGCAAGCCCATACAGCCGGATAAGCTGCTGGCATTGATATCCGAAGTACTCGGTAAGGAGAAAGAAAAGCCCGTCTTTTATCGTGGGGAGAGTGACAAAGCCCAGGAAATGCACCGGTTGATAAAGCTGGTCGCCTCTGCCGACATCTCCGTCTTGCTGCGTGGTGCATCGGGTACGGGAAAGGAGCATGTCGCCCATGAGATACACTCCCGTAGCCATCGGAAAAACAAGCCTTACGTCACTGTCGACTGCGGAGCCGTCTCCGACGAACTTGCCGCTTCCGAATTCTTCGGCCACCGGAAAGGCGCCTTTACCGGTGCCGACAGCGATAAAGTGGGTCTGTTCCGTACCGCCGACGGGGGTACACTGTTTCTGGACGAGATAGGCAACCTTTCATACAAGACACAGATGCTGCTTTTAAGAGCCTTGCAGGAAAAACGTTGTAAGCCGGTAGGTTCAACCAAAGAGTATTCTTTTGACATCCGGCTCGTTGCCGCCACCAATGAGAATCTGGAGAAGGCGATGGAAGAAGGCCGTTTTCGGGAAGACCTGTTCCACCGCCTGAACGAATTCACCCTTCCGATTCCCCTTTTAAGAGAATGCCGGGAGGATATTCTCCCGATGGCGGACTTCTTTCTCAACCTTTCCTGCGGCAAGAATAAAAAAACGCTCCGTGGCTTTGACCGCCTGGCACAGGCGGCATTGCAGGAATATCCGTGGCCCGGCAATATCCGTGAACTGAAAAACGTGATAAACCGTGCCGCATTGCTATGCCAGGGGCAATGGGTCTCTGCTACTGACCTGAATCTCGATATTTCCTTCCGACGGGAGGAAATCGTAGAATTGACAGAAGAAGAGAAAGAACGCGCACTGCTGCTTCAAATGCTTGAAAAGACCTGTAACAACCGGTCTAAAGCTGCCATGCTTTTAAATATCAGTCGCACCACCTTGTATGAGAAGCTGAAGAAATATCATATCGATTGATCAGACAATTACCGGTTTCCAGTTGAGGTTTACAAAAAGTGTGAGCTATCCCTTACAAAACTGTAAGGATATGCTCACACTTTTTCATTACATCCAAATTCAAAGAAAATAAATATTCTTATTGATAATCAATAATTTGCAACATACTGACTATCACAATAGAGGCAGACGGCATCAATCTTGACTTTCCTCTTATGCCGGTTGGCAAAAAAACAACTTAAATGGATGCCTTATGAAAACATTGATTGAACACCGTCTAATCAGTTATCTATTCTTAGATATAACCCGGAATGAAGCCATTTCAGCAGAAGAAATGTCTTCGGCTTATGACGAATACAGACAATCCCTTTCCGACCTATCCGGACAACAACTATCAGTTTCAGAGAAATTACGTTACCTACTTCATACCAAGGTGGAACTGGTTTCCTTAAAAAAACAAGATTCAGAAAAGCGCCTTCATCCGGCAACAGTTGCCAATATTTATCTGGACAAATGCCTCTTGTTGGTTGAAGCGGAAATTGAACTGGTCAACTTCTGTGTACAATATCCCGAAACAAATGAAACATCCGCCTCTTTTTTCTCACCGCTTCATTGGAAAGGCTCGCTTGTCAACCTGATGGAACTGATTTCATCTTTGGATTATAGCGAGCTGGTTACGGACGAGCACGGCAGACGTTTCTCTTTCGCAGGCATCGTCTCCGCTTTCGAGAAGCTCTTCAATGTCTCCATCCCCAAGCCTTACGACCTCAGAGCCGACCTTTCCCGCCGGAAAAAGAGCTGTTCCGTCCTGCTTCCCAAACTGAAGGAAGCCTATGAAAAGAATATCGTGGGGTGCGGAATCGGAACGTGAACAGAGGTAATTTATCCCCTGTCACAAATAGTCATCTCCTGTCATTTCTTGTCATTTCCCGATTTTAGGTTTGCATTGAAATAATCACTTATTTTGCTGCCGGAAAATTAAAAGACCCAAAGATATGGCAAAAATCAGTCAGACACAGAAGCCCGGACGGGCCGACAGTTCAAAAACATGAAGAGGTGGCCGGACTCCCAAAGAGGAATCCCGGCTCCACTCTTACTATTACGGTTTCCGTCTGGACGAATACCAGAACATCGAGTTCGAGAGATTACTGGAAAACTCCGGTGCCCGGACCAAATCCGAGTTCATCCTTTCCGCCCTTTTCGACAAACCGATGAAGATCGTGAAAATCGACAAGGCGGCGACGGACTATTACATCAAGCTGACCAACCTGCAGAGTGAATACCGTCGCATAGGCGTGAATTACAACCAGGCTGTCAAAGCCCTGCATACCGGACTCTCCGAGAAGAAAGCCCTTGCCATGCTCTATAAGCTGGAGCAACTGACGATTGAGCTTGTCTCGCTGAACCGGGAAATTATCCGTTTAACCCAAGCATTCGAACAATGGTTGCAAAAATAACATCAGGAGCCTCCGTTTACGGTGCATTATACTATAACCAGGAAAAAGTGGACAAGCAGCAGGCCCGGGTACTGGCATGAAACCGGATTATGGAACCGGTAGGCGGTCCTCCGACCATCCAGCACTGCCTGCGCTCCTTCGAGCCGTATCTGGCAGCCAACCGCCGGACGGAAAAGCCTGTCATGCATGTCTCACTGAACCCGCATCCGGACGATGTGCTGACCGATGAACAGTTAGCGACCATTGGACAGGAATACATGGAAAAGATGGGATACGGCAACCAGCCCTATATCATTTACCGGCATGAAGACATCGGCAGGCCCCATATCCATATCGTTTCCCTGCGTATCGATGAGCAAGGAAAGAAAATCAATGATTATAAGGAATGGCAACGCTCTACCTCTGTCTGTCGGGAGTTGGAGAGAAAATACCATCTGTCGCCAGCCGAGAAAATGGAACGGAGAGAATCCCTGCCACTGACTATCGTTGATTATCATAAAGGGGATATCAAGCATCAGATAGCGAATGTGGTCAAACCTATCATGCAGGGTTATAAATTCCAATCCGTTAAGGAATTCAAGGCCCTACTCAGCCTTTTCCATGTGACGGTGGAGGAAGTTCACAAAACGATAGACGGGAAAACCTGCCACGGCCTGGTCTATGCGGCTACCGATGAGAAGGGTGAACGGGTGGGCGTAGCTATCAAATCCAGCAAAATCGGCAAGAATGTAGGCTATGCGGCACTTCAAAAGAAATTTGTGAAAAGCAAACAATGGATGGCATGTCATCCGCTTCCCGACCGGACTAAAGATACGATTGCCACAGCCCTGAAACAAGATACCCGTCAGGGATTCCTGCAGGAACTCTCCGGGAAAGGCATGGCTGCCATACTGTGGCAGAACGATGCCGGGGTGATTTATGGGGTGACCTATATAGACCATCATTCGAAAACGGTATTCAAAGGTTCGGCCCTTGGCAAGGAATACTCGGCATCGGTTATCAACCGGAAGTACGGCACAATCCCGCCGGGAAAAGAAGAAGAGGCACCTGTCTTCCGTCCTGTAGAACCGGAGAGAAAAGAACCGGGGCTGGTGGAAGGGCTGCTGGACATCTTCTCGCCGGAGTCCTATCCCTATCCGGGAGAAGACCTGCCACAAAGTCCTTACGGGAAAAAGAAGAAGAGAAAACTAAGAGGCCCGTATCCCGGCTAACAGATTGTATCACCATTAATTCATTATTATACCGCTTATGTCACAAGACGAAACAAGAGGACTCAATAAGAACCTCGACTTTATGAGGGCTGTCAGCATCATCTTCCTGGTGATGAATGTTTATTATTTCTGTTATCCCTATTTCCTTTCCATGAACCTGAACGTCGGAGTCGTGGATAAGATACTGCTCAATTTCCAGCGGGATACGGGACTGTTTTCCCACTCGCTGGTCAGTAAATCCTTCAGCCTGCTCTTCCTCTTCTTCTCCTGCATGGGAGCCAGGGGACGGAAAGACGTGGAGATGTCCTGAAGGCATATCGGCTGCTACCTCACAGTCGGACTGCTGCTCTTTTTGGGAAGCGAGTTCCTGCTGACGGCCCGTTTTTCCGTCACGTTCATTACATTCTTATACACGGCTACCGTAGCCGCAGGATATATCTGCCTGCTTACAGCCGGAGTATGGATCAGCCGCCTGCTCAGGAACCAGCTCATGGATGACGTCTTCAACGATGAAAATGAGAGCTTCATGCAGGAAACACGTTTGGTCGCCAATGAATATTCGGTGAATCTGCCGACCCGTTTCCGCTATCAGCGAAAGACTTACTCCGGTTGGATAAACGTGATAAATCCCTTTCGCGCTTCGTTGATCCTCGGTACTCCGGGATCGGGAAAGAGTTATGCCATTATCAATAACTATATCCGCCAGCAGATAGAGAAAGGATTTGCCGCATATATCTATGACTTCAAGTATCCGGATTTGAGTATAATCGCTTATAACCAGCTACTTAAAAATAAGGATAAATATGCCGGACCCGTCGGCTTCTACGTTATCAATTTTGATGATCCCCGATACAGCCACCGGTGCAATCCCCTGAACCCTTCGTTTCTTTCCGACATTGCGGATGCCTATGAATCAGCGTATGTGATCATGTTAAATTTGAACAAGAGTTGGATTCAAAAACAGGGGGACTTCTTTGTGGAAAGTCCGATTGTGCTGCTGGCAGCCATCATATGATATCTCAAAATTTACGAAAACGGGAAATATTGTACATTCCCCCACGCCATCGAACTGTTGAATAAACCCTACTCGGACGTATTCACCATACTGACCTCTTACAGGGAGCTGGAAAACTATCTGTCACCCTTTATGGATGCCTGGAAAGGCGGCGCGATGGAGCAGCTCCAGGGCCAGATAGCTTCCGCCAAGATTCCGCTTTCACGTATGATCAGCCCGGCTTTGTACTGGATCATGACCGGTGATGATTTCACTCTGGATATCAATAATCCCGATGCCCCGAAAGTCTTGTGTGTAGGCAATAATCCGGACAGACAAAATATATATTCCTGTGCATTGGGACTCTACAATGCCCGTATTGTGAAACTCGTGAACCGGAAAGGCAAACTGAAAAGCTCCATTCTGGTGGATGAAGTGCCTACAATTTATTTTCGCGGACTTGATACTCTGATTGCCACGGCCCGGAGCAACAAGGTCGCAGTATGTCTGGGTGCACAGGATTTTAGTCAGTTGATACGTGATTACGGTGACAAGGAGGCGCGCGTGATCCAGAACACAATCGGCAATATTTTTGCCGGACAAGTGGTCGGTGAGACGGCAAAGAACCTGTCTGAACGGTTTGGAAAAGTGCTCCAACAGCGTAAATCCATCAATATGACCCGGGAGGATACCTCCACCAATATCAGCACCCAACTTGATTCGCTTATCCCTGCCTCCAAGATTTCAAACCTCTCGCAGGGAGAATTCGTCGGTGCGGTCTGTGACAACTTCGGAGAGAAAATCAATCAAAAGATATTTCATGCCGAGATTGTCGTGGATAATGAACGGGTAGCCGCCGAAACGAAAGCCTACAAGCCCATCCCCGTCATCACAGACTTTACAGGTCCCGATGGCAGGGACCATATGAAAGAGGAAATCGAACGGAATTACTACCGGATCAAGGAGGATGTGGCACGGATTATCGAGAAGGAGCTGCTGCGCATTGAGAATGACCCTAATCTGAAACACCTGCTGGAAACGGCAGACGATGAATAATTCCTATTTAATTTATTAATCATTTAAATGTTGTAAACATGGAAAAAGTAAAGAAAAGCTCTCCGGCTGGTCTGCCGGGAAAACCCTGCTTCCCCTGGGTGGGCGGTAAAAGAAGACTGCTTCCCGTACTCATCGAATCGCTTCCGAAAGACTTCGGACAGATGGATACATATGTTGAACCGTTTGTCGGCGGTGGCGCCCTCTTCTTCTGAATAAGACAGACTTATCCGCATATCCGCTGCGTCATCAACGACTCCAACGAAGCCCTGATTAATGTTTACCGTATCATCAAAGACTCTCCGGAAGAGTTGATCGGAGCACTTGCCCGGATACAGGATGAGTATGTAGCTCTAAGCGAACATGTACAGCGCAAAGCCTACTTCATGGAAAAGCGCGCCTTTTATAATGAGGGGAATCCTGACAACGTGACCCGTGCCGCCCTGTTCATCTTCTTTATGCGCACCTGTTATAACGGCATCTATTCGGTGAACCGCAACGGGAAACTGTCCGTCACTTTCGGCTTCGGCGGACGGGTAAAGTTGCTGGAAGAGGAACTGATCCGTTTCAACCACAAGCTGTTGCAGGATGTCATCATCCTGGACGGTGACTACCGGCAGACCGGGGAGTACCTTGGCAGCAAGTCCCTGTTTTATTTTGACCCGCCTTACAAGCCGGTCAATGAGAGCAATGCCTGCACCTCCTATATGCCGCAGGACTTCGGGGATGAAGAGCAGATAGCCCTGGCGGATTTCTGCAAGGAGATAGGCTTGGCCGGTGCCAAATGAATGCTTTCCAACTCCGATCCCCGGCAAAAGAACCCTGAGAACACCTTCTTCGACGACCTCTATGCCGGTTTCCATATCCAGCGGATCAGTATCTTCCGGTCCATCTGTTCCATTGCGGAGAAAAGAGAAGCCGTCAATGAATTGCTGATAAGAAATTACTAAGAACCGTTATCCGGTAATTTGCCGGATAAAAGAATATAAAAAGAGAGTCAAATCCACCCGGCGGGATTTGACTCTCTTTTTATCGGTTTATCTCTATGGTCTTGACGATAAACACCGCTTATAATTTTCAACCGTGTGGTCTTGCTTTTGGCTTTTCCTGGGTAGCAATATCCTCCGAATGACGTGCCCGGTTTCCCTGTCCCATCTTCTTCCCCAACAAATAATCATTCAAGTCATTATAATCCTTGTAGCAGGCAGACTTGTCCTTGACGGGACATCCGGCTTCCTCCATCTCGCGGAATGCCTTCCTCCCGGCAGGGTCATTGTCCAGCAGGCAGAATGCGATTTTGTATTCCTTCAATAACGGGATGGCTTTGCTTACATTACCGACCGAATTCAAGACAACATAATCCGGACTGTTTTCCGGTGTCTGAGGATTGCCGTGCCGTCCGGTCCTGAGCGTGAGATACGAGAGGTAATCCATAAACCCTTCAAGTACGATGCAACGGTCTCCGCCGTTCCTGATATGTGTAATCTCTTTGGGAGCGATGCTGCCTTTCAGATACTTGTTACGGATCTCATAACCACCGCTGCGGTTGGCAAAGGCAACCGCAAAATACCATTTGCCTTTGTTCAGAAAATGTACCTCCTTGCATGCTTTTTTTGCAATACCGGGTAAAATACCCCTTTCTTTCAGGTAATCCAGCAGTACCGGGTTTGTCAACGGATCAATCCTGACCTGTTGGTAGCCGGTACCCTGCGTTTCCTGTGTCCGGTGGGGAACAGTGACCGGACGGACTGCAGCCGGGAAATGCCCCTCTATTGTTTTAAGCGCATAGGAGATGTCCTTTGTCCGCTGGAGCTCCATCGCCAGGGTGATGATATCCCCTCCCTGTCCGGTACCAAAATCATATCACAGGTTGCGGGATGCGCTCACCTTGAAGGAAGGTGTCCTCTCTTCACGCAGCGGGGAACAATACCATATACTGTCCCCGTTCTGTCTGACCGGGGTAAAACCCATGTGCCGGAGATAATCCTCCAGCGGAATGCTCTTGGCTTCTTCAATATTCATCATGTAACGATTTAAATTAATGATTCTTTTTAGAACTAGAATCCCTTAGTATCACCCATTGCAACGGATTTTGCGGCTTCCCGTTTTTTCTCAGTTCAAAATGCAGATGATTGCCGGTTGCCATACCGGTATGCCCGACATTACCGATATGCCGTCCCATGCGGACATCGTTTCCCTTTCTCACGTGCAATTTACTTAAGTGTGCATATAGCGTGGAAAAGCCACCCGAATGACGGATTTCTACGTACCAGCCGTAACTGCTGCCGTACCGGGCTTCAACGACCTTCCCGTTTCCCGAAGCATAGACCGGAGTGCCGTAGGGCGCGGCAATATCCACTCCGGCATGGAGTATCCTTTTCTTTTTCACCGGATGCGTCCTTATTCCGAAACCGGAAGAGACGGCAAACCTTTTCTGACTCTCATTCAAGGGGAATATAATAGGATAATCAGCCAGCACGGTTACCGGTAACCGGCTGTTTCATACGAAAGACTTTCACTGCCGGGCGGAATGGATACGGCAGACGATTGAACCGATTCCGCTTTTATACCCCCTCGACAGGGACTGCGCAAAGGCGGACAGCGACAATACATGACAGAACATGACAATTAATGACAACTTACTCATAATCAATCTATTTAACAACAAAGATAGTAATTTTACCCTTGCAAATGATTCATTAATCTTTAAAATTAACGTATATGGACAATGTAAACGCAGCTTCACAAAGGAATGAAGCGAACCCGGAACACGGGTATCTGATGGCATATGACAAGAAAGAGCAGAAAGCCAAAGGAGTCAAAGGAATCGCCGCTAACGGTGAGTTGGAAACGCTCGAAGCCAATGAAGCGAACAAGGGCCAGTTTATCAAAGTGGACCAGCATGGCAATTTTTTCACCAACTTCGGAAAGAACTTTATCTACCAGTACAACAATCCGGCACGCTATTCCCTGTACAATATGCCCAAGGAAACGCCGGTAGAGCAGGCCAAAGAAAAAATAGAGGCAGCGCAGCTCCCCCAGAACGAGGCGGTCAGAAGAGAACTGGCTCCGACCCGGGTGTACAACAACCACCGTTTCAATGAACGGGAGGTGAATTGGGAACAGGCGGCCAGATACGGCATCACGTCCGACGGATTGAGGAATGCGAAAGACAGCCTTGAAAGAATGCTGCAGGGAAAAACCTCCGCCGTCGCTTTCCGTGTGGCGAAAGACTCCGAGCTGGGCAGGGAAAACGGTGATGCCAAGCTGTCTCTGTTCCGTGATGAGAACGGAGCCGTCAAGTTTGATATCCACTACATCCGTCAGGCTCCTAAGATAGGAGAAGACTATCGGGGGCATACATTGACGGAGGATGACCTCAAACGGCTGGATGAAACCGGCAATCTGGGAAAGACAGTCGATGTGGTCATTGATTTCCGTACGAAAGAGACCAAACCCTGCTATCTGTCCAAAGACCCGGTGACCAATGAAATGTTCCATATGCCTGTGGAACTGGCACGCATACCGCGTAAGGTGAAGGATTACACCCTTTCCAAACAGGAATATGAAGCGGTTGCACGCGGTGAGGAGGTACCTATCCGTTTCAAATCCGGCAATGGGAAATTCTATTCGACCTCCATCCAGATGAGTGCCGCCGAGCGTGGAATCGAGTTCCTCTGGGAAAGAAGCACCCAAAAGCTGGAAGAGGGGCAGAAACAGAACCAGGTACAGACTGGTAGTCCGGAAAAGGGAACCGGACAGGTACAAACTGCCGGGAAACCGCTGAAAAAAGAAGAAGCACCGCAACAGGCGGAAAAGAAGACACGTGCCCGCAAGCCCTCCATCACCCCTAAAATGTAAATCATGAACAAGTATATTTCTGACGAGGATACGAATCTTCTGAATAATATGTTCAAAAAAGAAGGGGAAGGCAACCTCCTTGTCGGTTATGAAACCGGCAAGGAAAAGCCTCATGCCGAATCTTCCTATATGCTCTATCCCGCCGATCCCGACCGGCAAGACCCCACCTATTCTTTTATGGCCCTGCTTCATATCGAGACGGAAAAAGCGAAGATATCGGCTTTCGTGCCGGATACCCGTCTGGAAATCTATTCATTCCCGAAAATGACAGACGTGCCGCCCATGCCCGAAAACATCTCTAAAAAGGAGTATATAAACCGGACATTGCTGCCCTATATCCGTGAGAAGGGGGTGACCCCAAAAATGAGTGTCAATCTGAGGAATGTGATATTTGCGCAGGCACGTAACGACATCATCCTGGAACCCGGCGGACTACCCAAACTGACAGCAGAACAGCTGGACGGACTGGTACAGTTTCACCGGACACAGGACGTGCTGGCTGCCCGGTATGACTACAATCCGGTTTACAAGTTGCCGCTGCATGCCGTAGAAACCTCCAAAGGCATACTGTTCTTCAGTGATACAAAAACGGGAATGGACGGATTGAAGAATTTCTACCGGCAGCTGACCGGCAATTACTTCCGGGTCCACAGTGAACCGGGTCCTGTCCGGCAATACAGTGTCGGCAGCCTGTCCGGAGAGATCTGTCCGTTGGTGGATGCCTCTTGCCTAAAGGCTGCCCGGAACGGAAAAGACGAATATGATTTTGAAGGGGTGATGGCATCAAAAGACATATTCCCTGACCGCGGACAGTGGAAGCCGGCCTTTGAAACGGACATGAAGCCGACCGCCCCGGAATTTTCCCGCCTGATAGAATATACCGGATGCCGGCCAAGCCGTAACAATGCGGATATCAGCAGGCTGCTGTTCCTGACGGGCAACGGATTCAAACGGGACCTTGTCAATGACCCGGCTTTCGGATACCGGAACGTTTTTCAGGAATATGTCACCCGGATAGACAACTGCTTCAACGGGCAATCTCCCGGTCACGAACTGCCTGACATACTGGATGAAATACGCAGGAAAGCGCAAGCGATCCTCAAAACGGAATTCGATGTGCGGGGACACCGGACATTGGAAAGGACACTGAATGACAAAAGCGTCCCGTTTCTTATCAACGGTACCGATGCGAGCGAAGCCATGCGGCAGGCTCTTCTGGAGGGCAAATGGATTTACTGCTCCAAAATATCCGGAACGATGCCCAAACTGCATTATTTCCATGCTGAAGAGACATGCGACAGGGTGATGGCCTATGCCACCGCTCCAAAAGGCCGGACGGTTCATCAGGAAAAAGACGGGAAAATTATCCCGTATACTCCTGCTTCCCGGAAAGAATTAAAAACGAAAAAGAACAATTCCCTTAAAATATAGTGACATGCAACAACCCGAACAAGCCTATACTGCCATAGAGACCGCCCGTGGCTTCTTATTCTTTACCCACACGGCGGAAGGAAATATGAAAATGCGGAATTTCCTGCAATGTATGGCGGACCACTATTTCAACCCTCATTTCGATTTGGGGCCGATCCACGTTTACAGGGCGGAAGGACCCCTTAACCCCGGACGGTCCGTCAATCCGGATAAAACCTTGCTTACCGGGTATCCTTACCTGCGGATGGATAAGACCCCGGAAATGGTGTTGGAATACCGGAATGAAATGAATCCGACAGCGGAGGATTTCGGCAGCTTCTGCCACAACGCACATTGTGACAGCCATCATCGCAACAGTAATATCGCCGATACATTAAAAGCGATAGCAGGCAAAGACCGTACACTTTCAGAACTCTCCCGGCAGACCATGACACCGGAAATTCAGGAACAAATAAAGAACGCCAACCGGGACAGAGCTTTGCTGGATAAACTCTTGAAACAATATTACGACGTGCGTGGACACCGTAGCGTTGAAAATATTCTCAGTGACCCGATGGACAGTGTCGTGGTGGACGGTGTCCGGCTCTTTACGCCTCACCGTCAGGTTTTGGCGGCAGGGCATGGCCTTTTCCTGCCGGGAGAGGCCAGAAACAACCCGTCCCATTCCTATGCCTGGGTAAACGAGGATTTTACACGGATCGTATTCTCTAAGGAACCGCCCGGAGACAAGCAGGTATTCAAAGTGAAAACGACCATTGAAAAAGCGTTGAACAGAAATCAAGATGTGAAAAAGAAAAAGAGCATTCATCCCAAACGATAAGAAAATGAATAAGAAAAGCCAACAGGAACATCCATTCTTCGATCCCGACAAGCCGGGGAGCATCTTCGTCGGTATAGACCGTTATCACCATTATACTCCCCAACAGCCGCTGAATACCCTCACGTTTGTTCAGGAAGGAAACGCAGACGACCGGTTCCGGCAGTTTCTTCTTGACAATATCGAAGAAGCGGAATGCTGCCCCTACATCCCTGACGTAGAACTGCTCCGGTACGATCTCTTCACAATGAAACATATTCCCCCGGTTGATCCCCATGTCCCTTTCGGGGAATATATCAGCAAGGTACTGCTACCGTTTTTCCAGGAACACTGTCTGCCTCCGGTCAGACGGATCTCCCTCCATGACGCTGTCTATGGTTACAGGCACAAAGGTGAACCGGATTGCAGCATACTCAAAAGATACCTCATGCAGGAATCCGCATACCTGGATTTTCGTCTGCAGCAGCAGGAGAAGCGCACATTGTACCGATGCCAGCCCCGGTATGAGTTTCCTTTAAAAGTGGTGGAAAATGATTTCGGATACCTTGTCTTCTCCGGCAATGAGATCGGCAGAAACGGTTTCAGGGAATGTATCCGGCATATTACAGACCATTACTTCGATCCCCATTACGATGCCGGTCATCTGGCCGTATATGACTGCATGTCCGTCGATGACAAACTGGTACCCCTCATAGACGCATCCTTCAAGCCATGCAAACCGCTGGAACTGGACTATTCCTTCGATTTCTATCCGGCATCCTATATCGGTCTTGGAGAACTGCCCGAAAGATTCACTGACCGGCTGGAACCGGTATACTATCATTCAATGGAAGCGACAGCCGGGGCATTTATAAAATTTGCCACCGACTGGAATCTCAACAAGGATACGCGTATCGCTGTCAGCCGGAAGAACCATGATATCTACCGGCTGCTGACTGTCATGCAAAACGGTTACATGAATATCCATGAACAGCCCTTTACCTATTCCGGTGAACTGCTGCCGTATGCGGAAAAGCTGGAAAAAATCACCCAAGTCAGAGCACCCGGCGATTTTGATGCGGACAAGTTCAGGCAAGCCTCTCTTGAAATCCGTAAAGCCGCCGATGGAATCCTAAAGAGGGATTTCGATGTAAGAGGCCATCGTTCTCTTGAGAAAATGCTGAATGACCCCGCCTTCGTTTTCACTGTCGGAAGCCAAAAACTGAACGGGATACAAAAGTCGGCACTGGCATCAGGATATGCGCTGTATATTCCCGAAAATAACACGTACGTGACAAGGCATCTGTTGTATTGCAAGGCCAACTTTGATAAAGGTAGGATTGAACACTCTTCCAAGCCTTTCAATGTCAAAACCTATATGATGAAGGACGGACTGCTCTATCCGCTACCGGAGGAAAAGAAAACCGTTAAAAAGACAGAGACTAAAAATAAACGTAGTAATAACCGTATAAAATAAAACGATATGATACCTAAAAAGAAAATATATATCGGAGCACAGATTGTAGAGAATGATCCCGAAGAGCCGGTCTCCACCCCGTACAGGGGACGTGTGATAGATATTCAGGAGACCGGCAAGGGAGAAATGGACTACTATGTTTTCATTAAGCTGGATGAAGAATCCATGAAGCAATCCAGAGTCGCTCTTTGCTGTCCGGACGGGATCATGTCCTGTTTCCCCTGGGCCATAGACTTGGAAGAGAAACAGAAAATGGAGCAGAAAATAAAAAAGGAAAAAGCCTCCGTTTTGCCGAAAAGACATAAACTCTCTTAGTTATTTATTGTAAATTATCTCAAGTTTATGGAAAATACAGATATGATCATGTTTAATGTGGATGACCAAAAACGTCTGGTCAACTACCGGGTCATTACAGAAAATAATATCAGCACGGACTTGTTATGCGGAAAATATCTATGCCAGCAGGCGCAACTGGCATTGGCAGGAGCCTATGTCCCCAACGAAACGATCTATTACAAACCTTTCAATGTAAAACCGTCGGAAGGTAAGACCGCCAATTTTTTGGAAAGTCTTGTTAACCGTAATTTGACGGACAAGCTGGCTACCATTCCACTCAGACAGCTTACTTTCGTCTATGAGAATCATCCCGGAGAACTCGAACAGTTGAGCGACATGGAAAGCTGGATGGACCTCATGCGTCATGAGCCGAAATTACAGCAAACAGTGACTGCTTATGAGCAGTACCATACGGAAAGAGAAAAGGACATAGCCGCAAGGACTGTAACCGCTATCCAAACAGATAAGGGAGTATTGCTGTTCAATGATTCAGGCAGGGGACTCCGATGTGTGGCGGATTATCTGCAAGATATGGCAAACCGTTATTTTTCCCCGGATTTTAAGGATCTCGAGTCCTTACAGATGTACTATTTCGGTACATCCAACCCGGATTTGGTAGAGGAATCCCGACAGTGCGCATCGATGTTTTCGGCAGATAACCCGCATCAGTTTATCCCTTCCAAAGCACACTTTCTGGATAACCGGATCATGGAAGGCATTTCCCCGGCAATCAAATGTACAATGATTCCGGACAGGGAAAATTACAGATCTTTTGTCAAAACATTCGGTCTGGAAGAATCACATAAGAATTTAAATATCGCCCTTCTGGATGATATTTGTAAAAACGGTCTTATTGACTACCGATACAAAGAGCATCCCGGATTTTCCCATAAAAACAGCTTTGACGGGATTTTAAATAAGTTACAAAATTCATTTGTACACGAGCCTACGCATCAATTCCTGAAAAATACGCTCCATGATGTAGCAAGGGATACCGCCAAAAGAATCCTGCAAACCCAGTATGAGGTAAGAGGCTATGAAAGTCCCAAACAGGAAAAGAAGAAAAAAACAAATAATAAAATTAAATTATAAATTTAATAGTAGAAGACTTATGAGACAGAAAGATTCCGAACTTATCCTTAGTTTTTTGGTTGCCCAGGATGAAAAAGGACAACCCCGACAGTTAGAGATACACCTGACGCCACAGAAAGAACCGTGAATGGCGGAAGAGCGATTCATCTGGTTTCTCCGTAAACAACATGAGCTCTATAAGCCGGCTCTCCTTGAAAACTACCTGCCTGATCTGCAACTTGTCAGATACGAGTTCCCCGAAGGAGTACGGTGCCCGGACAACATCCGCCGGTTCGATGAGGATAATAGCCGGGTACAGGAATTCATCCGGGAGAACAAGGGGAATATACAAAATGACGTCTCATTAAGGGCAATGGAGTATATTTACGGAAGGGATGAGGAAAAGTACCTGCCGTTACTGGTGACGAGCAAACTGGCCGACTACCTGCATGCACAGCCGGGAATCAAGGCATTCTCGCAGGCGCAGGATGTTTGTAACGACGATCCGTCCCGGACACTGACCGCAGTGGAAACAGCCAAAGGCGTGCTGCTGTTCGAGTATTCCGGTTATGGAAAGGAATGCTGCAAGGCTTATACCCAGCATCTGGCAAACCGGTTCTTCACACCCGAAGGACAATCTCTCGAATATGTCAACCTCTATAAAATGGACCATCCCGGAAAGGACGTGTTGCAGTCTTTCCAAAACGCTCCCAATGCCTTCTCCCTATATAGCGGATTCTTCCTGCCCGACAAGGCACAATATCTGGATGCTTCTATTCTAAGGCTAACCAGGATGGACAGAAGCCACCGTATAGAACCGACGTTCGACGCTTTCCGACAGTTCACCTCGTCTTATGGCCTGACCACCGATGTGGTCAATACCCATATTCTCCGGTTGCTTTCCCTAAGAGAGACCGGTGGAATCTATGGCATGGAACGATCGACGAACTACATTCCCTTCGTTTATAAAAACTCTTTTGACGATCTTCCGGATAAGCTGAAGAAGGTCCCGCAAGAGGACCGGAACGAACAAAACCGTATCAAGAAAACGATTGAAGAGAAAGCGGACTATATCCTGAAGCGGGATTATGAACTGTTCTCAAACGAAAGTCGGATGAAAGAGGCCGAACCGGTCATATCCCTGCAGACTTCCAAAGGAGCCGTCTATCTGCCGGTTACGGATGAGGGAGCGAAATACAAACGGTTCTATCTGCAGTATCTGGCCGACGGATTCTTCACTCCATCTGTCCGGTCACTGCAAAGGGTCCGGGAGTTTTACATCTCAAATCCCAACCGGAGTACGACGGAATATATGCGGAAACATCTGGAGTTTTTCAGATCTTCCCCAACGTTCATGCAGCTTGAAAAGATGCCGCTATATCCCATCCTGCAATCGGAGGCGTTGACTAAAGGCGGTTATCCGCTTGAGGCGACCTATCATGCTTTCGGTAATTTTACGCAAGACTATCATCTGGATATATCCTCGGTGAACAAGCATGTGTCCGACCTGCTTTTTATCCGGGAATACGGACTACCGGCTGATTTCAGAACCAATACGGAATACGACCGCTTCCCGTATAAGAATGACTTTCGGGAGGTGGACAGGGAAATGGCAAGGCTGCAATCCCGAAAGGGATACGGCAATAAGGATTTCTATACCGTCCAGAACAAGCAGCAACATTTGGCAGACAAGCTGCTCAAGGAGCGCTATGGAGTTACCTGTCCTCCTTTGCAACTGACCGGACCGGCCCCCGGACAAAAAGCAGCAAGAAACGCTTCAGAGAAAAGAACAGCACGTAAACCACGTCTTTAAAAAGAAACAGTCATGCCTGCATGGATGGAAAAAATAAAGAAAACATTATCTTCTAAAACAGACCTGAAAAGTCTGTTTATAGAATTGCAGCCGGACAACCGGATCAATTCTTTCACAGAAGTATCCTATGTCCCCTTCGATACGGTATCTTATCCGTCATTTCTGAATCTTACCGCCCGTATAGCGATGGACAAGGATTTCATACCGGATAACCTGTTGTTACGTTTTGAGGGTATTCCGGCGAAAGATATCCCTCCTATGGATACCATGTCCGGGAAAGAATCTGCGGAAGCCCTGCGGTTTATCGCCTCGCACGGAGGAATAACGGATGAGAATACGGTTCCGTTAAGAAAAGCGGTTTATCTGGAGGCACATAAGATGGAAGTAAGCAAAGAAAATCTTCAGGGACTGGACCATTCGCCCTGCTATCAACATTTTGCGGCCCACGAGGAAGCGATGGAACGGATTGCCGCCGGAAAACCGGCAAAGCTCTTTTTCACCATTACAGAAACACCCCGGGGAGCCAGAGTCTTTGGAGACGGATTGTCCGGTGGACGGGACTTTCAGAATTATCTGCAGACACTGGCCGACCATTTCTTCTCGCGATCCCTGCAAGGCATGGAAGCCCTCCGTATTTATCGGATAGAAAGCGGCTCCCGGAAATTGCTGGAATTGTCGAAAGACGCACGAAATACAATCCCCCTCTCACATGCCGGAATAGATATCCTGAAAAACTACCTGCCATCGGTTACGTTTGATATGCGTCCCAAAGGAGAAAATCTCGACCGCTTTATCACGGCCAACTCACTGGAACTATCCACACATAACTGGAATGTCATGACCCTTCAGGATATAGCTGACAGAGGATACACCCATCTATCGGCGGACGAGTCGTTTGCATACAGGAAGGAATTCGCCCCCATTGAAAAGGATATCCGTGAAATCACCCGGCAGAGGGATGCCGAAAGGAACTATCCTTTTGAAAAGAAGATGGAGGAACTGCAGACCGCAGCCAGGCTCCTGGCACAGACTCTCTTAAACATGGAAGATATCCGCAAGGAATATCGTCCGGTGCCACCGGCGGTCACCGTACCTGATGTATCGAACGGACTGAATGAGGAACCGATCCGGACCTCTGCGGCTGAAAAGAGAAAGAAAATGAGTTCCCCAAAAGAGAAGCAACCTGGAGGAACGGTAAAGGCCGCTCCCCGTAAAAAACAGGCAAAGCCTAAATTGTAATGAATATGGACAGATTAGACAGCCCCACGATTTATGCCGCCGGAGAAAAAGTTCCGGGTGGCAGAAGAGCGGCAGGAAGGATGGCATTCCTAAAGACACTCACAGACTTGTTTACCTATAGGAATCCGATCCGCAAGTTTCAGGATGCCTACCGTTTTAATCTCATCCGGTGGAGTGCGTCCAACCTGCACGCACCTTCCTGGAGAAAACGAATCGGTTTGCTCTTACAGACCAAAAATCCGTTTTCCATCCTTCGGGATGATTACCGGATGAATCGTAACCACCTGATAAATAAATGGGAGATGACAACGATCAACGATATCAACAGGGAACTGACTGGTATCGGAAGAATATCATTAAATGCCAAAGACAGGGAGACTTTTAAAATGCTAAACGGCATTGAAAAGCAGATAAAAAGTCTGGAAGGATATAACGGATGCCCGGACATGAAACATGAACGCATGTTGCTGGCTGCCTACCGGTACATCCTGTCTTCCCCCTTTGAGAGAAAGTTCGGACAGTTAAGTCCCGATGATATCTGTGGGATGCTCCAACAGAACGGAGTGTCCCCTTCGAATCTTCCTTACCAGAACTATGAAAGTATCCTTCAAGGAAGGGAGGCGGTCACGTATGAGCTGGCGACCAGGCAGAACGGGAGCAGGTTCCTCTGTCCGTCAGACCATGTAAGACTGAACCTCACACCGGAAGGAATCTCTATGGAGCTTATCAGCCGTTTTCCGCAAAAAGAAACTCCTACGGCTATTACCCCTTCTGAAACGATCAGGGTATCGGAAAAAAAAGAGAAGGCACCCAGGATCAAGGAAGCAAAGAAACAACAGCGTTCCCGCAAAGGGAAAGCAAATAGTATAAAAATTAAATAGTCATTCACATGAAAAAGAACAACACGATTTGCATTTGTGAGAAGCCATCCGTGGCGCGTAGTATTGCCCGGGTTCTGGGCGCAACCGAAAAACAGGAAGGATACCTGAGTGGCAACGGTTATGCCGTGACGTGAACTTACGGCCATCTGCTGGCACTGGCCCTGCCTGCCGAATATGGCATCCTGCGTGCCGGAAAAGACATGCTGCCGATTATTCCCGATCCGTTCAAACTCGTTGTCCGTCAGGTCAAGACCGAAGAAGGGTACAAGACCGATCCGGTCGCTTTAAAACAATTGGAAATAATCCGCAAACTGTTGGAACAGGCCGGTGAGGTTATCCTGTGTACGGACGCCGGTCGCGAAGGGCAGCTCATTGGGGAATATGTATTCGAATACCTAGGATACCACAAGGAAGCCGGACGTCTGTGGATTTCGTCCATGACGGAAAAAGCCATCCGGGAAGGGTTCGGAAACCTCAAACCGAACAGGGAGTATGATAACCTGTACCGTGCTGCAAAAGCCCGGAGAGAATCGGACTGGATTGTGGGTATTAATGCAAGTCTCGCTTTAGGCATGGCCGCCGGCAAAAGCAACTATTCCCTCGGAAGGGTACAGACACCTACACTTGCCATGGTATGCCGCCGTTACTTGGATAATAGGGATTTTGTAGCCAAACCCTATTACATGCTGCAACTGCGCACGATAAAAGCGGGGGAGGAACTTGTCCTGACCTGTGACGAAAAGTATGATACACCGGCCATACTCGATACAGCCCGTAAAAAGGTCTATGAGGAGAAAACAGCCAAAGTGGTAAAAGTGGAAAAGAAAGAAGTAGTGGAAGAGGCTCCGTTGCTTTACGACTTAACCTCCCTGCAGCGGAATGCCAATACCAGACTCGGGCTGACTGCGGAACAGACACTGAACATTGCCCAAAAGCTGTATGAATCCGGTTACATTTCTTACCCCCGTACCGGATGTAACTATATTACTGAGGATATCTTTGAGCAGATTCCTTCCCTTATCGCCCTGTTGGAACAGCATCCCCGTTTTGCATGGCATGCGGAAAAACTATGTAGCGGGGCTTTAAACCGCCACTGTGTGGATGACGACAAGATGACCGACCATCATGCATTGATCATAACGGAGAATATCCCCCGGAACCTCTCGCTTGACGAGCAGAACATCTATTCCATGATTGCGGGACGTATGCTGGAGGCTTTCTCCGGGAAATGTGTGAAAGAGACAGTTGCCGTACAGGTGGAATGCAACGGCATAGTCTTCGGTATAAAAGGATGCCGCATCAAGGTCCCGGGATGGAGAGGCATCTATGACGAACCCGGTGAGGAAGAGGAAGGAAGCCTTCTGCCGGAATTTCAGGAAGGTGAACTTTTGCCTGTTCTGGGTATCGACACTCTGGCAAAGAAAACCAAGCCGCAAGCGGTATTTACTGAGGCGAGCCTGCTTGCCGCGATGGAAGGCTGCGGCAGGAACCTGAGCGATGAAAAAGAAAGGGAGGCGATGAAGGACTCCGGTCTGGGCACACCGGCTACCCGGGCCGGAATCATCGAACTGCTGCTTGCCAGACATTATATGGAAAGAAGCGGACGCTCACTGATTCCTACCGCCAAAGGGCTGGAAGTATATGGCATCGTGAAGGAAAAGATGATTGCCGACGTAAGCATGACAGGCAGATGGGAATGCGGATTACATGAAATAGAGGCAGGTGAAGTATCCGCTGAAACTTTTACGGAAGAGATCCGCTCCTATACCCGCCGGATCGTAGAGGAACTGCTTGCCCTGAAACTCGACCATCCTTCCTTGCCGCATTGCAGCTGCCCGAAATGTGGAGCAGGAACAGTCACGCTCTTTAATAAGGTGGCCAAATGTAGCGATCCCGATTGCGGATTCCTCCTGTTCCGGCTGTTCAACGGCAGGGAGCTGACGGACAATCAGATGCTCTTGTTACTGGAGGGGAAGCGTACCGGCTATCTGAAGTTCACCAGCAAGAAAGGGAAAAAGTATGAGGCATCTCTGGAGATGGATGACAATTATAAAATTGAGATTACATTCAAAGACAATAAACCTAAAAAGTAATTCACAGGCTTATGAAAAAAGAAACAGAAGAAATACCGGATGAACTGAATCCGGACTTAATGCTTAATATGACAGCCTCCGAATTACTGTTTAAGGTAGCCAAAGGAGAGATTGATATCCAAAAGCTGGTCAGAAAGCAACTCGCTGCCAGAGGAATCGATGACCAACGGAACTGGATCGGATTCGACAAGGCTAAACAATATTGGGAGAAATATAACAAGCCTGCCAAAATCAAGTCTGCCAGAATAAGAAGATAGGCACCAGTTATTCAATCCGCTTGTAGGTAAGCCTGCAAATACCGGATTTACAATCAAACAACAAAGGATGGCATGGTTTACGTCATCCTTTGTTGTTTGATTATTTTTTACGAACTAAGGATCGCTTTTATATCGCAAACTTATGTTTCATCACTTCCATTTCCTTGGAAACAGTGGTATCTAAAACTTTTGCATAAATTTTAGTTGTTCGAATATCCGAATGTCCTAACATTTTGGCGATTGTTTCCATTGACACTTTATTTGCCAAGGCTATACATGCAAATGTATGTCTTGCAATGTGAGTCGTCAATTTTTTAGTAATTCCACATACATCGGCAATTTCTTTCAAATAACTGTTCATACGCTGATTGCACGGTACAGGAAGAACCATATTTCTTTGAACACAAATAGGGTGATTCTTATACTTCTCAGCTATTAGAGCAGGAATGTCGAGTAGAGGTATGTGGCACATATTATTTGTTTTTTCACGAGGTTTGCGAATCCAGCTTTCTCCATTAGGATCTTTTGTTATATGTTCAGGACGCAGATGATTTATATCTGTAAACGCTAATCCTGACAGGCAACAAAAAACAAATATATCCCGTACTACTTCTAAACGAGGAATGTCGAACTTTTTCTCCTTAATAATATGGAGTTCTTCTTCACTGAGGAATTCTCTGTTAGACTGAGTTTGTTTAAACTTGATTCCATTAAATGGATTATCTGTCATCCATTTATTTGTGAGTGCCAGCGCGATAATTTTCTTTAAAATTTTCATGTATTTCACTGCTGCATTTTGAGCACAGTTTTTCTCTGTTTTAATGAAGAACTCAAAATTGCTCACAAATTCATGATTTATGTTACGAAGTGGCATATCATTTACTCTATATTCTTTTTTCATGAATTCCTCGAGATAACGTGATGCCCTTTCATAGCGTAGTACCGTTGCCTTTACTACTTCCTTACCAATAAGTTCCCGGTATTTGGCATTATGTTCTTTAAATACATCCAGTAACATCTTTGGTGCCTGATTATCGCCATAAAATAAATTCTTCAGAATTTCCGCAGTGATAGGCTTGTCATCCTGTTCCAGCTCACGATGAATACGGAGTACGCGGGTACGTACCGTTTCCAGATAGTGGTTAAGTTCCAGATATTTTCTGTCCTTACCAATCGCACACTCTCTTTGGGCATTCCACTTGTCAATCTCCACGCTACGCTTGACCTGAATTTCTGCACGTTTCCCATTGACGGTTATTCTCAGACAGATAGGAGCTTCTCCGTTCTTCAACAATTTAGCCTTTTTGATGTAAAAAAGGACCGAAAAATAATTTCTCTGCATACTCATACGCTTTAATAGTTTAATGGTTCAAAGTTACTTTTAGAAGCGATGAATAGTATCACGTAAAATGCAGATAATCAACGAATAAAACACCAATTCGGAGGACTAAAAATTGAAGGATTCCAAGTCCTCCGATTTCACCTGTATTAGGTGCTCCAATTCGCAGTAAAATGCAGGTTTGATATAAAAGAAAAAGCTCTGATAAGTTTGATTATCAGAGCTTTATGCAATTTTGCTGTTTTAAAAAGTGATCCGCTTGGGGCTCGAACCCAAGACCCCAACATTAAAAGTGTTGTGCTCTACCTGCTGAGCTAGCGAATCAAACCTTATTGCTGTTAAGCGGGTGCAAAGATAGGCACTTTTATTGAAAATGCAAGTAATAAGAACAAAAAAGTTTGTATTATTATTGCTCTATTTCTGTTGGCGATTGATTATCAGGGTGTTCTGTCTTATAAATATTTTCTCGATTGATGATGAAACGCTGATAGTAGGAGAGCATTAGGGTGGTAAGTGGTAATGCGATAATCATGCCTAGCATTCCCATGAGTGAACCCCAAATAGACAGAGATAATAAAATGATGGCCGGATTTAGTCCTGTAATCTTGCCCATGACACGCGGTACAATGAAGCCGTCCTGGATAATTTGTACGATGATGAATACGGCGGTAGCGGAGGCTATGATTATCCAGAAATTACCTCCGGTGTCAGCGGTTTTCAGGATGGCAAGCATGACGGTGGGAATAAATCCGATAACTTGTAGATAAGGTACCATGTTTAAAGCACCAATGAACAACCCTAAGCCTATTGCTAAAGGAAAATCTATAATTAGAAAACCGATACTGAATAAAATGCCGACACATAAAGCGACAAAAGCTTGTCCACGGAAGTATCTGTTCATGCCGACTTTAACGTCATTGAGTATGCCGATGACGAAAGAACGATATTTCAATGGGACAAGGTGTGTCCAACCTTCAGAAATGCTTTCATAATCCAGTAAGATGAATATGATATATAGCAGAATGAGGAATACAGTGAAGAAGCTAAACATCAAATCGATGGAATCGGAAATTAATGACCATAACCGGGGAACTGCTTCTTTCATTGCATCCAGTAAGTTTTCTTTGTTGAACAAACCGGTGATGAACTGTGCATCAATATTTTCCCGCAAGAATTCAGAAAGAGTTTGAGGGACATTGCTATTGTATGTTCCACTTGAAAAATATTGCACTAATAGGTCTTTTACTTTTCCAAATTCTTGTATCATTGGGGGGACTAAAAGATAAAAAATAGCCGTACCTACCGATAAAAGACTGAATAGTGCGCAAAATATAGAAATGGCCCTATTTTTGAGTCGCAACTTATGCTGGAAGAATGTGACCAGCGGATATATCAGATAAGCGATTAGCCAGGCTATGAAGAAAGGTAACAGAACACTACTCAACCGTTTCAGGAGCATCAATACAGCGATAATGATGACACCAAGGATGACACCGCGGATAAAACTGTCGAATGTGATTTTCTTGCGCTCCATGATTTTTTGATTTAGTTATTATTTATTGACCATCTTGAGGTCTTCTTTAATCGCTTGTTGATAGCACGTTCTGCACAGTGGTTCGTATTCTGCGGTTTCTCCCAGTAATACTTGTTTATCGTTCTTTACGGTACGGTGGGAGAAAGAGGCTAATTGTCCGCATTTCACACAGATGGCATGCACTTTGGATACCTCGTCGGCGATGGCGCACAATCCCGGCATAGGGCCGAAAGGCATACCACGGAAGTCCATATCCAGTCCTGCCACGATGACGCGTATGCCATTGTTGGCAAGCTGGTTGCAAACATCAATCAAGCCACTGTCAAAGAATTGCGCTTCGTCGATGCCCACTACATCTATTTCGGAAGTAAACAACAAGATGCTTGCTGATGAATCTATAGGAGTGGAAGCAATGGAATGGCTGTCGTGGGACACTACATCGGCCTCTGAATAACGAGTGTCTATGGCGGGCTTATATATTTCTACACGTTGTTTGGCGAATTTTGCACGTTTCAGGCGACGTATCAGTTCTTCTGTTTTTCCTGAGAACATAGAGCCGCAAATCACTTCAATTCTTCCTCTGCGTTTGGTTTCCTGTATGTGATCTTCCGAGAATAATACCATGTTTTTAAGTGTTATATTTAATCGCAAAAGTAATCATTTTGTTTGCTTCCCGATATTATTTCATTATTTATTTCTACATTTGTGCCGTTAATACGGACAGAGTAAAGGATATGCAAACGTTATTAAATGATATCGAGTTGGACATTCAGGAACTGAAATGCTTGATGCAAGCTATTTCTACTGATGCTAATCCCGTTTTGCAGATAGTGGCCAAGCGAAATATCCATCAGATGCAGGAGCGGTTAGAGGTTTTGGCTAAGCAGCTTGATGAGACTTTTGGTATTACTCCTGCTGTTTCGGATGCTTTTGTTGCGCCGGATGCTCCTGTCGTAGAATCTGTATCGGTCCCCGAACAAAAGGCTGTTGTTGAGGAACAGACTGAAATTGAAGTATCACTCAATTCTGAAACCGTTGCAAATGTCGTAACTGTTGCTGCACCGATTTTGGCAGAGCGTATAAAACCTGCTACAGACTTGCGCCATGCCATTAGCCTGAACGATTCTTTTCGTTTTACTCGCGAATTATTCAATGGAGATGCTACACGGATGAATGAAGTTGTGCGGGAACTGGGCGAAGCTGCTTCTTTGGAGAAAGCTTTGGATATATTTAATTCAATCGTTCATCCTGATGAAGAAAATGAGGCTGCACTTGATTTTATAGAACTTCTCAGGAAATATTTCAATTAAAATAGCAAGTATGGGAAAACTTTATGTAGTGCCTACTCCGGTAGGAAATTTGGAGGATATGACATTTCGTGCTATTCGCATATTGAAAGAAGTCGATTTGATTTTAGCTGAAGATACACGTACTTCTGGGATACTATTGAAGCATTTTGAAATAAAGAATGCAATGCAATCTCACCATAAATTTAATGA
Organism: uncultured Bacteroides sp.; assembly: GCF_959029255.1. Lineage (GTDB taxonomy): Bacteria > Bacteroidota > Bacteroidia > Bacteroidales > Bacteroidaceae > Bacteroides. Next base: position 122,930 of record NZ_CAUFUE010000009.1, on the reverse strand, counting down.
ACATAAAATGGTGGAAAGCGTTGTTAATAGAATAAAAGGAGGTGAAACCGTAGCGTTGATATCCGATGCCGGTACGCCGGGCATTTCAGACCCGGGTTTTTTGGTGGTTCGCGAATGTGTCCGTAACGGTATTGAGGTACAATGTTTGCCGGGAGCCACTGCATTTGTTCCGGCGTTGGTAGCATCGGGACTGCCGAATGAGAAATTTTGTTTTGAAGGTTTCCTACCACAGAAAAAAGGTCGTATGACGCGACTGAAAGCATTGGCGGAAGAAAACCGGACAATGGTGTTTTATGAATCCCCTCATCGGCTGGTCAAGGCACTTACGCAGTTTGCAGAGTATTTTGGTGCGGAACGCCAGGCAACGGTCTCTCGTGAGATATCTAAAGTGCATGAAGAAACGGTACGGGGTACTCTTACAGAACTGATTGAACATTTCACCGCTAATGAACCGCGTGGTGAGATAGTGATTGTAGTAGAAGGAATAGACGATTAAATAACTTCATTAACAAAACGTAAAACAAAAACGTATGAAAAAGTTAGCAGTTTTAATTGTATGTGCAGCCGTAATGGCATCGTGTGACAGTTTCTCTGGTGGAAGTAAAGACCAGTTGAAGGCTGAAAATGATTCTCTTTTGATGGAACTGACTCAGCGTAATGCTGAATTGGATGAAATGATGGGTACATTCAATGATATTTCTGAAGGATTCCGCCAAATCAATGCCGCAGAAAGCCGTGTGGATTTGCAACGTGGTGCTGTTGCAGAAGGTTCTTTGAATGCTAAACAACAGATTGCCTCTGATATTGAGTTCATCCGTAAACAGATGGAAGAAAATAAAGAGCAGATTGCCAAATTGCAATCTATGTTGAAGAGTAGTAAGACTAACTCTGCACAGTTGAAGAAAGCGGTAGAATCTCTCACCCAAGAGTTGACGGCAAAGACTCAGCGCATTGAGGAATTGCAGGCAGAACTGGCTTCCAAGAATATTCGTATTCAGGAATTGGATGCTGCCGTAACCGGTTTGACTGCCGCAAAGGATGAATTGACAGCCGAGAATGAGGCTAAGTCAAAGACAGTTGCAGAGCAGGACAAAGCGCTTAATACTGCTTGGTTTGTATTCGGAACAAAGAAGGAACTCAAAGACCAGAAGATTTTAAGTGGATCAGGTCTCTTCAAAAAGGGTGAAGTGTTGAAAGACGGTGATATCAATAAGGACTACTTTACGCAGGTAGATATCCGTACAACAAAAGAAATCAAGTTGTATTCTAAGGATGCCGATATCCTGACTACTCATCCTGCTGGCTCCTATACTTTGGAAAAAGATGATAAGGGACAGCTTATTTTAAAGATTACCAATCCTAAAGAATTCTGGAGTGTATCCAGATATTTGGTTATTCAGGTGAAGTAATTTAGAAATGATATTATAATATGTTGGGACTGTTTCAAAGGTAGACTTGTCGGTCAAGTTGCTTTTGAAACAGTCTTTTTAGTTTCATTCTTATGCCTTATAAAAATCTTTTTTTTGATTTAGATGACACTCTTTGGGCTTTTTCCCTGAATGCTCGCGATACGTACGAGGAGATGTATCAGAAGTATGGATATGACCGGTTCTTTGATTCGTTTGAACACTATTATGAACTTTATGAACGTCGGAACATAGAATTATGGGCTGAATATGCCGACGGAAAAGTTACGAAGCAGGAGTTGAATCGGCAACGTTATCTTTATCCCTTGGAAAGAGTAGGGGCGGGAGATGCTGCTCTGGCGAAGGCGTATGAAGAAGATGCCCTTTCTACAATGCCCACAAAAAGGAAACTGATGCCGCATGCCCGTGAGGTATTGGAATATCTCGCTCCGAAATACAACTTGTATATTCTTTCTAATGGTTTCAAAGAATTGCAACTGCATAAGATGCGCTCATCGGGTATTGACGAATATTTCAAGAAAATAGTTCTTTCCGATGATATTGGCATTTTAAAACCTTGGCCGGAGATTTTTCATTTTGCCCTTTCCGCTACTCAGTCTCAATTGCGCGATTCTTTGATGATTGGTGATAGTTGGAAAAGCGATATAATTGGGGCGGCAGGGGTAGGTATGCATCAGGTCTTTTATAATATATCCGGCGATTCAGAACTTCCATTCACTCCTACTTACCAGATAACCGATTTGAAAGAATTGATGAATTTATTGTGACATTGGTAGATTAGTAGTACTTTTGTCCCCCAACGATAAACGTATAAAACTACCACTATGGAAACTATCTTCCCTTTTGCATTGCTCTGCTTTACATCGTTCTTTACGTTAACAAACCCTTTGGGCACAATGCCTGTCTTTTTGACAATGACACAGGGAATGACGGAAAAAGAACGTCGTTCCATCGTCAGTCGCGCCACGCTGGTTTCTTTCATCACAATTATGGTATTTACCTTTGCCGGCCAGTTCTTGTTTAAGTTTTTTGGAATATCGACAAATGGTTTTCGTATAGCCGGTGGAGTTATTATCTTCAAGATTGGCTTCGATATGTTGCAGGCTCGTTATACTCCGATGAAACTAAAGGATGAAGAAATAAAGACTTATGCGGATGATATTTCTATCACTCCTTTGGGAATTCCGATGTTGTGTGGCCCCGGTGCTATTGCAAACGCTATAGTATTGATGCAAGATGCTCATTCACTGGAGATGAAAGGAGTCCTGATTGGAACAATCGCCCTCATCTATTTTATCACTTTCTTGATTTTGAGAGCGTCCACCCGTTTAGTCAATGTGCTAGGTGAAACCGGTAACAATGTGATGATGCGTTTGATGGGACTTATATTGATGGTGATAGCAGTGGAATGCTTCGTGGGTGGGATGAAACCGATATTGGTGGATATAATTAAAGAAGGATATTTATTTTGTAAATAAAAATTAGCCGCCCACACGTGGGCGGCTAATAAAGCGTTCTTATTTATAAAAGCGTTTTTTAAGGTGTCGTTAATTATTAAATGGATAATTTACCTGATTTGCAAATAGGGTTATTGAGTTGTCCGGATTAGCCTCTTCTGTCAGGGTTATATAAGAAGGATCAGCCGTATTGTCGGTAGTCAATGTAAAGGTTCGCGGTGTATTATAACCAAATGGAACCAATAAGTAGTTGAATCCTGCATTGTTATGATACCAGACACCATCTCCTTCGCCACTCATGTTGAACTGCAAGGTTATTTGATTTTCCCCAATCAGTTCATAGGCGTATCCCAACAACCCGGTATAACCACTACTGTTAAAGTTGAAACCAAAACTACCGTATAAGGCTGAACCCATGAATGCATATACAAGTTCCTCGCCGATTGTTGTGTCTAAATAGTTTTGTTTGCAATAAGCGAAGTATTTTTGCGCAAATGCACCTAATTGACTATAGGCAATGAACCAATCTCCTGTGACAAATTGCTCATTCAATGGTGGAATTACCGGCACCAATTTAACGTTTTCATCGTCTGTCGCTGTAAACAAACTGTTTGTCGCGTCAAAGTTGAAACCGCTCAACGTGGTTCCTGCAATAATAATTGGCTCATAAAACTTATAGCCTGCTGTATTGACAATGTAAGATGCTGTAACAGATTTATTATCTCCATTTTCGTCCTCATACGTGAAAGTCAATATTCGATTAGATACGGTGACGGGAATGCTCAGACCGTTCATCTCTAAATTGAATTTTTTAAATGACATGGTTGAAGACGCGTCTTGTATCTCTGAGATATATTCTTTCCAATTGCTTGACATTGGAGTCAAAGTGGCCAGTCCTCCGGACTTCTTCCCCTTGAGTAAGATTTTCTCAGCTGTTGCTTCTAATATCAGAAAATCATAATCCCCTTCCATTCCATTGCCTTTACCGCCTAATCCTGTCGGATCAGAAGGGTCGGAGAAAAGATGGAATATATCATTATATGTATCGAATGAGAGTACTACACCTGCGCTTTGTGTTACGGAATATAAACTGGTGGCAGTATTATCAGCATTGTATAATTCGCTGGCAACAGTGACCTTTCCGTCTGTACCGAACTTTACTAAAACATTGTAGCCGCCATAGGATTGCTGGGCTTCCGGAAAATATTCCATCAGCCAGCCGTTAGTGGCACCTGTCAGTATTTCCAAGTCAGCTTTTACAGCAGCGTCTGCGCGGGCGGCAGATGAACTGTCAAACAAATCTTCTTCTTCATGGGTACATGCGGTTGTCAATACCGTAGCAACCAAGTAGAGTAAAATATAATATGCCTTTTTCATATTCTTCATTAATTAAGTGTTGTTAAATCCATTGTTAAGATATCTTGCGAACGGCGTTGTACAATATCGCGTAAAGCATCCAAGTCAATGCCCCATGTATTTGCCAGATACTCTTTGACTAAAGCGAGTTTCTGGTTTATCATATCTTGTCCTTCTTCACTGGCCGAACCGACTAACGCATTCCAATATGTAGCGCTATTAGTTACATAGATAGCTATGATTTCTACAAAGTCTTCTTGGGTTTCGGAACTTGCATAGGGAGAGATAAATCCCATATTCAAAGCCTCCTGATCGGTCACATTTACCCAGCTGCTTGATTGATAGTTACTAGCAGAAATTGTATTAAAATCTGTTGAATAGCTCTTGGTCTGGTGCAGAATGTGCGCAAATTCATGATGCATGGTCTTGAAATACCAATAATTCAATTCATCAATATTGATATTGTCAAGGTCTATTTGGTTTACATTATATAATGTAATCTTCAAACCGCCTTCTGCCGTACCCAATACGATAGAACCCTGACTGTTGTATGCGGGAGAACCCACCAAGTGCATCACCTTCGGACAGTAAGTACGAATGAAATCAGGACCGAGCAACTCTTCGTATGATTCAATCCAAAGATACTTTGTCATCTTGGCCAATGCTACCGCTTTGTCATAATCAGCCGGCGCTAAATTATACTTATCGTCAGCTTCTTTATCTTCAAAACGATACTTAAAATCTATGTTATAAGGTTCTGTATAGTTCTTAAGAAGCCATGTGTCGAATTCATTCTGGACTGTCGTATCCGGTCCAAAGATACTGTTCGAATCTAAATCATCTTCGCTACAAGACCACAAAGCGACTGTAGCAAGCGCAATAAATAACCATTTTATATTTTTCATATTCATACGTCTTTATTTTTTTAGTTTCTTGGGTTAGCCTTTAAACCTGCATTGATCACATCTTGCGGTAATTGCATGGCACGACGCGGGTCGTCCACTGTTAATACATCATTGACCAATCCATCACGATTATGAGATATTTCTATACCATAACGTTTGATATCTTGCCAGCGCAATCCTTCATGCATGGTTTCTATTCGACGTAAGTGAAGGATGCATTGAATCATTTCTTTTTGCGCACCTTCTGTCACTGTAAATCCACGTGGATTAAGTTCTTTTTTCACAGTACGTGTACTATTGTCTAGCGGCATGCATTTTATGTTACCATAATAATCGACGATTTTTTGAGTTGTTACCTGCAAACCTCCTAACGTATGAGATGCCAACCAAATATTGATATCTTCCGTAGCTTTATCCAAGAAAGCTTCTCCTTTCAGAGCGTAAGCTTCGGCGCGGCAAAGTAAGGTCTCATCTGCACTGAATGCCAGGATTACATTCTTGCGATATCCAATCCCATTCACTTTATCCGTATAATAGAAGTATCCGCCGATTTTCGTTACGGCAAGTTTCTCGTCAAATCCCCACATGTTTTTAAAGGGCAGTAAATTTGCGTATGCTCCCCACATGCCGGTAACACGTCCGGTTTCGTTTTTGCAGATATCTTGTGAATGACCATATCTGCGTCCAAGATTATAAGGACCACCCCAATACCCCCAAGAAGAGGTCACCGGCAATAACAGTAAGTTGGCGGTCTCGCTGGCAGAAATATACAAATCGACACGGGTGTTCCAGTTAGAAGCCGTTTGCATTACAATCTTGTTCCAGTTTTTCATCATTTTGGCAGGTACACTTCCCAATACAACATTCGCATACTGAATAACCTTGTCATAATTATGATAATATAGATTAAAACGCGCTGCAAAAGCATGGGCTGCTTTTTTGTTGAAATGATATTTAGGCACAGTATAGATTTCATCGTCAATCAACGGAAGCCCCGCTTCGATATCTGCATTAATTTTCTCATACAATTCTTTCATTGTACCTCTTTCATATTCCGGAGCAACTTCCGTTTCGGGCGCTTCTGAATAAGGAATACCCATATCCCCATCTGCGGTCTCAGGATTATAAGGCAGGCAGAATACATTAGCCAAGGCAAAATGACCGTATGCACGACAGATTAGAGCCTCTCCTCTTTGAGGAGCCAGGCTCGCAGGATTTCCCATTTCCTCAATTGCGGCCAAGGCATGGTTCGCCGCGGAAATAGCGGCATAACAGGCATCCCAATAGCTTTTAGGAGAATCATTATTGGTTCCGGTTATATCTTTCCACAAATAAGCGTCTTCCTGCTCCTCGCTTTCCACTGTAAATTTGACACCGTTATCCATCGCGTTATCCGAGGCCATTTCAGTTAATACCACATCCGTATTGCCTGGATAGGCAGATACCAACAAAGAGGTCACTTTGCTTTCCGTATCAATCTCCGCTCTGTTATCCGGCATTGTATCTAAGAAATCGCTACATGACGTAAATGTCATGACAGAGCCTATCGCTATATATAATAAACTATTTTTTTTCATATATTTTCATTTTTATACTATTAAATACCCAGTCTTACTGTCAATGTGAATTGTCTTGGAACAGGAGCGGCTACACCGCCGGTATTATAAAACTCCGGATCCTGGCCGTTAAGCTTCTTATCTGCATAAATTAAGAAGAGATTAGTTGCTTGTAACTTCAGGGAAAGATCACTTATTTTCAACGGTGACAACCATTTTCTTGGGAAATCGTATGATAAAGAGATTTCCTTCATCCGAATAAAATCACCTTTAGCTACACGAGCTGTAGAATAGTTATAAGCATTATAAGCATATCTCAGGTAATTGTCATTTGAATTCTGGCGTTGGTCGGCGATAACCGGGATGTTTGTTGTTTTTTCGTCACCAGCGACTGTCCAGCGGTTCTTGAATTCCTTCGGCATAGCATCCAAATCTGAATATTTATTGCTAAACACCGGATCCAAGCGAATGACATTGCCGAATGAGTAAGTCATAAAGACATTCAGTTTAAAATTCTTATAACTGAATATATTACCGAAACTACCGGTAATTGTCGGATCTGTCGGACCTTCATAAACCAAGTGGTCTTTCTTGTCACGTTCCTGGAAATTGATGTCGCTGACAGTTACATTACCATCTTCATTAATGAAAGTTGGCAATCCCTCTTCGTTCAATCCTTGGAAATTCATAGAGAACAAAGAACGCACCGGATAACCTGCCATTGTGAAACCGGTACCGGTAATCATATCTATAACGCGGGCATTCGATTCCAAATCTGTAACTTCATTTTTAGTCTTTGAGAAAATGAAATCCGTATTCCATTTAAAGTCTTTTGTCACAATATTACGTGTTGACAAAGTCAATTCAATACCATGAGACTTCATACTTGCCACATTGGCATATTTCGTAATCTGGCCACCAACACCCATTGTGTTAATTATACCAATCAGATCATAATTGTTACGTTTATACCAGTCGGCAGATACATTGATTCTATTATCCAAGAAGCCAATTTCGGCGCCAATGTTTAACTCATGTTTTTTTTCGTAAGTCAACTCGCTATTCTCCAAATCATATATTTCCAGCCCTGACTCATTTACACTTGCAAACGGACGCCAAGGATTATAACTCTGAATAACGACTCTCGAGTTAGTAACATTCGCCGGTCCGCGGTCTGCAGTCAACGAATAAGATGCTTTTAATGTAAAGTTTGACAAAGCCGGGCGCAAACTTTCAAAGAATTTCTCCTCATGCATATTCCAAGCGGCAGAAACGTTCCATGTTGGCAACCAACGCGCTGAACGGCTTTTACCTAACTTGTTAGTACCTTCGTAACGAACCGTACCATTTAATGTGTATTTACCTTGATAAGAATATGTGGCTGTACCAAAGAAAGATACCGAACGACTGCGGTTCTCTTCAACTGTGTAATATTGAGAGTTTTCTTCATTACCTTGCTTAAAATAATGATAATCGTAAGCGGGAAGCATACCCATTTCATATTGCATACCTACGCCGTTGAACCATGTCTTTTTACGGTCTACAGCATTCAATTCCATACCGCCAAAGAAGTTGAAGATGTGGTCATCATTATAGACATCATTATAACTTGCGGTTGCACGGAAATCGTAGCTGTTCATTGAATACTTCGTTTCACGGTAGAAACCGCCGACCGGTAAAACAGATATTGGTAAGGAATTAGCATTATCGGGGTCAGTATACAACCATGGGTTGGCATCACGCATCGTTGCGTCATCCATGGCGCGGAATGCCCAGGCCTGGTTAGAATAATCGCGAATTTCATGTGACTGGGTAGTTGTGGAGAACTTATATGCTCCTAAAGCGGCCAATTCGACCTTTTTAATTGGTTTCCATTTCATTTCGCCCTGGAACTTTAAATCAACTACATCCAATTTCATGAAGTTATTATCCAATTCATTGAGGATATTGAAAGGAGCATAGTTACGTACATAATACTCATTAGGATCCAAGGCCCGTGAGGTATTCAAAGAATAAGAATAAGGGTTGATATCAAAATCACGTCTTACTTCACCGGATACCACATCCACACTTTGACTTAAAGTACCCGGAGCTTTCTGTTTACGATATGAACCATTACCAATCAAGTTTAGAGAAAGGTTCTTGGATATGTTATACAATGCGTTAATATTTGCTGTATATCTGCTTACTTCACTCTGCTTATACCAACCAGGATCATTCATTACGCTCAATGAAGTATAATAAGAAGCCTTATCAGTACCTGATGACATACTAATAGCATGATTTTGAGAAATAGAATTGTTAAACAATACATCAAACCAATCTGTATTTCTATATTCAGCAGCTTGCAAATATGCATTTCGTGCGGCAGTGGTATTTGCCAATGCATATTTCCCGGTACTCGGGTCATAAGTATTGATAAGGTGGTACATCTTACCATAGACACCACTGTCTGACGCGCGATAAGTTTCTGCAAGATTTAAATAACCTCCTTTTTCCATTTCACGATATACTCCCATTTGCTCTTGAGAGTTCATGATATTATAATCATTATAGCTGGGTACTAATCTTAATGAGAATTCACCCGTATAACTGATTTTATTGCTGCCTGCCTTACCTTTTTTGGTAGTAACAACAATTACACCCGCCATAGCGCGTGCACCATAAATAGATGTGGCAGAGCCGTCTTTCAAAATTTGGAAACTTTCAATATCATCTGAGTTTAAACCTGCGATGGCAGAAGAAATCAATGTCTCGGCATCGCCAGAAGACAATGCATCTGCATCTACTTCTGTAACATCCTCCATAATTACTCCATCCACAACCCACAACGGTTTAGAACTACCATAGATTGATGTTGCACCACGCACGCGGATTTTGGGGGCTGTACCAAAGGTTCCTGACACGTTTTGTACAGATACACCTGCTGCGCGACCTTCCAATGCACGGCTAATCTCAGCTATACCATCCAGCTTGACATTATCTGCTGATAACTTAGTCGCAGCTCCCGTAAACAATCGTTTATCCATTCTTTGCATACCAGTAACAACCACCTCATCAAGAACTTCACTGTCAGCCTTCAGCACCACCTTCACATGAGGTTTTATCGCCACCTCCTGTGTTTCCATACCGACATACGAAACACGCAAAGTCTTCGCAGAACTTGGTACGTTCAGTAATGTAAAATCACCATCCACACCGGTAATTGCACCAATTTGTGTACCTTTTACCAATACAGAGGCTCCAATAACTGGCTGCCCGTCTTCTTCAGAAATTACAACACCTGTAACCTTCTGGGTTTGGGCAGTTACTAGGCCTATTCCGACAAAAAGACAGGCCAATAACAGCATTAATTTTCTTTTCATAAATTCTCTCTTAAAGTTTAACTTTACATTAATTGTTTCTTTACTCTAACAAAATGCAAATATATTAATAAAACTGAAACAGACAATTGTTTTAATAAAAAAACCTTGTAATTCTATCAATCCGTTAATAAAATCTCGTTTTTTATGCTGAATAACAGTTTTTACGTATTTAAAAAGCTTAAAATAGGGCGCGCATAGTATCACTGTGTTTTTGTGTTTTTAGCAATTCGTCTACCTGAATACACACATTTTAGAACAAAATGGTTAAAAAACAGCTTGGGATTTATATGTTTTGCCCTCCTTTTTTAGACAATTTGTGCATTTCTCCTCATAAAAGTAAGTCCGAAAAATGAAATGAAAATCTGCTTTTGACAGATATTAATTCTTATTCGAACCTCATTTTGCACAGAATTTCGTCTTATTTGTTATAGTATTAATTAAAATAATTAGAAATGGGTAAAATTATTTACAGTTTAGTGTACAATCGGAAAAAATGCCTTAACATGAAAGGAATGGCATTGGTACAAGTAGAAGCTTATTTGGATAGAAGAAAAAAGTATTTCTCAACCAAAGTTTATTTGAAACCAGAGCAATGGGATGCCAAAAAGTTAGTCGTAAGGAATCATCCTAATGCAGATGCGCTAAATCGGCTGATATATGAATTTGTAGCAATGATTGAAAAAAAGGAGTTAGAGCTATGGCAACAGGGGAAACGTATATCTCTAGAGCTGTTGAAGGATGCATTAGCTGCGCGCGAAAATAATAATTCATTTATTCCCTTTTTCAAGCAGGAAGTGATGAACTCTTCTCTAAAGGAAAGTACCAAGCGCAATCATCTTTCTACTCTTATGTTACTACAAGAGTTCAAAAAAGACGTTACATTCTCGGATTTGACTTTTGAATTTATATCGTCATTTGAGTATTTCCTACAATCAAAAGGTTATCATACCAATACCATTGCGAAACACATGAAACACCTCAAACGTCATATAAATGTTGCAATTAATAAGGAATATATAGAAATACAGAAATATGCCTTCCGGAAATATAAAATTAAAACTGTAGAGAATAAACATACACATCTGACGCCTGAAGAACTGGAAAAATTGGAAAAGTTACGTTTGACAGGGAGATATACGAAATATCAAAAGACGCTGGATGCATTCTTATTCTGTTGTTATGCGGGTATGCGGTATTCTGATTTCGTAAGCCTATCACCAGATAACATAGTAGATATCCACCAAGAAACTTGGTTACTCTATAAATCAATTAAAACAGGTACGGAAGTACGACTTCCTCTCTATCTGCTTTTTGGTGGAAAGGGAATTGTGATACTTGATAAATACCGAGAGAATATTCAAGAGTTTTTTCGCCTAAGGGATAACTCAAATGTCAATAAGGATTTAATCATTATAAGCAGATTAGCAGGATTATCAAAAAAAATATCTTTTCATACAGCACGTCATACAAATGCGACATTACTTATATATAATGGTGTAAATATAACGACAGTACAAAAATTACTTGGACATAAAAGTGTGAAAACCACACAAGTATATACAAATATCATGGACATGACTATCGTTCATGATTTAGAAAAAAATCATTTGTTGCTATCAACACATAAAAAGGTGTAGACAACCCCTTAAAAGGATATAACCGTAACGGATAAAGGGTGTAACCATAAAGCTATTAAGGTGACACCCTTTTTATCTATCATTACATATACGGATATTTTATTAGCATAATTAATGTTTTCTTAGCGAAGGGAAATAGCATTGCTAAGTTCTGCGAAAACATTGCAGATTTCTTACATTGGTATGCAGACTCAAGAAGTGGCTATCAGACCGCATGTAAAAGTAACGATGCATTCTGATAGTAAGCTACTTGATGAAGTTATGGTAGTTGCCTATGGTGGAGCTACAAAGCGTTCATTTACTGGGTCTGCAACAGAAATCAAAGGTGAAAAGATTTCATTAAAGAACCCAACAGAACTTTCTAAGGCCCTTAGTGGTGAAGTTGCCGGTGTTCAGGTTATGTCTACTTCTGGTCAACCTGGGACTAATGCCAGTATTCGTATTCGTGGTTTAGGTTCGGCATATTCAAGCCGTGCACCGCTATACGTTGTAGACGGTATTCCTTTTGAAGCAGATTTAAGTGGTATTGATCCAAGTGATATTGCTTCTATGACAGTTTTGAAAGATGCAACTGCGACTGCTCTTTATGGTTCACGAGCCGCTAATGGTGTGGTCTTGATTACTACTAAAAAGGGTGAAGTTGGTAAAACCCATGTCGAAGCAGAGGTGAAATATGGTGCTAATATGCGCTTAATTCCACAGTATGACGTGATTGAAAGTCCCGAACGGTATACTGAGCTCACATGGGAAGGCCTGAAAAATTATGCTGCTAATGCGGGAGGAATGGATGCCAGTCAATCTGCTGCATGGGCATCTAAAAACATTTTCCAAGCAAAATATGGTATTGCTCCTATATATAATATGTGGAATGCTGATGGAACCGATTTAATTGATCCAAGCACCGGTCGATTTAATAACGGAATTACACGTAAATATACACCAGAAAAGTGGGAAGATTATATTTTCCGTACAGGACAAAAATTGGATGCAAACGTAAAAATATCAGGTGGTAATGAAAAAATGACTCATTACACAGCTTTCAGCTATTTGAAAGATGAAGGCTATTATATTTCTTCTGATTACCAGCGTTTTAATGTGCGCAACAATATGAGTAATCAGATTACTCCATGGTTAAAGGCAACTACATCTTTAGCGTATGCATATATGGAAACTAACAGACCAGGACAGTCTGACAGTAATATGAATAATGGTTTTCAGTTTATTAATGGTATGCCATCGTTATTCCCTGTTTTTGAACGTGATGCAGATGGAAATATTGTACAAGATACAAATATCGGAGGAAATAAATATGACTATGGTATGAACTCCGGATATCAACGTCCTTTTGGTTCTGGTATTAATCCTGCGGGGGCACTGTTATTGGATAAAGACGAAATCGTATCCCATCAATTTAATGGGAATGGGTCTTTTGAGGCTAAATTCCTGCAATACTTTAAATTGACAGCTAACGTGGGTCTACAATACTTGGGTTCAGCAGAAAATGAACTTCAGAATCCTTATTACGGTGACAGTGCCGGAAAAGGACAAATTGTTAAGTATCAGACTAATTATTTAAATTTTACAGCTAACCAGATTCTTTCTTGGGGGCAAAGTTTTGATAAACATAATTTTGATGCTTTTGTTGCTCACGAATCAACAAGTAGTAAAACATCTGTAGCTTATGGCAGTAAATCTAAAATCGTTAGACCGGATAATACAGAATGGAGTAATGGTGTAATTATGGATTATCTGGAATCATACACCTATGGTTATTCTATTGAAAGTTATTTTGGTCAATTGCGTTATGATTATGACAATAAGTATTTCCTTCATGGAACTCTTCGTGCGGATGGTAGTTCACGCTTTGCAAAAGGCAATAAATGGGGCGTATTTGGTTCTGTCGGTGCCGCTTGGGCTATAACCAATGAAGATTTCATGAAAGACATCAAATGGTTGAAGAATTTGAAATACAAATTAAGCTGGGGCGTATTGGGTAATCAAGACTTTATAACTTCTCCGGTGGTAGCAGGCTACTATCCTTATGAGGATCTTTATACTATTGATAACTTAAATGATGAATATACATTTAGCTTCAAGTTTAAAGGTAATCCTAATTTGACTTGGGAAAGAAGTAGTACTATTAATACCGGCCTGGAGTTCAACATTGCTGATGTATTGGAAGGTGAAGTCGAATATTTCTACAAAAAAACAACAGACATGTTGTTTATGAAGCAAGTCGCTCCTTCTTTGGGCTATGCGTCATATCCTGTAAATGATGGAGCATTGGTGAACAAAGGCGTAGAGTTTTCATTGACTGCTCACTTACTAAATAAGAATGATTATAAGTTTGATTTTCGCGTAAATGGAGGTTATTATAAGAATGAAATGACACAAATGCCTATTGATGAGACTACAGGTAAAGAGAAACCTATCGAAATCAGTACTTATTATGGTTGGGCAAAAGGTCATTCTTTGTATGACTTCTATATCCGTGAATATGCCGGTGTTGATCCAGAGACTGGTTTTGCATTATATAATCAATACTACAATGTAAAACCGAATGGTGACAGAGACCTTATTACTGACATGGAAACTTACAAGTCTAAAAATGAAATCAATAAGCTTGAAGTTGAACAAACAAGTGATTGGAGTCAAGCTACTAAAAAGTTTGTGAATAAGTCCGGTATTCCGGTATTACAAGGAGGGTTCGGATTTGATTTGTATGCAAAAGGTATTACTTTTAATGCAACGTTCTCTTATGGTATAGGCGGATATGGTTATGATTACAATTATGCAGCAATGATGCATAGCGGTACGGCAGGTTCGTATAATTGGCACAAAGATATCGAAAATCGTTGGCAGAAACCTGGTGATATCACCAATGTTCCAAGTTTAGCAAATGATTACGGTGGAGGTGCTGATGACACTAATTATGCTAATGCAAGCTCTACTCGCTTTTTGACGAGTCGTTCATTCTTAAACCTCACAAACGTGAGAATAGGTTATTCATTACCTAAGAATATTGTTTCAAAACTACGCCTTTCAGAATTAAGTTTCTTTGTTTCAGGCGATAATTTATTATATCTGTCTGCACGCAAGGGATATGTTTCTATGGCATCTTCTGGAAACAGTGCCAATGTGAATGACGATAATAAAAACGATTCCGGTGAATCGGGTAGAAGCCAATATGCTCCATTAAGTACGATTATGGGAGGTATTAAAATTCAATTCTAACAATAAAAACAAGAATTATGAAATTCAATATAAAAAATTATATTCCGGTTACGGCATTAGGTTTAACGCTCCTGCTGAGTAGTTGTGGCGATTCTTTCCTAGAAAAGAAACCGTCGGATTACATTACTTCAGGAGATTTACAGGAAGTAGCAAAATGGAATCCAAACATCCTAATGGGACAAGCCTTAGGTACTTATTCAACAACTTTTGCCATGAATTCCGGTGGTACCGGAGGGCATGATGACTTTGGTCAGAAATCTGTAGATATCGCTACCGATTTGATGAGCGGTGACATGGTTATCATGCAACAGGGTTATGGTTGGTTTGAGAGTGCAGGTTCACTGACATGTACAACAACCACAGCGACCTCATATTCTTATCAATTCTGGAGATATTATTATAAACTAATTAAAGCAACTAATGAAATATTGGATGCTGCCGGAGGTGATGATATCATACCGGAAGGTGAGGAAAGTAAAATATACTACGGTCAAGCTAAAGCTTTAAGAGCACATTCTTATTTTAATTTAGTAAATCTGTATGCAAGACCATATACTGAGAATAAAACAGCTTTGGCAATACCTATTTATCGTACCCAACTGACTTCGGAAGCTGTAAAGAAATCATCAGTGGAAGATGTATATACATTGATTGTAAAAGACTTGACAGACGCGATTCCTTTATTAGAGGGGTTTGAACGTCCTTCCGGTGCGAAAGATCAAATCAACCAAAATGTAGCGAAAGGTATGCTGGCATACGTTTATTTAACTATGGGAGATTACAAGAATGCAGCTAAATTATCCCAAGAGGTTATTGATTCTCAAGAATTTACCTTAATGGACAAAACAGAAATCATAAAATCAGGGTTTGCTTCAATCGGTATTTCCGGATGGATGTGGGGGATTGACTTGACAACAAGCAACTCTCCAGCACTCCCTACTTTCTGGGGGCACATGGATTTATTTACCTATAGTTATGCTTATGCAGGTGGAGAAAAATTAGTGGATACAGCATTGTACAATTCGATACCAGCCTCTGACGTCCGTAAGAAATGGTTTACTGAATATAGTTCAAAAGGTGAACAGTATGAATTAACTAATTGGTGGAAGTTTTATGATTCCAAGCGTAGTATGGGGAATCGTGAATGGTATAACGATGAAGTTTATATGCGCGTTGCTGAAATGTATCTTATAAATGCAGAAGCTAATGCACGTGACAATCAGTTACCTGCTGCTAGAACTTCTTTGAAAGCTTTACTGGACGAACGTGATGAAACTACTGCTGAAGAAGTTACTTCAATGGATCAGAGTGAATTGTTGGATATGATTTACTATAATTGGCGTCTTGAAATGTGGGGTGAAGGCCGTGGCTTAATGACAATGAAACGTTTCCAAAAGTCCATCACTCGCTGTGATGAAGATGCAATGCTCCCGGGCAGAACTTATAGTTATGATGACAAACGTTTGACATTTAACATTCCGGAAAGAGAGATTACTAATAATCCTAATCTAGCGGATTAAGATATTAACCCCTAAATATAAAAGGGTGTAAGAGACTGCGTTTTTCTAAAATGTGGTCTCTTTTCTTTTTAATAGCCTTTTAACTGTACTAAAATTATTGGATAAAACTTCTCCGGATTATTAAAATATAAATACACACAAATGAAAAAATAAATATGATTATCTATGTTTATTTAATCCTTCTATTTTTTATTTATCCTGTTTAAAATGATAAATTTAATTGACGGAAACAGGATAAAACAGACTGTAGGTATAATTTTGAGAGTGGATTTTACAATGTAGCTCTATACAACTATCTGTATTTCTGTGTCATACTCTATTTAATGGTAGCTTAAAAGTAGAGCAAAAATATTCTAATCTATTCAGTAATGACTTCCAGCAACTATCTCACTAAAAATAAAATATATTTCCGGTTTTATAACTATCTGGTTATCTATCTTTTATAGGTCTTGCAGTTCTGCGAAGACTTTGCAAGTATCCTATATTGGTATGCAAACGCAGGAAGTGGCAATCAAGCCTACACTAAAAATCGTATTGAAACCTAATAGTGAGATGCTTGATGAAGTAATGGTGGTAGCATACGGTACTGCCAAAAAATCAGCATTTACAGGTTCTGCGACGGTAGTGAACGCTGAGCAAATCGAAAAAATCCAAAGTTCCAATGTGGCTAATGCCCTGAGTGGTAAAGTTGCCGGTGTACAGTTGAATACTGCTTCCGGACAGCCAGGTGCTACAAGTCCTACTATTCGTGTTCGCGGTATTGGCTCTATTACTGCCGGTAACGCTCCTCTGGTTATTTTGGATGGTGCTCCATATGATGGAGATTTGAACAATATCAGTTCTCAGGATATTGAATCAATGACGGTGTTGAAAGATGCCGCTTCCAATGCACTTTATGGTGCCCGTGGTGCCAATGGCGTGATTATCATCACTACCAAAAAAGGTAATGCCGGACAAGCCAGAGTGACAGTGGACGCTAAATGGGGTGGCAACTCCCGCAACGCGCAAGATTATAATACAATATCCAGCCCTGCGCAATATTATGAAATGTATTATGGTGCTTTGAAGAATTATTTTCAATCAGCAACCGACCAAAAAGGCAACCTTATTTATCCGACTTTTGAAAGTGTATACAAGCAAGCCAATAGCCAATTGACTGCCGGTGGAGACTATGGGTTGGCATACAACGTTTATTCAGTTCCGGAAGGACAATACCTGATTGGTAGAAACGGGAAATTAAATCCTAATGCAACTTTGGGAAACGTGGTCAGTTATGGAGGGAACCAGTATACGTTGAGACCGGACAACTGGTTGGACGAGGCTTACCGGAACTCCTTACGTCAAGAATATAATGTAAGTGTTTCTGCAGGAACAGACAAATCCTCTTTTTATGCTTCTGTCGGTTATTTGAAGAACGACGGTATCACTGCCAATTCTGATTTTGAGCGTTTGACTGCTCGCTTGAAAGCTGATTACCAAATGAAAGAATGGTTGAAAATAGGAGCGAACATGTCATACACCCACTTTGACGCAAATTCTTTAGGTGAAGACGGAGCTTCTAATTCATCTGGTAATATTTTTGCTTTTGCTACCCAGATAGCACCTATTTATCCATTGTATATTCGCGATGGAGAAGGCAATATCATGCAAGATAAATATGGAAATACTCGATATGACTATGGTAGTAAAGACAATGCAGGTCTTAGTCGTCCATTCCTAAGCGGCGGTAACCCTTACTCTGCTAATATTTTAGATACAAACAATGCGGAAGGAAATGTAATGACTGCAACGGGATTTGCGGATATACGTTTCTTGAAAGATTTCAAATTCACTTGGACCAGCGGTGTTACGGTGGCAGAAACACGAACTAGCCAATATACAAATCCATTTTATGGACAGTATGCATCTTCAAACGGCATTGCTCATAAATTTCATACTAGGGATTTCTTCTACAATCACCAACAATTGTTGAATTACAAGAAGAGTTTTGGCAGTCATAATGTTGAAGCTATGATAGGACATGAATCTTATCGTTACAAGTACTACTATTTGTATGCCAGCAAGAGTAACTCTTTTATTCCGACAAATACTGAAATAGCCGGTGCCATTACTGAGAACGGTAGTAATTCTTATACTACAGACTATAACACAGAAGGTTATTTCGGACGTATACAGTATGACTATGATGAAAAATATTTCTTGTCCGGTTCTTATCGCCGTGACGCTTCTTCACGTTTCCACCCGGATCACCGTTGGGGTAACTTCTGGTCGGCAGGTGCCGCATGGATTATTTCAAAAGAAGATTTCTTTAATGTAGATTGGATTGACATGCTGAAGGTTAAAGCTTCTTACGGTTCTCAAGGTAATGATAATATCGGTAACTTCCGGTACGTAAACACGTATGACATAACCAACTCAGATGGTCATCCGGCTGCTGTACCTGCTATAAAAGGTAATAAGAATATTACTTGGGAAACAAATGGAAACTTCAATGCAGGTTTTGATTTCGAGGTTTTAAATCAACGCTTATCCGGTACTGTAGATTATTTTTATCGTAAGACGACCGATATGTTGTTTGCATTCCCATTACCTCCTTCATACGGCTATACGTCATATTATGCTAATATAGGTGATATGCGTAATCAAGGTATAGAAATCGAACTAAAGGGTACGCCTATCCAGACAAATGATTTCACATGGGATTTAGGCTTAAACTTGACTCACTATAAAAATAAAATTACCAACTTACCTGAAGAACGACGTACAATGGTAGTAGATGGAGTACCGGGATATAGCAGTGGAAACTATTATTATGGACAAGGTGAACCTTTGTATACTTATCGTCTTAAGAAATTTGCGGGTGTGAATCAAGAAACCGGTGAGGCTATGTATTACAAGAACGTAACGGATGCTGATGGCAACGTGATAGGTCGCGAAGCAACCACTTCTTATAGCGCAGCTGATTATTATCTGTGCGGAACAGCGCTGCCCGACGCTTACGGTGGTTTCAATACAAGTTTCACATATAAAGGCTTTGATTTGTCCGTTGATTTTATTTACCAGATTGGGGGACAAGTATATGACAGTGACTATGCGGGGCTGATGGCTTCACCTACTAAAAATTCAAAAGGCACCAACTTCCATGCAGATATGCTGAATGCCTGGACACCTGAAAATCATACGAATATTCCCCGCTTACAGTATGGAGACAACTATACGGCCGCATCTTCAGATCGTTTCTTGACAGATGCATCTTACTTAAGTTTGCAGAATATCAACTTTGGATATACATTACCTGCCAG
The DNA here is from genome assembly GCF_959029255.1 of uncultured Bacteroides sp. Taxonomy (GTDB): domain Bacteria; phylum Bacteroidota; class Bacteroidia; order Bacteroidales; family Bacteroidaceae; genus Bacteroides. The sequence continues at coordinate 103,171 of NZ_CAUFUE010000009.1, read as the reverse complement.
TCTCACCAGACGCGCCAATATCGAAAAGGTACGCGTATATTTAGTTGCTGACAATATTTGGATGTGGTCTAAACGTCAGGGGCTTGATCCGCGCCAGAGCATTTCAGGGACTATCACCAATTCCTACTATGCTCCTATGCGTACAATATCCGGCGGTATAACTTTAACATTCTGATAACAATTTAACTGAATTATATGAAAACAAATATATCAAAAATAGTATTGGGTACTTTTCTTGCTTCTTCGGTCTTGATGTCGGGATGTATTGATGAAGTAATCCCAACTAGTATGGCTACAGAGGATCAAGTGACTTCTTCAGATATGGCAGCGGAAGCCATGCTTTGGGCGATGCCTGCCAGTATGAATCAGGTAGCTATCGTTAGTAAGGATTGGCATTTTGACTGGGGATACGGTTCTGTCATGCATATTCGTGATGTAATGACAGGTGATATGCCTATTGTCAGCTCTGGTTATGACTGGTATTCACCGTGGGAAGAGAACGTAAGCCAGGCTGAATCAAACTCTTATCCGCAATTCATTTGGAATTACTATTGGAATTCGGTACTGACCGCTAATAAATTATTAGCTTCTTTTGATGAAGAAACCGCTTCTGAGATTCAGCAAGGATATATGGGAGCCGCTTATGCCTATCGTGCACACTTCTATTTGGATATGGCAAGGATGTTTGAATATTTGCCTACGGATGTGACAAGCGGAATTAATAAGGCGGGAAATGATGTTACCAATTTAACGGTACCCATCGTCACAGAAAAAATGAGTGAGCAGGAAGCACGTAATAATCCGCGTGTCACACGGGAAAAGATGGCTGAATTCATATTGGGAGACCTGACCAATGCCGAACGTTTGATTGGTAAGCTGAATATTTCGGACAATGTATTGCCACATCTGGACGTTGTTCAAGGATTGAGGGCACGTTGCTATATGTGGCTTGAGGACTATGCGAATGCAAAGAAATATGCGCGTGAAGCCATTAAAGAAGCTTCCATCGTTCCGATGACAGAAGAACAATGCCTGAGTACAAGTAAAGGTTTCAATGACATTTCCCGGTGGATGTGGGGATGTCAATTAGTGGCTGAAGATGCGTCTGTAAAGACTGGTATTCTTAATTGGGTATCTTGGATGTCTAACGAAACTTCTTTCGGATATTCAGCACAAGAACCCTACTTAATGATAGACGCCCGCATGTATAATAGAATCAGCGATACCGATTTCCGTAAAAAACTTTGGAAAGCTCCTGAAGGCAGCGCATTGGATGGAGCCACAGCATTCCTGACATCTACTGAATTTGGTTATTTTGGTGACCGCCTTTCCGCCTATTCATCTGTAAAATTCCGTCCCGGAGAAGGGAACCCTGATGTACCTTCTACAGGCGCTGTATCGGCTTACCCACTGATGCGTGTCGAAGAAATGTATTTCATCGAAGCTGAAGCCGCCGCTCATTTGAGTGATGCTGAAGGCCGTAAGTTGTTGCAAGATTTTATGATTAATTATCGTGATGAAAAATATAGCACAAATCTATCCGGAGAGGAGTTGATTGATGAAATTGTATTCCAAAAGCGAGTGGAACAATGGGGTGAAGGTTTGACATTCTTCGATATTAAACGTCTTGATATGCCTGTAGAACGTGCTTATACAGGTACCAACTTCAGTGATGCTGTTCGTTTTAATACAACACGTCGTCCTGCTTGGATGAATATAAGTATTGTCCAGACTGAAAAGAATAACAATAAGGCTTTAATAGGATACGAAAATCCGGATCCGAGTGATAAATACGAAGTCATAAAGAAATGATTCAATAACTATTAAAAAAAGATTTTTATGAAATCAATAAATAAACTATTCAGTGTACTCTGCGCATTATGCCTCCTGTTGGGCTTCAATGCTTGTACCGATGAAGTTGATTATACACCTGCAGAAGCACAGGGAAGTACGCAAGCCTACTTCCCGACGACATTACCTTCACAGGTGGATTTGTCTGCGGACGCCAATTCATTTAGCATTGAGCTGAGCCGTATGGAAGCCGGACAGGAACTGACAGTGGAACTTTCATCATCTGGTGATGCCGAAAATGCTTTTATGGTACCGGCTTCCGCAACCTTTGCGGCAGATTCTAAAGTGGCAAAAATCTCAATAGGTTTCGACCCTGCTAAGTTTAAATTGGATGTATATAAGCCGCTGACTGTATCTATAGCTAATGAAGAAAAAATCAATGGCTATTCCGGTATCAGTTATTCATTCAAAGCCGGTATTCCTGCACCTTATACAACTATCGGAAATGTGCAATATCGTGAAGACGTAGTTAGCTCTGGCTATGGTCTCCCAAATATTGTTTATGAAGTGGAGTTACAAGAAAATTCTGTAACGCCCGGTATATATCGTTTGGTGAACCCTTATGGAAAGAGTTTCCCTTATTCAAGTAAAGGCGCTTATGACAAGTCACAAGATTATTATTTGACTATTGACGCCAGAGATCCGAAGGGAGTATATATATCATATCCTGCACAATATACAGGACTCAATATGGGTGAAGGGGAAATAGCCATTACCAGTTACGCCGGCTATATGATAAAGGGAGGATCTACATTGGAAGCCGTCAAGGCACAAGGTATATGCGGTACATTGGAGAATGACATTATTACATTCCCTGCTAAATCCATGTTGATTACATTCAGGGGTTCTACTTCACTTTATTATGCTTCGACAGGCGCTTTCGCATTAGCGATAAAATCGGGAGTTGCAATCAAGGACTATTCGTCTACAGTGTCTTATAAAGGACAAAAAGTCGATATATACAATAAGCACTATGCCATTGCAGACGTAAAGCTGGGTGCGGATGTGGAAAGCGCAAAAGTGGCAATAGTTGAAGGCCAGCCTAAAAATGAGTATATTTCCGGTATCTTATCCGGTCAGATTCCATCCGAGACCGTTCGTTCTGATGGAGAAGTTTTGTTAAAATGTGACGGCCGAGGTACACATTCAATCATGGTGATAACTTATGCTGGAGATGAACCGCAAGAAGTATCCTATACTACTTTCTGGTACGCTGCCGGTGCAGCTATTCCTATGGACTGGTATGAAGGTTATTGGGTAATAGAAGGCACCATGATAGGTGAAGAAGAAAATGAGCCCACAGCTTCTCTCCTCAGTATTAGCCAAAAAGATGAAAAGAACCTGAACGTATCCGGTCTGTTAGGTATAGAAGGCTATGATGATACTTTCGAGCTGGCATACGATGAAGAGAGCGGTTTTGTTACTTTCTATCCACAGCAGCTACCCGATTTAGGAAACGATAAAATCTATCTCATGCCGTTTGATGCTTCGACCGGTAGTATCACTAATGAAGAAACGTTATTAGGGCAAACCAATGAATATGAAGAATTTTATTTTGAAAACTCACCAGAGAATGAAGGTTCTTGGAATTCAATAGCCCTTGTTGGTCAAACAGAAAGAGGATTGTCATTGCTTGCTTATTATACACCGACTTTGGCACCGTATAAGCCGCAAATGAAAATAGCTATGCCTACTCATCAGTTTGATTTTACAAGCAACAGTAAAGTCAATGTTTGGACAAAACCACTTAAAGCCAGCAAAACCTTTAGTCTTCCGGTAATTTGCTGTGACAAAAAAGACAAAAGAGTATTGCTGTCTCATTAAATGGATAATATTGAAGGGTAATTTATAACTTTCTTCCCTATCACAACCAATTGAATTTTACCCAAGTTTACATATTCCATTGTATACTTGGGTAATTTTCATAAAAAGAAAATTAGCTACATAATCTTTCATCTTTGTTTTCCTTTCAAACGATTATCTACCTTTAAAAAAACATGCCTATGAAACTGAAATGTATTCCTTATTTATTAATCTGCATTTTATTCCTAAGCTGTGAGAAGAATTCCACACCAAGTACGGAAGTCTCTCAGACAGCTTTCAATAATCTCTCTTATGAAGAGACTAATATGGAAATCGAATTACGGACAGGAGCCGAATGGACAGCCACTAGCATGGCAGCATGGTGTACAGTTTCACAAGGTAAAGGAACCGGCGATGCTAAACTAAATATTTCCGTTGAAGCGAATATAGGGACAGAACGTTCAGGAGAAGTAAAAATATGGACTCCGGATAAACTTGTAACAATCAGCATCCATCAAAACGCCATGCCTTCCGGACAGGAATATCATTACAAAATCCCCGTCATATTCCATGTGCTATATAGCAGCCAGAACGATCCCAAGCAGTATATTCCCCAAGCACGGTTGACCGAAATGCTGGAAAAAGTCAATGCATACTACAGAGGTGAAACGCTATATAACGGTGGCAGTGCTGGTGTGGACATGAATCTGGAATTTGTATTGGCCGAAAAAGACGAGAAAGGTAATGCACTTTCCGCTCCTGGTGTGGAATATGTGAAATCAGAAGGCATGCCTCTGGATTGTGAAGAATTTATGTCCGCTAAGAAAAATGTAGATTTGCTTTGGGACCCCAACCGGTATGTAAATGTCATGCTCTATAATTTTGCCGCGGTAGACGGAGGGAACAGCATCATACTGGGTATCTCCCACCTGCCCCTCTCTGTCACGGGAAGCAATTACCTGGAAGGCTTACCGCCAACATCCTATAACTATTTGACCAAAGAAAACCTTTCTTACCCCAAATGCGTATCCATCAACAGTCTGTATGCATACGAAGAAACCGGAAATGACGGACGCTATAATTCTTTTGATGTCAATGTGACGCTGGCACATGAACTGGGACACTACTTGGGGTTGCATCATGCTTTCGACGAGAATGACGATGCGAGCCTGACGGACAAGTGCATAGATACCGACTACTGCGAAGACACTCCTTCTTATAACCGCATGGCGTATCTGGCAAACCTGACAGCTATGCTGCAAGAAGCCCAACAAACCGGAAAAACGGTAAGCATGGCAGAAGCCACCACGCGGGAGAACTGCAAAACAGGTGAGACGTTCCAATCGTACAATCTGATGGATTATGAAATCTGCTACAGTGACCGCTTTACCCATGACCAACGCAACCGCATTCGTCACGTACTTACGTATAGCCCGCTCACCCCGGGTCCTAAGAAGACCAAGGCTGATACCCGAAGCGCCGCCAGTGGTCCTCTGGATTTACCTATGGTTATAGTGAAATAATAATTACCACAAATAATTACTATCATGAATTTATCAAAAATCAAATTATCTGTTCTTTTGGCCGCATTGGTTATGGCTTTGCCAATGTTCGGCCAGGGTTTGAAGGTATTCAAGCTGAAGAACGGCCTTACCGTCTATGTATGGGAAGACGATTCAAAGTCCGATGTGTTCGGTCTTGTAGGTGTACGTGCCGGTTCCATCAACGACCCGGAAGAATATACGGGACTTGCCCACTACCTGGAACACGTCATGTTTAAAGGTACCGATAAAATCGGTGCACTCGATTGGGAGAAAGAAGCGCCTATCTACCAGGAGATTATAGCCAAATACGACCAAATGGCGGATGAGGCGGACCCTGTGAAGAAGGAAGCCCTCTCCAAGGAAATAAATGAGCTGACCGTCAGTGCCGGACAAATCAGCCAGCCCGGAGAATACTCCAACCTGATGGAGAGTATGGGGGCAAAGGGCGTGAATGCCGGTACTTACTATGACTGGACGTTCTACCACTGCTCTTTCCCCGCATACCAGATAAACAAATGGCTGGAAATCTCATCCCAACGTTTCAGGAACCCGGTGTTCCGTTCTTTCCAGTCGGAACTGGAGGCCGTGTACGAAGAGTACAACCGTGCTCAAGACAATCCGGGTCGTCGCCAGGAACAGTTCATCATGGACAAGGCATTTGAAGGGCATCCCTATTCTCGTTCCGTCATCGGCCTGCCCGAACATCTGAAAAATCCCCGTTTGAGTAAGCTGATTGAATTTTATGACACGTGGTATGTACCCGAAAACATGGTTTTGGTATTGTCGGGAAACATCAAGGCCGACCAGATAAGCAGGCGCATAGCCGCTACCTTCGGCCGCTTGCCAGCAAAAGCGACGCCCGAACGTAAGACATATCCTGAAAAGGAAATCAAGGGACGTACACAGTACACCGCCAAAATAGGGTATTATCCGCAAGTAAGACTGGTTTTTGAGGGGGTACCTTCGGGACATCCTGATGAAGACGCCATTGAGATTGCCATGTCCTTGATTAGCAACGGAAGCCAAACGGGCACATTGGACAAACTGATGATAGACGGTGAAATAACGGCTGCGGGCGCATATAGCCGGACTTTCCGTGAAAGAGGCCGCAATTTTGTGTACTGCGTCCCGCTTTATGACGAGAACCAGCGCAGGTTTGAATCGAATAAAAGTACCGAGAAGAAGGCATTGAAAGCCATTGAACAAGTGGCCAACGGTGAGTTTGAGGACTGGAAAGTGGATGCCATCAAGGCTGAGCTGTGCCGTAACTTTGACCTTGCCATGGAATCCAATGAACAAAAAGCGATTATATTGATGAACGCCTTTATGGATGGCAAAAGCCCTGACGACGTCCTGAACTATAAAGACAAAATTATGGCCGTGACCAACCAGGACGTGAAACGGGTAGCGAAGAAGTATCTGTCGCAGAATTATCTTGCCATGTATCTTGAAAAGGGAAAGGCGGACAAGGAAGGAAAAATCAAGAAGCCCGGTTATAAGCCGGTTGAGCCGCCCACCGGGAAACAATCACTGTATGCCACTCAATTCAAGAGTATGCCCATTGGTGCGGTAGATGAAAAGTTTATTGACTTTGGTGACGTAAAGGTGAAACAGTTGAACGAGCGTTCCAAGATGTATTATGTTCCCAACAAGGAAAATAATATTTTCCGTCTGGTATTGAGGTATGGTGCCGGAACGCAAGAGTTCCCCAAATTAGGTATCGCTGCAGAATTGATGAACAATGCCGGTATCATGGGAAGTTACGAGCCTCAACAATTGAAGGAAGAGCTGAGCAAACTGAATGTGAGCTGTGATGTATATGCCAGTTCAAACTATCTGACCGTGACCATGGAGGGATTTGAGCAGACGTTGCCGCAAGCCTGCCAGCTCTTGTCGCGCCAAATATTGATGCCGAAGCTTGATGACAAGCAACTGAGCCGCCTGAAAGGTAGCCAACTCGGCAGCCGCCAGCAGAGAAAAAGCAACACTTCAGCATTGGGTAGCGCACTGAGCCAGTATGTGTTCTATGGCGATAAGTCACCTTATATTGATGAGCTGACAGACAAAGAACTGTATGAATTGCAGATTTCAGAACTCACGGGTGACATCAACCGTGCTTCCAATTATGAGGCGAAGATATATTATAGCGGAACCCTGCCGTTTGACAATGTATATGATATTCTAAGCAAGAACCTGCCATTGGTTGCCAATGAACGGCCTTCCCTATCTCCAAATCCCACCCCGATGGCTCCGGTTACAGAGAATACAGTTTACTTCCTGCCTAATAATGATGTGGAACAGGCCCAAATCTATCTCTACATCCCGATGATGAAGACCGACAAGAAAGATGATGTGGCAAGGCATGCTTTCAACCAGTACTTCGGTATGGACTTTACCGGACTGGTACTGAATGAAATCCGCGAAAAGCGCTCGATGGCCTATACGGCATACGCGCTTGCATCCACACAGGGAATAGCGGGCAGAGAGACCTTCCTGCAGGGATATGTGGGTACGCAGAATGACAAGGCAAACGATGCGCTGGATATTTTGATGGGACTTGTGAATGACATGCCTAAAAATCCGGAAAGGATTGATAACATCAAGAGTTACCTACGTCAGGAGGCTCTGACTTCCCACCCCGATTTCCGTGACAAGGCGATGTATCTTGTCAACTTGGGCTACCAAGGATATGACGGTGACCCTGCAAAAGAGAATCTTCCGAAGATTGACGCGCTTACGTTTGATGACATAGTTCGTTTCTATGAAACGAATATCAAAGGTAAGCCTTATTGTATTGGAATTATGGGAAATCCGAAAGATATCGATATCAAAAGACTTGAGAAATTCGGTAAGGTAGTCAAGCTGAACGAAAGAAAGCTCTTTAGTACCAAAGACGCGATGTTCTGATATGCATTGAGATTAAAAAGAGACCGTCTCAAAATTATTTTAAGGCGGTCTCTTTTTTGTCCGACAGCACGAACAGCAGGTGAAAACTACTTTTGTATTCCTCCTGCCAGATTGATGTGCTTCAATCTTTCGTTAATGAACGCAACCATTTCCATGCCGGTAGAATATAAATTTTCTTTTCTTCATATTCTACTACTTCTTCATGGCTACTTGTAATAATTATCCCTTCTGATAACTGGTATGCATCCATCGCATCTTGTATCCCACGAAGTTCCCTTTTACGCGTTTCAAAGTTGTCAAATAAATAACAAACCTGAATAGCCTGTGTCACCCGAAATCCTTCACGCACGACAAAATCACATTCTGCATTTCCAGAACTATGGTAGAAAACTTCTCCTCCGCGACGGCGGAGTTCTATAAAAACCATATTTTCCAATAAACGGCCTTCTTCACCGGAAAAATGGAAACCCAAGCGGGATACTAATGCATTATCTATCGCATATACTTTCTTGGGATTGCGTAATTGGGCTTTCACTGAATAATCTAGTTTTGATAGTGTAAACAGCAAATAAGTGTTTTCGATATATTCCAGATAATTTTTCACTGTTGTTGGATTTTTAACTCCTACTACTTTTGTTAATGAGGTGTAGGTAAGTGGTTTCCCTATATTACTAACTGTATAATATACCAATTCTTTGACCTCACGTTCATTAACAATCTGATTACGAACCATAACATCCTTATATAGAATATTATCATACAAGGTTTTCAGTACAATCCCATCTTCGGATTTTAAGTAAATGGGAAAGCCACCTTGTCGTAGATAATTATTAAATGCAGATTGTATTTCTCCACGCGCCACCGTACCGGATATATCACCTAACAGACTTTTCTGTTCACGAAAAATCAAAAATTCAGAAAAAGAAAAAGGATAAAGTTCGATTGATATATAGCAGCCGGTCAGATAAGTGCCCAGTTCTTTACTCAACATACGAGCGTTGGACCCTGTTATGAAAATTTTCTTTCCTGAATTATATAATCGCTTCACAAAATGTTCCCAACCGGGAATATTCTGTATTTCATCAAAATAAAAGTAATTTTGTTCTCCATAGAGTTCAATCAAAACCTCATATAATTGCTGAAAATGTTCTACAGTAAAATTTCCTAAACGATCATCGTCGAAATTAAAAAAGTAATCCTTTTGAGGGAGTTTATCGCGTATCTGCTGAAGTAACACTGACTTGCCACAACGCCGCACTCCAGATATTATAATAATTTCGTCATTACTCAAGTACTTTTCTGGAAAGTCACGAGCAATATATTTTTTATTCGACATATACGCCTTTTGATCCGTAATGATATCTTTTAAAAGTTGTTTCATAGGAATTTCGTTATGAATGATATTGCAAAGATAGCATTTTTCTATTATAAATAGGTTTAATTCCTATTTATCGCTATTTCAAATAAAATAAATTAATAGTTTACCTCTATTACAAATAGGGAATATACATAATGATATAGAGGAAACAAACTTTTCACAATTTCATTTTGTGACATATAACTGCTGGTTATAAATGGATTAATCTTTACCATACCATATCTGTTTTATGCAAAAAAATATAATATCATTATAATAACACTACTATTGCATTTTTATGGCTGATATTACATCTTTTAGAATTACTTGGAAGCAAAATAATTGACACATAATATTGCAATGGGTATTGAGTGGTCGTCTTGTTAATGATTGATATTTTATAATCAGCAATAATTTTAAAAACGACAAATTTCATTGACAAAAATGCGGATGACAAAACGTGTAGGAGATTATCAGTATAGTATATAGAGAAAGATATAGCTATAATTAATTGTCATTCAATAGGATATTCCATATTTCAGTAGATAATTGGTATAGTTAACAAAATCCAATATCTTTTCTAATGGCTTCTGGCAGATAGTGAATTCGATGTAACGAGTTCCATGTAATATATAACTTTCTGTTTTTTAATAGTTTATACATCTTGCAGTTCTGCGAAGACTTTGCAGATTTCGTATATTGGTATGCAGACGCAGGAAGTCGGTATTAGACCTTATGTAAAGATTACATTGAAACCATCTGAACAGGTTCTTGATGAAGTAACAGTCGTTGCTTATGGTACAGCTAAAAAGAACTCTTTAACAGGTTCTGTTGCTACCATTAAATCTAGCGATATGGAAAAGTTACCTGTAACCTCATTTGAAAAAGCCTTGCAAGGGTTATCACCAGGATTACAAATTGCAAGTGTTTCTGGTCAACCAGGCTCTTCAACCCAAGTACGTATTCGTGGTATTGGTTCAATGTCAGCTTCAAGTACTCCTCTTTATGTGATAGATGGGGTGGCCATAGAAGCTGCAAATTTAAGTGAAGTAGCCAATACGGCAAAGCATGGAACGAGTGCAAATCCTCTTTCTAACCTGAATCCTAATGACATTGAATCAATCACTGTGTTGAAAGATGCTTCTGCCGCTTCATTGTATGGTTCGCGTGCCGCCAATGGTGTTATTTTGATTACTACCAAACAAGGTAAATCAGGGCAGGCAAAAGTGAATTTCAAGGCTCAAATATCATCTTCCAAACTTCCTTCTGGTGGCTATGATTTGATGAATGGTTCCGAACATTATTCTTTGTATTATGGAGGTTTCTATAACAATAACATTTTCAAAGGAATGTCTCCGGAAGAAGCATCTATTGCAGCTAATAAATCGACCCAAAGTATGTATGGTAGAAATCCCTATAACGTAGCGAATCCTCTGGATGCATCTGGTAATCTAGTATCAGGCGCCCAATTGATGATTGATACAGACTGGCTAGATGAAGTTTTCAGAACAGGAATGTCTCAGGAATATGATATCAGCGTTAACGGCGGTAATGAAAAATCCAAGTACTTTGTTTCTATGGGATATATGAACCAGGAAGGTATTGTTATCGGTTCAAATTTTGAACGGTATTCAGGTCGTGTTAACGTTTCAACGGATATTAAACCTTGGTTTGCTATGGGTGTCAACTCTACATTTTCTTTAGCAAAACAAAATACTCCTGTTGGAGGAGGTGGTGGTGCCAGCCCCTTGACTAATGCCGTTTATTTGCCTAATGCTGTTCCTGTATATGATTTGGATGAAAATTTCCAAATGCAATATGATGAAAATGGTAATCCTCTTTATAACTTCAAAAATCCTATATTTCAGGATATGAACGTTATATCATTTGCTCAAACTGATAAATATAAGACTGACACATACCGTGTTTTGGTAAATCCGTATGTAGACTTCAATATATATGGGATACATTGGAAAACAAGCCTATCATACGATTATATTAATCTGGATGAAACGCAGTGGTATAATGCTGAGCATGGTAATGGTAAAGCCGCACAGGGAAGATTGTATAAATATGCTATTTGGAATAATACATTTGGGTTGACCAGTACATTAAACTACAATTTCAATATAAAAGAAGACCATCATTTTTCTGTATTAGCTGGTTATGAGATTTATAATAAAGAATACAAACGCACCTATGCACAAGGAACAAAATTCCCGATTGGAGGTTTGACGGAATTAAATGTAGCAGCTACTCCGCAAGAAGTAGGTTCAGTTACGGATAAAGAACGTATGCTTTCTTATTTCGGTCGTTTAAACTATGATTATCAGAATAAATACTTCGCATCATTTAGTATTCGTTCCGATGGTTCATCACGTTTTGCTCCCGGACATCGTTTTGGTACTTTTTGGAGTGCAGGATTGAATTGGCGCATCAGTGAAGAGAATTTCATGAATAGCATTAACTGGATTGATGATTTAAAACTCCGTGCTAGTTATGGTACTTCAGGAAATAAAACGTCTGACTATTTATATGGATACCAAGCTTTTTATGAAGGTGGTGCCAATTATAATGGTGAATCAGGGTTCAGACACTCGCAATTAGCAAATCCTGAACTTTCATGGGAAAAATCGAAGAACTTTAATGTTGGACTTGATTTTGCTGTATTAAATACCCGTTTACATGGTTCAATTGATTATTATATCAAAAACTCTGATGAATTACTGTTGGAAAAACCATTGGCAGGTTCTGCAGGATTGGATAATATCATGTCTAACCTAGGCGGTATGCGTAACTCTGGCTTGGAGATTGATTTGCACTCGTTGAATATACAAGCTAGAGATTTTAGCTGGACTACCGATTTTAATATATCCTATAACAAAAATAAGATTACCTCTTATCCTGAAGAACAAGAGGTCGTGGGAACGAAAATACGTACAGTAGGTTATAGCCTTTATGAATTCTATATTCAAGAATGGGCTGGCGTAGATAAGGAAACTGGCGCTCCACTTTGGTATAAAGATGTAAAAGATGAAAAAGGCAATCCTACTGGAGAAAGAACAACCACTTCATCCTATGCTACTGCTGATAAATATAAGTTAGGTTCCGCACTTCCCAATGTATTCGGAGGATTGAATAATACGTTTACCTTCAAAGGCATAGATCTTTCATTCTTATTTACCTATAGTTTTGGTGGCAAGATATATGACGCGTATGAAGCTTATCTGTTGAATGATGGTAATAACAATGGTTATCAAGCCATCAAGGAGCAAGCTAATTATTGGACAAAAGAAAATCCGAATGCACCTAATCCTGCATTCTTACCCAATAACACTTCAAGTTCTCATTCTACTTCTAGCCGTTATTTGCATGATGCAGATTTCATCAAATTCAAGAATATCAATTTAGGTTATACCCTTCCAAAAAAATGGACGAAGAAAATACAGTTAGAGACGGTACGTGTTTTTGGAAGTTTGGAGAATATTTGTGTGTGGAATCTTGATAGCAACTTCAAAGGTTATGATGTTGAATTAGGAGGTGTGACAGGAGTTTTAGATGGTGCTGGTACTGTGCCGTTGCCTAGAACATTCTTATTTGGTATAAATGTTAATTTCTAATTTCTTAAACGAGATAACAATGAATAAAATAAAACAAACTATAATAGCGCTTGCATTAGGCATTAGCCTTGCAAATTGTAGTGATGATTTTTTAAATACCACTTCTTCGGATCAGATGTCTGATGGTAACACCTTCACTACTATTGAAGGTGCACAACAGGTACTGACAGGCGCGTATGATTGGCTTACAAATGGTTGGTTGGCTCACATGACTAACCAATATATATTCTTTTTGCCAGATATCATGAGTGATGATGCTTTAGTCACTCCAGACCCTAACTATAACTACGGTCGTTTTGTTCCTCCCTATCAATATACAGTTTCCCCGGGAAGTACGTATACAAATGACCCTTGGAAAGGCTGTTATAGTATAATTGATAATACTAATGCCATAATGGATAATATTGGAAACTTGGCAGAAAGTGATGAACGCAACAGAATAGAAGGTGAAGCATTATCTTTGAGAACATACGCATACCATTTCTTAATAAGAATGTACGCAAAACCTGTTAATAAATACCCTGATTCTCCGGGTGTTATATTACGTCTTTCTTCTGGAATAGAAGATTTGCCACGTACTTCCGTAAAAGGGGTATACGATCAACTTGTTATAGACATGGAAAGAGCATGTAGTTTATTGGATAAACATTCTTCTTCATCTAAAGTGTATATTGGTGCCAATGCTGCTCATGGTATTCTTGCACGTTTATATCTGGATTTAGGTGATGAAACCAATGGTGTTAAACATGCTAATGCTGCATTGAAAGGCATTAGCCTAATGGGTACGGCAGATTACACTGCTAATTTCTGTGAAGTGAATTCTGAAACTCTTTGGTCTTTTGAATGTACAGCAGATGATAATCAATTCTATTTGTCATTACCTGCATTTTGGTACTTGTGTGGGGATGATTATAGCAATATTGTTGAGGGTTATAGTTCATTACGTGTTTCAAGGAACTTAATTGATATAATGGACAATAAAGATATCCGTAAGACACAGTTTCCAATGGATTCTGAAGAAAACGATTATATTAGCGAATCAGGTTATCTGACGACAAAGATTCATAGCCGCAACAATCAGATGGGACAAGGTTCTTTCAATATGTTGCGTGGCTCTGAGATGTATCTCATTATAGCAGAATTGGCTGCTGACAAACAACATTATGATGTCGCTAGAAATGCATTGGATGCAGTACGTACAGCTAGAGGCCTAGATAAATATAGTGGTTCAGATACAGATTTAGTTGATGAAATACAGTTAGAGAGACGCCGTGAATTATTTGCTGAGGGACATCGATTGTTTGACATGAAACGAAGAAATCTTCCTTTGGTAAGAACAGGTATCGATGGACATGATTTGTGGACAAGTCAAATAGATTTGCCAGCAGGTTCTGATAAATTTGAGTTGCCTATACCTCAAGCGGAACTAGATGCAAACGGTGCTTTAACAAGTAGTGATCAAAATCCTGCTTACAAATAAGATATAACAAAAATGAAGTGACCCTCAAAAAGTGGGACTGGTTAAACATTATCCAGTTATAGAAAGAGTTCGGTATTGTACCGGACTCTTTCCTTTTAAACGTGACTTGATTCTTTTATTATTATTATAATCTATATATCCTTCCAAAACCTTTATGAAGTCTTCCGAAGCCTCGAACTTTTAATACCCCTGCGTTATGATGTAGCGGGAGCGATATAAAGAGAAAAAACATTTACTCTTAATTCAAAAATTCCTGTTTATACTATCCAAACTCCTTTTATATTTATGATAAATTTTATACTACGATTGAGGATATATAAACTTAATTTAAGAATAGCTATCCTTAGGCTGCAATCTTATATTCTTAACCTGCGAATAAACAATTTCATTAATGACGAAAAAAATTGCAAGCTATAAAGAAGAAGTTTTTTATTAAGCCGGAAAAAAAATCTTCTTTATATCAAACACCCGGGATAACCATATCAAGCGGCTTTCATAGGTCCATCAACAGAAAGGGATTCATTTATTATTGAATCATATTCTTTAGCCATCTCTCAAAGAACTTATCATATACACTATACTCCCCCAATTCGCTCGTCACAAAATCTTTATCCAGTAATCCCTTTATCCCTCCTTGTACAGAACTGGCTGTTAATTTATAAGTTTTCAAAAATTTGGAAGAGGTTATTTCTTTCGCTTTTCCTGCTTTACAAATAGCGATAAGTACCTCTTTCTGTTTAGGTGGAAGTTGAAACAATAACGAAGAGTAGGTAAAATTCAATTGCGATAATATGTTATCAATCGCAATATCCACTTTGTCTATCGTACAGGTTTCATGTGGAGACGTCATCGTATAAAGCAAATTGGCTACAAACTGTATATACCATGTAATACCTTCGAAGCGGTTGTAAATTTCATGGATTGTTTCTTCTGTAATTCCCCTTTGATTTTCATCAAAATGTTTTTTTATAAATTGAGTGTATATGCGCATGTCAATAGGATGCAACTCCATGACGGCTGTACTTTGATAAAAAGGGCGGGTCGGACTCATGAATATTTCTCCCATCATGTGACGTTGTGAACCCGCATAGATGAATTTAGCATTAGAGCAATGCTGGATATGTGTCCGTAATATAGCCTCTACATTCTTTTCCGGATATCTGTCGATAACTTGAAATTCATCAATAGAAACCAAACATGGCTTATCTGCTTGTTCCAAATAATGAAAAATCTCATCTAACGTTATTGCCGGTGTTTTTATATCTCCCATTTCCAAATTCCAACTTGGATTTCCTGAAAAATCGAAAGAGATGCTGGTACGGAGCGAAGATAAACAGTTTAGAAACGATTCCCAAGTTTTTCTTCCACGAAGTTTCAAACCATTTAAGATACCTTTCCCAAACTCAAAAACAAATTCTTGCAGATTCTTGGTGGCATATATATCTATTAAAAACGTATAGTAGCCATTTTTTATTTCTTTTTGATGAAAGCAATGTTCAATAAGACCTGTTTTTCCTAAACGCCGTGGTGAAATGAGAGCGACATTATTTCCGTTTGTAATGTAGCTGGTCAACATTTCTGTTTCTAATTTACGGTCACAAAAGTATTCAGCCGATATATAACCGTTAGTGATAAATGGATTCATCTTTGTCATTGTATGAGCTTTTTATGCAAATATAATTATAATCTTATTATAATACAACCTTAATAATAGTTTTGTTCAAAATCATATTCTCAACCTTGAAATAGTCATGATTAAGATATTACACGATATTTACAATATTTCTCTTGCACAATAGAATTCCTTTGATATATCTAACAATCCATTTCCGCTAATCATCTTTTTCTGATTGGTAATTTTGATTGATAAAAATACACCGGTTTAGGTATCAAGTATATTCGTGATATGATGAAAAAGAATAATAACAATGTATAACTATTTAATATACAAGACTATAACATAGTATATAGTAGCTTATAGGTAGAGCAAAACAATTTAAACCCATTGTATAATAGTTTGTACTGGATGTATAAGTATAAATAATAAGTTCTTCTACTTTTGTAATGGACTAATATTCAGTACAATATACGCCTTGCAGTTCTGCGAAGACTTTGCAGATTTCGTACATTGGTATGCAGACGCAAGAAGTGGCGATAAAACCTCGTTTAAAAGTTGTGATGAAGTCTGATACAGAGGTTCTTGATGAAGTAATGGTTGTAGCTTTCGGTACAGCTAAGAAATCGGCATTTACCGGTTCGGCGTCTGTTGTAAATACTGAGGAATTGTCTAAACGCATCACTACGAATGTATCGGATGCTTTGGTAGGTTCTGTTGCAGGTTTACAAATACGTGGTGGTTCGGGAGCTCCGGGTTCCAATGATGGTAAAATCAATATTCGTGGTATTGCATCTATGTATGCCAATACAGATCCTTTGATTATCGTTGACGGCGCACCCTATACGGCTAACTTGTCTAATATCCCACAGAGTGATATCGAATCAATTTCTGTATTGAAAGATGCTGCATCCGCTGCCCTTTATGGTGCTCGTGGTGCTGCCGGTGTAATTATTATCACTACTAAAAAGGGAAAGACACAAGATGCTGTAATCAATGTGGATATGAAATGGGGTGTCAACTCGCGTGCAGTACAGCAATACGACGTAATCACTGATCCCGGAGAATATTATGAAGCATATTACTCGCAATTATACAATTATTCTTTCTATGGTCAAGGGATGAGTGCGAGCGCGGCAAATGCATACGCCAACCAGAAGATGCTTTCCGATTTGAAATATAATGTATATACCTTACCTGAAGGAGAGATGCTGATTGGTGCAAATGGTAAATTAAATCCGAATGCAACTTTGGGACGCAAATACACCCACAACGGTACTGAATATTATATGCAGCCTGATGATTGGCAAGATTTAGCTTATAAAAGTGCTTTGCGTCAAGAATATAATATTAGTGCAAACGGAGGATCTGACCGTGCATCTTATTATGCCAGTGTCGGCTATCTGAATGAAGACGGTATTATTGAGAACTCTAGCTATGATCGCGTCAGCGCACGTATCAAGGCTGATTATCAAGCAAAGAAGTGGTTAAAGTTGAGTGCGAATGTGGGGTACATACATTCTAATCAGGAGTCTAATCCGAACATGAGTGATCAGGCAAATAACTCCAACCCGATGTATTATACTGATTATATCGCTCCTATTTACCCTGCATTTGTCCGTGTAGTGGATGAATCTGGTAATGTAGTAATCAAAAAAGACCAATATGGACATGATGCCTATGATTTTGGAAATGGAGATTACGGAGGTGTGACTCGTCCCTTCCTGGCTCCGGGTAACCCGCTAGGGGCAAACCGGTATAACCAGATTAAAACTATCGGTGACCAAATGAATGGAACCTTTATGGCGGATATCAATATCACAGACTTTTTGAAGGCAAATGTGACGAGTACTGTTATTTTGGGACAAAGCAATTATTCTAACTACCAAAATCCATTTACTGTTCCTAAGGCAGGTGTAAATGGTGAGATTAGAAAAGAATCGACTAACGGATTTAGAACCAACAATGTACAATCTTTGACATACTTCCAGGATTTTGGCAAACATAGTGTAAACTTGATGTTGGGGCATGAGTATTATAAAGCTACTACCAAGTTCCTCTCAGCTACTGCACAAGGCGGTTTTTCACCGGATATTCCGGAAATCAATGCTTTTTCTAAAAAAGCGGATGCCAAATCTTATACAACAGTGTATAATGTAGAAGGATATTTCGGTAATGCTCAATACAATTATGATGAAAAGTATTTTGCATCGGCTTCTTATCGTCGTGATGCTTCTTCCTATTTTGCAAAAGATCATCGTTGGGGTAATTTCTGGTCAGTGGGTGCCGCTTGGATTATTTCCAAAGAGAACTTCATGTCAGATTATTCATCTTGGATGGATATGTTGAAAATAAAAGCATCTATTGGACAACAAGGTAATGATAATATCGGTAACTGGGCATATACGGATTTGTATAGCTTGTCCCCAGTGGATGACGCAACTATGTCTCCAACTTTCTACCGTATCGGTAATCCTGATATTACTTGGGAAACAACAACAAACATCAACCTTGGTGTTGAATTCAGTTTTTGGAAAGGACGTTTGACCGGTAATGTAGATTTCTATACTAAGAAGACTACTGATTTGCTGTTTTGGTTGTCTGTTCCTGAATCAGCCGGATCTCGTGGTTATTATGGCAACTTGGGAGATATCCGTAATATGGGTGTGGAACTCTTGCTGACAGGTTCCATTATTCGTACTAGAGACATTGACTGGATCGTATCGGCAAACTTGTCGCATAACCAAGCCAAAATACTCAGCTTGCCGGAATCAAAAATTGCCGGTAACGGTGGTTTTGCTGAAACGAACAGTACAGACGTTGCACAGAATTGGTATGAGGTAGGAGGACCGCTCTATAACGCTTTCTGTGTGGAATATGCAGGTGTAAATGAAAAGGGTGAGGCTACCTACTGGGTAGATGAAAATTTAAAAGGTGTAACCAGCAGGCCGGGTAAGGAGCATTCTTATACTACTACCGATCCTAATGAAGCTACCAAATATGCGCAAGGTTCTATTCTGCCCAAATTGTTTGGCGGATTCAGCACTTCGCTACGTTTGTATGACTTTGACTTGTCTGCATCGTTCGATTACCAGTTGGGCGGTAAGATTGCCGATAATCACTATGCTTCCTTGATGGGACCCAATGAGAACGGTGCCAGCGCCGGTGCTAATATCCATAAAGATTATCTGAAAGCTTGGAGCCCCAACAATACATCGAGCGATATTCCCCGTTGGCAGTATGGAGATAGATACAGTGTGTTCGGTAATTCAGACCGTTTCTTGACTAGTGCCAGCTATTTGAATTTCCAGTCGTTTACGGTTGGTTATACGATACCGAAGAAGCTTATTAAGAATATAGCCAAGATACGTCTATATGCTGCGGGCGAAAACCTTTGTTTCTGGTCGGCACGTAAGGGCTTCGATCCTCGTTTTTCTTATGAAGGAAATAAAGATATATCAGCATATTCTCCTGTACGTAACATTTCAGGAGGTATTCAATTAACGTTCTAAACTAAAAGAGAAACTTATATATGAAAAAAATATTGATTTCATTTTTAACTGTTGCTTTCGGAATTTCCGTAGTGACAAGTTGTATTGAAGAGGTTGATCCGCAATCATCAACTGTTACTAAGGATCAGGCTGCTAATGCTCCCGGTTCCTACAATAACTTTGTGAATGGTCTTACTTCTTCATTGGTCGGTAAATTTAAATTTGGCAGCGATAAGCCTTTTGATTTCGGTTATCCTACGTTCTATCAGATGCGTGACGTTATGGGGCAGGATGTTGTTCCGAGTTATGACGGTCAATGGTATCAGTCATGGTATACCAGCGGTACGGCACTTGGTCCTCAATATCTATATTGTCAGGTTCCTTGGACCTATTATTATGGCTGGATAAAGAATTGTAATACAGTTCTTTCTCTTGCCGGCACCGAGCCGGATGCAGACAAGGCTACAGGTGCTGGAATAGCCTATGCCATGCGTGCAATGTTCTATATGGATTTAGCGCGTATGTTTGCTCAAAAGACTTACGCAGTTGACAAGAATGCGGAAACGGTACCTATCGTGACTGAATCTACCGCACTTTCAGATTTGGCTAATAATCCTCGTGCTACTAATGAGAAAATGTGGGGATTTATTCTGTCTGATCTTGATTATGCAGAAAAGTATTTGGCAAACTATGAACGCCCGGATAAATATACACCTGATCTTTCAGTTGTATATGGATTGAAAGCACGTGCTTATCTGGTGATGGAAGATTGGGCGAATGCGGAGAAATATGCAAAGTTGGCTCAAGCTGGCTACACTCTCATGAGTAAGGAGGATTATACCAGTCGTGAAACTGGTTTCAATACTCCCAACTCTTCATGGATGTTTGGATTGACATACAAAGCGAATGATGACAATATATTGTTGAATGATGGCGACAGTTCTTGGGGCTCTTTCATGTGTCTTGAGGTAAATGGTTCGGGATGTGGCTATGCCTCCAGTTATGGCGGTAAGCTCCTCATTGACCGCCATTTGTATGAAACTATTCCTGCAGGTGATTTCCGTAAAAACTGTTTTGTAGACTTTAAGATAGATGAGTTAGAGTCAAAAGAAGAACAAATAAAGGCTTTGGAGGCTTATTCCGATTATCCGGAGTGGGTCTATAATTCCGGTCATAAGGAAGGCACGGTTGTAGGTGGCCTTTCATTGAAGTTCCGGGCTGCAGGTGGTTCAGAAGGGCATTATAATCAGTATAAAGGTTTCCTTGTTGCTGTTCCTATAATGCGTGTTGAAGAGATGTATCTGATTGAAGCTGAAGCTGCCGGTATGCAGGTTGAAGCTAATGGTATTGCACTTCTGACTCAGTTTGCCAAGACGCGTGATGCATCCTATGAATATGGCAAGCACAATGAAGCATACGGCAATCATTCTACTTCTGCTTTCCAAAACGAAATCTGGTGGCAGCGTCGTATTGAATTTTGGGGAGAAGGATTGGCTACGTTCGATATTAAGCGTCTCAATAAGGGAATTATTCGTAGTTATCCTAACACCAATCATTTGGAAACGCGTCGGTGGAATACATCAGAACCTCCTGTATGGATGAATTTCTGTATTATTCAAACTGAAACCAACTTTAATTTGGCATGTACCAATAATCCTACTCCTATACCGCCTACATCGGATTCGGAAGAGATTACTTCTTGGTAATTGGATTAATAATTTAAAAATAAGAATATGAAAAAATATATTTATAGCTTGTTTATGGTGGTCATGGCTACTGCAATCATGACTTCATGTACTGAAGATGAAGGAACGGAACCGGGGAATGACCCTAATCCGGGAGTTGTTCTTTATCAGTACAAACCGGGTGGATCTTACAATGCAGATAACGATGTAATACTTCGAATAGCAGCTAATAACAAGACTTCTGAGGCTTATTACTTGGCTGAACCGGCGACTGATAAAGATGCCCGTATAGCTTCGATAGGTGAAAGTGGTTATAATGATTATGTCATTCAGAACGGTTCTAAAGTCGAAGGTATTTCCGGTGTGTCGGATGCGGACATAATACTGACTGGTATGGTTGGTGAATATGCTATCACGGTAGTAGCAGTAAATGGCGGTGTAAAGAAAGCTACTGAAACTACCTTTGTCGGGCTGAAATGGGAATCCATTGGTATGGGGTCAATGACGACAGCTTTTTTTGGAGGAGCAACTGTTCCATGCGAATTTTATCAATCGAGTCCTGTACTTAAATATAAGGCTATAGGACCTTATGAGGAAGGTTATGACGTTACTTTTAGCGTTGATAAACAAAATGTAACATTGGCAAAACAGCCTGTTTATAGTAGCTATGGAGATTATGGTGTACTCTATATAGCTGGAAATGGTACTCTTCAGGATAATGAAATTAGTATAAAGGCAACATTCAGTGTTTCTGTAGGTACATTCAATGGGGAATTTGAAGAGATTTTCACTTTGCCCATAAAATAGAATAAGTACAAATGAATAACTTTAGACAGTTATTTTAAAATCCTATAGATATGAAAAGGAGGACAACACAACATTGTCCTCTTTTTTTTTGTTATATTTGCCGCCACATATTAATTAATAAAGGCATATACATATATATAATAAGGTATAAAGTAGAATGAAAGAATTTGTAATCTCCGAAGCTCAGGTTGAAACCGCAGTATTGGTTGGTCTTATCACGAAAACTCAGGATGAGCGTAAGACGAACGAGTATCTCGACGAACTGGCATTCTTGGCTGAGACAGCCGGGGCGGAAGTAGTGAAAAGGTTTACTCAGAAGTTAGACCAGGCAAACTCGGTGACGTATGTCGGTAAGGGTAAGCTGGAAGAAATAAAAGAATATATCCATAACGAAGAAGAGGCTGAACGCGAAGTAGGTATGGTGATTTTCGATGATGAACTCTCTGCGAAACAGATACGTAACATTGAATCGGAACTGAAAATCAAAATATTGGATCGTACCTCTCTTATTCTTGATATTTTTGCGATGCGTGCACAGACTGCCAATGCTAAAACACAGGTGGAACTGGCACAGTATAAATACATGCTTCCCCGTCTGCAACGTTTGTGGACTCACTTGGAACGCCAGGGTGGTGGTTCCGGTGCCGGTGGTGGAAAAGGTTCCGTAGGTTTGCGTGGTCCGGGTGAGACACAGTTGGAAATGGACCGCCGTATCATCTTGAACCGTATGGCATTGCTGAAAGAACGTTTGGCGGAGATTGACAAGCAGAAGTCTACCCAGCGTAAAAACCGTGGACGTTTGATTCGTGTTGCCTTAGTGGGATATACCAATGTGGGAAAATCCACTTTGATGACTTTGCTTTCCAAGAGCGAGGTGTTTGCTGAAAATAAGTTGTTTGCGACGTTGGATACCACGGTGCGCAAAGTTATTATCGAGAATTTGCCGTTCCTGTTGTCCGATACGGTAGGTTTTATTCGTAAGTTGCCGACCGATTTGGTCGATTCCTTCAAATCCACTTTGGATGAAGTGCGCGAAGCTGACTTATTGTTACATATTGTCGATATTTCCCATCCCGATTTTGAAGAACAGATAGAAGTAGTAAACAAGACATTGGCCGATATCGGTGCTGCCGGTAAGCCCATGATTCTTGTTTTCAATAAGATAGACGCTTACACTTATATAGAGAAAGCGGCTGACGACCTTACCCCCAGAACCAAAGAAAACTTAACACTCGAAGAACTGATGAAGACGTGGATGGCAAAGATGGAGGATAACTGTCTCTTTATTTCCGCCCGTGAAAAGATTAATCTGGAGGAACTGAAGAGTGTGGTTTATCAGCGTGTCAAAGAGTTGCACGTACAGAAGTATCCTTATAACGATTTTCTTTATCAGACTTACGAAGATAGTGAGGAAGTTTAATTTAATGAAGAATTAAGAATGATGAATGAAGAATTGCCGTGCGGTATATTGTCTGCGCGACACGGTGCGGCCAAATTCCTCATTCTTAATTCTTCATTCTTAATTTAAGGATTATGAATTACAGAAATTTGACCGAAGACGAAGTGCTCCGGTTAAAGAGCCAGTCGTGCTTGGCTGACGATTGGGGTAAAGTAACCGTTGCGGAAGGCTTTACAACGGAATTTGTGCATCACACCCGTTTCTCGGGAGAGGTGCGTTTGGGGGTATTTCAGTCGGATTTTACTTTGCCGGGGGGCATCAGGAAACATTCCGGCCTGCGCCATGTCACGCTTCACAATGTGACGGTAGGTGACAATTGTTGCATTGAAAACATCCAGAACTACATCGCCAACTATGAGATAGGGCATGACACTTTCATTGAGAATGTAGATATTATCTTGGTTGACGGACTTTCCAAGTTCGGCAATGGAGTGGAAGTATCTGTTCTGAACGAGACGGGAGGACGAGAGGTACTTATCAATGACAAATTGTCCGCTCATCAAGCCTACATCATGGCACTCTATCGCCATCGGCCCGAACTCATCGCGCGAATGAAGGAAATCACCGACTTCTATTCCAACAAACATGCCTCTGATGTTGGCTCTATCGGCAATCATGTAATGATACTCAATACCGGTTCCATCAAGAATGTGCGTATTGGCGATTATTGCCGTATCTGCGGTACGTGCCGTTTGTACAACGGAAGTATCAATAGTAACGAAGTGGCTCCTGTTCATATCGGCCACGGCGTTATCTGCGATGATTTCATTATCTCCTCCGGTTCGCATGTAGACGATGGTGCGATGTTGACACGCTGTTTTGTGGGGCAATCTTGCAAATTGGGACACAACTATTCCGCTTCCGATTCTTTGTTCTTCAGTAACTGCCAGGGAGAGAATGGTGAAGCATGTGCCATCTTTGCCGGACCTTATACCGTGACCCACCACAAGTCTACCCTCCTGATAGCCGGAATGTTCTCATTTATGAATGCCGGTTCGGGTTCCAATCAGAGTAACCACATGTATAAACTCGGTCCTATCCATCAGGGTACATTGGAACGTGGCGCCAAGACTACTTCCGACTCTTATATCCTATGGCCTGCCAGGGTAGGGGCTTTTTCTCTCGTCATGGGGCGTCACGTCAACCATTCGGATACCTCCAATTTGCCCTTCTCTTATCTGATAGAGCAGAATAATACTACTTATCTCGTGCCCGGTGTCAACTTGCGTAGTGTCGGTACCATCCGTGACGCGCAGAAGTGGCCGAAGCGTGACAAACGTACCGATACCAATAAATTGGATTTTATCAACTATAATCTTCTCAGTCCTTATACCGTACAGAAGATGTTCAAGGGACGTGAAACTCTGAAAAATCTTCGCCATGCTTCCGGTGAGCTTTCCGATATCTACTCTTTCCACAGTGCGAAAATCCGTAATTCGGCTTTGGTAAAAGGTATCGGTTTCTATGAGATAGCTATTCATAAATTCCTGGGCAATTCCGTTATCAAGCGTTTGGAAGGTAAAGACTTCCTGAGTAACGAAGAAATCCGTGCCCGGTTGAAACCCGATACGACTATCGGTAGTGGTGAATGGGTTGATATCTCCGGCTTGATTGCTCCCAAAAGTGAAATAGATACCTTAATAGATGGTATCGAATCGGGCACAGTAAACCGCTTGAAGTATATCAATGCCGAGTTTGAACGGATGCACCGGAATTATTATACTTACGAATGGACGTGGGCTTACGAAAAACTGGAAGAATTTTACGGCATCAACCCTGAAAACATAACTTCCGAAGACATTATCCATATTGTAGAAAAGTGGAAAGAAGCTGTTGTCGGCCTAGACCGTATGGTTTACGAGGATGCCAAGAAAGAGTTTTCCCTAGCTTCCATGACCGGTTTCGGAGCCGACGGTTCGCGAGTAGAGAAAGAACTGGACTTTGAACAAGTACGCGGTGATTTTGAAAGTAATCCGTTCGTCACGGCTGTTTTGAAACATATTGAGGTAAAGACAGAGCTTGGAGATGAGTTGATAGGACGAATGAAGAAGGTAAGTTTTCAGCCTAATTAAAGAAATATTTCAATAATACTTCTTACCTTTGCTACACGAATCACTTTTAAACATTAAATGAACAAGTAATTATGGCAACAACACCTCCGTTCAAGTATCAACCCATGTTTGAAAAGGGGAAAGATACTACTGAGTATTATCTGCTTACGAAAGACTATGTGTCAGTAAGCGAGTTTGAAGGAAATCCTATCCTGAAGATTGAGAAAGAAGGTCTGACCGCAATGGCTAATGCGGCTTTCCGTGATGTTTCGTTTATGTTGCGTCGCTCTCACAACGAGCAGGTTGCTAAAATTCTGAGTGACCCTGAAGCAAGCGAGAACGATAAGTATGTGGCGCTGACTTTCCTACGTAACGCGGAAGTAGCTTCCAAAGGCATACTTCCTTTCTGCCAGGATACCGGTACTGCCATTATCCACGGTGAAAAAGGACAGCAAGTGTGGACGGGTTATTGCGACGAGGAGGCTCTCTCACTGGGCGTCTACAAAACATATACCGAAGAAAACCTGCGTTACTCGCAGAATGCTCCTTTGAATATGTACGATGAGGTAAATACGAAGTGCAACCTTCCGGCACAGATTGATATCGAAGCTACCGAAGGTATGGAGTATGAATTCCTTTGTGTAACCAAGGGCGGAGGCTCAGCCAATAAAACCTATCTTTATCAGGAGACAAAAGCTATCCTGAATCCCGGTACACTTGTTCCGTTCCTCATCGAGAAGATTAAGACTCTGGGTACGGCTGCATGTCCGCCTTATCACATCGCATTTGTCATCGGTGGTACTTCTGCCGAGAAGAACCTGCTGACTGTGAAACTGGCATCTACCCACTTCTATGATAACCTGCCTACTACCGGCAACGAGTTCGGCCGTGCTTTCCGTGATGTCGAACTGGAAAAGGAAGTTTTGAAAGAAGCTCACAAGATTGGTCTTGGCGCGCAGTTTGGTGGTAAGTATCTGGTTCACGATGTACGTATCATTCGTTTGCCCCGTCATGGCGCTTCTTGCCCGGTAGGTCTCGGCGTTTCTTGCTCTGCCGACCGTAACATCAAGTGTAAAATCAATAAAGAGGGTATCTGGATTGAAAAACTCGACAGTAACCCGGGCGAACTAATTCCGGAGGAACTTCGTAAGGCAGGTGAAGGGGATGTCGTTAAGATTGACTTGAACCAACCGATGCAGGACATTCTGAAAGAATTGACTAAATATCCGGTTTCTACCCGCTTGTCTTTGAACGGCACCATCATTGTAGGTCGTGACATTGCCCATGCCAAGCTGAAAGAACGTTTGGACCGCGGTGAAGATTTGCCGCAGTACATCAAAGACCATCCTATCTACTATGCCGGTCCTGCCAAAACTCCGCAAGGTATGGCATGTGGTTCTATGGGACCGACTACCGCCGGACGCATGGACCCGTATGTAGACCTCTTCCAAAGCCACGGTGGAAGCATGATTATGCTTGCCAAAGGTAACCGTAGCCAGCAAGTTACGGATGCATGTAAGAAATATGGTGGTTTCTACCTCGGTTCTATCGGTGGCCCTGCCGCTATCCTGGCGCAGAACAACATCAAGAGCATCGAATGTGTAGAATATCCTGAGTTGGGTATGGAAGCTATTTGGAAGATTGAAGTGGAAGATTTCCCTGCATTTATTCTGGTAGATGACAAAGGTAATGATTTCTTCAAGCAACTGAAACCTTGGAATTGTACTAAATAAACGTGTAAATGCTGTTTTAACAGCCAATACATAAAAAGAGCCGTTTCGGAATGTTCCGTAAACGGCTTTTTTCTGTCTTTTCATAAGATAGGTATCCCTTAGCGTAAAAAATACACCAGCTTATTTTATTCTGCTTTCGGTTTATACTATCTTTGCGCTACTAATCATTAATTAATCTGATAATATGAATCAAACTCTTTCACGGCAAAATCAAGGACAACACATTGTATGGCTGGATGTAGTCCGGCTGGTAGCCATGTTTACAGTGGTGTGTTGCCATAGTGCAGATCCTTTCAATTTTTATCCGGGTACTTCACCCGACATTGCAGACATTAAACTTTGGGGAGCGATTTATGGCGCGATACTTCGCCCGTGCGTACCTTTATTCGTTATGATTACCGGTGCATTGTTGCTTCCGGTACGTGGTGAAACATCAGTCTTTTACAAAAAACGTATTCCTCGTGTATTCTTTCCTTTCCTCATCTGGTCTGTAATCTACAATCTTTTCCCGTGGATAACGGGAGTGCTGGGTATAGAGCCACGGGTAATTCTCGATTTCTTCCCTTATTCGGGAGAAGAGGTTATGCGCCAGTCGCTTGGTGTAAGCTTGGAATATATCGCTCAGATACCTTTTAATTTCTCCCTTCTTGCCGTACACATGTGGTATATCTATTTGTTGATAGGGCTATACCTCTATCTACCTATATTCTCCGCATGGGTGGAGAAGGCGTCGGAACGTGCCAAGTTGTGGTTTCTTGCAGCATGGGGAGTGACTTTACTGTTACCTTATTATAATGAATTCGTTGCCCAATATTTGTGGGGTACCTGTTCGTGGAACGCCTTTGGCATGCTCTACTATTTTGCCGGTTTCAATGGTTACCTGCTTTTGGGGCATTATCTGCGGAACCATGATTGGAGCGGTCGTAAGCTGATGCTGTTAGGTATTCCCATGTTTTTGGTAGGTTATGCCGTTACATTCTTCGGTTTCCGTCATATCACATCGTTGCCGGAGTATACGGACGAAATGCTGGAACTGTTCTTCACATATTGTTCCCTGAATGTGGTAATGATGACAATCCCCGTATTTATGCTTTGCAAACGGGCGAATATAAAATCAGAAAAGGTCAGAAAAGCCTTGGCTAATCTGACCCTTTGCGGTTTTGGTGTTTATATGATACATTATTTCTTTACCGGTCCCAGCGTGGTGCTGATGCGTGCCATCCATGTGCCTATCTGTTTGCAGATACCTTGTGCAGCGGTAGCAGCATTCTGTCTATCGTGGTTTCTGGTGTCAATGGCCTATCGTTGTTTCGGTAAGAACACGAAGTGGGTAATGGGATAGTTTATAACTTTTTCTTCCATTGCTCATACTTTTTTAAGACTTTCAACCCTTCGCTGTTGTACCAGCTGTATCCGTTGCGGCGTTCATAGCCTATTTCGGAGATGTCATATTTCTTTATGCCATCGCGGTCGCAGAAGAAGGGTCGATTGTCTTCTAAGGTGTAGAAGCGTGCCCAAAGTGTGGGGCAGTCGAAATCATCCTGTGGACACTCAACCATGCGGAAGTCTTTTTTCCCTTCATTGTTGGTGAAAGTTTCGCGCATGATGCCGGTAATCTTGTTTTCTTTGAACCATTCTACCGCTGCCTCTACAGAAGCTTTGATTTCCGGTGAAGGATTTGGAATGGACATCAGCAACAAAACAATATTATCCGACTCGGCACCGCTTAGAGAAGGTAGTTCATAAGCCCTTGCTTTGGCGGGAGCCAGGGTATGTTCGTCATGTTGCGCACACCATACAGTGAGTTTGCCATTCTGTTTTACCTGGGTTTTGAGGATACACTCCACGCCTTTGTCGAATGCGGCGCGTGCCTTTTCGCATATACTGTCAGGAACATACGTATAAGGAGCTTTCTTCTCGTAGACCTCACGCAGCAAATTCATCACATTTACCATGGCATTGTCATTGTAAGTGATGTGTGTATAGTAGCCTGTAGGACGAGGCCAGAATTGCGGCCAGCCACCATTGGGATACTGTGACTTCAAGATGTAGCGGATACCGTCCAAAGCTGCATCCTTGTACTTCTCGATATGGGTGGCGAGATAGATGCGGGAAAGGTAACGGATTTCCGTACTGGTGGCATCATTATCGATGGTACTTGCGTTTACATCATCTTTTGCGGCAAGTACATCTTCAAGTTCTTGTTGGGAGAGTTCGGCAGGCATAAAAATGTTTTTAGGCCATCCACCTGTAGTTTGCTGATACAACAACACATTGTCGGCTATACGCGCAGCTTCGGTGGTTTTGAAGAAAGCATCTTCTAACTTGGGAGCCATCTTTACCCAGTTCTTGTACATCTGTTTTTCTTTGTAGGTTTTTGTTTCCTGCGCTTGGATACCCGCCAGACCGGCGAGCAATACACATAGTAAAATAGTTCGTTTCATGGTATTATTCTCTTTTGAGTTTCTTTAGGATGGCAAAAGTAGGGAAAAACAAAAAAGAGTAGGGGGAATAATTGTCTTTATGAGAGGAAATATTGGGTGAACACTTCCTCTCATAAACCAGGGATGCGAATCTAGAGTAAATCCTATTCCAGATAACGTGTAACCTTACCGCTGATTTGCAATAACGATATTTCGCACAATTTGGTGTCGTATTCTGCCGAAAGGATACGTTCCTCCGCATCCAGCAGGCTTTTCTGTGCCTCGCGCATTTCAATACCGGATAGATTACCGAGCATATAGCGTTCCATGGCAATCTCATGATTCTCCTTGGCGGCAACAAGGTTTTGACGTTCCAGGTTCAGCATTTGGAGATTGTTTTGGTAGGCCTGCCACAAGTTGCTGAGGTCGGCACGCAAAGCTTGTTCCAGTTGCTCCCGTTCCAAGCGGGCGTTTTGAATGGCAATACGGGCATTGCGGCGTTCACGTTTGCGGTTTCCGTCGAAAAGATTAAAGCCGACGGTTAGGCCGACATTCAATCCGAGATTACTACGACGGCTATTGGCGGAGATATCATATTTGTTGAGTGTGTAGCCATATCCGCCATTCATCTTCACATACGGATAATCGCGTGAACTTACTTTTTTGAAATCCAAACGGGCCAAAGTATTGTTCTGCTCAGCTTTCAGCAGAGAAGCATTGGTTTGCAGGGTAGCATCCCAAAGTTCCGCAAAATTGAGCCGGGCATGTACATTGATGAGGCTGTCTTGGATGCTGATAGGCTGGTCTACGTTTTCGTTCGCCATCAGTTCGTTCAGCCGGATGCGCGAGGTATGCAATAATTCCTGTTGCTTCATATATTTGGCGCTATCGGCGTTGAAGTCCACTTTGGCTTGTTGATAGTCCAGACGGGAGAAATTACCGATATGATAGCGTTCTTCCACGATGCGCAGGCGTTCTTTGGAAAGAGACACCGCATAACGGAAATTCTTCAAGCGGATTTTCTGTTGTACATAGTTATAATATTCAGCTGCCAGGTTGGCTATCAGGTCTTCTATGGCAATGCGGGTATTCGTTTCCCCCTGTCGTTCCAGTTCTTTCAGCTTCTGATAGTTTGTAGTGATGTTGAAGCCATCGAAGATAGTCCAGTTCAGGTTGATACCGGCATTGAACGTTTGGTCGAAAACACTATTCTCCGAGTTTGTTTCCCCCGTAGCCCTCACTTTGGTGTCGGTGTTGTCCAATGTCCCTTTATATCCGGCAGAGAGGTCGAGTGTTGGCAGGTATCCGGCATTTCCGAGGGTGGCATTGTTCTTGCTCACCTGTTCTTCATTGCGGGTGATGCGCAGGGAGTAATTATTTTGAAGTCCCAGTTCCAGGCACGACTTCAAAGTATAGGTCGGCACAGGCTGTGCCTGGAGGGCAAATGCTGTACAGAGGATGACTATGACTGATAAAATCGTACGTTTCATGCTTTCTTTAGTTTACTTCGGTTAGTAGATATATAACTGTAAATGGCGGGAACGATATACATCGTCAGCAAGGTAGATACCACCATACCACCTACAACGGCAGTACCCATGGCAATACGCTGGTTGCAACCTTCGCCTGTAGCAAACGCCAGCGGTATCAGGCCTAATACTGTGGAAGCGCTTGTCATCAGGATGGGGCGCAAACGTTGCAGGGCGGCATCCTTGATGGCTTGCATCTTGTCCTCACCCGCTTCTTGCTTCTGATTGGCAAACTCCACGATAAGGATACCGTTCTTTGCCACCAGACCGATTAGCATGATGATACCGATTTGGCTGAATATATTCATTGTGATGTTCCCGAAGAACATGAAGACCAAAGCGCCCGCAATGGCGAGAGGCACCGTCAACATGATAATCAGCGGGTCTTTGAAACTTTCAAACTGCGCGGCGAGAATGAGGTAAATCAATAAGATGGCAAGAACGAAAGCAAACATCAAGCTCGAAGAACTTTCCCGATACTCTTTAGAGTCGCCGGTGAGGGCGGTGCGGAAAGTCTCGTCCAATGTCTCCTTGGCTATCTTATCCATTTCGTCCAATCCCTGACCGATAGTCTTGCCGTCAGCAAGCCCGGCAGATACTGTAGCCGATACGAAACGATTGTAGCGGTACAGTTTCGGAGGAGCAATGCCGTTTGTCAGTTCGATAAGGTTGTCGAGTTGTACCATATCGCCTTTGTCGCTACGGATATAAATACCCTTCAGGTCAGAAGGCTTATTGCGTTGCTGGCGGTTGATTTCCCCTAATATCTCATATTGTTTTCCGTTCATGTAGAAATATCCCATACGCTGGCCGCTCAACCCATACTGTAAAGTCTGCGCAATATTCTTGGTGCTGACACCCATAATGCTTGCCTTGTCCCGGTTGATGTTGATACGCGCTTCCGGTTTGCTAAACTTCAAATCGACGTCCGCCATCTGGAACACAGGGTTTTCATAAACCTTCGCCATGAATTTGGGCAACACCTCTTGCAGTTTCTCAATATTGGTAGCCTGCAATACGTATTGCACCGGCATTCCGCCGCGCCGTCCGCCGAAAGAGGAGGACTGTTGTACAAACGAACGCGCTTCAGTCTTCTTCCGTACGGCTTTTGATAGCTTTTCGGCAACCTCCATCTGTGTATAATTACGGTCTTGCATGTCTTCCAGCGTGATACGTACACTTCCGCTACCATTGGAAACACGGGCAGTCACAGCCTTGGCATCCGGAATGATGGAGTCGACCAGTTGGTTGATGTCTTCCGTATAATCACGAATAAATTCGTACGTCACCCCTTCGGCGCCACGTGTATTGATGCTGATTTGCGAACGGTCTTCCAGTGGTGCCATTTCGGCAGGGATGTAGTTCCAAAGGAAGCCGATGATTACAATCGTTACCAATATGAAAGGCATTGCAATCCAGCGTTTGCGCAGGAATGCCGCCAATGACCGGCTATATAAGCGGTTCATCCCTTCAAAGAACGGTTCGGTCTTGCGGTAGAACCAACTCTGTTTTTCCCTCTTTATCAATAGTTTGGTAGCAAGCATCGGAGTAAAGGTCAACGCGGCGAATGAAGAAATAATTACCGAACCCGAAACCACGATACTGAATTCACGGAACAGGCGTCCCGTCATACCGTCCATAAATACAATGGGGAAGAATACCGCTACCAGCGTGATAGTCGTAGAAATAACTGCAAAGAAGATTTCCTTGGCTCCTTCGATACCGGCTTCTTTCGGAGGCATCCCTTTCTCAATACGTACATAGATGTTTTCCGTCATTACGATAGCATCATCCACCACCAATCCCACGGCAAGCACCACGGCAAGCATGGAAAGCACGTTGATGGAGAAGCCTGCCAGATACATCACAAAGAAAGCTCCAATCAGCGAGACGGGGATAACGATGCAAGGCACCAGCGTGACGCGCCAGTCGCGCAAGAAAAGGAAAATGATAATGATAACCAGCACAAAGGCTTCATACACTGTTGTTTTTACCTCATTGATGGAGGCGCGGATAAACTTAGTGTTATCGAAACCGTATGTATAGTGCACATCCTCCGGCAAGTCTTTCTGCATCTTCTCCATGCGGTCGTACACGGCATCGGCAATCTTGATGTGGTTGGCGCCCGGCTGCGGAATGACGACGATACCTACCATCGGTACACCGTTCATCTTCATGTAACTTTTGATGTCGGCAGGTCCCAGTTCGGCACGGCCGATATCGCTGAAGCGGACAATGCGGTTGTTATCTTCTTTCAGAATAAGATTGTTGAACTCTTCTGCCGTATGCATCAGTCCGAGCGTGCGGATGGTAAGTTCGATGGTGTTTCCCTCAATACTACCGGAGGGAAGTTCCACGTTTTCCTTGTCTACCGCATTCTTTACGTCGATAGGAGTGATGCCGTAACCGGACATCTTGATAGGGTCGAGCCAAAGGCGCATGGAGTAACGCTTTTCACCCCAGATGCTTACACTGCTGACGTCGGAGATTGTTTGCAATTGTTCTTTTACGGTAAGGTCTGCTATCTCACTCAGTTCCAGCAGGGAACGTTTGTCACTTTGCAGGGCCACCATCAGGATAGGCATGGCATCCGCATCGGCTTTGGATACAGTAGGAGGGTCACAGTCACGCGGCAAGTAGCGTTGTGCACGCGAAACTTTGTCGCGGACATCATTCGCCGCCGTTTCCAGGTCAACGGAAAGCTCAAACTCTACCGTAATGCGCGAGGAACCTTGTTGGCTGACACTGGAGAGTGAACGGATACCCGGGATACCGTTAATGTTTTGTTCCAGCGGCTCTGTAATCTGGTTCTCGATAACGTCTGCGTTAGCACCCGGATAAGAGCAGGATACCGAGATGATAGGGTTATCCACTGAAGGATACTCCCGGACACCGAGGTAATTGTACCCGATGAAACCAAAGAGTAGGATAATCAGCGTCAATACAGTGGAGAGTACCGGGCGCCGTATGCTAAGTTCAGATATATTCATTTTTTTTCAGTTGATAGTTGATAGATGATAATTGATAGATGATAGATGATAGTCCATGTATCCGCATGGTAACTATCACCTATCATCTATCAACTATATTATCCAGCGTCACCGGCAATCCCGTACGAAGCTGCAAAGTTCCCGAGACGATGATGGTATCTCCGGCTTGCAGGCCTTGCAGTACTTGCACTTCGGCTTCGGTGCGGATTCCGGTTGTAATCTCTACCGGTTGGGCTTTGCCCGATTTATAAAGGAACACCTTGTCTTTTCCCATTTCCGGCACAATGGCTTCGGAAGGTATGGCAAGCGCATCTTCAATTTCGTTCTTGTTCAGCCTGATGGTGGCATAGCGACCGGGCATGACACTGCCGTTGGCATTGGGATAAAGGGCGCGTATAGTCAGTGTATGTGTGGTCGGGTCTATTTTGGACTCTCGGGCATAGACTGTAGCATGGAAATCATTCAACTTTCCTTCGAGCGTAAAGTTAAGTCCGGCGCCGGTCTTTACGTCGTTGGCATATCGCTCAGGTACAGCGAATTCTACTTTTAGAGGAGATATCTTAGTAAGCTTTGCCACAATGGTAGAAGGAGAAGCGTAAGTTCCCACACTGACTTGGCGCAGACCAATCACGCCGTCGAATGGAGCGCGAAGCTCTGTTTGCAGAATATTGGCTTTCACCAATTCAATATCCGCGTTCAGGGTAGCAAGGTCTGTTTTTACCTGTTCGTAAGCTTCCTTACTGACAGCATCCCTTTCCAACAATGCGTTTTGGCGGAATACACGGTCTTCGGCCAGTTTCAATTGGGAAACCAGTCGTTGCAACTGTGCCTGCAAGGGGCGGTCGTTCACTTTTGCCAGCAATTGTCCTTTCTTGACGAAAGTTCCTTCTTCGAAGTTGATTTCAACAATCTTGCCGGATGTTTCGAAAGACAAGTCTACCTCCTCATCAGGTAGCAGGCTACCGCTGATTAGAATTTCATCTTTCAATAGCTGCGGTTTCACTATTTTAGCGTTGACATTCAGTACTTGCTTTCCTCTGGGTCTGCCCGCCATCACTTTGTCGGCAGCTGTCAACTCCTCATTTTCTTTGGGAAGTTGAGAATAAATTCCCCCTCCTATCAAGCCGGCACCCACGATAATGATGATGCCCCATTTCACTCTTTTGTTCATGTAGTATTAGTATAATCAAGATCTTATAAAACTTGAATTTGTACAATATGTATTATCAATTTTAGACAGGAAAGATACGAAAAAGTTTAAAACAAGAAGCGTTAAAAAAAGTGATAGAAGGATGGGAAGCTCTATCACTTTGTCATCTTTGTCACTTTATCGCCTTCAATACGCCGCCCTGTATTTCCCTTCTTCCCTGTCTTCCAGCATATTCAGATAAGAAGTATAGCGCGATTCGCTGATGAAATGGTTTTCTACAGCTTCACGAACGGCACATCCCGGTTCGTGGCGATGTGTGCAATTATTATAGCGGCAATCAGCGGAAACTTTGAATATTTCGGGGAAGTAGTGTCCTATTTCTTCTTCCTCCATGTCGAATGTACCGAAACCTTTAATACCCGGAGTGTCGATGATATATCCGTCTCCCGCTACGGGAAACATTTCGGAGAAAGTGGTGGTGTGCATGCCTTTATTATGGTATGCGGAGATTTCACCGGTCTTGATGTCTAGTTCAGGTAAGATGGCATTGATGAGGGTTGATTTACCCACTCCGGAGTGTCCGGAGAAAAGGGTTATCTTTCCTTGGAGTTCTTCCTTGATATTGTCAAGCCCTTCGCCTGTCTTGGCGGAAACTTTGAAACAGGGATAACCGATGTAAGTATAAAGATTGATAAGTCCGTCCAGATAGCGTAATTCATCTTCATTGTAAGCATCCACCTTGTTGAATATGATTTTGACGGGAATACGATAGGCCTCCGCCGAAGCGAGAAAACGGTCGATAAAGATAGTGGATGTTTCGGGATAATTCACCGTCACCACCAACATGCATTGGTCGAGGTTGGCGGCAAGTATGTGTGATTGTTTGGATAAATTGGAGGAACGGCGGATTATATAATTCTTCCGGTCTTCTATCTCACTGATGAAAGCTGTGCCTTCCTGGTTGATGATGATTTGTACATAATCACCTACGGCTATGGGGTTAGTACTTCGTATGCCTTTCAGACGAAAATTACCTTTGATTTTGCATTCAACGTCCTTTCCGTCGTCCGTCCGTACCAAGTACCAACTCCCTGTGTTTTTTATAACTAATCCACGCACAGCCTTATACGGTCATAATTTCCTTATCTTTTGCAGCCAGCATATCATCAATCTGCTTGATGTACTTATCGTGAATTTTCTGCAACTTTTCTTCGCCGCCTTTTTGTGCGTCTTCTGCAAGACCTTCTTTTACGGCTTTTTTCAAAGCGTCGATTGCATCACGGCGGGCGTTGCGAACACTGACTTTGGCTGTTTCGCCTTCACCTTTACACTGTTTGGCAAGCTGTCTACGGCGTTCTTCGGTCAATGGCGGTATGCCGATACGGATAATTTCACCGTTATTTTCAGGCATAATACCCAAAGAAGAGTCGATGATAGCTTTTTCAATCACACGGAACATGCTTTTGTCCCACGGCTTGATGGCGATACTGCGTGCATCGGGAGTATTCACAGCCGCTACATTATTAATAGGTACCATGCTTCCGTAAGAATCCACACGGATACCGTCCAGCAAACGGACGTCGGCTTTTCCGGCACGGATATGGGCTAATGCCTCTTCCAGGTACATCACTGCCATGTCCATACTCTCTTGCGCTTCGTCTAAGATGTCTTTTACGTCTTTCATATTTCTATAATTTGAAGTTGCTTGATTTGAAACTTTGCAAATATAATTATTTCACCACAGAGGACACAGAGGACACGGAGTTTTTTTTCTTTAAAACGTCCTTAACGGTGTTTTTGCTATCACTCTGTGTACTCTGTGCCCCCTGTGGTGAACTGTCAATTGTGTACAAGCGTACCGATTTCTTCGCCCTGCATCACTTTCTTCAGATTACCTACGGTATCCATGTCGAATACAATGATAGGCAGGTTGTTTTCTTTGCACATGCAGGTGGCAGTGAGGTCCATTACCTTCAGGCCGCGTTTCAGCACTTCATCGTAGGTGATGTCATGGAATTTCTTGGCTGTCGGGTCTTTCTCCGGGTCGGCGGTATAGATGCCGTCAACACGTGTCCCTTTCAGCATGACGTCCGCTTCAATCTCGATGCCGCGCAGGCTGGAGCCGGTGTCTGTGGTGAAAAACGGGTTGCCTGTTCCGGCCGACATGATGACTACTTCGCCTGCTTCCATGCATTCGATGGCTTTCCATTTGCTGTAGAATTCACCGATAGGCTCCATACGCACGGCAGTCAATACACGTGCTTTTACGCCTGCGGCAACCAATGCCGAACTCAATGCGAGACTGTTGATGACCGTAGCCAGCATACCCATCTGGTCGCCTTTCACACGGTCGAAACCTTTATTGGCTCCGCTCAGTCCGCGAAAGATGTTCCCGCCGCCGATTACAATACCGATTTGTACACCCAACTCATGGATTTCCT
The DNA here is from genome assembly GCF_959029255.1 of uncultured Bacteroides sp. GTDB lineage: Bacteria > Bacteroidota > Bacteroidia > Bacteroidales > Bacteroidaceae > Bacteroides. Next base: position 65,235 of record NZ_CAUFUE010000009.1, on the reverse strand, counting down.
TAATCTGCGCCGCATATTCAGCCAAGCGTTTTTCGTCTATACCATATTGCTTTTCTCCCATCAGGCTTTCGCCGCTAAGTTTCAATAAAATTCTTTTGTATGTTGCCATAATTTCAATATTGATTTTGCATTTCAGGCAAAGATAGGAAAATAAAGCCAATCAGTATAAACTATTTTCAGTTATTCTTTCAGTGTATAATCACCGGCATTCTCGGTAATTACAGCCTGCAACTCTTCCATTGATTTTTCACCGTCTGAAAACTCGACGACAGCTACCGGCGGATTGAGCGTTACCGTGGCGTGCACGCCATCCATATTATTTAATGCTTTCTCCACATGCATGCGGCAATTATTGCACATCATACCTTCTACTTTGAATTCTTTTTTCATGATTTTCTCTGTTAATGGTTTTACATCTTTTTCTTCTTTTGGCTCTTTTTCCGGTTCTTCAACGGGAATGCCGGCCGGGGCTTCGGTATATTGTATCTTCTTCCTTTTCAACCGTAAACTGTTGGTCACTACACTGACACTGCTGAATGCCATGGCGGCGCCTGCAATCATCGGGTTCAGCAAAAAGCCGTTGATGGGGTAGAGCACACCTGCCGCAATGGGTACACCTATTACATTATAGATGAATGCCCAAAACAAATTCTGGCGGATGGTTCTTACGGTCAGTCTGGACAATTTAAGTGCTTCGGGTATCTTGGTAAGGTCCGAAGAAATGATAGTCATCTTGGCTACATCCATGGCGATATCGCTTCCACTGCCCATGGCGATACTTAAATCTGCTTGCGCCAGCGCCGCGCTGTCATTAATGCCGTCGCCCACCATCGCCACTTTTTTGCCTTCCTGCTGCAACCGGCTGATGAAAGCCGCTTTGTCCTGCGGCAGTACGCCCGCCTTGAAATGGGCGATTCCAGCTTTGCGCGAGATTTCTTTGGCGGTAGCTTCATTGTCACCGGTCAGCATGTACACCTCAATTCCGGCAGCTTGTAGTTCACTGACCGCCCGAATGGATGTTTGCTTGATTTGGTCCGTAATACCCGCTATTGCCAATGCCCTTTCTTCATCTGCAAACCAGATGACGGTCTGCGCATCGGCCGTCAGGCGGGCGGCTTCGTCACTGAGTGATTGCCCGATTTCAATCCGGTTCTCTTCCAGCAACTTGCGGTTACCGGCATAATAGGTCTTTCCGTTCCATCCTCCTTTCACACCTTTTCCGGTGATACTTTCAAAATGCTCTATATATATGTTCTGCGCATCTGGAAAATGGCGTACCACCGCTTCGGCAAGTGGATGCTCTGATAACTTTTCCAGACTGTAAAAGATGTTTTCGGCATCTTCCGGTTGCATAGTCCATAGCATATCGCTGACTACCGGCCTGCCTTCCGTCACCGTTCCGGTCTTATCCAGTACCACCGTGTCGATTTTCTTGGCTACCTCCAGGCTTTCGGCATCTTTAATCAGAATGCCCCGCTCGGCGCCTTTACCTATACCCACCATGATGGCGGTAGGGGTGGCGAGTCCCAAAGCGCACGGGCAGGCGATGATGAGTACGGTGACCAGCGCCAGCAGTCCATGTGTAAATCCGCTTTCACCGTCCAGCAGCATCCACAAGATGAAAGATAATACGGCAATGCCGATAATGACGGGAACGAAGATACCTGCAATCTTATCAACCAATTGCTGTACAGGGGCTTTGCTGCCTTGTGCCTCTTGCACTTTATGGATGATTTTTGCCAATAACGTATCCGTTCCCACTTTTTCAGCACTGAAACGGAAACTTCCTTTTTGATTGATGGTACCTGCGAAAACTTTGGTGCCTTTACGCTTGGCGACGGCTACCGGTTCACCGCTCAGCATGCTTTCGTCCACATACGAGCTGCCTTCCGTTACGATGCCGTCCACGGCAATCCGCTCTCCCGGTTTCACCAGAATGATATCTCCCGGACGAATTTGTTCGATAGGAATGATGCGTTCTGATTCTTCATTCTCCGTTTTTGATTCTTCATTAACAATCACTGTTACCGTCTTGGGTTGCAGTCCCATCAGTTTTTTGATGGCGGATGATGTATTTCCTTTCGCCTTTTCTTCCAGCAGGCGTCCCAGTAAGATGAAAGCGATAATCACACTTGCCGCCTCAAAATAGACGTGCGGATGAATGCCCCTTGCCAACCAGAAATCAGGAAAAAGCATGTTGAACAGACTGAACAGGTAAGCTATTCCGGTACTGTTGGCTACTAGCGTATCCATATTGGCGCTGCCATGTTTCAACTGCTTCCAGGCGCTGACGAAGAAACTTCTTCCCAGCCAGAAAACGACAGGAGTGGAAAGTATCCACATGATGAGATTGGCATACGGCATGTTCATGAAGAACATTCCGATAATTACAATCGGTATGGACAGGACGATGGCCCATGTAGTGCGGAATTTAAGCGCCTGATACTTCTTATTGTGCGCTTGTTCCACCTCATCGAGTGTATTTTCGTCCTGTTTAATCAGTAAATCATATCCCGCAGCCTGCACTGCTTGTTGTAAAGCTTCGGGAGAACATTGCGAACGGTCATATTCCACCGTTGCCACTCCCGATGCGTAATTTACAGCCGCTTTGTTGACTCCGGGCTGATGATTTAGTGTTTTATCTATCCGTGCGGCGCAAGAAGCGCAACTCATGCCCAGTACGGGAAAGCTTTCTTGAGTGATATTTTTATTTGTCATAATGTTATAGTATTTAAGTATAACTGATTATTATTTATATTCATGCAGAAACTGACAGTATAAATAAGCTAAACTATTAGTTCTAAGTGTTGAACACTTTGTTTTATGCTATAAAAACAAAGTGTTTCAACGGCTGAAACTCTTTGTTTCAATAGATGGGAACAATGGTGTATATTTACTTCCCGGGTGTAAATCAAGTGTGATAGATAGATGAAGCTACAGGTATCTATCACACGTATCTATCACACTGTAACGTATTGTTTGTCAGATGTCTATCCTATAAAGTGTGATAGCGTGACAGATGTTTTCACTTTTTTAATTTACTGTAGGGGAGAAAAACGTAAGTTTCATCCTTGTTCCCATTCTTCTTTACAGGGAACAAAGATACGGCGAAGAAGTTGCCGGAGAGTTATGGAATTTCGGATTTGATTTATAGGATTTTGGTTGAGGCGCATTGATGATAGCCTTATACTTCGTCGAGTGGCTTGCGCTTGTTCTCTTTTATCTTCTTGAAATAACTGGGGGTGAGTCCCGTCACGCTCTTGAACTGGGCGCTGAGGTAGGCGGCGCTGGAATAGTTTAGTTGGTCGGCGATTTCATTCAGGGAGAGTTCGCCATATACCAGTAACTCTTTGGCGCGTTCTATCTTCTGTGCAATGAGATATTTTTCGATGGTGGTGTTGGTGACTTCCGAAAAGAGTTTGCTCAATGAACTGTAGTCGCGGTTGAACTTGGATACCAGATAATCAGACAGGTTGACTTTCAAATCACTGTCGCTGTAATGTACCAATTCTATGATTGTGTCTTTTATCTGTTCTATCATTTGCGACTTCTTGTCATCAATCAGCTTGAAACCGAAAGGCTCGATTGCTTCTTTTACGGACTGATAAACTCCGTCTGTGATTTTATCGGACAATACGACTATACCCAGTTCCACCGACAGAGGTTGCAGGCCCAACTGTTCGAGTTGGTTTTTTATAACCATGATGCAACGGTTGCATACCATATTCTTGATGTGCAACGTGTTCTCGGGAGCGGGGGTGATATTGGCCGTATACTTGTCCATGATGAATTAACGATTATAAATTAAACTTGTTTCTGCTCAAAGATAGAAAATATTCTTTTACTCAACAGGGTTTGTACCAATCCCCTGGCAAATAAATAGGCGAGGAAGGCAAGCCATAGAGCATGGTTATCCATTGTAGGCCGAAGTCCGTAGTAGATTGCGAAGAAACAGCCGGCTGCTACTGCCATTGATACTAGCATGCCTCGTGTAGCCGTGGCACCGATGAAGATGCCGTCCCATATAAAAGCGGCAATACCGGCAACTGGTATTGCGAGAGCCCAATAGAAATAGGTGTCGGCAGCGGCTATCACTTCTTTGTCATCGGTCAGCAGGCTGAGGAAGGCATTTCCGCCCAAGGCGTAGGTTAGCGTAAAGACTATAGCCATCACGCCGCCCCATACAAAAAGACGGCGGGTGGTATTCATAAAGGCTTCCCGGTTGCGGGCGCCGATGTATCGTCCACTCAGCGCTTCACCTGCATAGGCAAATCCGTCCATTACGTATGAGAAAAGGGTGAAGAGTTGCATCAACAGTGTGTTTACGGCAAGGATGATTACACCTTGCGAAGCTCCTGCCGAGGTGAAGAACAAAGTAACTGCTACCAGGCAAAGTGTACGCAGGAAGATGTCCCGGTTTACCTGGAAGAAACGTTTCATCGCTTCCTTTTGCCAGATACTTCCCGCTTTATTATCGCTTCCGGTGATTCTTAACTTGTATTTTGTAATGGTGAGATACTTTTTTAGTTTGCCGTAATGGCGCATCCATAATGCAAGCCCCATCAAGAAACCCGCGTACTGGGCAATCAGTGTTCCCAATGCAACGCCTTCCACTTTCATGCCAAAGAAGTAGACCAGGCTCAGGCTGGCGATGATGTTGACTATATTTTGGGTGATGGCTATGTACATCGGGATACGTGAATTCTGCATGCCTATATACCAGCCTGACAACCCGTATAGCCCAAGCATGGCAGGTGCTCCCCAAATGCAGATGTGGAAATAGAGTGTGGCTAGTTGGCGTACTTCATCCGTTGGATGAATGACCAGGAATGCTGCTTGCCGGATGGGTACTTGCAGAATGATGAGGCAGCATGCCACTATCAATCCTATGCCTACAGAGCGGAACAACAGGCGGACAACTTCCGGCAAGTCCCGTTTGCCGTACGCCTGCGAGGTCATGCCGCTGGTACCCATACGCAAGAAACCGAAAATCCAGTAGATGATATTGAATAACATTCCGCCTACGGCAATGGCGCCGATGTAGGCAGGTGAACCTAAGTGTCCCACAATGGCTACATCAACCAGTCCAAGTAGCGGGACGGTGATGTTCGACACGATGGAAGGTAATGCGATTTGCAGGATTTGTTTATCTCTGGAATTCATATTGTTTTTTTATAGAAAGCAAAGGTACGTAGAAAAGAAAAAACAGTGGGAAAGATTAACTATATTTCTACTTTCATCTATTGACCGTTGCAAGCGAAGTTCGTACATTTGTAGGTGTATTTCTATGAGACTGTATTAGACTGTAAACTATTTATATACTTTAATAATGAAAACCTTAGCTTTGTTTGTTACCTTGTTCTTGGCATGCCCCCTGTCACTTTTGGCGCAGTCGGCGGAAGTCTTGTTGCAGAAAGTGTCCGATGCGCTTTCTGTTGATAAAGATGATTATGCGGTAAGCCTGTTTCGTCAAGCAGTGAATGCCGTTGCAGACCAAACGGAAATGTACTATTGGACGCGCGTTGACAAGAGTTCTCCGATAGCTCCGCGCTTGGCAAAGGAAATGGCCGTATATTATAAAGAAAAGCGTGACTATGATAAAGCTTATCTTTTCTATAAAGAACTTCTTCAATATTCTCCCGAAGATGTGTCTGTACTTGTGCCATGTGCCGAAATGCTGATGATGCGTGGCAAGGAGAAAGATGCCGTAAGTCTTTATGAAAAGGCGTTGATGCTTAATGCCGACAATCTCCAGGCCAATATATTCCTTGGCAATTACTATTATCTTCAGGCAGAGCGTGCCAAAAAGAAGATTGAAGAAGATTACAAGAAAATAACTTCTCCTACTCGGATGCAATATGCCCGTTATCGTAACGGTCTTTCAGATGTGTTTTCTACGGGATATGTCAGAGCAAAATCCTATTTGCAGAAAGTACTTCAACTCTTTCCGTCCACGGAGGCGGGGAAGACGCTGGATAAGATAAAGAAGATAGAAGCTGAAATGAAATGATTATGCATATTTCTTATATGTAAAAAGCCCGTCACTTATATAGTGACGAGCGGGTTACTCTCTCTTGTTCTTATTTTTTTTAAATAGTATCACTGAAATCAATGCCACCATTGGCTTCTCCTCCAACAGGACCATTGGCTTTGAAGTACCATCTGAAAGGAGCTTGTCCTCCAACCGTACTCCACCAATATCTATTGATTGTGCCTGATGTATATCTGGTTCCATAGGTAGAGAAGGTGTTACCATAACTACTGGTTCCGGTGGTACATTCAACATTAACATGCCAATAACCTCTACATGAGTCTACATAAAACTTGCTTGTTACATGGTCGGTTCCATAAAACTCAACACTGAATTCATTCCAGCTACCTTGGGAAAAAGACATACCTCCAAGTCCTGCCCTTGTTTGAATTTTAGATTTGTTGGCGGGTATATATTCATCTCTAAATGAAATGAAGTGGTTAGGATTTATTGAATATGATTGAAAACCCTTGTTGTTGTTTAATGTTAAGGTTGTCGTTATTCCCGCTTTAATATCCTCTTCAATATTATTATTGATTCGCGTGATTTCTTTTAGTATCAGCTTAATGTTAGTATCTGTTAAATGTTCAGCTTGCATAATACTATCTGTTATTAATACAGAATACGAATGGTTAATTGTATCGATTACGGTATAGTTATTCACTATATCTAATTCTTGTTCGTAAGTTAATATAATAGGAAGAGTTTCGGAAGGCTTGCTTTCTTCCCATTTTTCTTGGCAACTGCAAAAAAGTAAAGTTGTCAATACACTGAATAGTAGAATTTTTTTCATAATTATAATTTTATATTATTGAGAGAGTGTTAGTTAATGTATTGTGAAATAGCCATATAAATCATAGAATTTATCTTTTAATTCTATTATGAACTCTTTATTACTGGAGGAGGTGAAAAAAATACAAAAATCTTGTCCTGCAAGTACCACGATTGAATATGTAAGAATTACATTCTCAGATGTATCTTTTATCGTTATTTGCATATTTTCTAAAGGTATATCTGAATGAATATAAATAGCATTATTGTCATAAGTAACTACTGGAATTTGGGATAAAGATCGAGTATCTATATTCCTATCTTTATTCTTTTCAAAAAGTGTTATAGTTTCCTTTGCTTCGAAATTCAGACAAAAGAAAAGGCAAATACATGTCAATATAATCCATTTCATAATTGGTGGCTTTAATTGTTTTATATGCCAAAATTAGATGGATATGCTTTGCTGGCAAAATAATTCAGTGCGCATTTAGTGCGCATTTTTTTGATTGGAGTGCGCAAATTGTGCGCATGATTGTTAGAATGATGTAATGAAGTTATCCCAGTCATCTGGTGTCCCTGATTTCTGGAATACTTTAGAGTACATTCTTTTACGTACAGATACAATTGCAGACTTAGAATGGTTTGTAAGAAATGCGACTCGGGTTATTGGAAATTTGGCTTTTAATAAGAGACAGACCTGTAGTTCAAAATTACTAAAATCGTGTAAATCAAGCAAGCGGTAAGTGAAATTATTGTATATACTATCAATTTCCTTTTGCAATGTTATCCAATGCTCTGGGGATACTTTAGTCTCTCCTTCGTTCGTTGTATTTTGAAAAAAAGAATAAATATCGGACTTATGGAATCTGGTTTCTTCTATTTTTCGTTTTTCTTGTCTGGCGCCTATTAATATGTTGGCTTTCTCTATTTGTTCTTTCTGTGCTTGTAGCAGTTGTGCTTGCAAACCGTTTTTTTCTTTAAGCCCTTGCAGTTTTTCTTTTAATTCATTTATTTTTTTCTTATTATTTTCAACAGCTTGGATGCTTTGTAAATATTGTTCCTTCCTTAAAGTGTCTAATTTGTTTAATTGTAATTGCATCTGTATTTGTTTACGTTTACTATGTTCCCAATAGAGTCCGAAACAGACTGAAATGAGAAAGAAAGCGGCTCCAATACTTGTGAACCATAACATTTGTCGTTCATTTCTGGATTTTAGCAAATTATTTTCTTTTTCTTTGAATTGATAATTGTATAGAGAATGCATTTTACGAATGCTTTCTGTATTGGTTAATTTTAGAATAGAATCTGTATATTGTATATAGAGAGTGAGGTTTTTTAACGCATTTTGCGGATCTTTCTTTATTAGATTTATTTCTGCTAGACCTAAATAGGCAGCTTGAAGTGCATATATAGTACCACAATCTTGTATTTTTTTATAATAATAGTAAGCCGAATCTAAATTACCAGTTTTTTGATATAGTTCGGCGGCTATGGAATAGATACTGCTTCGACTTGGAAAGTAAGTGTCGTTCAAACATGGCTGAATAATTTGTTTAGCAGAGTCATAATTTTTTAGTTCTTTATAAAAACTGGCAGTTTGACTGTATATGACATTTTTTAGTTTGATATTGTTTAATTTTTGTGCATATTTTTGTGCTTGGTTGTTATAATAAAAAGCGCTATCTGTTTTTTGAAGACAGTCAAAGGTATCTGCGATATCTCTCAGAGTAAGAACAATTCCTATACTATCGTTTGCAAGAGTATTGTAAAAATATGCCTGTTTAAATACTTTTAATGCTTCGTCATAGATACCCTGATATAGAAATAATGTTCCAATTTGACTATTAATTCTACTCGTTAGTTGGTTGTTTGAACTTCCCTTTGATGCTTCCATTGCTTTCTGAAAATATTCTAACGCTTGTGGGGCATCCCCTAGGTCTCGATATACTCGTCCTGCATAGTAATATGCTTCCGGTAAGTGTTGTTTATCGTTTTTTTCTATATAATAGTTTAATATCGGAAGAATAAGACTGTCTGAAGTATGTAGAATATATGCTTTGTCTTTTGCTTTGATACAAAGCAACCCATAGTACATTTGTGTTGCTTTGGATGCTACTTCTATTTCATTTTTTAAACCTCTTAACAATATAATAGCACTGTCTGGTGCAACATTGGTAAGGCTATCGGCTATGATAAGCGATTGCGGATAAGGTTTGTTCAAACAAGAGCAAACCCCCAGCATTATAGAAAAAAATAATATGAATTGTACACTCTGTTTCATGTGTACAAATATAAAGAGTTTTAAAACAAAATGTATCTTTTTTGAAGAAAAACAAAGTTTTATCTGATAATACGTATCGGTAAATCTACTGCTCCTTCGGGTACTGTGCGTGTATTTGCTGTCTCTTTCTTTGGTCCCGGTATGAGCGGACTGTAATTCAAGACGTGGCGGATGCGTGTACGCTGGTCGGCGGTAAATTCATTGGAGTAGCTATAGGCATAGTCCATGAAGTTGGTAGAAGTAAATTTAGCCCCTTGGCAATTGTTTCTTTGGGCTAAATAACTCAGTTGATACTTACCTTCCAGGCTATTCAGCCAAGCATCATATTCTACTTTATTGTAGGATGGCGTGTCTTTACAGTAGTCGGTATCTTCACAGTCATCCATTATTCCATTATCTGATTCGGAAAAAACATGATGTAGTCCCAAATAATGGCCTAGCTCGTGAGATAGGGTAACTGTGATGTCTTCGGGAGTATATCCGTTGCCAACGGATTGTTCGTTGATAAAAAGGCTGTTAATGGATACACTGTAGGGATATTTCAAGTTCTTTAGTTCGAGATAAGTGTTGCTTACGGCAGTGAGACCTTCGAGGAAGGTGCTGCCTGTAGTAGAATATGGAAGATGTGAAATGCCTAAGGTCACTGTACCGGAATTGGGGTCGGAAGCGAAATTATAAATCATTACGTTGATGTACTTATTGGGCTCCCAAAGTAATTTCACGTATTTCCCGCTGTTGTCGCTCATGAATTTGTCGCAGTCTATAGGATAAGGTTCTGTCCATTTTACATATTCCACCCCCGGCGTGGTGAGCTGTTTGCTATCCGGGTTAGTGGTTGCCAGTGTAAATGTAAGGTTCATATCTACACTTGTACTTGTATTCTTGTAATCGTTATTAACTGCATCGAGAATTGCCGACAGACGGTTTTGGCTGACATATTGAAGCGGGTCTGACTGATTTTGATAAAGCACATGGAAGATGACGGGAAGATTATAATGGTAATTCTCCACAGGCGTATCGGATGTTTTGGGTGGCAATTCTACGGTATCGATTTCTGAATCGTCACAACTGTATAATGCAAAACATAATATCGGTATCAGCAATAAGGATTTCATTTTCATAATTGAAGTTTTCTTTTAAAAACACTTGGCTGAAATGGTTTGTTTTGATATAGCCGGAAAACAAATACATTTTTAAGAAGGAAAGTTTCCTATATATTTTACTTCTTTGAACAGATATTTCCGGATACATCCTGTTTCGTCTTTCAGAACGAGTCGTCCGTCCGGCTCCACGCATTCCAGAAATGCACGGAACCGACCGTCTGAATCTTCGTAATGATGAATGCCTTCCCGGCGGAAAAGATGAAGTCCGTAGTTGGTGGAAATCAAGGTTGATGCAGCAGCTTCATCCGTTTGCAATAGGGCATAGTATTTTTTTATACGGCTCATGACACCGTCCAATATAACTTGCCGGTCGTACTCTTGTCCGGTGATTTGTTTCAAGGATACCGGATTGGGAGCATCACTGTGAAATTCCTCCTGATTGATATTTATTCCGATACCTGAAATGCTTCTACCGATGAAATGACCGGATAAGTCATTCTCTATCAGTATGCCACAAATTTTCTTATCTTTCCAATAGATATCGTTAGGCCATTTGATGGAAATATCACTAACCCATTGGTCTAGTTCCTCTTTAATGGAGAGGGAAACGATTTGTGAAAGGATGAACTGTCGGCGCGCTTCCAGGAAAACGGGATAAAGCACGAAACTGAACAGGAGGTTTTTCCCTTCGGATGCTTCCCAACTGTTTCCGCGTTGTCCCTTGCCGGCTGTTTGAAACTCGGCGGTAACAGTGGTAAACTCGGCAACGGCTTCCGGTTGTTCGTTGCAGATGTGGCTGAGGTATCGGTTTGTGGAGTCAGTTTCCTGCAAACCGATTAACGGATATGTGAAAGCGTCAAGGGAGGGCATCATATTCGGCACGCATCTTTTTGGTAAACTTCTTCAATACTTCTTCGTAGGAATGGTCTATCAAGTGTTTTATCAACTTGTCATCCGCGTCACTATCCAGAAACACCTGATTCCAATATTTCTTATTGAAATGCCAGGCTCCCTCAATGGCGTTGTAACGTTCGCGTAACTCCATGGCATATTCAGGGTCGCATTTCATTGTGATGCGGTCCGGGGTATTGAGATTAATGCATAAGTACATTTTCCCCATCACTCTGATGACGAGAAAATCTTCACCAAAAGGAGTGTCTTCAGTAGTAGCTTTCTTGCTGAGGCAATATTCACGGGCGGTTTCTATATCCATGACGGTATTTACGATTTAATTATTTACAATCTACAATTAAATTTTCTCTGACTTTCAACTCTCAAAACATGGGCGGATAAAAGGCTTCCTTGATATGTTCTATCTCAAAATTCCCTTTCTCGCCAATGGCGGTAACAATGTCAAAACGGACGGGGGCATCAATGCTGTAATGCTTTATATAAGCATCTGCGGCAACAACGATACGTCGCACTTTCTGCCAGTTGACGGCATCTTGCGGCTCGATAAAGTCCGTGTTACTACGGGTTTTCACTTCTACCACAATCAGTTCTCCGTCTTTGGTTGCGACGATATCCAGTTCCAGATGATTTTTTCGCCAATTACGGTCGCGTATGGTATAACCGTTCCTTTCCAGATACGTTACCGCCGCATCTTCACCGGCTTTCCCGAGGACATTGTGTGCTGCCATTCCTTTTTCACCCTAATTTTTAGTTGTTTCGATACAAAATTAAGCTTTTTCTGCTTTGTATTTACAGAAGTAAAAGTAATTTTGCATGAAATATGAGAAAGAGAGATAAAACTTGTGCTAAAGCGACGCCTGAAGAGCCAAAACGCGAACAGCGGATGGTATGCCTGATGAGCGAGGAGGAGCTGCGGATTGTAGATCGCTATCTTGATAAATACAAGATAACGAACAAATCGCGTTGGCTAAGGGAAACTATTCTCATGTTTATCCATAAGAATATGGAAGAAGATTATCCGACTCTTTTCGGAGAACATGATATGAGACGCTGACGATTAGATAATAAATGCTTTTTATTTTGCATTATTAATTTATCTTTTTATATTTGTGAAATATTGATAAAAAAAGGATGTAGAGAATCCTAAAAACTTTCCTATAATTAACTTCATGTTTAACTTAAAAACTAATGCTTTATGAAAAGGATCTTTTCTATTATTATTTTCTTTGTAGCAACAACTGCATTGGCTGAGAAAGCTGATAATGATGGTAAAAATGAACTTGCAAGAGATGTGCATACAGTTTGTTTAGGTGATAAGGGACATAATACAGGACATTGTAGCTCGAAAATGAACGGCTATGGTAGTGCGTGTGTAAAAGCTGGTTTTCTTCAAGGACATAACTGTTTTGACAGTATGGAAATGTAGTATGAAACAAGAAATTTTATCATCTATATTAATGTCGTTATTACTCCTCTCTTGTAGTGGAGGTAGTGTTCGTAATAATCATGCTAAGGAATTTAAGAATCAATGCGTGTTGGAACGTACCGGTGAAAAAGTTTATTCTTTAGATGAAAACACATCTAGTAATATTGAATATTTGCAATATATTGCCGGAGACAGTTTACAACGTTTCTCTTTTTTGAACTCCCATACTAATTCTATTTACCTGCACGATGCTGAAAGTGGTAAGTTGCTGAATGTGATTCGTTTTGATAAAGAAGGTGTCGATGGTGTGGGGAGTATTCAAGGATTTTGTTATCATAATGATGACTCTATTTTTGTATATGCCTATGGAAGCGGTAGGGTGCAATTAGCTAATAACCAAGGAAAAGTGATGACTACTTATTCTATGTTTGATGCTGATGCCATACTTAATGATACGACTAAATTTTTAACTTCTCCTTATGTAGAAAGTAGATTGCCAATGCTTTACAGTGATGGTAAATTGATAATGGGCGGTGGGTTCCTGGCAGAAACTACTTTGGAGAAGTCTGATAATACTTTCGTGACATTATTGTATGATGTTGTGAGGCGAACTGCAACCTATGCTAATTCTTATCCGGAACAATATAGAAAATATGATTGGGGGGGTGGTTTCTTTTATCGTCAGCCATCAATGGCTATGACTTCGAAGGGAAAGTTGATAATAAGTTTTCCGGCTGATCATAACCTTTGGAGCTATAATCCGGTAATTAATAAGAGTGACTCACTTTATGCCGGTAGCCGTTTGATTGAGAAAATAATTCCATATAATACTGAAAAGAAAAAGTTTCCGGACGATGTGCCTGAACGGCTCTTGTCTGATTGGTATTATTCTCAGCCTTCTTACGAAAGTGTATTTGCTGATCCATACAGGCATCTGTATTATCGTATAGCCCGACTGCCGAAAGCAGACCATCGTCCTGCTACGCTCAATGATAAACCGGTAGTGGTTATTGTACTTGATAATGAATTAAATTATCTTGGTGAAGATTTATTGCCTGAAGGTGTGCCTTATGATACCTTTAATGTCTATGTTAGTCCTGAAGGGCTCAATATACGCATTTGGAACAATGATGAGGATCATCTTACTTTTTATACATATAACGCTAAATTGTGATGTTTATGAAATGGATGTTATTGCTATCATTTATTGTATTGGGTGGCATGATTGAAAATGATACCGCTTCTTCCAAAGTACAGCCTAATCGGAATTACACCTCTTGTATCCTTACGGCAGATTTGACAAAACAAGAACTTAAAAATTATAATTATCGAGGTATTTGTTTGCCTAAGGTAAATGGTCAGGGATATGCGTGTGTCAAGAAAGGTCTGTTCAAGAAGGGCAATTGTGTGGGGATGAGAATAGTCCCCGAAGACAAGAAATGAGTATGAGTAAAAGAGTAATGATGTACATGTTGTTCCTGCTGTTGTCGGGAATGGCATGTACACGTATTTATTCTTATGAAGAACAGGTTACATCCCGGTTGGAAAAACAATTCTCAGCAAAAGTCTTGGATAAATATAAACGAATTATTTTTATTCCGAACGGCGGGTGTGTCGGATGTGTATCACAAGCTGAAGATTATTTTTTGAGAACAAAAGGGGATATTGAAACATTGTTTATTTTCACAAATTTTCTATCCCGAAAAGATTTGAATATAAAGTTGGGAAAATCTTCATTAGATAGATTTAATGTTTATTTGGATAGTGAGAATCTATTTTATTTCCCTAATTATCAAGAGAGTCTTTATCCTTGTGTAATTTATGTGTCGAAGGGGAAAATAGGACGATTTGCCAATTTGGATGAGGTGATACCTTAAGAGTAAAATAATGTGGTTAAGTTCATGATTTGTAAATTATAGGACTGAGTATAGGAAGTATTGAAGATGAAATTGGATGATAGCTATTATATGAAACAAGCGCTTCTCGAAGCGCAAAAGGCGGGTGAGCAGGGAGAAGTTCCTGTCGGTGCGATTGTGGTATGTAAAGAGCGTATCATAGCCCGTGCGCATAATCTGACCGAAACTCTGACTGATGTCACTGCTCATGCCGAGATGCAGGCTATCACTGCCGCTGCTGCTACGCTGGGCGGAAAATATCTGAATGAATGTACGCTTTATGTTACTGTAGAGCCTTGCGTAATGTGTGCAGGTGCCATTGCTTGGGCGCAAACGGGACGTCTTGTCTTCGGTGCGGAAGATGAAAAACGGGGATATCAACGCTATGCCCCACAGGCATTGCATCCTAAAACAGTTGTAATAAAGGGAGTGCTTGCAGATGAATGTGCTGCGCTGATGAAAAACTTCTTTGCTACCAAACGGCGTTAATCCTTAATCTCTTCAAAGTCTACATACTCTCCTTCATCCTCAGAGAATAGTTTCTTGCGTTTGGGATGTGTTGTTGTGTTTCCTTCCGGCTTTGCCTCTTTTTGTGAAAAATCGGAGGATGGGTTTTGGTAGCTTTTCGACGAGCGGCGACCACTCAACCCGAAGATACTTCGGATAACGGTGCCGACAATGCTAAGTCCGATAAGCAGGATGGCGATTATGATGATAAATAAGAAACCTAAAATATGAAACATGGGCTAATGTCTTTAATGTGTTCGTTTTCTACGAACGATAGTACAACAACCGTGCCAAGAAATTGTTTATTTGCCTTTTTTCGTAAGAAGTGACAGTAATATGTACCATACGATGATTGCCGCAAAGCCGCTGACTTTCAAAAAGACAAGAAGTGGAATACAGACAATCAGGAAAATGAAGCTTATTTTATTATCTTTCCAGGAGAGACTTTTGAACTTCAGGGAGAACATGGGGATTTCAGCCACCAACAACCAGGAGAACAAGCAGACCAATACCAACAAGTAAATCGGATTGAATCCGTCTGAAACCAGAAAGTCGTGCGCTCCTACTACCAGGGAAGCCCAAAATAACGCATTTGCCGGAACGGGCAATCCTACGAAAGAACTTGTCTGGCGGGTGTCATTATTAAATTTAGCCAGTCGCAATGCCGAGAACACGGATAACAGGAATGCCAAGTATGGAAAGAAACCGGCCATGCATTCCATTGCGCCGGGATAGTGCATTTCCTTGAAGACGGAAAATACGATTATTGAAGGCGCCACTCCGAAACTGACATCGTCTGCCAAAGAGTCCAAATCCTTACCAATGACGGAATGGGCATTCAAGAGACGTGCCATCATTCCATCGAAAAAATCGAAGACGGCGCTTAGAATGATGAAAAGAAGTGCCGGTTCATACTTGGCTTCAAAGGCCATGACGCAAGCAATACACCCGGAGAATAAATTCAGGCAGGTTAAAGTATTGGGAATGGGACGGGTGATGCGATTTGCCATTGTTATTTAAGTTTTGCTATCACGGTTTGATTACCGGTAGTCAGTTGTCCTAGTTTTACGAATACTTCCGTACCTAGCGGGAGGAATACATCTACACGAGAACCGAATTTGATGAAACCCATGTGTTCGTCGATGTAGCATTCTTCACCCGGTTCGGCGTATGTTACGATACGTCGTGCCATGGCTCCGGCAATCTGTCGTGCCATGATTTCCACGCCTTCAGGTGTTTCAATTACCACGGTAGAGCGTTCATTGTCTGTACTTGCCTTAGGGAGCCAAGCTTTCATGTACTTGCCATTCTGATGTTTCACCATCTTTACGGTACCATCCACCGGATACCAGTTGGCATGTACGTTGACAAGACTCATGAAAATGGAAACCATAATGCGCCGGTCATGGAAATATTCATTCTCTTCCACTTCTTCCACAACGACTATTTTCCCGTCAGCCGGTGCGACAACTATTTTTTCGGTGTTTTCCTGACCGAACAAACGAATTGGGCAACGGAAGAAATTTACCAATATGCCGTATACAATAACGCTGATAACGGCTACCACGTAAAAAGGAATTTTACACTCCAGACCGAAGTATAACGCGGCATTAACAGCAAGTATCAGTAGAAGGCTACCTGCCAGTGTATGTGTCCCTTCACGGTGAATACGTATCTTTTTCAGTTTTTTTAGTCGACCCATGTATCTTGTTTTATTCTTTTGAATGCAAATTATTGGCAAAAATAGGCTTATTTTGAAAATCTAACAAGGATTTAAGCATAGAAATGCAGATGTTGATAACTTTTTGATGAATATTTTTGTTAGATGTTGCATACGTCGTACCTTTATGCTCTCTTATAGAAAGGATATATTTATGCAGGATTTTGTTCATTTGCACGTTCATACCCAATACTCTCTTCTCGATGGTCAGGCCAGTGTAAGCAGGCTGGTAGACAAGGCGATGAAGGATGGAATGAAAGGTATTGCCGTGACCGATCATGGTAATATGTTCGGCATTAAAGAATTCACCAATTACGTCAATAAGAAGAATGGCGGTCCGAAGGGAGAGATAAAAGACCTTAAGAAGCGAATTGCCGGACTGGAGAGTGGTGAAATAGCATGTGAGGATAAAGAAGCGGAGATTGCCGATTGCAAGGCTAAGATTGTTGAAGCTGAAAATAAATTGTTTAAGCCCATCATAGGCTGTGAGATGTACGTAGCCCGCCGTACAATGGATAAGAAAGAGGGAAAACCTGATCAAAGCGGATATCACTTGATTGTATTGGCAAAGAATGAAAGGGGTTACCATAATTTGATAAAGTTGGTATCCCGTGCTTGGACAATGGGTTATTATATGCGGCCTCGTACCGACCGGAACGAGCTGGAAAAGTATCACGAAGGTCTGATTGTCTGTTCTGCCTGTATCGGTGGTGAGGTGCCTAAGAAGATTATCAACGACCAACTGGAGGATGCCGAAGAAGCCATCCGGTGGTACAAAAATCTTTTTGGGGACGATTACTATCTGGAACTACAACGCCATAAGGCTACCGTGCCTCGCGCTAATCACGAAGCTTATCCTTTGCAGCAAAAGGCAAATGCCAAATTGCTGGAATATGCCAAGAAATACAATATTAAAGTAATCTGTTCCAACGACGTTCACTTTGTGGACGAAGAGAATGCGGAGGCCCATGACCGTTTGATTTGCCTTAGTACGGGTAAGGATTTGGACGATCCTACCCGTATGCTCTATACCAAACAGGAGTGGATGAAGACAAAGGCAGAGATGAATGAACTCTTTGCCGATGTGCCTGAAGCATTGTCCAATACGCTGGAAATCCTGGATAAGGTGGAATATTACTCCATCGACCATGCACCAATCATGCCTACCTTTGCCATCCCCGAAGATTTTGGAACGGAAGAGGAATACCGAAAGAAATTTACCGAGAAAGATTTGTTTGATGAATTCACGCAAGACGAAAACGGAAATGTCGTGCTGGATGAAGAAGCTGCCAAAGCCAAGATAAAGCGCTTGGGTGGCTATGAGAAACTTTATCGTATCAAGTTGGAAGCCGATTATCTTGCCAAATTGGCATTTGACGGCGCCAAGCGAATTTACGGTGACCCTTTATCGGATGAAGTGAAGGAACGTATGGTCTTTGAGTTGTACATCATGAAGACAATGGGTTTCCCCGGTTACTTCTTGATTGTGCAAGACTTTATCAATGCTGCCCGCACGAAGTTGGGCGTTTCGGTAGGTCCGGGGCGTGGCTCGGCTGCCGGTTCGGCAGTGGCCTACTGTCTGGGCATCACCAAAATCGACCCTATACAGTACGATCTTCTGTTTGAACGTTTCTTGAATCCCGACCGTATCTCTTTGCCCGATATTGATGTGGACTTCGATGATGACGGGCGCGGTGAGGTGCTGCGGTGGGTAACGGAAAAGTATGGGCAGGAGAAAGTGGCTCATATCATTACGTATGGTACCATGGCAACCAAACTTGCCATTAAGGACGTTGCCCGTGTGCAGAAGCTGCCTCTATCCGAGTCCGACCGTCTGGCAAAGCTGGTACCGGATAAGATACCGGATAAGAAAATGAACCTGCCCAATGCGATAGCATACGTACCCGAGTTGCAGGCGGCGGAAGCGTCCCCCGATCCCTTGATACGGGATACGCTGAAGTATGCCAAGATGCTTGAAGGTAACGTGCGTGGTACGGGCGTGCATGCTTGTGGTACGATTATCTGCCGTGATGACATCACCGATTGGGTACCTGTTAGTACGGCTGACGATAAGGAGACAGGCGAAAAGATGCTTGTTACCCAATATGAAGGGTCGGTCATTGAAGATACCGGTTTGATTAAGATGGACTTCCTAGGGCTGAAAACATTGTCTATCATCAAGGAGGCTGTAGAAAATGTACGTTTACACCGGGGGATGGAGTTGGACATCGACAAGATATCCATCAACGACCCTGCAACCTATAAATTATATTGCGACGGACGGACTATCGGAACATTCCAGTTTGAATCTGCCGGTATGCAAAAATATCTGCGTGAATTGCAGCCGGGTACTTTCGAGGACTTGATTGCCATGAACGCCCTCTACCGTCCGGGACCTATGGACTACATCCCGGACTTCATCGACCGTAAATGGGGGCGTAAACCCATTGAGTACGATATTCCCGTCATGGAGAAATACCTGAAAGATACTTACGGTATCACGGTTTATCAGGAACAGGTCATGCTTCTGTCCCGTCTGTTGGCGGACTTCACCCGTGGTGAGTCCGATGCCTTGCGTAAGGCGATGGGTAAGAAGTTGCGTGATAAGCTGGATCACATGAAGCCGAAATTCATTGCGGGCGGACAGAAAAACGGGCATAATCCGAAAGTCCTTGAGAAAATTTGGGCAGACTGGGAAAAGTTTGCTTCATACGCGTTCAATAAATCTCATGCTACCTGCTACTCTTGGGTTGCTTATCAAACAGCTTTCCTGAAAGCCAACTATCCCGCAGAATACATGGCTGCCGTGATGAGCCGAAGCTTATCGAACATCACCGATATCACTAAGTTGATGGACGAGTGTAAGGCGATGGGTATCAATACTCTTGGTCCGGATGTAAATGAGTCGAACCTGAAATTTACCGTAAATACCGATGGTAATATCCGCTTCGGCCTGGGTGCTGTTAAAGGCGTGGGCGAAGGCGCCGTGCAGAGTATTATGGAAGAACGTGAGAAGAACGGCCCGTTTACCGGTATCTTTGATTTTGTGCAGCGTGTCAACCTGAACGCGTGCAATAAGAAGAATATCGAATGTTTGGCATTGGCAGGTGGTTTTGACAGTTTCCCCGAACTGAAACGTGAACAATATTTTGCCGTGAACTCCAAGAACGAGGTCTTTATCGAGACGCTGGTGCGTTATGGCAACCGTTACCAGGCTGACAAGGCAGCAGCCGCCAATTCCTTGTTCGGCGGTGAGAATGTGGTAGATATAGCTACTCCCGAAATACCTTTGGCAGAGCGTTGGAGTGACCTTGACCGCTTGAACCGTGAACGTGATTTAGTCGGTATTTATCTCTCAGCCCATCCTCTGGACGAGTATTCCGTAGTTTTGGAACATGTTTGCAATACTCACATGTCGGAATTGGAAGATAAAACGGCACTTGTAGGTCGTGAAATTACGATGGGAGGCATCGTTACTTCCGTTCGTCGCGGTATCAGTAAAAACGGTAATCCCTACGGCATTGCCAAGATAGAAGACTATTCCGGTTCGGCTGAACTTCCTTTTTGGGGTAACGACTGGGTAACTTATCAGGGGTATTTGGGTGAACGTACCTTCCTTTATATAAAAGCGCGGTGCCAGCCCAAACAATGGCGGCAAGATGAATTGGAACTTAAGATAACATCGATGGAGTTGCTGCCTGACGTCAAAGAAAAGCTGATTGAGAAAATAACCATTCTTATTCCGCTAAGTGTACTGAACAAGGCATTGGTTACCGAACTTGCCGAACTGACAAAAGAACATCCCGGAACGACGGAACTTTATTTCAAAGTTACCGATCCGGATAGCAAGATGACGGTCGATTTAATATCCCGTCCGATAAAACTTTCAGTGGGACGTGACCTCATCTCTTATTTAAAAGAGCGTCCCGACCTTGGATTTCGGATAAATTAGTTATCTTTGCTCTAAATGACGGATATATAGTGAACATTAAACAATTAATAATTAATCATTAAAGAAATGGCATTAGAAATTACAGACAACAATTTTAAGGAGATCCTGGCAGAAGGTAAACCTGTAGTGATTGACTTTTGGGCACCGTGGTGCGGACCCTGTAAGATGGTAGGTCCTATCATTGATGAATTGGCCGGAGAATACGAAGGACAAGTTATCATAGGTAAGTGTGATGTAGACGAGAATGGTGATGTTGCGGCCGAATTCGGCATTCGCAATATTCCTACCGTACTTTTCTTTAAAAACGGTGAACTGGTAGACAAGCAAGTTGGCTCTGCGCAGAAACCTGCATACGTTGCTAAAATAAAAGCGTTGTTATAACCTTTAAACAATAAAATTATGGGACTGGAAGACGATTTTTTGAAAAATGATGTCGATGACGAAAAGACCATCGAGTACATCAAAAACTATTTGCCGCAAGAGTTGAAGGAGAAGTTCTCTGACGACGAGTTCTATTATTTCCTCGATTTGATTGACGAGTATTATTCCACCAGCGGCATCCTTGATGTGCAGCCCGATGCTGAAGGATATATCGACATTGATCTCGGAAAAATCGTGGACTACATTATCAAGGAGGCTCATAAGGATGAAATAGGTGATTATGAACCGGAAGATATTCTTTTCATCGTGCAAGGTGAAATGGAATATACCGAATCTCTGGAAGATGAGTAACCCGGAGGTATAATACATCTTTATTCCTAAGCGATTAAGAAATATTTATGCTGTGCGCATCTTCTCCTTGAATTAGGAGGAGGTGCGTTTTTTGTTAGGAAATAAGGCTATTGTTTTCACTTTACCGTACTTCGGGAGTATTCAAGAAAAAGAATATAGCCGTACAGATAAGTATAATACCCAATATACCATAGAACCAGCGGGCTTGCTTTCGGCCTACATTGCGTACGACAAACTGTGTGTTCTGGGCTGTGAAAAACCAGTCCCAGTCGAGAAGTGCCGCCAGCAAAGAGATGATACCGGCAACAACAAAGATGCCTTGTACGATGTATTGGCTCATTGGGAATTAAAAATTAGAAATTAATAATTAAAATGGGGAGGGGTTAGAAGCTGCATAAGAGGGATTGGGGGACTTTATTCAAAGTCCTCCAATGTTACCTTCCGTTCCCCGTTTTCTACTTCTTCAATCGTAACCTTAATGGTATTACCCGGCAGAAGTTCTTCAATCAACTCCGGCCATTCAATGAAGCAAAGCGCGCCACTGTAGAAGTAATCTTCGTATCCCATATCGTAAACCTCTTCCAGTTTTTTGATACGATAGAAGTCGAAATGATAAATCAGTTCACCGGCAACATCGGAGCGATATTCATTGACGATGGCAAAAGTGGGGGAGGTGATGATGTCAGACACCCCAAGCTCTTCGCAAATCGCTTTGATAAATGTTGTTTTTCCGGCTCCCATTTTTCCGTAGAGAGCAAAAACGGTATTGTCGCCCATAGCTTCCACAAATTGGCGGGCGGCTTCATGAATCTGGTCTAATGACTGAATTTTGATTTCCATTGTTCTTGTTTTTGATATCCACCGCAGAATGCACGTTGTCTTGCAAAGACTAATTTGCATAAATCTGTGCAATCAATCTGTGGTGTGAACTAATTTCTTTGGCAAAGATAGATAAAAACTTTTTCCCGCCTTACAAACTGCATAAATAATAATGGAGAAGAAGATGATGGCGGCACCCGAAGGCACGTTGAGATAAAATGAAATCATCAGTCCCCCCAGGCAACTAAGGTAGCCTATGCCGATAGACAACCAGATGATGCGATGAAAACGATGTGAAAAGAGGTTCGCCGTCATCTGTGGTATGGTAAGCAATGAAATCACCAGCACAATGCCCACCATCCGCAGGCAGGCTACAATGGTCAGCGCAATGAACATCATCAATATATACTCGAATAACTGCACGGGGATACCTTGAGAACGTGCAAACTCGCGGTCGAATGCTACATAGATTATCGGGCGAAGGTATAGTATGAAGAAAAGGGCAAGAACAAGGGCAAGGCCACCTAGCAGTGCAATGTCTCCTATGGTTATCGTCAGTATATTACCGAAAAGATAGGCTGATAAATCCGGTGCAAAACCCGGAGAAAGAAAAGTGAACATGATACCCAATGCCATTCCCAATGTCCAGAACACTGCAATAGCGGAATCTTCGCGCATATCTTTCCGCTTACTGAGCCACTCTACTCCGAAAGCTGACAACACAGCAAAGATTGCGGCTGATAGGATAGGTGAGATACCTGTATAGAGTCCTAAGCCGATACCTCCGAAAGAAGCATGCGTCAGTCCTCCGCTGATAAACACCAGTCTGCGGGTAACGATATACGTACCAATGAGCCCGCAAACGATACTTGCCAGCAGACTGCCTATGAGAGCATGTTGAAAGAATGTGTATTGCAGGAGTTCCATGGTTCAATTAAACGTTAAGAATTAAAAATTAAAAGTTTAGCAAGGAGAGGGCTCAGGCATGAGGAGTGATACGGCGCTCCCCTATAATCAGAAACACCTCATCTTTTATATTGTCGGGCAATGCAATACCCCGTAGTTGCAGGCTGCGCACCCATCCGGCAACGTCAGTATCCTGCATGGTATAAAAGATGTCACGGAATTCATCTTCCTGTTCAGGGGTATAGGCCTCGGGGGAAATGCCGATGTACTTATCCAATTCCTCGTCATCGTAATACTCTATCTTTTTGCTTACAGCAGCCAGCAGGCTGTCCCGTTCGCAGATTTCATGTTGTCCGCAGCATTCCGTATCCACTTCCTTCACTTCGGGCATGGCATCCAGCTCGCCCCGGTCAATCTTCTTTTGAAGACTCCGGTTGCGCAGTGTTCCTGCCACGGCAGCTACGACGGCAAGGACAATCAGACTAATAATCAGTATCCACATGAGTTTCCTTTCTCTGAAAAACGTGTCCTTCTAATGAACGGACAAAGATACATATTGTTTTACTGACAGCAAAATTACGGTTTAGATATTGCATGAATATGGAACCCGGCTTGCTGTAAATCTTCCCAATAGGCGGGATATGATTTCGAAACCACTTGCGGTTCGTCGATACGGATTTCAGGGAGTACGAGACAGGCGGGAGCGAATGCCATTGCCATGCGATGGTCTTCGTAGGTTGATATTACAGGATTTTTCTCTGCCGGGCAACGCTCGCCATCCCACATCAGGATGCTGTCTTGCTCGGAACGCACCACATATCCCAGTTTATGCAGTTCTGTGATAAGTGCTGTGATACGGTCGGTTTCCTTTATCTTGAGGCTTTGCAATCCGGTGAAGCGGAAAGGAATATTCATAAGGCAACAAGTAACGACGAATGTCTGTGCAAGGTCAGGTATGTCTACCATATCTTCCACAAGGCGAGTTACGGGAACTCCTGTTTTAGTAAGTTTTACACCTCGGGCGGTATATTCGGTATGGATGCCCAGATGTGAGAAAACTTCTGCGCCGCGACTGTCACCCTGATAACTGTGGGGAAATAAACCCAATAACTCAATTTTAGGGGACACCGCTTTTTCATTTTTTTCTTCTTCCTCTTTCATCTTTACTCCGTCATTTCCAATACCTTCGAGCGCAAGCATCTGATACCAGTAAGAAGCGGCGCTCCAATCGCTTTCCACGGTGAAAGGCACACCACGGTAACCACCGGGCTCTACGGTAATACTGTCTTCCGAAGTCCATTCGGTTTTTGCGCCAAAGTCGCGCATCAGTTGCAGTGTCAGGTTAATGTAGGGGCGGGAAATAATGTCACCTGTCAAGTGCAGGTGCAGGCCTTTGGGTAGAACAGCCCCTATCATCAGCAAAGCGGATATATATTGCGAACTCACGTTCCCGGCAAGGGAAATTTCTTCCCCTTCCAGTTCGGTACCGGTGATGCGCAATGGCGGATATCCCTCGTTCCCTACATATTCTATCTGTGCGCCGAGAGTACGCAACGCATCTACCAGAATACGGATAGGTCGCTGCTGCATTCGCCGTGTACCTGTAATGATACGTGTTCCGGGCGTTACGCTAAGGTAGGCGGTAAGGAAACGCATGGCAGTTCCGGCAGCCAGAATATCAATATATTCGGGATGACCGTCAAGCGCCCGTATCATGACGTTGGTATCATCGCAATCACTCAGATTGCATGGAGTGATACTGCCGTGAGCAAGAGCGTGCAATATGAGTGCACGGTTACTGATACTTTTCGAAGCGGGCAACTGGATAGAAGCCTGCAAGCCAACGGGGGCGGAAATGATATATTGCTTCATTGTATTCGTTGAATTACGGTGGTTAAGAGTCTTATTTCCCGCTACAAAAGTAAAATAAATCTTTTATCTTTTAAACCACCGTCGCAATTATCTGTATAAACAGAATGAGGAATACCATGGCAATAGGATATACAGTTGCGTATGCCACACTGGGAATATTGCTGTCCGTCATGGAGTCGGCAGCGGCAAGTCCCGGCGTACTGGTCATACCGCCGGTAATGGTTCCCAGCAAATCGAGGATACTGATTTTGAAGACAAACCAACCGACAAGAACGGCTACCAGCATAGGAACTAACGTAATGGCGGCGCCTACTCCGAACAACAGCCAACCGCTTTCCAGGAAAGTGGCTACCAGGTTTTTTCCTGCCGATGTCCCTACTTCGGCAAGGAACAACAAAAGGCCTAACTGGCGTAATAACTGGTTGGCAGGACCGGACATAGACCAGATGATAGGTCCCGTTTTACCGATGGCGCTCAGGAAAAGGGCAACCATCAGGATACCGCCCGTCAATCCGGGAGAAAAAGACAAGCCGCCGGGGAAGGAGATGTTTAGTTTGCCGAACAACACCCCGAGTACGATACCCATGGCGATAGGGAAGAAATCTGTATCGGACAGCTTCTTGGCATTGTTTCCCAACAGGCGTGCCAATCCTTTGATACCTTCTTTTTCGCCCACCACCATCAGTTTGTCGCCAAACTTCAAGGCGAGGTCAGGTGAAGGTGACAAGTCGATACCGCTTCGGCGGATGCGCGTCACCGTACAACCGAAATTTTTCATCAGGTTGAGGTCGCCCAATTGCTTGTTTATCATATCTTTTTTCGTCAGCAGCAGAGACTCTATTTCCTGTGTGTTTACCAGCGGTAATTCCCCTTCCTCCCTTTCGCCAACCAGCGTGGCGAGTTGGTTCAAGGCATCTTCGCTACCTACGGCTTGTATGTAGTCTCCTTCATGGAGTATGGTGTGTGCGGTGGGGATGGATATCTGCTCTCCATGTTTATGGCGGGAGATTACCGCACCGGTCATGGCGCGTGCGTTAATTTGCGCCAGGCTGCGACCGAAGACAACAGTATTGGTGATATGGTAAATGCAGGTGTTCAGTTCGGGATATTGACCACGGCGCTCCTTTTCCAGACGGCGTGCTTCCTTCTCCAGGTCGATGTGCATGATGCGGGGAAGCAGCTTTACGAACAAGATAACCCCGATTACGCCAAACGGATAAGCGATGCCGTAAGCGATGGATGCCAGCGGAGAGCTGGTGCTGTCTATGGCTACGGCAAGACCGGGCGTACTGGTCAGTGCACCCGCTATCAGTCCCACGACACTGGGTGTGTCAATGCCGAAAGCATATTTCAATCCGACCGCCGTCAGCGCTGCGGAGCAGATAATCAGCATAGTAATGATGATAAGTGTCTTTCCTTTGCTTCGGAAAGAGTCGAAGAAACCCGGACCCGCCTGGATGCCGATGGTGAAGATGAAAAGCACAAGGCCGAAATTTCCGAG
Source organism: uncultured Bacteroides sp. (assembly GCF_959029255.1). Classification (GTDB taxonomy): domain Bacteria; phylum Bacteroidota; class Bacteroidia; order Bacteroidales; family Bacteroidaceae; genus Bacteroides. The sequence goes on along the minus strand of NZ_CAUFUE010000009.1, from coordinate 38,807 downwards.
TTCTTTGGGAATGATGACGCCGAAATGCCCGAAGAGAAGGGCGATGAAAATTACAGCGGAAACATCCAGTGACAATCCTTTGATTTGGATTCTTCCCAGCATGAAGCCTAGGGCCACGATGAGGAAAAGGGCGAAATAAGAGGAATTGAGCAGGTCAGCAAACATAGGTATAGAGGGTTGGTTTTTTCAGGAAACAAAGATAAGGTAAAAAAGCGAGATATAGAAAGTATTATCTTCCGATGATAAACATGTAGTTACATTCTTTCGTTTATATTTGCAGATACAAACTTAGAAACTGACTTTTATGCAAATAGATCTGACTACCCCCGCTTTGCTGTTTTCGGCAATCTCCTTGATTATGCTGGCATATACCAACCGTTTCCTGTCATACGCCAGCCTGGTGCGTACCCTGAAAGAGCAGCATCAGAAGAACCATTCTTCGGTGACTGCCGCGCAGATTGCCAACCTGCGAAAACGACTATACCTGACACGAGCCATGCAGGTGTCAGGTATAGCGAGCTTACTACTGTGTGTAGTCAGTATGTTTTTTATTTATATCCGGCTCTACCTCGCTTCGGTCTATATTTTCGGCCTTGCCTTGATATTGCTGATTATCTCGCTAACCATTTCAGTGTACGAGATTTATATTTCGGTAAAAGCGTTGGAAATACACCTCAATGATATGGACGAGTAAATCCATATCACCGAGGCCTGTTTTTCTTACTTATTTTTATCCAGCTCTTTCAGTAACTCTTCCACCGCCGTCTTCAACTGTGTGTCTTCACCTTTGACGATGGTTTCAGGCGCATTGGCCACTTTGATGTCCGGTTCCAATTGCGTGTTCTCCAAATAACTGCCATCAGGCAGGCGATAACCTATCACCGGAATGCCGAAAACAAGTGATGTGTCTTGCAGAGTCTCCCACGAAACGCTCGTCATGGTTCCCGGAACAGGCATACCTACCAGTTTACCTAACTTCTGGTGACTGTATACCCACGGCGTACCGTGTGCGTTGGAGTAATTGGCTTCGCACGTCAGCATGATGGAAGGCTTGTTCCAGCGGCGGCTGGGCATATCGCAGGCTTCACGTCCGCGAACTACCTGTGTGAAGTACTTTTTACCGCTGAACAACACCTCTATATCTTCGTGCAGACGACCGCCACCGTTGAAGCGCGTGTCGATGACGATGCCCTCACGGTTGTTGTACTTTCCTAAAATGTCCGAATAAACGGAACGGAAACTATCGTCACCCATCGACTCAATGTGGACATAGCCCAGACGTCCGTTAGACCATTTATCCACGTCGGCAGCACGCTGTTTCACCCAGCGGGTATAAAGCAAATCACTCAAGGCACCGTTACTGATGGGAATTACCACTTCTTCCCAGCGCTCTTTGGTTTGCGGATTATAAAGGGAAACGAGGGTTTTCTTCTTTGCCTTATTATTAAGTAAGGTGTAATAATCCATTTCAGGAGTGATTTCCGTACCGTCAATCTTCTCGATGACTACACCCGGTTTTACTTTCGTGTTGGCCCTGTCGAAAGGTCCCTTCTCTATCACTTCCGAAATAAGCATCCCTTTGTCCGCGTAGTTCCAGTCGAAGAGCAGTCCCAGGCTTGAAGTCGGTTCGCTCTGTCCGCTTGGATAGTAACGTCCTCCGGTGTGCGATACATTCAGTTCGCCCAGCCATTCGCTCAGCAGTTCGGCAAAGTCATAATTGTTGTTGATGTGGGGCAGGAACTTGCGGTAAGCGGCACTCATGGCATCCCAATCCACACCGTGCATATTGGTGTTGTAGAAACGCTTTTGCTGTTGTTTGTACACATGGTCGAACATATACTCGCGTTCAGCCGCCAAGTCCATCTTTACATTGGCGCGATAAGTGATGGGTTTCAAGTCGTTGGAAGCCATATCCATCTTCTTCATGTCGCTGCCACCCAGCAAGAAGAGGTTCTTTCCCTCCTTGTCCAGTTCCATGTAAGCCCATCCCGCATCCATCTTGTGGAGCAGTTTGGTGTCTTTCTTGCGGAGATCCATCTTCCAGAGGTCATATCCCCCTTCAAAAGCGGCGAAATAGTAAAGGGTTTCTCCGTCTTTGGAGATGATGGCACTACCCAGGTCCGAAGAATTAGGAGTGAGACGTACGATGCGGTCTTCGATGTTCTTCAGTTCCACAACGATGTCCTTCACCTTTGCCTCGGCGTCATCATCTTCTTTCTTGTTATCTTTCTTTTTATCTTTTTTGTCCTTGCCGTCAGCATCTTTTCCCTGTGCTTTTTTCTGCTCTTTTTCCAGTTCCTTGCGCAGTTCGTAATCTTCTTTGCTTAGTCTGTATTTGTCGTAAGCATCCTGGTTGAGGAACACCAGCATGACGTCGTTTTGCGAGCCCCATGAAGCATGGGCGCGCATACCGTAGCGTTCGGTGATGAAAAGGATGGCATTGCCGTCAAGAACGAAGCTCGGAGAACCACTCATGTATCCGCTATTCGTCAGATTGATAATCTCGCCTTTACCATCCGCACTGACAAGACCTATGTCAGAGTACGGGTCGTGCTTGTTTCCTGTAAATTCAAGGGTGAACCACTTGCCGTCGGGCGACCAGGAATAGTCGAACCCGCCACCGGTGCTGTACCAGGTTGAACCGTCGGTAATCTGCCGCACCTTCTTGGTTTCCAGATTGAGCACCATCAAGCGATTGCGGTCTTCAATAAAGGCCAGTTCCTTGCCGTCGGGCGAGAATTGCGGATATGTACGCTCTACGGTAGCGGATGGCAGCAAAACTTCTTCATTGATAATAGTCGCATTGGGGAAGTTGGGGTCTTCTTTCCGGGCTATTTTGGCTAAAATCAATTGCCAGTTGCCGTTACGTTCGCTGGCGTATGCCAAAGTACGGTTGTCCGGGGCGAAGGTGAGTCCGGCTTCACGTGCCGCAGTATGCGTGATTTGCTTGGTGGTGGCATAGTCTGCCGAAGTAACGAACACTTCACCGCGAACGATGAAAGCAACCTGCTTGCCATCCGGAGAAACGGTAGCCGAGGTAGCCCTGTTTGTAAAGGTCAGATTGGCTGATTGCGGCTGGTCGTCACGTATCATTTCTATCTGTACCTTTAGCGGGGCGGAGCCGTTCTGCTGGGTATAAATCTCGCCATCATATCCGTAGCACAACGTTCCGTCGTTACTCATGGAAAGGAAACGTACCGGATGAGTTTTGAAATCGGTTATCGCTTTGACCGATTGCGGCCGGTCGAGCGGGAAAGAATATACATTAAACGAACCGCCGTTTCGTTCGCTCAGGAAGTAGATGGTTTGTCCGTCGGGAGCCAGCACCGGATTACGGTCTTCACCGGCATGCTGGGTGAGGTTGGTATGTTTTCCGCTTTGTACGTCGTACATCCATACGTCGCGGGTGATGGACGAAGTGTGATGTTTCCGCCATTCATCTTCAAAACCCTTGCGGTCCTGATAGAAGAAATGATTGCCCGATTTGTCAAAGCAGACCGCTTCGGCAGGCGTACCCAGCACTTGTTCCGTGCGTCCGCCGGTTGAAGGAACTTTGTAAAGTTCGGTCATGGCGCCGGTGGGGAACAGGGCGCTGCTTGCCGGGTCTTGAATAGAGGCCGAAAACAATATGTATTTGCCGTCCGGCGTAAAGGTGGAAGGAAGCTCGCTTGCCGAGTTGGTAGTCAGGCGTTGCGCCGTTCCTCCATTGGCGGGCATCACGAATACATCGAAATTGCCGTGTCTGTCGCTGGCGAAAGCTATCTGCTTGCCGTCGGGCGACCATACGGGCGTACATTCGTATGAGTCCAGGGTTGTCAGTTGTGTAGCTGTTCCGCCCTTGGCGGGCACCTTGTAAATATCCCCTTTGTAGCAAAACACGATTTCCGAACCGTCGGGTGAGATGCGTACATCGCGCATCCAGAGGGGAGTGGCTGCGTACCCGGTCATTGCGGTGAAACCAAATGCAATGGTTGCAAGAATTTTCTTCATAAATCAGTCTAAATGTAATATTATTGATGGATGGCAAATATAACAAATCTCTTTATAAAATAAGCAAAAGGGATTTGCTTATTCACTATTTCATACCCCTTGCCTTGTAGATTTGTTCTTTGGCGTTGTTGATATTCTGGAACTTTTCTTCCGCTGCCTTCTTTATGTCTTCCCCCAGGGTTGCCACTCTGTCGGGATGATGTTTCAAGGCTAAACGGCGGTATGCGGCACGTACTTCGTCGTTGGTGGCGGTAGACTCTATTTCGAGCACTTTGTATGCTTCCTCAAGCGAACTTCCGCCCAAGTTGAGCATGGAACTTACTTCGGCTGTCGAAAGCCCCATGTATGCGGCTACTTCTTTTAGCGCTTCTACTTCTTTCAGGCAAACGTTGCCGTCACTTTTGGCGATTTCTGCCAAGAAAACGAGCAATTGCAGGCGTTCCTCGTATGTGAGGTTTGCGGCGATTTGCTTTCCGCAGTCGCGAATGATGTTTTTAAAGGCAAGCGGGTCTTGTTTTTCCATCTGCTTGCTCTGCTCAAAGAGGTTGAGCAGTATCTGCTCGCCTTCACTCACGGCTTCTTCACCGAAATTTGTTCTCAAGAAACGGCGGACGAATTCCATTTCGCTGTGCATGATGCGTCCGTCAGCCTTGATGATGTACGAAGCCATGACGAGCATAGAGAAAAGAAAACTGTTCCGTTGTCCGTAGTACCCCCTTGTTTGCTCGTCATCATAGCGATTATAATCGCTATTGTCACTGTTGTCGAAAAGTGAACCAAAGGCATAACCTGCCAATGCTCCCAGCGGACCTCCGGCCATAAAGCCGATGATACCTCCAATCCATTTTGCTGCTCCCATAATTTTATTTTAATATTTGCCAATAATACCAATTGCTTTTATTTCCGTAACTATCTGACGCTTATAAATTGGCATCGTCTGCAAATGTAGTGATAAAAAAATACATAGGTCTGTTCCCTTTGCTAAATATCAATGCTTTAAAGTTTAAGAGCGTGGAACCGACATCGAATAGACTGCCCGAATAGGGAGATTCAAAGTTGTCGGCCGCCTTTTGAGATTAAAGCCGAGGTAACAGACTCTTTATCCACTCTATGGCTTCTTCATTCGCGTCGAATACAAATTCTTGCCCTTTAGCGGCTGACACAAAGCAATCCTCTTTCCATGAATTTGCATTGTATGTAATAGGTATTTTCCTGAAAAAGTCGGGTAAATCCCAAACGCTCCTACTGCATCCTTGTTTGGTAAGTACCAATTTGTCTGAATATTGTAAGCATCTTGCTCCGGATAGTTCGGGGCGCAAGGTCAATGAGGGAGAAGCTATATAAATGGCATTGGGCTGTCTCCATCTGTCGGTTTTGGCATGCGGATGCTGATTTAGCCATTGTGGCACATCATAGGGTGAGTCAATAATGCTCCCTACTTGTAGATAGCTAAAGATAATATGCAAATCGGGAGCGTTTTTTACATAACTTAATTTCCCTTCTGCAAACTCTGTTTGCCTAAACCACCCGAAGAAAAGAAATAAGTCACCGGTTCCAACGCCTTGTTTCTGCAAATGCCTCAAGGAGGAACCTTCCTGTCCGAATACAGGTTGCCATCCGTCCGGTCTGTTTATGACACTCTCCCTGATGTCGGGGTCTAAATGGCAGCAATATTTCTCCTTAATCTTACTATTCCCTTTCAACTCATGGATAATGTCGTAATATGACTTTCCATACCAAACTAAATCCGTAAACTTTGTATCATCTGTTTTTGAGGGGATAGGTAATGACAGTAACGTCCCGTCAGGTAGTATCGGGCTTGGCATGCCGCCATACTGTGAGTCAAATCCTTTTCGGCTTAAAATCGTTTTCATTTGGCATCAGTATATTTGCATAGGTGAGTTTGCTGTTTTACATAGTTAATGAATTCGGAAGCGTCTTTCGTTATAGTTCCGTAAGAAGTTTGTACTTTTGGTACGTTGGGGCGTAATTCCGTAGGTATTTCTAAGGGTGACAGGCAACTGAAATAGTAGAATTCCTCGCATACAAGAACAAACTTTCCGCCTAAATCTTTCATCATCTTGCTTTCACCATGGTGAACGTTTTTTATCTGTATAAAAGAATTATCTCCTGTGGGTTGGTAAATGTTATCCCCATAGCGTTCCAATACACTTTTATCGTCCGTATATATGGGCCGTTTTTGCGGGTATTCTTCCCAATATTCCTCAAAAGTGAGTTTCTTGGTCACTTTGGCTAAGTAGATGAGTCTTTCTTCGCCTGTTTTTGTAGGAGTGTGGGCTATGTGTTTTGAGGTCCACCCGGCAATCCAATTTCCTACTTTAGTATTAAGCCTCATTTTCGGTTTACAAGTTGCCAAAGTCAAGACATTGAATAGCGGGTTTGGGGCAAAACGGGTGTCATGCGCCATTTTGTAGCTGTACAGTTTGTCTTCCATTTGCACAAGAAACTTTAAGTGTTGATATTGTTGTTTATTTATCTATGCAAATGTATGATAATATGCCGATAAATCCGATTGGCGGGGATATTTTAACCACATTTGTAAAACAGGATGGTAAAATGATTTGAAATCATGTAATTCCGCTCCTTTACTATTGGCGTAAAGGAACTAAAAAAGGAGCTAAGTTTATCACTTAACTCCTTTTTACTCAGCTATGTCGGGGCAACAAGATTCGAACTTGCGACCACACGCCCCCCAGACGCGTACTCTACCGGGCTGAGCTATACCCCGAATTGCGGATGCAAAAGTAGCGCTTTATTTTGAATTAGCAAATAAATCGGATGTTTTTTATTTCTTGTATTCTATGTTAATTTTTATATATTACTTATTATTAGTGTGTTATAATGCTTTTTCTTGCTGTCATTTAGAATTGTTTCTAAATAATGCTTTGACTGTTTAAGGCTTTTGTTTTGTTCGGCTATTTGTATTTAGTCTATCGCCTTTTGTATGGAATTGGATTATTTTACCCCAAAACTTTAATCAAACTTTAATCGAAGATAGATACAAAATAGGAGTGTATTTTGCCACTACATTTCCAATTAGTAATATGGGGCGGACGTATATTGACAGAAACCTTTCGTATATTCATTGTTAATAAGTCTTAATAGTTTAATTTTACTCGTCAAAAATTTAATCGCGGATTGAGTTTTTACGTTGCACTCATAGATAACTATATTATTCACTAAAAAAAGAAAGAAGATTATGGCAAAATTTCGTATTGTGCTTCACACGAGTAACAAAAGAAAAGATGGAAGTAACCCTGTTTGTTTACGTATCACTAAAAAAAAGGTAAACTAAAATATATTGATTTAAGTTTGTCTGTCTTTGAAAATGAGTGGGATAAGAACGCAGACCGATTTAAAAGGGACAAACGCGTGAACCTCAACTATGAGTTGTATAATAACTGCTAAATTAGCTGCGAGGAACGTAAAAATGAAGTGGTGAATAAGTTTATGAAGGCATAAGTAGATTGGACACTGAACCAATTCGAAGAAGAATTTTTAGGAATTTCGAGACAAGGAAAAATCTATCTGTCTATAATGAATATTGAAATAAAACCAATATATTTGCAATGGTAATATTAATTTAAATCTATGAGCACTATAAAAAAGACATCTGAAATTGTTAGTTCTTTGTCAACTGCAACTATTCCTCTTATTAGTGGAGGAACTCCTGAGTCTATTCTTTTTTCAGCAGGAATACAACCTTTGGTACAAAGAGGTTTTGAATCTATTTTAAATGATATTTTTAGTCGCAATATTACAAAAAGAGAGTGTGCACGGTTAGGAGCTTCATATCGAGCAGCGGTCTCAAAGGTTAATGAAAATATAGCTAAAGGAATTCCTTTTCGAACGGATAATCTGTTTATATATAATGATTTAAATTATTCTAAGGCAGAAGATATATTGGAGAGTGTATTGAAAGGTTCAATGAATGATACTGAAGAAAAGAAAACTGTCTTTTATGGTTATTTTATAGGTAATTTAGCATTTTGTCCGGAAATAGATTATTCAAATGCGATGAGTATTCAAAAAATAGTAAATCAACTTACTTATTCTCATCTTTGCATAATTAAATATTTAAAACAACAAGGTACTCTCAATGCTGATAATTGGAAACAGGTGCTAAATAACACGGGTGATATTAGAGGGTTGGATATATATCACGGATTTAAGGAAATTGTGCGTTTTGATTTGACGGATAAGGTAGCACCTTTTCAAGTAGGAGAGGAAGTAGGAAATATTAAATTGGGTGCATTGGGTGAAGCGATGTATAAACTTATGGATTTAGATAAAATTGATGAGGCTGATTTGGTTGAGATTGTAGAACTGGCAAAAAAAATGAATAAATAAATTCTCTTATTTTTTCAAATATACAAATAAAGTCCAAACATACATTTTGTTCCTATTTTGCATTTGTATGCACCAATTTGTCCAAAAACTTTGATCGAATTTTATTCGCAGGAAAAAATAAGGAGTTAAGCGTTAACTTAACCCCTTGATTTATATTGCGTTGTAATCTTTCTAATCTTTGCTCATTTCATTACCCCCCAGACGCGTACTCTACCGGGCTGAGCTATACCCCGAATTGCGGATGCAAAAGTAGCGCTTTATTTTGAATTAGCAAATAAATCTTTCAGTTTTTTGCTGTTTTATTTTGGAAGTTATTGCTTTTCAGGCTCTTCTCTCAACTTATTCAAGAGTTGCAAAATATTCTGGTAATGGTAATATAAAATACCTTCCATTTGTTTTGCTAAACCGGTGTGGCTTGCCAGGCTGATGATGAATTGAAGATGCTGGCCGATTTCTTGGTTGGTACGTAGAAGTGTTTTCCGGTCCAGGGTGTTTTGGAGCATATATGCACCGCAGGCATTTTGTATTTCGGCGATGCCTTTTCCCCATTCGTGTGTGCCAAGGAGTTGCATCAGATGGATGAATTGTTTTAATTTACGGCTCAGACAGTTTAAACTTATTAACTCGGGGAATTCTCCGACGAATTTTATGTTCATGATGTTGGCCAATTGCAAATAGTAAGTTTTCATTTCTTCTTCCGATGAGAAATCATAACGTGGATGCATTGCTATGCTGGGGAGTTCTTGACTGGTTGTCTGACTGGCTGCCTGCTGATTGTTGTTTTCCATAAACCATTGGTTTTAAGGTTGATAATTTGATTTATAGGAAAGGCAGGAGTAAAAATAAATAGGCAATCTCCGCCTGTCCCATTGTCAAATGCGCGTATACAACCAGCATTTGGGGTGCATTAACACTCCCGATGGGGGTACGGAGACCGCCATATAGGAGCTTCGCAGACGGGCATAAAAATGCCCGCCACGAGATTTTGGCAGGTTTCCCTGCTGATTGTATTTAAAACACATTTGACACCACAAATGTACAATAAAAAACGGAATAACATGCTATAGCAGGGAGAATAATGGCGCTTGGCTGCAATATATTTATCTAATAACCGCATCTTCCTTGCATATCATTTGAAACTTGCCTACCTTTGGTGCACAAGATGCCATCTTGTGTAGCATGAGATGCCATCTTGTGCAACATAAGATGCCATCTTGTGCATGGTGTCCGGGAAGGGGGCAACTGATAGGTCGGGAAGATGCGGACGGCAGGTGCTAATGCGGCATGGGTTGGGTATATATCACGCTGATTTCCACTGTCGATGCGATACCGATAGAATGATAATTCAACAGCAGTGTTTTTATAAAATAAATAGTAATAAGATTATGGGGATGATTTATTTAGTGAGAAAGAAGCTATTCCGTACGAAGGAGGGAATGAAACAATTATATTATGCGGTGCAGCGCACTTTGCAAGTTCGTGGCGGTGTGTCGACCGATGATTTGGCACGGCGCATGGCTCAGAGGAAAGGTATGAGCGAGGGCGATGTTCAAAGCGTGCTGGTGGACTTGCCCAAGTTTATAGAGGACGCTTTGCGGAACGGTGAATCGGTAACCATCAAAGGATTGGGCTCTTTCAATGTGGCGATAACGAGCGAAGGGTTTGAACATCCCGATGACGTGTTGCCCGGCAAGGTGCAACTATCGCGCATCTACTTTAAACCCGACCGGATGCTGACAAGCCGTTTGCGCAACAGTATGGATTTTTATCGTTATCCGTTGAGTAAATACTTCCCCGCCGATATGCTGAGACCCGAAACGTTGGCTAGGGAACGGGCGGCGGAGAAGGGGGACGGGCCGGAAGTGGATGTGCCCGAAACGGATGTACCGGAAACGGGGGAATAGTTATACCCCCATGCATTCCCGGTAGAAGTCGAACATTTCGAAGATGGTATCTTTGTCCGCCGTTTGGTTGAGGCAGATGTCGCCGACCTCCTTCAGCAGGGTGAAGTTGATGACTCCGGCAGTGTTCTTCTTGTCATGCTTCATCAGTTCGTAAAGGCGGTCGTACTGCTTGCAGTTGAAAGCAAAACCGCCGTAGTTCTCTTTGACGAACTGAATGACTTGGCGCATTCTGTCTTTCGGGAAGCCTGCCTTTATATAAGAAAGGTATAACTCGCAAACAAGTCCCCATGCCACGGCATAACCATGCAATACGGGACGGTTCTCTGCCAGCGCAAGGCTCTCGAAGGCATGGCCTACGGTATGCCCCAAGTTCAGCGCCTTCCGGATGCCATGTTCCTGCGGGTCTTCCTCCACGATGTCCTCTTTCACCCGGACAGAACGGCCTACCATTGCTTTGAGAGCCGCGTAATCTATCTTTTCAGTATCGAAAGAAAGCAATTCGGCAAGATGCTCCGGAGTACTGATGAGTCCGTGCTTCAACATTTCGGCATATCCCGAGAAGAAGTTGTGGGCGTCGAGGCTGCGGAGGAATTCAGTTTCCAGCAATACGCAGGCGGCAGGGGCGAAGACGCCGATTTCGTTTTTCAACCCATTGAAGTTGATACCGGTTTTGCCGCCTACCGAAGCATCGACCATGGCAAGCAGGGTGGTGGGTATATTGATGTAAGCAATTCCCCGCTTGAAGGTGGAAGCGGCAAAACCGCCTAGGTCGGTCACCATGCCGCCGCCCAGGTTGATGAGCAGGGAATGGCGTGTGGCGCCTTGCTCGCTCAGGGCTTGCCAGACGGAAGCCAGCGTTTCCAGGTTCTTGTGCAAGTCTTCTGCACCAATAATGATTTCTGCGGCATCCTTCAGGGCGGCAATGTCTTTCAGCTGCGGCAGGCACAGGCGATGGGTGTGCTCGTCAGTGAGGATGAAGAGCTTATCGTGGGGGCATTGTTCGATGGCAAGCGTCAGGCTGTTTTCCAGTCCTTCGCAGAGGATTACTTCTTGTCTACTCATTTTATTAATTACAGATTACGAATTACAAATTAGGGAAGGAAACAAGGCTTCCTTCAATTATTGTGGTACAAAGATAGCTCTTTCGACAATAAAATGTTATCTTTGTAGCGTATAATTAGTAATTTGTATTTTATAATTAAATCTATGAAAGCCTTACTTCCCGTATACTGTCGTCCGCTTGGATATTTTGTGATTGCACTGGGTTTGTTTCTCCCCTTTATCATGGTGATGATGGGTAAAGTGACTGATACCAACCTGTTGTTTTATAGAGAGTGTGCCAAGCTCTTGATGATGATGGGCGCATTGATGATTTTGTTTGCTTTGACAAAGTCCGAAAGTAAAGAGACGGAACAGATACGTAATAAAGCAACGCGGAACGCCATGTTCCTGACTGTGCTTTTTGTCTTCGGTGGAATGCTCTACCGGGTGGCGCAGGGCGACCTTTTGACTGTAGACTCCTCTTCTTTCCTGATATTCCTGATACTGAACGTGCTTTGCCTGGAATTCGGCATAAAGAAAGCGACGATTGACGGACTGTTTAGACGCCGCAACTGATTGGGGATAATTAAAGAAGCTCTTGGGAAATTGATAAATGATAATTTTTCTTTCACCACAGAGGACACAGAGGTCACAGAGGTTTTAATTTTTTAGGCGCGAATTACGCAGATTTCGCGGATTTTAGGGCTGCGCTGTGTCTCTGATTTTTTCGACGCTGATTGAGCGGATTGAGCTGATTGAGCTGATTTTTTACTTTGTTGCTACTCAAAAAAATCAGCGTCATCAGCGTCATTTGCGTCTGAAAATTAAAATCCGCATAATCCGCCCAATCAGCGTCGAAAAAAATTAAAACCTCTGTGACTTCTGTGTCCTCTGTGGTGAAAAATAAATTTTCAAAATGTCCGTCGGCAACATTTCAAGATTTCTATTTTAATCTTCAATAATTCATTATATCTGGGTCTTAATTGCAAATATGATGTATTTTGGAGGTAATTGTGTTATATTTTAAACTATATATAAGGAATTAGTGCCTATATTTGTATCCGCAACATAAACGCTGATACCACATGAGAAAACTTATAGCCGGGATGTTGTTATTGCTTTTTAGTCCCGGAATTGCTTTTGCACAGAAAAACACTGTTGCCGTTTCGGGACAGGTCATAGAGGAAGAGACGAAGGAACCCATTGAGGCTGCTACGGTTCAGTTGCTAGCTTTGCGCGACAGCTCGCAGGTGGCGGGGAATATCACCCGTGCGAAAGGCTACTTCACATTGCCCCGTGTAAAGGCGGGAACTTATCTTCTAAAAGTTTCCTTTGTGGGATATACCACTCATTTCCAATCTGTAACGTTATCCGCTAAAGTGCCGTCGAAGAATGTTGGTGTCATTGCTTTGGCATCCGATGGTGTGCTACTCGATGAGGCTCTTGTCACGGCGGAGGCGCCTCCGGTGGTGGTGAAAGCGGATACGACGGAATATTCGGCATCAGCCTACCGTGTTTCGGCAGGCGCTATGCTCGATGAACTGATAAAGAAAATCCCCGGTGTGGAGATTGACGAGGAGGGGAAGGTAAAGCTGAATGGCGAGGAGATAAAGAAAATCATGGTGAATGGTAAGGAGTTCTTTGGCGGAGATACGGAAATGTCGTTGAAGAATCTCCCGGCAGACGCCGTGAAGAAGCTGAAAGCTTATAAGGAAAAGAGCGACCGCGAGCGGCAGACTGGTATTAAAGACGGTAATGAAACGGCTGTGTTGGACCTGGTATTGAAAAAGAACAGCGGCTGGATGGGAAATGTGATTGCCGGATATGGCACTAAGGACCGCTATGAAGAAGGGGTCAATGTAAATCACTTTACGGACGAAGTCAACCTGTCTTTTATAGGCTCTGCCAACAACACCAATGGAAAAGGTTTCTCGGAACTCGGAGAAGCGGGACGGGACTTTGGCAGGGATCGCAGCTGGGGCGGAGGACAACGTACCAATCAGAATGGCGGACTTACGTATGCACGCAAAGGAAAGAAACTGGATATGCGGGGAAATGTGCGCTATCGGCATAATGAGATGGAATCGGATACGGAGTCGTCTACGGAAACATTCCTGGGAGACGAATCATCTTTCTCCAATAATAGGTCCAACAGCAAGAATGGCAACCACGATCTGAAAGGGGACGTGTATGTGGAATGGAAGGTGGACAGCCTGAATACGATTTCCGTGAGGTCGGACATCGGCTATCAGAAGAATAACTCCTGGGGCAGCTATTGGAACAAGAACCGGGACAATGAGCTGAAGGATATCAATGAAACGACTTCGCAAAATCATGGTGACGGAAGGAACTTCAACGTCAATGGCTCATTCACTTACAATCATCGCTTCAAGAAGAGGGGGCGCAACTTCCATGCGTCCGTCAACTTTGGTTACAGCGACAACCGGCGGGATAATTTCAATGATTCTTATTCGCAGTTCTTCAAGCAGGATAGTATCTCGGACATCGAGCGCCGGACGGCTGGCAACGGTGATAATCGCAACTGGGGAGTTTTTGCCATGTATTCGGAACCCCTCTCCAAGCATTATACGCTGAGCCTCAGTTATAACTATTCCCATCAGAGCGGGTTATCCCAGTCATTGGTCTATGACAGCATCAACTATGATAACCGCTTTAACCTGGATTATAACAATGGATTGAGTTCGCGTGTGGAGAATTTCTATAACAACCATTATGTAAATCTTTCTATTCAGGGCAACCACCTCAAACAGGGTGAAAACTATAAGGGATTGTTATATAATGCCGGGGTAGCTCTGAATCCGCGTACTACGGAGAGCAAGACGACAATCGGCCCTAATGCCTTCAAGGATTTGCCGCAGCAGTATGTGGTGAACTGGACGCCTACCTTGTGGTTGGAATATGTGTTTTCCCAGCGTGAGCGGTTGCGGCTGAACTACAGGGGAAACAGTGAAGCCCCCAGGCTGTGGGACTTGCAGGAGGTAATCAGCGTGACCGACCCGATGAACATGCGGTATGGTAATCCGAACCTGAAATCTTCGTTTACAAACAATGTGGATATCAACTACAACCGTTATTCGTCAAAGAGCATGCGAAGTATCTACATGAGCCTGTTTTTCAGGAACACGATGAATTCCGTGGCAGACCGCATGACTTACGATAAGGAAACAGGCGCGCGTACCTATCATAAAGTGAATGTGAACGGTAACTGGAACATCGGTTCGTGGGGCTCTTTCTACATGCCGCTGAAGAACAAGAAGTTCAATATCGGGGTGAATATGGATGTAAATTACAGAGACCAGGTGAGCTATACCACTGTCAATCAGAAGGGAGGGGATTGGGAACTGAGTACTACGCATAATTTCTCAACGGGTGAGACATTGCGTGGCAGTTACCGCAGCGACAAATTCGATATGTCTTTGAAGGCGACTTTCAGGTACAACAGTATATATAATAGTAAGCAGACCGACAGTAACCGCGAAACATTCGACTATACGTTGGGCGGGGATACCCATGTGCGGCTGCCTTGGGATGTGGAGATATCTACGGATTTGAACTGGAAGATACGTGATGGATACAGTGGCAATGCCAACAAGGATGAACTGATGTGGAATGCGCAGGTGTCCAAGAAATTCCTGAAACGAAAGCAGGCGATGGTTCGGGTGAAGGTGTATGACATCTTGCAACAGCAGAATAACCAGTTCCGCTGGACGAGCGGTACGAACGTTACGGATATCCGCTATAATACTTTGACTAGTTATTGCATGGTGCACCTTGTTTACCGTTTCGACACTTTGGGAGGTGGCAAGGGCGGCAACCGGAAAGGCAGGTGACGCAACCGGGAACCGTGTACAATGATAGTGCGGGGTGTGTAAATTGCACTGATTTTCGTATAAAGAAAGTGCCGGTTGATAGGGACTTTGGGCGAAATAGTCGATAATTAAGATATTTCAACGTGTAAGGTATTAAACCTTTTGCGCAGAAGTTTGTCAAATGAAGCAGTGTATAAATAAACATTGTTAGTCATTTATAAAAACAGGGCATGAAAAAGATTATCACCGGACTGGTGTTGCTGTTGGCAACAGCAGTTTCCGCTTTCTCACAAACAAAGAACATTACCGTTTCCGGCCGTGTGGTCGAGGATACGAAGGAACCTGCGGCACAAGCTACTGTACAATTACTTTCTTTACCGGACAGCACCTACGCCGCTGGTGTTGCCACTACGGGGCAAGGGTACTTCACGCTGCCGAAGGTGAAAGCAGGAAAGTATGTATTGAAGGTTTCTTATATAGGTTTTAAGAACAAACTGGTTCCCTTGCAACTGACTGATGCCAATCCCAACAGAAAGATAGGCACGCTGACGCTGGAAACCGATGCCGTGATGCTGGCGGAGGCGGTGGTGACTGCCGAGGCTCCGCAAGTGCAGGTGGTGGAAGATACGATTGCGTTTAACTCTTCTGCTTACCGTACGCCCGAAGGCGCTATGCTTGAGGAGTTGGTGAAGAAACTTCCCGGAGCCGAAGTGGACGAGGATGGTAATGTGAAGATAAACGGTAAAGAGGTGAAGAAAATCATGGTGGGTGGTAAGGAGTTCTTTGGCGGTGACGTGAAAACCGGTTTGAAGAATCTTCCCGTAAACATGGTTGACAAGCTGAAAACATACGATAAGAAGTCCGATTTGGCACGTATCACCGGTATTGATGACGGTGAGGAGGAAACGGTGCTCGACCTCACGGTGAAGAAAGGCATGAACCAAGGTGTGTTTGGTAATATAGACTTGGCGGGAGGTACGGAAAGCCGTTATATGGGACGCGCTATGGTGAATTATTTCCGTGACAAGACGCAGGTGTCTGTGATAGCCGGTGCAAACAATGTGAACGACCAGGGATTCTCCGGTGGAGGTGGCGGTCCCCACTGGCGTCGAAACAACGGGTTGACGGCAACCAAGGAATTGGGTGTGAGCTTCGCTACGGAGACTGATAAACTGGAATTGGGCGGTAGCGCACGTTATAATTACCGGGGCAATGATGTGATTAGCCGTGGCTATTCCGAAAACTTCTTGTCAAACGGCAGTAACTCTTCTTTTTCTAATTCTAATTCTTTGAGCCGTAGTAAGAGTCAAGATGTGAATGTCGATTTCCGGTTGGAGTGGAGACCCGATACGATGACGAACATCATCTTCCGCCCTAATCTTTCGTATGGAAAGACGGAAAAATATTCCGACGGTAAGTCGGCTACGTTCAACGATGATCCTTTTAAGTATTTCACTAATCCGAATGACTCGCTCGACTCCTGGATGAAGTTGATGCGTGCCGACCTGACGGGTGATGATGACCCTCTGAAAAAGATTCTGGTGAATACGAATAACAGTCTTTCCAGCAGTAGCGGTAACTCTCTTTCTACCAATGCTACGCTTCAGGTAAACCGTAAGCTGAATTCAAAAGGACGGAATATTACTTTCCGGGGACGCTTTGGCTATGGTGATGATGATAGCGAGCAGTTCAGTTCTACCGATACACGGTATTTCCAAACGGATAACAACCGGGAGGATGATGTGATACGGCGTTATGTCACTTCTCCTGCATCGAACTATAATTACAGTGCGCAACTTACTTATAGCGAACCTATTGCGAGAGCCACTTTCTTGCAATTCAGCTATCAGTTCCAGTACAAGTATACTGAGAGTGATAAAAGCACGTATGACCTTTCCAAGTTGGGCTGGGAAATGGGTGAACCGCTTCCTGCCGATTATATAAACAATAAGGATATGGATCAGAGTAAGTATGCCGAGTATAAAACCTACAACCACGATGCCATGGTGGGATTGCGTTTTATTCGGCCGTTGTACCAACTGAATGCGGGTCTGTCTTTCCAACCGCAGAACACAAAGCTTACTTATAAGAAAGGTGAAATCGATACGATTACCACTCGTAGCGTTTTCAACTTTGCACCGAACTTGGATTTGCGTATACGCTTTTCCAAAGTGAGCCAATTGCGCATGACTTACCGTGGACGTAGCAGTCAACCCAGCATGGAGAACTTGCTGCCTGTAACGGATGATTCCAATCCGCTGAATATCAGGGTGGGTAATCCGGGTTTGAAGCCTTCTTTCACGCATAATCTTCGTGTCTTCTATAATACGTATAATGCGGACAAGCAGCGTGGCATCTTTTCGCACGCAAACTTCCAAACTACTCAGAACAGCATCAGCAGTAGTCGTGTGTATAATGAATCGACCGGTGGATGGACTACAACTTCCAAAAATATAAATGGTAACTGGAGTGCGTTCGGTTTGTTTGGTTTCAATACTGCCTTGAAAAACAAGAAGTTTACCATCGGTTCATTCTCCAATGCCAATTACAGTAATAATGTGGGTTATCTGACTTCCGGTAAAGGCGCTGATGCAGTGGAGCAAAAGAATACGACGACGAACCTCACTCTGAATGAACGCCTGAACGGTACTTACCGCAATGATTGGATTGAGTTTGGCGTGAATGGCTCGCTTTCTTATTCGATTGAAAAGGATAAACTGACGCCGGACAATAATCAACAACCTTATACTTTCTCATACGGTGCCAACACCACGGTGAACATGCCGTGGAATATGAGCCTTTCTACCAATATCGCTAACCAGAGCCGTCGTGGATATACGGATGCGAGTATGAATCGTAATGAATTGATTTGGAACGCCCAGCTTTCGCAAACTTTCTTCAAGGGAGCGGCGACTGTCAGCTTTGAAATGTACGACATACTGAAGCAGCAGAGCAATATCAGCCGTTCATTGACTGCAAACGGTCGTTCGGTTTATGAGTATAACGGTGTCAACAGTTATTGTATGTTGCACGTCATTTATCGCCTGAATATCTTTGGCAGTAAATCAGCTCGTGAGGGTATGCAAGGTGGTGGAAAACGTGGTTTCGGAGGTTCCGGTGGTCCTGGTGGCGGACGTCATGGAGGTGGATTCGGAGGTAGAAGGCCATTCTGATAATGGGGTCAAAACAAAAACTCGTTTACAGTTTGTTTCTTTTTGGGTACGGAATGCCAAGGATTTTGACACAATCTCCTTGGCATTCCGTGTAAATCGTACCTAAAAGAAATCTTCAGGTGTATTTTGACGTCCCTTCATTAATATCTCATTTCTTTTCTCTATATTTGCTTGCATGATAGACTGGACTTTCATAGCAAGTGAAATCGCTGCCGTAGCTTTCAATATCCTTTATTTCGGAGCCATCATCGGAACGATTATTGTCATTATCCTCGACAACCGTAACCCGGTGAAGACTATGTCGTGGATACTGGTACTGATGTTCCTGCCGGTAGTGGGGCTGATTCTTTACTTTTTCTTCGGTCGTAGCCAACGCCGTGAGCGTATCATCGGGAAGAAAAGCTATAACCACTTGCTGAAAAAGCCGATGGCGGAGTATCTGTCCCAGAACTCTTGTGCACTCCCTATGAACTACAGCCGGCTTATTTCTCTGTTTCGTAATACTAACCAGGCTTTTCCTTTTGACGGCAACCGTGTGGAGACTTATACATTGGGACTTTCGATGTTACAATCTCTTCTGCGCCAATTGCAGAAAGCGGAGAAACATATTCATATTGAGTTTTATATCTTTGAGGATGATGCCATCGGGCGCCTGGTGAGTGATGTGTTGATAGAGAAGGCGAAAGCCGGGGTAGAGGTGCGCGTCATTTATGATGACGTAGGTTGCTGGCACGTGCCCCATCGCTTTTTTGAAAAGATGCGGGAGGCAGGTATAGAGGTGCGCAGTTTCTTGAAAGTCCGCTTCCCATTGTTCACCAGTAAGGTGAACTATCGTAATCACCGGAAGATTGTGGTTATCGACGGGCGTGTCGGTTTTGTCGGAGGAATGAACTTGGCGGAACGGTATATGCGTGGATTCTCGTGGGGCATTTGGCGAGATACTCATCTGATGCTCGAAGGAAAAGCCGTACACGGGTTGCAGACTGCTTTCTTGCTCGATTGGTATTTCGTGGATCGTACTTTGATTACTGCTACCCGGTATTTCCCGAAGATAGATAACTGTGGAACTTCGTTGGTGCAGATTGTAACCAGTGAGCCGGTAGGTCCGTGGAAGGAAATTATGCAGGGACTTGTAACGGCTATTTCAGGGGCAAAGAAATACTTCTATATACAAACTCCTTACTTCTTGCCTACCGAGTCGATGGCTGTCGCCATGCAGACGGCGGCTCTGGCCGGAGTGGATATCCGCTTGATGCTTCCTTACCGGGCAGATAACCGGCTGACGCATCTGGGTTCTTGTTCATATCTTGCAGATATGCTGCGTGCGGGTGTCAAGGTTTATTTTTACAAGAAAGGTTTCCTGCACTCCAAATTGATGGTTTCGGATGACGAACTATCTACCGTGGGGTCTACAAATATGGATTTCCGCAGCTTTGAGCATAACTTTGAGGTGAATGCTTTTATATATGATGCGGAAACTGCCTTGCAGATGCGTGAAATCTTCCTACAAGATCAGCGGGAGTGCGTGCAGGTATTCTTAAAGAGTTGGAAGAAACGCCCCTGGTATCTCAAAGCCGCCGAGAGTGTGGTGCGGCTTTTGGCACCACTTTTATAATTTGAAGAAGGAAAAGTTCACACTTCCGTATATTCTTCTTTCTACAAAATGCGGGTGGTTCTCAAAATTATCTTTTTTGCCATGTTCCAAGACGAACAGCCCGTCTTCTTTCAACAAATTGTTTTCAAAGATCAGAACGGGTATAGTCTGCAATCCGGTAAGTTCGTAGGGAGGGTCGGCAAAGATAAAATCGAATTGCTCGCGTCCGCTTTTTATGTACTTAAATACATCGCCACGGATGGGTAGGCATTTATCAGTCTTCAACTCTTGCATCACCTTGCAGATGAAAGCATAATGGTCGCGGTCTTTCTCCACGCTGATGACCTGGTCGCACCCTCTGGATACCAACTCGATACTGATGCTGCCTGTCCCTGCAAAGAGGTCGAGGGCACGCACGCCATCTTCAAAGTCGATATAGTTGGAGAGTACATTGAATAGGTTCTCTTTGGCAAAATCTGTGGTGGGGCGTGCCTTGAAAGAGTGGGGCACGTCAAAACGTCTTCTTTTATATATTCCGCTGATTACTCGCATAGGTTGATGGCTTGAAGGTCAAGATTAGTGGCTGGGTTCATTATGAATACCTGCCGGATGAATTTTCTCAGTTCGGGTAGCAATTGGTCTTTGTCGGACAAGGATCCTGTCAGGTGCAGTTCGTCACGTTCCTGCTCCATACCGAGTTGTTTCCAGATGTAAAGCAGGTAGTAGATGCGGTCGTTCATTTCCTTACAGGTAAAAGAGTTGGCAAGCAGCAGTCGCCCGCGTTCGTAGGTATAGATGTCTATGGCATCCTTGCGTAGGTGGGCATACATTTTCCGGCTGTTTCCCAAACGGCTCTTTGTGGCAAAGAACTCTATGAGCGGACTAGCTTGTGAATAGAACTTGATATTGGGATATTCTTCGTTGAGAAAAGTACAGGCGCTCTTATCCATGCCGAACAATACTACGATATTGTTCTTCGGCAAGATGTTGTATTGCACAGTTTCGTTTTCCCGTTGGGGATGGTTATGATAGAATACCGTTTCCGCTTGCTCGTCCTCAAAAAACTCCAGGGGAATAAATGTAAACCGTTTGTCCGCCATTATCACATTGACCCGGCGAAAGGTATGGTTTAACCATTCCACTTCACGGAAAGTTTGTTTCAGATTGGCAGTGAGTGAGAGAGATTCTTCTACATCACGCTCATAGAAAGAGAGCTCGCCATCGTTCAGAGGGTTGAATACAGAAAAAGAAAATCCATCCGTACTAAGACGGATGGATAAAGTATATTGTTCCGATTTACTAAAATCAGTTGTTTCTATCATAGGTTTTAGGTTTTTAGTTTTTGAGTTCATAAGTTTGCAAAAAACTCAAGACCTCAAGACCTTAAAAACTCAAGAACTTAAACTTATTCCCAGTTACCTGCGTTGTTGTTAGCTGTTTCCAAGCTACCAATCATCAGACCGGAATATTTACCCAACTTGGTTTGCAAGTCTTTCAAGTTAGCAATTTCTTGCTTGTCCAGACCGTTCAGGTAAACATCGTACGGAGTCTTAACTTCGAGCAGACAGAAAGGAGCACCGGATTTAGCTGTATCATTCTTGATAGCCATTTCAAACTGTGCACCGTTTCCGAAAGGAACATATCTCATAGAGTCGGCGTTGAAACCTTTTGGGAAAATTGTATCCAAAACAGCTACCCACATGGTATCGCGTTTGAAGTTTTCCAGTCCCCATTTCTTAACATCAGCGTAATTACCGGTTTTCTTTGCTTTGTTGATGATGTTGATAGCCTTCTTTTCAGTAAGACCGTCTTCCAATTGCTTATCGCTCAATTCACCTTGTTTGTAGATGAAAGGAAGTTTCTGGTTTTTAACGAAATCAATCAGCGAGTCAAAACTAGCAGTGTATTGCTGGTCATGCAGACCGCGATACTCCATTTGTGCCTTGCGAATGTCAATCAGGCGAGCGATGACCGCTGCATCTCTGTGCTTTTTAGCTTTTTCAAAGTTTATAGGACCCATAATGCTGGTATAGCAGATATAAACCAAGACCAGAGCACACAAGCCTAAAACGATATTAAATACTGTTTTCATGATAAATATGTTTTTTAGTTGTTATATTCGCACCGCAAAAATAAAAGAAATTAATTTAAAAACGATAGTTCCCTTTACTTTTTTCTGTTACAAAAATGATAAATAACTATTTAGAAAGGCAAATTAAGGAAAATTTTCCTTACCAACCAACTCCCGAGCAAGAAATTGCTGTAAAATCTTTATCAGAGTTTCTTCTATCGCCCCGTAGTGAGGTGGTTTTCTTGCTTCGTGGTTATGCTGGAACGGGTAAAACTTCGTTGGTGGGTGCATTGGTCAAAACGTTGGATAAGTTACAACAAAAGTCAATTTTATTGGCTCCAACGGGGCGTGCGGCAAAAGTGTTTTCGGCATACGCGGGACATTCCGCGTTTACAATTCATAAAAAAATCTATAGACAGCAATCTTTCTCTAACGAGCTTAGTAATTTCTCGGTGAACGATAATTTGACAACGCATACTCTATATATAGTAGATGAGTCGTCGATGATTTCCAACGATGGATTGTCGGGTTCCGCCTTCGGTACGGGACGATTGCTGGATGACTTGGTGCAATTCGTGTATTCCGGGCAGGGATGTCGCCTGTTGCTGATGGGGGATACGGCACAGTTGCCGCCGGTTGGTGAAGAACAAAGTCCTGCTCTCTACGCGGAAGCTTTAAAAGGATATGGACTTGAAGTTGTTGAGGTAAACTTGACTCAGGTAGTAAGGCAGGAACAGCAGTCGGGAATTTTGTGGAATGCCACCCGGTTGCGGCAACTGATTACCGAGGATAACTGTACTTCGTTGCCGAAGATAAAAGTGACGGGTTTTGCGGACATTAAGGTACTGCCGGGTAATGAATTGATTGATGCTTTGGAACAGTGCTACAATCGTGATGGTATGGATGATACCATTGTGATATGCCGTTCCAACAAGCGGGCTAATATTTACAATAACGGTATTCGCGCCCAAATTCTTTGGCGTGAGGATGAATTGAATACGGGCGACTTGCTTATGGTTGCGAAAAATAATTATTATTGGACTGAGCTGCTTCAAGCGGATATGTTGCGTAACGGGGAGAAGAGAGAGGATGTGGCGCAAGTCCCCGATTTTATAGCCAATGGTGAGACGGCTGTTGTCCGGAGGGTTCGGCGCACGCGTGAATTATATGGTTTCCGTTTCGCGGATGTCACGCTGTCTTTTCCCGATTACAATGGTTTCGAACTGGAGGTAAATCTGCTGTTGGATACTTTGCGCAGTGATGCGCCTGCACTTCCTAAGGCTGATAATGACCGCCTTTTCTATGCAGTGCTCGAAGATTATGCCGATATAACCGTGAAACGAGAACGAATGAAGAAGATGAAAGCGGATCCCTATTATAATGCTTTACAAGTGAAATATGCGTATGCCGTGACTTGCCATAAAGCGCAGGGTGGGCAATGGAAGAATGTCTTTCTCGACCAAGGGTACATGACGGATGAATATCTGACACCGGACTATTTCCGTTGGTTGTATACCGCATTTACGCGGGCTACGGGGACATTGTATCTGGTGAATTATCCGGAGGAACAAATAAAATGATGGTTTTCAATGCAGTATTCACAGTTGTTTTGTATTTTTGTATATAGAACGACTAAAATCAAATACAATGAAAGATGTTTATACTATTATAGCTTTGGTATGCCTGATGCTGGTTGGTGCCGGTTGTCAGGAAGATTATCGGGATATGGTAATCTTTGAAGGCGTAGAACCTATTTATCAAATCGGGACTTGTAGCAACTTGGTTTCTTCTGTTACGTTGTATATCACCGATACGGAAGAAATAGTGTTAGGCATTGATGGCGGTGATGGCAATTACAACCTTTTCAATGAACACGAGTCTGTGGCAGCTGTAACATTCGATGAGGATGTCAATGGTTACCGGCGTATCAAGGTGCAGCCTCTGGCGGCTGGTCAAACGGTATTGCGCATTACGGATGGTTCGGGTACCGATACTAAGCTTTATATAACGGTGAAAAACCGGCATGAGTATAAAATGAAGAAAATGGCTTGTGAATATGCAATCAGTGATGGTGCACCTATGGATTTGCTGGCTAATGTACAGAAAGCTCTTGCCGAACGACCTTGGTTGAAAGATAACGGATATTATCTGTTGATACCGGATGAGGGGGCTTCTTCTTTTGGGGAGAAGGGAGTACTGGAGATTTATTCGGAAGGAAAAGAAAATGTGCCTCTTATTGGCCGTTACGATACGATTCCCGTAGAGGATGAAGAAGGAAATACGCAACCGGTATGGCAATTTACTTATGGTAATGAGAAGAGACTTTATATCCGGACTCTTTCTTCTGGCGGTAGTAATACGGTAAGATGTGTACTTGCTGAGAATATAACGGAGTTTTGTCCTTCCGGTTTGTTGCCTGATGGTGTAACGGTTGTACTTCGGGAATTGTTCAGTCTAAGAATGGAGGAATGATAACAGATTAAATTTTATATATAAAGAAACTCCGCTTTCGACACTTTGTCGAAAGCGGAGTTTTTATTGAATAGAATCAGTTAGCGATTATTTACAACCCTGCCAACTCCATAACTTTGTCTACCGCAGCACTCAATCCATCAGGGTTTTTGCCACCCGCAGTTGCGAAGTGAGGTTGACCTCCACCGCCACCTTGTATCAGTTTGGCAGCTTCTTTCACCAAGTTACCTGCTTTAAGACCACCGGCCACGAGGTTATCGCTTAGCATAACTGTTAGCATCGGTTTACCTTCAAATACTGTTCCGGCAACGAAGAAAAGGTTTTCCGTGATTTCTCCACGCAACTGGAAAGCAATGTTCTTGACGGCATCGGCTGGTATCATCGCTGCGCAGAACTTGATAACCTTTACACCGTTCACTTCTTGAGCGTTTTGCAACAGTTTCTCTTTCAGTTGCGCTTCCTTTTCTTTCATGAAGTCTTCCACCTGTTTCTTCAATCCGGCGTTTTCTTCGATATACTTGCGGATTGCACCGGATAAGTCGGGCGCATTGTTGAAAAGCGCTCTCAGGTCACGCATGGTATCTTGGAAAGTATCCAGCATTTCCTCTACACGTGCACCTGTGTAAGCCTCGATACGGCGAACACCGGCAGCAACAGAACTTTCGGATACAATCTTCACCATTCCGATGTTTCCGGTAGCGGCAACATGTGTACCACCACAGAACTCGATGGAAGAACCGAACTGGATAACGCGTACATGGTCGCCATACTTTTCACCGAAAAGTGCGATGGCACCCAGTTCCTTAGCTTCTTCGATAGGAATATTGCGGTATTCTTTCAAAGGTATATTGGCACGTATCTTGGCATTTGCAATGTGCTCCACCTGGCGAAGTTCTTCATCCGTTACTTTCTGGAAGTGAGAGAAGTCGAAACGCAGGGAGTCAGGGGTAACTAAAGAACCCTTCTGCTCCACGTGGTCACCCAGCACTTCACGCAATGCAGCATCCAGCAAGTGGGTGGCAGAGTGGTTGGCAGCACAAGCGGCACGTTTTTCCGTATCCACGCAAGCCATCATGGGAACTCCCAGATGTTCGGGCAACTTCTTGGTGATATGGATGGGAAGGTTATTTTCTTTCTTCGTATCAATAACTTCGATAGTTTCAAATTCATTCACCAATACGCCTGTATCACCTACCTGACCACCACTTTCAGCATAGAACGGAGTCTTGTCCAGTACAATTTGATACAAAGTCTGGTTCTTCTGTCTCACCTGGCGATAGCGCAGGATGGATGTTTCATATTCCGTATAGTCGTAGCCCACGAATTCAGTGGTACCTTCTTTCAATGTAATCCAGTCACCGGTTTCAACAGCTGCGGCATTGCGGGCACGTTGTTTCTGTTTCTCCATTTCGGCGTCGAACTCTTTGATATCGGCAGTCATGCCATTTTCGCGGAGAATAAGTTCCGTGAGGTCGAGCGGGAAACCGAACGTGTCATACAATGTAAAGGCATCCTTACCGCTGATTTCAGTCTTACCGGCGGCTTTGGTGTCAGCCATTGTCTTGTCCAGCAAGCGGATACCGGTTTCCAAAGTGCGGAGGAAGGAGTCTTCTTCTTCCTTGATTACTTTGGCAATCAATTCTTTTTGCGCATTCAGTTCAGGATAAGCATCCCCCATGTTTTCAATCAGTACGGGGAGGAGTTTATACATAAATGCCTGTTTTTGTCCGAGGAATGTATAACCATAACGAACAGCACGGCGGAGGATACGGCGAATTACATAACCTGCCTTTGCATTGCTCGGCAACTGGCCGTCTGTGATGGAGAAAGCAATGGTGCGGATGTGGTCGGCAATAACGCGCATGGCAATATCCGATTTTTCATCTTCGCCATACTTCTTGCCTGCCATGTCACCGATGGCTTTCAATATCGGTTGGAATACGTCCGTATCATAGTTGGAAGTTTTACCTTGCAATGTACGTACCAAGCGTTCAAACCCCATGCCCGTATCAATTACCTTGGCGGGAAGTCCTTCAAGACTGCCGTCGGCCTTGCGGTTGAACTGCATGAATACAAGGTTCCAAATCTCAATAACTTGCGGATGATCTTTGTTTACCAGTTCGCTACCGGGGATTTGCGCTTTCTCTTCTTCCGAACGTGAGTCTACGTGTATCTCGGAACACGGACCGCAAGGACCCGTGTCACCCATTTCCCAAAAGTTATCATGCTTGTTTCCATTGAGAATATGGTCTTTCGGCAAGAATTGTTCCCAATAGGATGCAGCTTCGTTATCACGTTCCAGACCTTCTTCGGGGCTACCTTCAAATACGGTAGCATAAAGGTTCTTGGGGTCCAGTTTCAGCACGTCTACCAGATACTCCCATGCCCATGAAATAGCTTCTTTCTTGAAATAGTCGCCAAACGACCAGTTGCCCAGCATCTCAAACATGGTGTGGTGATAGGTATCATGACCTACTTCTTCCAGGTCGTTATGCTTTCCGCTTACGCGAAGGCATTTCTGTGAGTCCGCGACTCTTTTGTATTTCGCCGGGTGGTTACCCAAAATAATATCTTTAAACTGGTTCATACCCGCGTTGGTGAACATCAGCGTGGGGTCATCTTTAATCACCATCGGTGCGGAAGGCACAATTTGATGGCCTTTACTTTCAAAGAAACTCTTGAACGAGTCTCTGATTTCATTTGCAGTCAACATACATCTGTCTGATTTATGATTTATTCTTTATTCTTTGCAGCATACGACTTATGGTTTACTCTTTGAATGATTTAAAAGAAAAGGACGTATTTCCGGTTGTTAGCCTTCCGTTCCCCCTCTTATAAATCATAAATCATAAATCATAAATCTTATAATTCTTGAAAAAACTGTGCAAAGATAGCTTGTTTTTATTACTTTTGCCGCATTGACAAGCGAAATATTTCCTAAGATGCGCAAAGTTTACTACATTTATAATCCAAGGACACAGACGTACGACCGTATCTATCCTACTGTACGACAGCGGGCGCTGAGCATTTTGCGTCGTTTGTTTTTCGGCATGGGGTTGGGTGCGGGTAGTTTCATCGTATTGTTGTTAATCTTCGGCTCCCCGTCGGAAAAGGAGTTGAGAAAAGAAAATAGTAAACTACAGGCACAGTACAACGTGCTTTCCCACCGGCTGGATGAGGCGATGGGAGTGTTGCAGGATATACAGCAGCGTGATGATAACCTTTATCGCGTGATTTTTCAGGCCGATCCTGTTCCTACGGCCATTCGTAAGGCGGGTTATGGCGGTACCAACCGTTATGAACATCTGATGGATATGGCGAACTCGGATTTGGTTATCAACACTACGCAGAGAATGGATATGCTGACCAAACAACTTTATATCCAGTCACGTTCCTTCGATGATGTGGTGGAGATGTGCAAGAACCATGATGAAATGTTGAAGTGTATTCCTGCCATCCAACCTATTTCCAATAAAGATTTACGCAAGACCGCTTCCGGTTACGGAACGCGTATAGACCCTATATATGGTACTACTAAGTTTCATGCCGGTATGGACTTTTCTGCTCATCCCGGTACGGAGGTGTATGCTACGGGCGATGGTACTGTTATCAAAATGGGGTGGGAAACAGGCTATGGAAATATCATTATGATAGACCACGGCTTTGGTTATCAGACTTGGTATGCCCATTTGCAGGGCTTCCGTACGCAATTGGGTAAGCGGGTGGTGCGCGGTGAAGTTATTGGAGAAGTGGGAAGTACAGGTAAAAGTACCGGACCGCACCTGCATTATGAGGTACATGTGAAAGGTCAGGTCGTAAATCCTGTAAACTATTACTTTATGGATTTGAGTGCCGAAGACTATGACCGCATGATACAGATTGCGGCCAACCACGGTAAAGTGCTTGATTAATGTATAATTGATAATGATTAATTGATAGCGCGGATATGCTGAATACAGATAAAAACCTGAAATTATATTACTCCATTAGTGAGGTGGCGGCCATGTTCGATGTAAACGAATCGTTGCTTCGTTTTTGGGAGAAAGAGTTCCCCCAACTCAATCCCAAGAAGGGAGGGCGTGGTATACGGCAATATCGAAAAGAGGATATTGAAACGGTTAAACTTATCTATCATTTGGTAAAAGAACGTGGTATGACTCTTCCCGGTGCCCGTCAGCGGATGAAAGATAATAAAGAAGCAACTCTTCGCAATTTTGAGATTGTAGACAGGCTAAAATCTATTCGCGAAGAGTTGGTAGGTATGCGTGACGCACTGGATGCGTTTACTTATCAACAAGTAGATGATTTGAAAGAAAACCTGTCTTAGTCTTCTATTCTGACTACCTGCTTGATGTTCTGTATCTGCTTCAGGTTATTACAGATAGAGCGTACGTCGTCTACATCGTGCACATAGAGTTGTATCTTGCCTTCAAAAATGCCATCGATTGTTTCAATCGTCAGTTTGCGGATGTTTACATTCAACTGGCGTGAAATAACCTGTGTCACTTCGTTCAGCAGTCCCATGCAGTCTATACCTTTTATATATATGGTGACTAGGAAAGTCAAATCTTTGTGCGTATCCCATTCGGTGGCAATAATTCGGTTACCGTAACTACTCTTCAGACGGGCGGCAACAGGGCACTGGCGTTTGTGAATGATGACACGGTTTTCTTCATCGATGTAACCCAGCACGTCGTCACCGGGGATGGGATGACAGCAGTCCGCCATGATGTAGTTTTTCGAAATGGTCTCCTCTGTCAGTTTTAATATCTGTTTGGTATTGATTTTCTCCTGTGAAGTCTTTTCCTCAGGCTGTTCCTTGGCATCTTTGCTATCCTTGTTGTCCTTGCTTCCAAAGGAGAAAGTGAGATATTTTTTCCAGTTACTGCTTTGCTTCTCTTTAAATACGTTTTTATCCGCATCGCCCAATACGATTTTTTTACTTCCGATGGCGACGAGCAGTTCATCGGGGGTATGGAAATTATGCAACCTTGTCAGCTTATTCAATGCGGCATCGTCAATGCGGACATCTTCATTTTTGAAGAACTCGGCTAACATCGTTTCGCCCTCTTTCTGATAAGCTTTCGCCTCTTTACGCAGGATGGAGGCAATCTTGGCACGGGCACGGGCGGTGGTGGCATACACTTCCCACTCCGGTTGAACACGTTGCGATTTGGAGGTTAATATCTCTACCTGGTCGCCGCTTTGCAGTTTATGGCTCAGGGGCACCAGCTTATGATTAACTTTAGCGCCTATGCAGTGGCTACCGATATCGGTGTGCAGGGAGAAGGCAAAGTCCAGTGCCGTGGAATTCTGCGGCATCGTCTTGATTTCGCCTTTCGGAGTGAATACAAAGATTTCCGAAGCGAAAAGATTTAGTTTGATAGTGTCGAGGAAGTCGATGGCATCCGGTTGAGGGTCATCAAGTATTTCCTTGATGGTGCGTAGCCACTTTTCCAGTTCCCCTTCATCTTCCCCACCACCACCTTCTTTGTATTTCCAGTGGGCGGCGAAACCTTGTTCGGCAACGTCGTTCATGCGCTCGCTACGGATTTGGACTTCAATCCATTGTCCGTTGTTGCCCATAAGAGTGACGTGCAAAGCCTGATAACCATTAGCTTTCGGGTGGCTCACCCAGTCGCGCAACCGGTCGGGATGAGGCTTGTATATCTTGGAAATGGTGACATAGATGTCAAAGCAATCATTTAACTCTTCTTCCATGTTGCGCGGCTCAAAAATAATTCGCACGGCAAGCAAATCGTAGATTTCCTCGAAAGGAACATGCTTGGTCTGCATCTTGTTCCAGATGGAGTAGATGGACTTCACGCGCGCAAGGATATGGTACTTCAGTCCCATCTTGTCGAGCTGGGCACGTATCGGAGCGGTAAATTCATTGAATACCTTGTCGCGTTCAACGGCCGTTGCGGCAAGTTTCTCTTCTATTTCGTGATATTCTTCCGGGTGTTCATATCTGAAACTCAGATTCTCCAATTCCGTCTTAATTTTGTACAGTCCCAGGCGGTTGGCAAGCGGGGCGTAGATATAAAGCGTTTCACCGGCAATCTTGAATTGCTTGTTGGGCAACATAGAACCGAGCGTACGCATATTGTGTAGCCGGTCT
Organism: uncultured Bacteroides sp.; assembly: GCF_959029255.1. GTDB lineage: Bacteria > Bacteroidota > Bacteroidia > Bacteroidales > Bacteroidaceae > Bacteroides. Next base: position 8,240 of record NZ_CAUFUE010000009.1, on the reverse strand, counting down.
GCTATCTTGATAAGTATCACGCGTATGTCGTCGGACATGGTGAGAAGCAACTTCTTGAAATTCTCAGCCTGTGCCGAAGCGCGGTCACCAAAGATACCTCCGGATATTTTTGTCAGTCCGTCAACGATTTGGGCAATCTTGGGGCCGAAGATGTTCTCGATATCTTCTACGGTATAATCGGTATCTTCCACCACATCGTGCAGCAGAGCCGAGCAGATAGAAGTGGAACCAAGTCCTATTTCGTTGCAAACAATCTTTGCCACGGCAATGGGATGCATGATGTAGGGTTCGCCCGAACGGCGTTTGATGCCCTTATGCGCCTGGTTGGCAAAATTGAAAGCTTTGGTTATAATCTCAACACGCTTGCGGTGCTTAGTTGCCAAGTAATCGTTTAACAGTCCCTGGAATGCCTGTTCAATCATTTCTTCTTCGGCTTTCTCTTTCTCCTTCTGGCTTACATTCTCTTCCATATACTGTTCTCCTTTCATTCACTTTCTGCAAAAATAAGCAATTTTCAACACGGGGCAAGCATTTGGCACTTTATTATTTATAAATCTTCAACCGTTTCCCTGCGTTAATCTTCGTATTGCTCAGTCCGTTCCAACTTTTCAGCTGATTGACGGTGACACCATACTTACGGGCAATGGTAGATAAAGTTTCCCCATTACTTATTTTATGATAAGTGGGGCTTCCTTTGGGAGTACTTCCTTTGCTGCGTGCCGTGCTACGAGTATCGGCAGCGGCAACCACTTTGCGGTTTTTGAATAACTCGGCGCTACGATGAGCATAGATAGTATCCTGCTTGTCAATAAATGTGCTGATATAGTTTATCGGAAGACGGAGAGTCTGCGCTTTGTTATCTCCCGGGATGATGTTCTTCTTGAATTGTGGATTCAGGCTCTTGATTTCATCCATCTTGATGCCGCATACATCGGCTATTTGTTCAAAGTGGAGATTACGGTTCACCTGTACCGTGTCGGTGGCATCCGGTATGTTGGTTTCCATCGGGCAGATGTTGTGCTTGCAATAATAAGTCATCACATAGTTGGCGGCAATGAAGGCAGGCACATAGCCACGTGTCTCTTTGGGCAGGTAATTGTAGATTTCCCAATAATCTGTTTTCCCTCCGGCACGGCGGATAGCCTTATTGATGGTTCCGGGACCGCAGTTATAAGCCGCGATTACCAGATTCCAGTCTTGGTAAATGGCGTACATGTCTTTCAGATAGCGTGCGGCGGCCCAGGTCGCTTTTATCGGGTCGCGGCGTTCGTCTACCAGGCTGTTGCTTTCCAGTCCGTAAATCTTTCCGGTTTGCAGCATGAACTGCCACAATCCTGCGGCGCCTGCACGCGATACGGCGGAAGGATTGAGCGCCGATTCGATGATAGGCAGGTATTTCAGTTCGAGGGGTAGCCCGTATGCATCGAGCGCTTCTTCAAAGATAGGCATGTAGAAGTTGCAGGCGCTCAGCATAAATGCCACCTGGTTGCGCAGGCGTCCGGTGTACATGTCGATGAACTTACGTATAATTTCGTTATACGGCATTTCCATAACGGTCGGCATGCGCGAAAGCCGGTCGATGTATATCGAGTCACTGAATTCGGGATTAATGGTTGAAGTGCTGCAATCCTTTCCTAAATCGATATAGTTTTTTGCTTTCCAGTCATTGAGCAGGCTGTCCAGCGGATAGGTCATACTTGTTGGCAAATCGATTATTTCGCGGCGTTCCGTTCCGTTTTCACGGATAATTACATCTACGCTTTCCTGCGCATGCAGTTGCGGGGCAACGAACAGGGCGCAGAACAGTAGTGAGGAACCGGCTATTATCTTCTTCATGTATGTAGGTTTGTTTGTCATGAGTATATCTATTTTATTCGGGTTTTATTCAAACTTATCGGGTTTTATTCAAAATCGGAAACTGCATTGTACCCCCACCGACTTGCTCGAAGAACCGGTCATCTGATTGTTGATAACCGTAGGCTCCACCCTCATGCTCAGGTCGGGAGTGATATCAAAGTTGGATAATTCGGCATCTACGTATGCATCGATGACGGATATCAGATATACACCGATGAAAGCGAAAATACTCAGGTCGCGATATCGGCGGAAAGTGTCCTTTCGTTTTCTCAGCAACTCTTTCAACTGGCTTTCGGAAATGGTATATCCTGGAGGCAGCAAGTCTGTGATGCTGCTGGAGTTCATTTTCCCGTTCATGGCATCTTTGTAGGCGGTGGAGTAGTCTTTATACATTTTACTATTCCAAGTCAGGGCGTATGCGCATCCGGCAAATCCGCCGTAAATGATGGGAAGTTTCCAATACTTGCGGTTATAGATTTGCCCGCCACCGGGGATGACAAGGGCTAGCCAAGTCGCTTTTGTCGGGTTGGGTACCCATATTTTTTTGTTGACTTCCTTCTTGATACTGTCTGTAGGCACCGGTTGCTCTTTTAATTCGGGACTGGCAGTCATTTCCAGCAGTTTCTTTTTGTTTTCCGCAGCGATGCTGTCGGCAATGGCCAAACTGTCTGTCGTGGCAACTGTCCGGTTGAGGGCAGGATTGACCGGCTCAAGGTTCAGGCTATCGTTGAGCGGAAGCAGCGGCTGTCGCTGGGTGTTGAGCGTATCGGTCAGCTGCCTGTGTATGCGTTTGGCAGCGGCGCGCGGACGGTTCTGACCATACATAGCAATCCCTGCCGTTTGCAGGAAACAAAGCAGCAGGGCGATACAAATTTTATATATTCTTCTTTTCTTTGCCATTTATTTTTTCAGCGTATCCAGAATTCCAATGATACGTTCTAGTTCTTCTTCGTTACTGAATGGGATACTGATTTTCCCTTTTCCTTTCTCCGAACAAGTCAGCTGTACTTTCGTGCTGAAGAAACTTGAAAGCTGTTGTTTCAGCATATTGAATTCTTCGGGCAGCTTGGCACGTTTGGGGGCGATTTTGCGGTCGCCGCTTTTCACGGTTTCTCCTTCGCTCAGGGATTTTACAATTTCTTCCACCTTGCGCACGGAATAGCCGTGTTCAAGGATTTCTTCGAAAATCTTCACTTGCAGCTTAGGGTCGCCCAGCGTCACCAGTGCACGGGCGTGTCCCATATCTATCTGTTTGTTCTGCAATCCCATCTGGATAGGGGCGGGCAGCTTCAACAGGCGCAGGTAGTTGGCAATTGTGGTACGTTTCTTTCCTACCCGTTCGCTGAGCCGTTCCTGGGTCAGTCCATATTGTTCCAGCAGGTGCTGATAGGCGAGGGCGATTTCCACGGAGTTCAGATCTTCGCGCTGTATGTTTTCGATGAGTGCCATTTCCATGACGTTCTCGTCGTCGGCCGTACGGATATAAGCGGGGATACTTGTCAGTCCGGCAAGTTGCGAAGCCCGGAAGCGGCGTTCTCCGGCAATAATCTGATATTCATCTTCAGACAGCTTGCGCAACGTGATAGGTTGGATAATTCCTATCTCCGAGATTGAATCGGCAAGTTCCTGTAACGCAACCTGGTCAAACTCATGACGTGGCTGGTTGGGATTGACGGCAATCTTTGATAATTCAATTTCATTAATGGAGGAAGAACCTTCAGTCTGCACTTCATCCATAGAGAGCAGGGCATCCAGCCCCCGTCCTAATGCGCTTCTTTTTTGTGCCATCTATTTATTTACAATTTTACGATTTACAATTTACTATTTAATCCTCTCGGAATATAACGAATCGTTATTTTTCATTCCGGTTGATTAATTCTTTGGCTAATGCTATATGATTTTTAGCTCCGGTAGAGTCCGCATCATATAAGATGGTGGGCAGACCATAGCTGGGAGCCTCGCTCAGCTTGACATTACGCTGAATGACGGTATCAAACACCAGTTCCTGGAAGTGGCGTTTCACTTCGTCGTAAATCTGATTAGCCTGGCGCAAACGTGAGTCGTACATCGTCAGCAGGAAACCTTCGATTTCGAGTGAAGGGTTCAGCTTGGACTTGATGATTTTGATGGTATTCAGCAGTTTGCTGATTCCCTCCAAAGCGAAATATTCCGCCTGTACGGGGATGATAACCGAGTCTGCGGCAGTCAATGCGTTTACTGTAATCAAGCCCAATGACGGTGAACAGTCTATCAAAATATAGTCAAACTCTTCTTTCAGCGGAGAGAGCACTTCTTTCAATATCTTTTCACGGTTTTTGAGGTTGAGCATCTCTATTTCGGCACCTACCAGATTGATGTGGGAGGATATCACTTTCAATGTATCAATCTCTGTGTCATGGATTGCGTCGCGCACATTAGCACGGTCAATAATACATTCATAGATAGTACATTCTGCCTGCTTGATGTCCACGCCGAGTCCTGAAGAAGCATTAGCCTGCGGGTCAGCGTCTACAACAAGTACTTTCTTTTCAAGTGTGGCGAGGGAAGCTGCGAGGTTGATTGTCGTTGTTGTCTTTCCTACACCACCTTTTTGATTTGCCAAAGCAATTATTTTTCCCATAATCTCAATGTTTATTGGCAGCGAAATAAGTGATAATTCCGAATAGCACCTACTAAAAAAGAGAAAGATTGCAAAAACGGTTGATAAGTCACCTGTTTTGTTAATAACTCACAGGTTCTTTCCGCTCATTTTGCCCTCAAACGGGGCTTAATGCACATTTTTCTCTATATTAGAAGGCAAATATACGTATTTCTCTTGAAATGAAGCGCCTTTTTTGTCTCACTTGCAGAAGATTAAGATTTATTTCAAAGGAAACTATTCCTTATTTACTAGCGATTGATACCTCATTTACTAATTATTAATCCTTTCCTTACTAATATTTAATCGTCCCAATAATGTTTTCTTATCGTCTGATATATGCCGGACGATAAGAATATATATGTTGGACGATAATTAAATAGATGTCGGACGGTTATATTTTAGGCAATGGGAAATTAGATATAGGCAATAGCAGAGGTTAATTCATTGATGATTGAGAGTTAGGGGATAGTAGTAAAATAGGGAGTTGAAATGATAATTTACCGGCGTAGCGCCGGAGCAGGTTTTCCTTTCGGATGGGGTATTTTCAGACGCGGATGACGCAGATGACGCAGATTTTAAGGCTGCGCTGTGTCTTTGATTTTTTCGACGCGGATTTAGCGGATTAAGCTGATTAAGTTGATTTTTTACTTTGTTGCTACTACTAAAAGAATCTGCGTCATCTGTGTCATCTGCGTCTGAAAAATTTAAATCCGCTTAATCCGCCCAATCCGCGTCGAAAAAATTAAAAACCTCTGTGACCTCTGTGTCCTCTGTGGTGAAAGAAGAATCATCATTTAAAGCCTGGCTGCATTTATATCACTTGCGCTGTCATCCGAAAGGAAACCTTGCTCCGGCGCTACGCCGGTAAATTCCCATTTATTGTCCCATTCTTCCTTTTCTTTCTTGCCCGGGCTATACCAGAACCGTATTTGCTCCGTATCTATAGGATTGGACTTGGTACGGACCGGGTACGGCTCAGGTAGGGTGCAGGTATGGATGGGGCTGTAAATGGTCTGAAATTCTTTAAAGGATTGTGGTAATTGCATAGTTTCTCTGCGAAGTTTTCCATCATGCATCAATACAGCAACCCTCCTTCTTCCAGCAATTCCGCATTATTGAATATCTCCTTTGTATTTCCGTCTGCTATAATCATTCCATCCTTCATGATAATGGTACGTGCGCATAGCTCTTTCACCAATTCAAGGTCATGGGTGGTAATGAGACAAGTATGGGTAAATGTTTTTATCTGGTTGATGATGAGGCGCCTTGCTCTGGGGTCTAGGTTGGAGGTAGGCTCGTCCATCACCAATATGTCGGGCTCCATGGAGAGCACGGTGGCAATGGCTACACTTCTTTTTTGTCCGCCGGAGAGTTGATAACTTGCCCGTTTTCTGAGGGAATCGGCTCCGACAGCTTCGAGCGCTTTTGCCACCCGGCGCTCCACTTCGGCTGGCGGGAGTTTCATGTTGATGGGGCCGAAGGCTACATCCTCTTCCACGGTGGGCATGAATAACTGGTCGTCCGGGTCCTGGAAAACCATGCCTACGGTTTGGCGGATGATGGGGAGCGTCTTGCGGCAGATGGGGATGTCGCCGACATTGACAGTCCCTTCGGTGGGCAGTAGCAGCCCGTTGATGTGGAGTATCAAGGTCGATTTCCCCGCTCCGTTTGCACCGATAACGGCCACCTTCTCTCCATGGGTAATGCGGAAAGATATTCCTTTCAAGGCTTCATAGCCGTTGGGATAGGAATAGTGAACGCGGTCGAATTGGATGTAATGGTGGCTCATGTCTGAACGGTTTTATGGGTGAAAAGAGATACTTAAGAAGGAGATGGAGTGAAATACCCGTAAGCCGATGAAAAGTATGCCCCAGACGGTGAGATAAAAGGTCTCATTTACCCTCCATCGAGGATGGAAGTTGCTTTTGATGCTTCCGGAAAAACCTCTGGAGAGCATTGCCCGGTGAATGCGTTGTGAACGTTCAACGGTGCGGATGAGTAATTGCCCGATAAATATGCCCCACATCTTGAAGGGGTACGATTTACGTCCGAAACTTCGTGATACACGGGCGCGGTGCATATTCAGGGCTTCTTGAAGCAGCACGAATATATACCGGTAAACGAACAACAGTTGCGTAGTCAGCAGGGCGGGGATGCCCAAATGCTGCATGCCCCGGCAAACGTTGTAGAAACCGGTACTGTAAATCAGCAGGAATACGGCTTGTGCAGATAGAATGCCGCGAAGCAGGATAGAAATAAAACTAATCCATCCCGCTGTTATATTTACGTTACCTACGCTGAAAACCACTTGGCGGTCCAGTATCGGATTGAATATCCCGATGAAGAAAACAAAAGGAAGCACTATGAGTGAACGCTTGAAGATGGTTCCGTAACCAATGCCTGCCATGGCGCACGTGATGATGGGGTAAAGGCAGAAAAGAATCAGCCTTGAAAGGTCCTTTAACGGAAGCGAAAGCATGCAGATGAGGTATAGGAAGGTCACTATCAACTTGACCCTTGAGTCGAGGGCATGAAGCGGGCTTCGCAGTTGGGAAGCCTGTTCCATGGAGTTAAGTTCGTATAGTGCCTTCTCTATTTTACTCATGACGTTTGGGGGCGATTTTCTTTTTATAACGTAATAAGCTGGTGACGCCTAACGTAACGGTTACTACCAGTATGCCGCCTATAATTCCGGCAAACGAAGTATCGTAGTCGGGCATCAGTGCGGTGGATTTCTGGATGCCACGGGTGATTGCATACGCCGTGGAAGCGGAACTCTCCGTGAGTTCCGGGCTGCCGGTGACGTTGGCGATAGACCATTCGAGCCCGTCGGGGGCGGAAGATGCCATCCAGCTGAAAGAAATTCCGAAGAAGAGCGCCAGTATGGCAAAGGCAAGTATCACCTTTCCGAAATTCCTGACCGGAGCAGACACTGTTCCGGGCTTCTGTTCTTGCAGCAGGAGTTCGGGCTTATACCTCTGGACGAAATAGAGGACGGCAGCCGTGGCAAGTCCCTCACCGATACCTATCACTAAGTGGATGGGGAGCATGAACCAAAGGAATTGAGCGATGGGCAGTGCGGTGATGCCCGATGCTTCGGTTTCCAGCGTTACGGCAATGGCGCCCAGTTCCAGCCCGACTACACAGGTGAGGATGGAGACGCCGATAATTCTACCCATGGATGCCGGATGCTTCATGAGGGGTTTGAAAAGCAACGGGTAGGCTATCAGGCACGTGCAGGCCGCCATGTTGAAGATATTGCATCCAAGTGCCATCAAACCGCCATCGGCAAAGATGAGACATTGGATGACGAGTACCGACGTCAGCGTGATGAAGCCTGCCCACGGGCCAAGTATGGCGGATAGCAATACACCACCCACGATGTGTCCGCTCGAACCGGTTCCGGGGATTGAAAAGTTAATCATTTGTGCCGCGAAAATGAAGGCGCCCATTACGCCCATCAAGGGAACAATGTTCTCTTGGGAGCTGTTTCTTACTTTTTTCGCCGCTATGACGAAGAGCGTCCCCGAAACAATAACTGCCGCTCCCGCTACCACAGGAGAGGTTAAGGCATCTGCCATGTGCATATTCGTTCAGTTTAAAGTTATAGTTTATATTAGAAGATAAATGAGAATTTACCGGCGTAGCGCCGGAGCAGGTTTTCCTTCGGATGATGGCGCAACTGATATAAATGCAACTGGTGATTTTTCTTCCACCACAGAGGACACAGAGGTCACAGAGG
>NZ_CAUFUE010000008.1 GCF_959029255.1 uncultured Bacteroides sp. | reverse complement strand
TGTCCACACCCATCCCTCTGGTGCCTCAAACGGTACATCCTGCTCATAATGTGGCCTATCGGAAGTCTTTACCGATTTTTTTTTGATTTTTCCCTCTTTTATTAACCGTTCCTTTTCTGCCTTAATTCGTTCAAGCAGTACCGATGCAGGCTCATCGTTTTGGTTTTGTGGAACGAGTTTACCACGAATGGCAAGGTCGAGTATCTTTTGACGTAATTTCTTTGTGTCCATGACGATTAGTCTTTGTTTAAGAATAGATTGCAAAACTCATTCAGTTGTTGTTGCATACGTTCTTGAGGAATGAGAATACGTTTGTATTCAGTTATCATCGTAGGGCTCATACTTCTACTCATAGCATATTCCACCACTACACGGTCAGCTTCGGGACAGAGGATAATTCCGATAGAAGGATTTTCATTAGAGCGTTTCACATCTCGGTCAAGTGCTTCTAAATAAAACTCCAACTGCCCAAGATCACGCGGATGGAACTTCGTCTTTTTCAACTCCACTGCAACCAATGCCTGCAAACCACGATGGAAGAAAAGCAAGTCTGCCTTGAATGTAGATGCGCCAATATTTAGGCGATACTCCTGATCCATAAAGATGAAGTCCTTACCAAGTTCAAGAATAAACTGCTTCATGTGTTCCAATAAGCCGTTTCTAAGCTTTGATTCACTATGCCTCTTTGACAAATTAAGGAAATCCACAAATAACGTGTCTTTGAACATGACTGGAGCATTGGGATATGCTTCAAGTAAACCTTTTGACATATTGTCCTTGCTGCTTAATAAAGCTGTATATGTTTGGTTGGAGATACACCTTTGAAGTTCACGGCTCGCTAAATGCTCTTGATTGGCATAGAGAATATAGAAAAGTCGTTCTTCATTGCTTTTGCATCGGCAAAGAATCTCTATGTGATTAGTCAATGTCGTCAACTCCAATATCTTAGGCATTTTCCCAGCTTTTGACTGGACGATTTGTGCAGGCGCTGACTGCACTATTGCAGCTACTTCTTGTGATGGAAATATTGGGGGTATTTTTATTTGTGCAGTTTTTGGCTGCACAAATTCGGCATTCAGATATTTTTCTACAGTTACGATGAATGTTTCAGATGAATATTCATCATAAAACATCACCATATTATAAATGTTCCTCCGGCTATAACCTTTGATGTCCGGGCGTTTGGAACGGATATATTCTGATAACTGCGATACAACTTTACTTCCCCATTCCTCGCTTTTCAGCTTAGCTGATACATATCCGCCTACATGCCATGCTGTGAGTAACAGTTCTTCGTTCACGGCTCTTGAAGCACGGCTTTTATGTTGGAGAATAATATCTATGATTTCTCCAAACTGTTGCTCCATTGATATGGCTATCTTAATATTTTCCATAACTCAGTCTTCATTTATATTCGCAAGCAACTTTTCAAGTTCAGCCACAGCGGCACTTATCGTTTGGCTTTTATCCTTTATGTCTTTCATCAGCTCCGCTAATGAGCGGTCATCGGTTTCACCTCCTTGCTTTATCCATGTAATGTCAAGGCTCGTCTTATCGCGAGTAAGTATGTCTACTACCGGATATTTCCGCCACCGTCCTTGTGGATTGTTCTCTGCATCAAAGGTTTCTACCCTGTTATTATAGCAAGAAACAAAATCATCCAAATGATGCCGCTCCAATTTATTGGTGGCAAGAGTATGTTTGATGTCTGTACGATAGTCGTAAAACCATATCTCTTTTGTAGGTTGTCCTTTTGTAAAGAACAGTACATTAGCCTTTACACCTTGGGCATAGAATATACCTGTAGGCAAACGGAGGATAGTGTGTAGGTTGAAATCTGTGAGTAGTTTCTTGCGTATCGTTTCGCCGGCACCGCCTTCAAATAGTACATTGTCAGGTAATACCACGGTGGCACGACCACCTGTTTTAAGCATCAGCATCATGTGTTGGAGAAAGTTCAGCTGATTGTTCTTTGTCTCTACATAGAAATCTTGACGATTAATATCAACAGAACCTGCCGGGCGTGTTCCGAAAGGAGGATTTGCAAGTATCACATCCACAAGTGTTGATGGCTCTTTCTCCAACGAATCCTCACAAACAATCGGACTTCGGTCTGTACCAACACCATGCAAATAGAGATTCATAGAGGCAAGTGTTACTACCAATGGAGTATTATCCACGCCATGCAAAGCACTATTACGCAAAAAATCACGTTTCTCCTTACTTGCCGACTGTCCTTTCATATAATCGTAAGCCGTCAGTAGGAAACCGCCTGTACCACAAGCCGGGTCGCAAACTGTTTCACCTATTTGCGGGGCTATACAATCGACCATCGCCTTGATGAGTGGGCGGGGAGTGAAATATTGTCCTGCACCACTTTTTTTGTCTTGTCCGTTCTTTTCGAGAATGCTTTCGTAGATAGCGCCTTTCACATCTCCATCCATGATGAGCCATTGTTCTTCATCAATCATGGTAATGACCTTTTTCAGATAGACAGGCTTGTCAATCTTGTTTTGTGCCTTGGTGTAAATAGTACCAATCAAATTTTCTTGTTCGCTAAGCAGTTTCAGCGTTTCTTCATACTGCCTGACCAATTCCAGACCATCAAAAGAAATCAAATCTGCCCACTGATAACCAGCTGGAATCGCTGATTCTTCTCCAAACATTTCTACATTCTCAGCATCCATCTTTAAAAAGAGAAGATAGGTAAGCTGAGTGATATAATCGGTGAACCCGATACCTTGTCCGGCAAGAGTGGTTGCCAGATTCCAAACTTTTTTAGTGAGTGATTGCTCTGTTATGTTATTTGTTGCCATAGACTTATGCTGCTTTTCTTAAAACTACAAATGTATAAAGGGATTGCAGTGCTTCGTCAGCTTTTTGCATATTACCGAATGCACGAATCATTTGTGCCGCATGGGTAGCGTCATCTTCACGAATATCTTTGACGGTACAAGCTCCATTGGATGCGATATAATCTACTATGTGACCGATAACTTCACGCTGTTTGTCTGTTATTTCACGTTGGTTTTGTCCCAGCCACAAGTTAAAATATTGTTTGGATGTGGTGACTACACTATCCAACCGTTCGATTTGGTGGAACGCGAAGCGCACGAGTTGTATGATATTTGTCAGGGCATCGCTTTCTTCTTTGGTGGTAGAGCGTCGCACATTGTTTGGATTTACAATGGCATACGAGTTCCAAAGTTGCTTGGATGTGAAATGCCTGTTTGCCATTTTGAGCTTGTTCTCCAAATCCTTCAGCATCGAATAGGTTATCGATTCACCCTTGTTGTTGTAAATAATGCGTAACGCCTCTATCTTATCACTATGCTCCTTGCAAAATTCCTCAAAATCCTTAGTCGTGCTTTGGGCTTCCTCTAAGGAAAATCCTTTGTATATAAGTGTGTCTTCACCCGGCATCAAAGTATTGATAAACCCGGCGGCAAGAATAAGCAAGTACCGCCGTGCATCTGCATGATGGGCAAGCGGAGAAACCAATCCTTTGCGCTCGTTGTTGGGTTCATTTGTACTGACAAATGGCGGAAGGGCGTTATTTTCAAACGCATCATAAATTCTGGAAGCAAGTTCTTTCATATCATTATGAGCCAAACGTTCGAACTCATTTCGTTGCGTTGGGTTCGCCTTGTTGTATATTCGGGAAAGCGTTGCCGCAAGACGTTTCAGATATTCATCGGGAAGATAGCCATGGCTGATACGTTCCAATAGTTCTTTAAAAGTAATTGTCTTTGTTGCTGGTTCGTCAGTTACTGTAGGAATTGTTTGTTCATGTTCTGTTACTCCCACGGCATCTACCACGTAGAAATAATCTTTGCTGAATGCGTTTGGAGTGACATTACGCAGTTGCTCGTCTCCAATAGTACGTACACCGCGCCCCTTCATCTGTATGTAAAGGGGCGAAGATTCTACATCGCGCATGAACATCACTACTTCAAGTGGCTTTATATCCGTACCGGTGGCAACCAATGTACAGGTCACTGCAATTCTGAAATCCTTATCATTGCGGAATTGCCGTATCAGTTCGTTGCTGTCGTTTACCGAATAGGTGATTTTTTGAACAAAACGATCGTCTGTGCGCCCAAACACCTCTTTGGCAATCTGTACGATATTGGTGGCATGAGCTTCGTTGAGAGCAAATATCAATGTTTTGGGTAAATAGTCGAAGTTGGCCTCCCGTTGCGGGTCATTGAACAATTCTGTATAGACCACATCACGATAAGTGGACAGGATAAGTTTGATTTGTGCCGGATTGATGATATTTCGGTTTAGTTCTTTATTGGTGTAGGTTTTCACCTCTTTGTTGCAGATGGTTTTTACCTCGCCGGTATAGCGAGTCTCTTCCTTTACCTTTTCTCCCTCCAAGATGGTGCCTCCGTTCTCGGTGGTCTGTGTCTTGATTCTATATACACGACAATTCACATTTACACCGTCAATAATACTTTTCTTCAACGTATAGTTAACAATGATATTATAGTTGAAGAATGCTTTTGTTTCGGAAATAGGCGTAGCAGTCAATCCCATAAGTTTTGCCGTATCAAAGTATTCCAATACTTTACGCCAATTCCCATAAATGGAGCGATGGCACTCGTCTATGATAATCATATCAAAATAATCGTGCGGTAAGTTTGGGTTAGGCGGCAATGTTACTTCTTCTGTCAGTTCGTTGTCGTCATCGTTGTCATTATCTTCGATGGTTTCCCCTTTCAAGAATGAAAAAAGGCGTTGTATTGTAGAGATAATTACGTTGCTGTTAGACGGAATCGAAGAAGAGCGGAGGCGATTGACTGTAAAGGTAGTATTGAACGCCTCTCCGTTTTCTGTTAACCGGAAGGTTCCGAACTCTCCCTCTGCTTGTTTGCCAAGATTGTTTCTATCTACAAGGAACAGGATTCTTCGCATGGGAGTATATGACAGCATACGATATGCAGCAAGACAGGCTGTAAATGTTTTGCCTGCGCCCGTTGCCAGCACCATCAAGGCACGATTTTGTCCACTCCTTAAACTCTTTTCCAATTCGGTTACAGCCTCGTACTGACAATCTCGCAATCCTTTTTTATGCAAAGTCGGAAGTCCGGCAAAATAATCGCTTATACCCAACTGCTTCACCAGTTCATAAGGCGTTGGAAACGTTATTATTTGTTTGAAACAAACATCTTGTTTACGGAAATCGCAAAAATATATATCTTTTCCATTTGAAGTGAAAATGAAAGGCAATGGCTTTTGATAAACTTGATAGATATTAGGAACACTTCTGGCATATAAAGCAGCTTGTTCACATACTTTATAGGAAAAGGCGTCTATATCTTCCCTTTTTGCTTCTAGTACACCTACGGCTTTCCCATTAATGAAAAGGAAATAATCGGCTTCGAGATTACCCTTTAGCAGCCCTTCTCTTATAGCGACAGCCGTACAAGTAGGTTCGTAATCTTCTCTGTCAACTACCTTCCAACCTGCATCGGTAAACCATTTATCTATTTTTTGCCTTGCTTTTTCTTCAGGTGTCATATATTCCTATATTTTTATATTATCGGAAGTTGCGCACTAGAAATAATAGACATTCATAAATGTTATTGACGCTCGTCCTTGTCTTTTATCAGATTTTTCAAATCCATTTGAAGAAGCTCTGCAATTTGTTACAATGTCTTCAAATTAGGCTGGATTTTGTTGCATGCATAAGCATTAACCATGCTAAAACTCTTATCACATTGTTTGGCCAACCAAATCTGAGAAATACCTTTGTTCGACAAGACTTACCTTTAGTCTATTCTGTTTCATTCTTAGATGCAATTTTATTGTGCAAATATAGTGAATTATATTTGATGATTTGGAAAAAGATCTAATAGGCACACCTATAGTGTACAAAAAAATAGCTATTAGAACAATATTATTGTGTATAATCCCCAATGTGGCTTTTTTATTCCCCCAACTCCCCACTTTTAACTCCCTTTATCAGGGAAAATATTTCATTCGACCCTGGTTGATTTATTGGTTGGGCATGACCTTCGTTCCTTAGCGTCGGATGAAGAATATCCGTTGCAATGGGTAGGAAATTTTTGGGAGCTAGTACCCACTTTTTAGTGGATGGTGATATCCTTATATAGGCAATATGACGAGGGTAAATTTATTTTTGTTAATCTATTGCTTGCAATGTCGTCTGTATGGGAATAAAATAGTATTTTCGAGATTGGAAAATATAAAAAACTGCCGAAAAATGAAAATTACCCGTGATGAATTGCTGATAGCCGCATTCAAGCTGTTTATGTCCGTAAACTATGAAAGAGCCAGTTTTGCAGAACTTGGAAAGATGCTCGGAATGTCGAAAGCCGGAATATTCAAATACTACAAGAACAAGCAGGAACTATTCATTGCCGTAGTCGATAAATTTTGGTTCAGTACGCAGAATCCCCACAACAAATTCACTGAGACGAACGGAACGTTTGCCGAATTTATCGACGAATATGTGCGTGGCGTACAACGGACAATGGATATGCTGGGCGACCTGATAGGGGCAGACAAGGAAAAGGTGGAGCAAGGAAAGTTCACCTACCACGCCCAATATTTTCATTTCCTGTTTCAACTGCTCCAATATGACCCTGATGCACAAGAAAAACTCCGTAACCTTGCAAATAATGATTATGCTTACTGGCGTTCCGCCATACAACGTGCCATAACTACCGGAGAATTAAGAAAGGATGTGGATGTAGAGAATGCGGTAGTCATGTTCCGGCAGGTTTACATGGGACTTTCGTTTGAAATGGCATTTTGGGGCGGGCTGGACACCAAACGGCTTGCCAAACATCTGCATACAGTTTACTCCCTATTAAAACGTTAGGCAACATCGCCCGGCGCATCTTCCTGCTCACTCGGACTGTCTGTGCAAAAAAAGTTAAAAAAGAAACGACCGTTCACTTTATTAAAAAATGTTTCATATTTTTGGCTGCATCATCAGATTGATGATGCAACGTCTTGTTAGGCGAATACGGAAAAAGAGTCAATTATCAACATTTTATATTTTGAATGATTATGAAACAGTTCTTATTTATTTTAACGGTGATTGCCTGCTTCTTTATGAGCAGTGCCGAAGCACGACGTGTGAGAATCAAAATTCCTGTGGATAACAGCATCCCGAAAGTAGCCACCCTTCCGGACAGTTCCTATTATAAAACTGAAGAGGGTAGTCATTTGGACTTGGGTTATATCGAAGAAGATGGCAAGCGTACCCTTGTACTATTCTCCGAGTCCAAGCCTGATACTTATTACGATATTTCCGACGAATATGCGGAAGTTATCCGTAAAGACCTGAATGTAGAGGAACTAAATACTCTTATTCCCGATCCTACGTTCTGGGACAAATGGGGCGGCAGTATCATTTTCTACGGTATCGCCGCATTGGTGGTTATCGGTGTGCTGAGTTACTTGAAAGACTTTATATTCAATCTTTTGGGGCTGGTGAAGAAGAAAGAGGAATAAATGCGATTCTCGCGAAACAAATTTACCGAAACGAACGGCGCGTTTGACAGGCGTTGCCGTTCGCCGCATGTTTCTGCCTACTCAGATTTTCTATACAAAAAAAGATGAAAAAAGGTTCGTTTACTTTGTCCGGAAAAGTTTTGCCTCACTGCTTTCGCAACGATATTTTCTCCACGCCTATACTGATTATAGGAGGGTGTATGATTGCCATCCTAGCCCCGGGTGTGAATACGTGCTGCCGAAAAGCACTTAATAGAGATTAGGAAACGCAACCGTTGGGTATAGGTTGTCGAGCAGATATTAAGCCAATATTCATATAAATACATAAATAGCAATATAGAACGAAACATGAAAACGGTAAAAATGATATTATTTTATCTCTTATTTGCTGGTGTTCTTTTTGTCAGTTATGCGTTTGTGGCTCCTTCTCATGGAGAAAGGTTTCCTGCATCTTCACTAGCTACCATTTATTGGGGATGCGCCATGTTACTTTTTGTACCAAGTGATTTGTGGTTACATCATCAAACATCACGGTTTATAGCTCTTGGTATATTAGCACTTGCATGGCTGATGAGTGTGGAGTATTATTGGTTTTGTGATGAATATAGATTAATCATTCATCAAAATTCCAATGATAAGATTAGTTTAGCCAGTGAATACCAATTTCATCAGTATTATTTATATCAAAGCATAGTCGCAAGCTATTTACTTTTGGGAGTAGGTGTCTCGCATCTATTAAGAAGAAAAGAGTTATTAGCTAAGCGTGATAACGCTTGACTGCGTTCCCCGCTTAGCCATTATAAACATAAATAAAGTTGTATGGGAGATTTCGACATTCTAAATAAATTCGATAATGACAAGTTAATTGATATAGTGAGAAATTATAAACGTTATGGCTATGATGATGAACTTCGTGATTATGCTATCAACTTGGATATTATGAATCGTTAATAATGGCAATATGATACAGTGGATAAAAAAGTTATTTAATTTGCCCCGTTCTGAACACATAACGAAGGAACAGATAGAGCAGCTTCCGGCGGTTAAACTATGTAAAAAATTCATAGATGGAGAATTGGCAAGCTATACCGAAAGCGAGGCGTTTGATGATATAATGTGTGCGGTAGAGTTACATGGAGAAGTTTTTAACGGTGGGTTCAATCAGTATTACTACAATACTGACGGCAAACGTGCAGAACGGGCAAGAAAAACATTTGTTAAACTCGGTGCTGGGCAGATAACGGATGTTGTGAAACAAGCCAATGAGCATTTTATTGCTTATCGGGATGAACTACACTCCGTATGGGATGGAACAGCAAAAGGATTCGGTTATGGCTATAAGAAAAAGCTATTTAATGTTTTCGATGATGAGTATTATGCTTTGATGAGGAATGACAAGCAACTCTACGAACTGATAGGTACTTATATCAAACAACATCCGCAAGAATTTCTAACAGAAGAAATGAGATAAATAATAGCAGTCAAACGTTGTAAAAGATAAAGACGGCACTGAATATGTTAGTGGAGAATTTGAGGTTTATAAACTTGAAAAGAATAAGGATGAAATAAAATTCATCAGTGACAAAGAAAAATAACCTGATAATGTGCCTTTTTTATTCCCCAACTCCCCACTTTTAACTACCTTTGTCAGGGAAAATATTTCATCCGACCATGGTTGACTTATTGGTTGACTATGGTTTTCGTTTTGATTGACCGGGTTGTTTTTTCGACCTGCTTCTTTTTATCTGTATTTGCGCTATTTATTCTTAATATTCACTTAGACAACATCCATACCAACTTTGGAATTTAAATTTATAGGCAAGGTACAGCAATCGTTTATCTGTCATTTCCTGTTCGTGTGGAACATAAGAACTGTCTCCTTGAAATGCTCCAAAAGTTAAAAGACGATATTTCTTCTCTTCTCCCAGCAAATGCCATGGAGTAGCCAAATTAGGTAGAAGGGTAACTGCCTTCTTTAAATATAATGTTGCCGTTTGCTGATTGCCGTACCAATACATGATATAACCATAGCGTGCCCAATCAATTGGAGTACGTAATTTAATTGTGTCTAATGTGCATAATTGGTATTTTAATGAATCGTAAAACACTTGGTCGTGGTGTTGTAAGTTTGTAATGCGTTTCATGGAGAGTAATCGTGGAGTAAGATAAATAGCATCAGCCCAATAAGCTAATGCTTTCTTCTTTTTTCCGTTTCGATAGAGGTTTTCTCCCAATGTGTATAAAAAGAGAGAATTTTTAGGGTAGCAGGTTGCCAACCTGGTTAATAAGGAAGATGCTTTCTCGTTTTCTCCTTTTTGTAGATATAAATATGCCTGTAGATAGTTGATGTGTACATCTTTGGGTTGACGTTCATGTGCTTCAGCCAGAGACAGTTCTGCTTTGTCGGCATAAGTTCGTTCCTTTGTCTTCAAATAACATTCAGTATATAATATTCCACGTTGGACTAGATAGGGAACTTGTTTCCCTGTTTTTTCAATTAGTTGGGCTGCATTTGTCGTGTTTCCTTTGGCCAATTCTGCGAAGCTATCTTTGCATATCTCTTCATTATGATACGAAATTTTGTTGATTATACATCCAACTACATATATCAGCAATACTATTCCCGGTATTAAAAAGTTTTTGTATTCTGTTCCGGTTTTGATATTCTCTGTACTTTCTTCTTTTCTTTGCATTAATGCCAGTAGAATATATACAGAAAAACATGTGAATGGTGTGCTTGTTATAGTAGATTGTGTCATTTCTTTGACGAATAGTGCTAATAGGGTACAACCGATAATGCAGACATCTGTAGAGAACCGATGTTTCCATAAATATATGCAAATTACGATTGCCAATATTAAATAGAATAGTGTTCCTATAATACCTTTTTCTATTAGTAGTTGTATCAGCAGATTAGGGGCATAAGATGTATAGTTTTGTGTACTGTCTTGGTTCGATATACGGTCAATTGCGAAAGTATAACTATTATTTCCCTGACCGAAAAAAGGATATTCTTTTAAGATATTCCACGTAGATATAATGGCATTGACTCGCCACTCTGTGCTTCGTTGTTGAGACACAGTACTACTCATTGATAAAGTATTTTTAAATTCGGAAGTAAAGAAAATGCCAATTATTACTGTAGCCGATAAGCAAGCGACCGGTATTTTAATTTTTTGTCTTAAGGGTTTCATGGTTATTGCCCAAGTAATAAGATAAACAAGCAGTGCAATATATGCACCTCGGGAGAATGAAAGTAATATAGCAAGAATTGCAAAAAGACTAAGAAATATAGAATAGCGTCTGGCAAGGCAGAACCATCCTAATGATATAAGAGATAATTCTGCCCATACATTTGGTATATACCCCAAAGGGCGGAATAAAAAACGAAATTGATAAGTATCTTCAAATCCGGCACGGAAAACCGAATTGCGGAAAATAAAGAAAGAGCAAAAAGCAAGTATAAGTGCAATTCCAATGGAAATAATACTTCCTCGTATAAATATCAGTGATATGCGAGGTATGCCAAATAATCTCCGTAGTATCAGGTAGCTTCCCATGCATGATGCTGAAAATACTGCGGTACGTATGGCAGGTATCGTACAATTACTATAAAAACAGGAGATAATATCGTAGATTGTAATAATTCCTAACCCGATGTCTATAAATGTCCATTTTTTGAAAGATAAAGGACATATTATAATCATTCCGATGACTAGGAGCAACATTCCGATTTGGTAAGTATCTTCTATCTGAAACAGTTGCTTAGTCATTATCATAAGAATAATTATGGCTAAAGAATATCTCATTGAGAAGTTATGCATGATTAAGACAACGTTTAACTATAGGATGTAGCGTTTTTGTCAGAAAATATACCATAAGACCGAAGAATAAAACTTCCAACCCTATGTTGCGAATCAGGGCAAAAGGAGGGGTTATATTGTTGGATAAGTACATTATTAATTGTTCCACTTCTTCCGGGAAAGAGTGCACAAAATTGTATATGAACGTAGGAATAATAAACAGGAAGTAATATCCCATGAATAGATTAACAACAATAGAATATATCGCTAACCCAATTTTTTCCGTTGTACGAATTTGAAGTAAATAAGGCTTTGTAAAGACTGGTTGTTTACGAATACATTTGTAGAGGTAACTGATAAGTTCTGTAGAACGTGCGCGTAGGTTTGGTACTCCTAATATATCCGAAGCAACCCAATAACCATCGAACTTGAAGAACGGATTCAATGTCATTAGGAAGCCCAGATTCATGATAAGAATCATATAGCGTAACATTCCGTTTCCTGTCCAAAAGAATCCTATAAGTAAACCTATCAGGCAGAAAGATTGAAAGTAAATACCTGCAATATTAACTATGCAACGTTTCTTTCTGTCAAGTTTCCACACCTCGGTTACATCTGTGTAAAGTACAGGAAAATTCAGATATAGTCCGAAACCTATACCTCCATGCTTTATCCCGAAATGTTTACAGGCGGAAGCGTGTCCCAATTCATGGAAGAAAGAAGAGGTAAGCATAAACAAGAATAAACCAATAATGGTATAGATGCTTACTTTATAGTCAAGTGCCAATAAATCATTGATGCTGAAGAAGAAACAACAGTCCAATATAAATGCTAAAACTATAACAGACCATATATATATATTGTTGAACAAAAAACTCAAAGTGTTTGAAAATTGGTCGATGGTTGTTGCTGGAAATAACTCTTTTTTGTAAAGGAAAGTTGAATTGTCTCTTTTGTGGGTAGCAAAAAAAGGAGTAATATATTTGTCTATAATTTGCTTTACTTGTACAGGGGTGTATCTGCCTTTCTTTCGGTTAATATATGATTTTATAGCTTCTTCGAGAGTAGCTGATTGCTGTAATTCTTCCAATAATTCAACAATGGAATAGTTAGCTGCATAGTATATTCCGTTATAAGAAAGTAAATACTCATCTTGTTGTGTGGAAGATGATAATGAATGAATATGTATATTGGTGTATTTGTTCATATAATTTGTTGCGTTGTTTATTCTGATTTTAATATTGCACTGTTAATCATCGTATTTACATCTTTCTGTGATTTAGATGCTTTCTTTCCGAAATCAAAGGTATAAGCTACTCTTATATATCCGGTAGCCTGATCTGTCTTGTTATATTTCGTCCGATGGTATTGGTATACTTCGGTTGTCAGATATTCAATATTTTTATTGTGCTGGCTGAATGTATTGTTGGTTCCTGCTTCTAAACTCCAGTTGTTACGATTCCAACTGACCGAAGCACCGTATGAAGCGGGTGAACGCATATACGAAGGATACATGGATACTATTCTTGAAGTACTTTTGCCATAAATATTAAAAGCAAAATCTTTCCAATAGTAATTTGCATCTAATGAGAATATCCATTCAGCTTGGTCTGCGGCAAATTTCCCTGTCATTTTATAATACTGATAGTAGCCTGTAGCTTTGAATCTTAGGTTTTGATTGGCTTTGTATGATGTAGAAAGCCCTGCCCTTATCTGGTGATAATCTCCGTCTGTATGATATGAATTGATAAGCTTTTCATTTTCAATAAAATAGTTGTAAGATATGGTAGGCATTACTCCAAACCAGTAACCTGATGCTTCAAAATTAAACTTTCCAATTTGCAGACTATACATCAAAAATGCAACATAGTAGTTTGCTTTGTCTAAAGTCGGGTTGCCCCTTTGTACTTGTAGAGAGTCAATACTTTGATCTACAGCGCTCACCATATTGATAGGAGGATTTGAATTTCCTCTGTTGAATGTAAATAGTAACGATTGATTGGTTTCTATTCGATAATTCATCATTATATTATAGTAGGGTGATAAGAAAAAGTTATGTTTATCACCATGTATTCTATAATTCAATATATCAACTCCTCCTTGCAGGCTAAGCATAAATTTGTTTCCAATTTGTTGATTGTATTGTGCGGTTAATAAAGTTTCCGCTGTCCACAAGTGACTCCAGTTTACGTAATCACCGGTGTAATTAGAAGAGCTGACTTGATGTAAATGAGTTAGCTGAATACCGGTTGAATTTTGGTGTTTCAATTGAACGTTGTAGTTACCGGTAAAATCTATGCTATATAATTGTTCTTTCACATCTGTGAAGAATTTATATTTTTCTTCTGTATACCTGCGGCTGTATTCATTTTTTGTATAACTTCCTTTTAAATATATATCTAAAGCCTTTTTGGGGGTCAGTTGGAAATGACCATATAAATTAACAAATGGCATTAAACCTCTCTGGTCGGATGCATTGTTTGAATTGAATTTCCCGCCTTCTTCCTTATTGTAAATAATATCTTTATCAATATAATTATCGGGAGCGTCAGTCCTTGCCAGTCCGGTCTTGCTACTCAAAGTGCGTTGTTCCGTCCGATTGTCTATGTTCAACTGTATATATTGATTGTTGTTTTTAGTTAATGCATTAAAAGTGTCGATATCTCTATATGTGTCTCTATTTTCGAAATGGAATATTTCCCTTTCTTGTTTATTGCTGGTATAACGATTCATTGAGTATCCTCCAAAAAGAGTGTAGTCGGTGTTTTTGTGGCTGATTTTACTTGCCAAATTGTAGTCTCCTTTTAAGTATCCAATGTTTTGCGTCCCGTCCATAGATACATATCCGCCCGTTTCACGTAGTTTTGTTATATAATTAATAACAGACGTTTCGCCTGCATATTTTCCAGTTGGCATTTCAAAATACTCTACTTTCTCTATATCTCGGGGACGTAGGCTCTGAACTTCTCGAAAGTCTGCCTTCTGACCGTTGATGTACAATGAAACCCCACCGTTTAATCCGGTCACCGAACCTTTTCTTTTATCAACATCAATTCCGGGAATCATTAAATTGTAAAGTAAGTCATATCCTGTAGAGCCGTGTTTTATCTCCTGCTTGTCGGGAATAATCAAAACACGGTCTTTTAGCCTGATGAATGATGCTCCTTTTATTGTTACTTCCTCTAATGCAATATTTTCATCTTCCATGATAATGGGTGGTATTTGGAGATCTTTATCCGGCATCAAAATGGGAGTATATAAGGGAATATAACCAATACAACTGGTTACCAATAAGTAACTTCCAGGTTGTATCCCTTTTAATGAAAAATTACCTATACTGTCGGTTATTGTTCCATAAACAAAGGTAGAGTCTGCTGTAAGGACTCTTATATTTAAATATGGAATTTCTTTGTTAGTCCTGTCAATTACATTTCCCTTAAGAATATGCTGAGCATTTGCATTTATAGTAAATGAAAATAATAAGCTTAGAAGAATATATTTCATTGTCTTTTTTAATTTTTTAATGCACTTAAGCAGAATTTCTGCTTAAGTGCGATAATAAAAAGCCTGTTTGTCTATTTTAATTCTGGACAACTTGTCAAATTGGGACAAACATTAATAAAACATGCAGGCATAGGTTCATCAGCATTTGCTGTAAAATTTACAAGACCACCAATTGCTAATGGATCTGTTTCCAAACGGTCTTCCAACTGTTGAAGGTTGAATTCTGAAAAATCAGAATTCAATGAAAGGATTTCTTTTTCCTTTTTCATGATTTTAAGTTTATTTAGTTAGACATATTTGCGCAAACTCGTTCATAGACGTTATTTGTCGCTTTTTTTAATATTTCTCTAAAGTAAGTACAATGATTGTTCTTCATGGCTTGACATCCACCACCACATAAAAATGCAAATTTGCAATGTTTGCAGGTAGATGTACAAATATCATGTGAACGCCACTTCCTGAGTTCTTCATCATTCCATTTTATGGAATCTTTTAATAAGCTCCCTATTTGGTATTTTTTATTACCTACAATTTCCCAACATGGATAAATTTCTCCAAATGGAGAAAATACATAGCCTCCGGTTTGGGCTGCGCAATAGGTTGCTTTTAGTGAAATCGTTTTTTGATTACTTATAGCATTGTATATATTTTTGTAAATGTCATCATATCCATTACAAAAAGAAATTGTATCTTTTACAGTCTGTTTACGAATGTAATTTGTAGTGGATAAGATACTTAAATTATCTTTGTCTCCTTTAGATATGGAATCGTTGTCTGAGATTAAAGCTGAATAGATAGTGAAGTTTTTATATTCTAAGAATCCTATTTGTTGGAAATAAGATTTTAGTTCAATAAAATCATCTAAGTTGTTATTATCCGTATTTACTCTGATATGTATGTTTATACCTGTATTTTGCTGGAGTATTAACTGAATATTGGATATAATTTTATCAAAAGAATTAGGGTCTTGGTAATGTATTCTTTTTTGGTTGTGAAACTTTTTGGTCCCATCAATTGTGATTTGAAGCTGGCAAATTAAGTTAGGAGCTAATAAGTCTATATATTTTTCTAAATCATATCCATTGGTTATGGCATGAAATTTATAACCTCTTTTTTTGCCTTCCCTAACAATATAAGTAACAATTTCTTTGTTTTCTTTTAGCAAAGGCTCACCTCCATACAATGTTATTATGTCACTTTGTAGCTGTACTCTCGGTTCTATTTTTTTCATTGCATCAAATGTTTTGTCTACTTGCTCTTTCGTAAAAGATACATATCGAAGCGAATCTTTAGTTTCTCTATTTTCAAAGCAATAAGGACATCTAAAATTGCAATTGTAAGTAACTATCCATGTGAAAGTTTTAAAGAGTATTTCGTCTTTTCTGTGAATAGCGCAAGCTAATCTTGCTGCATAATTATATTCCTCTTCTTTACTTTTCGTTGTTATGTATCCTCTTTTAATTAAAACCTTTAGAGTCTCGTTGGAAAATGCCGTCCCATCAATATAATTTCCTTGCATTAGTTTGGAGGCTAACTTATTGGTAACTATATCAATGGCGCCGGTATAACCATGAATCAACATGTATTTTGAAGAATCACATTCCAATTGTATTGGAATCATGTATGATGATGTTCTTAGCAATTCCATATCATTTAATTTAACTAATTTAACGCCAGATTATTTTTCCATTATTGTTTATTTCGAATATTCTTTCTTCTCGTCCTTTCGTATAATCTCGAAGCCAATACAATGCACCTTTGGGTAAGGATTTATAAAGGAGACTGTCATCTTTTGTCGCAATTTGTTTGCCAAGTGACCGCCATGTTCCGTCTTTCATATAGAAAAGTTCATATTCATGTCCTTTACGTATTCCATTATCATCGTTACGCATAATATAGCGTATTCTGGAAATCTTAGCTGGATGGCTTAATTCTAAAGCTCCCCAACTTAAGGTGTCGCTACTGTGGAAAAAGGTTAGAGGATCACCGTCAAATAATTTATCTACTCCATTACGAGGAAAATAAGTACTTGGTTTGTATTTCCCAAATGGTTTTCCTTTTAGCGGAACGTTAGAATATTCTTCATAAAATTCCACTTCACCCATGTTTCCTAATGTTAGCTCAGAAGAACGATATCTCACATATTTTACTGCTTCTTGATTGTTGACGTCTATAGTAATATATCGCAAATCAGGCTCTTCTTCTATGGTATGGAATGTTATGGGATTTTCGAAATTACGCGTATTTGATCCTTGGAATACTCCTCCTATCAGTTGTTGAGAGATGTGTTCCCAAGAATTGGATTCCGGATTTTTTCGTTCCAGAACTTTATCGAAAGTTGTACTTTGAGGAGTATAATAATGTATTTCCCCTTCCTTATTTAGATAAAAAGGATTTCCTATCAATTGTATTTGTTTGTTTTGGAATAGTGCTAAATGATATACTATGTCAGTACCTATAGTTTGAAATGTAACTTTATTGTTTTTGATGTTCCCCCATGCGACGGCAGTCCAACCTTGGGGGTCAAATACACATAAATAAGCAAATTTGTTTTTAGTTTTGTTTTGCACTGCTATAGAAACATTTCTTGTATTAATGGCTGGAAATTCAGTAGTAATGTCTTTTAAATAAGGATTCTTAAAAAAGTAAGGGATATCTTCATCACCACTTTGCATAGCCAAGGATGTTTCCTGTTTGCTATAAGTCTTCATGTATATTTTAGGTACATAATCAAAAAACATTTTAAGATGCTCGCCAGGATTGGCTTCTGTTCCCAAAAAATCATAGAATTTTTTATCATTATTGTATAAGGCGTTAAAAGAATGTGCACTGTTTTTCAATCCCCAGTGTGGAACAATACATTCAGCAACAGGAATACCTAAAGCACGCATGGCGTAAACAGCTAACATAACACAATCACCGCAAAGACCAAATTTTATGTTCGCCAAACTACTGGCGCGCAAATTAATAGGCAGGATTGCATCTGGATAAATGCGGATACTTTTGTTTATCAATGTGTCATTTATTTGCGTGCATACCTCGAGAGCTGTTGCTGAATCTGAATTTATAATATCACCATACTCATTTTGAAACCGAGGACGCCATTCTTCTGGTAATTCGTTCCCTATCCTATAGGGTAATATTAATTCACAGAAATCTGAGAAATTGAGATGCTTGTTCCATGATTTATTCCAAACGGCAAATGCGTTATCTATGTTATTTATTAGATATTCAGCAGATAACGATTTGGCGTCATAATTGATGTCGGGATGTAGCGTTTTGAATGTTATTCCTGTTTTTTCCGTAAAAGCTTCGCGTAATGCAGGAACATCGTATTCTTGTTGCTTTATTTGGAAAATAGAGTCTATGAATTGGTAATAAGTATCGATTTCTTTGCCGGAAAGAAAGTTTTTGTCTTTCATATTACTTATCAGGAATATGGCAGCTTTCAGTTTTAAAGAGTCGTTATTTTCCTGATAGTGTTGAATTGCTTTAAATAGCTCTTTTCGGTTATCGCCGGCTTGGGTCAAGGTTTCTTCTACACCATCAGGGACGGAATGAAATCTGTTACAGCTATTTAGTAATAATAGCAAAACTAATCCATATATTATTCTTATTGCTTTCATAAAAAACTACTTATTGAAATAAGCAATAATATATTTCTGTCCTTGAGAGATTCTAATTGTGTAATCACCGGAAGGCAAGTCTGTTATGTCTATAAAAGTAGTTCCGGCAAGAATATCGTCTGTTGTTTTATACACAATATTTCCGGTGAAATCTTTGATTTCAAGGTTTAAACTTTCTAATGATTTATTAGAGTAGATAGTAATAAAGTTTTCTGTTTGTTTCAATATTGGAGAATCTATGCTACGTGATATTTCGCTTCTCCATTCATTTTGATATATTGTAATTTCTGGAAATAGGTAACAAGGACAAGCTATGCAAAAAAATAGTCCTGCAAAAAAAGTTTTTGTTCTCATATTACTTTTGTTTTTCATTGATTTGATTTTCACTTTTCAATGAAACAAAAGTATGGAGAGATTTTTGATAAGGTTGTGATTTGAACTTCACAAATAGTTCACAATAACAAAAAGAATAGTCCTTGTTATCAAATTATACCCTGGCTGGATGAATCACAAATTATTCATGTATCATAAGCTATTGATGAAATTATCAAATAATGAAGCTGTTCCTTTTTGCCCATGCATTTTTTCATAGAGACGTCCTCTCGTCATGCTGACGGCAGAAACTCCACGTTTCAGAATATGTGCAATAGAGGTCGGCGGCACTTTTATTTTAATTAAATAGCAGATACGGAGTTCCATTTCGGAGATGGAGGGATAAAGGGCATAGAGCTTTTCGGTAAAACCATTATAAAGGGCATCAATTGTATTTTGCAGTTGTTGCCACTCTTCATCTTCGACTTTGATGTTACTTCTATCACCTTCATGAAAGAATTTATAAATAGGGGAAGCTTCCAAATGTTCTTCTTGTAATTCATTTCTGCTTTGCACGAGAATAGCTTGTTTATTTGTCAGTTCAAGTAATTCTTTTTGAGTGTTAAACAGTTGTTGTTTGGAGAGGTTGTTTTCTTTCGCAGCTTGTTGCAGTAATTCGTTTAATTTTGCCAATTGTCTTTTATTATCTTCAATATAAGCTTTGCTTTGACGATATTTTTTTTCTTCTTGTTGGCGCAATTCTTTTTCTTGCTGTATGGCTGTTTCCTTTTTTTTGCTTAAATACATTACGGCGCAAACAAAAATGAGGATAATGATAAACAATGCTATGCTGATTTGATAAATTGCGACTTCCTTTTGATAATTCTTTTGCTTTAATTGCAGATTTATCTGTTCTGTATGCTGATAGTTATAGAGCGCGTTGACTTTTGCAACGGCTTCGGTTGATGTTGTGTTCCATACAGAATCGAAATAGATAATGGCGTTATTGCTATAGTTTAATGCTTCTGGAAGATTACCTTGTTGTTCCTTGATTTTTGCTAATTTCTTATAAGCTTCGGCTTTTTGCGAAAATCTGGCCGAAGTTGATTTTAATACCTCTGTTAAATAGTAATTAGCCGAATCTAATTTGTTTTCAGAATAATAAAGTTTACCTAAACATAACAATTCAACAGCGCTTATATTTTCTTTTTGTATAAGTCCTAATAGGGTATTTTTTGCTCTTTCTTTTTCTCCCAACGAATAATATACAGCTCCCAACTCTCCAAGGATAATATTTCCTGTCTGATCTTTTTGGTTACGTAAAGCTTGTTGATATGCCGCATGGTAGTAGTAAAGTGTACTATCTTTATTTTCTTTTGTTCTCCATATTCGTGCAATATTCCGTAATAAATATGGATAGCGAATGCTGTCATTATGTCTTTTACAAATGTCCAATGCTTTTTGGGTAGTCACTAAAGATTCATCATACACACACTGGTATGCCAGAAGATCACCTATTTGCCCGTATATAATGCTTAATAGTGTATGTTGTTTTGGAATATTTTCCCCTATATCCGTTGCTTTCTGATAATAATGAATGGCTTTGGGCGCGTCATTCATATCTCGAAAGGTGCTTCCCAAGTAATAGTAAGCAAGCATTAGCTTCTCTGGATTTCCGTAATTTTCGTAGAAGCGTACAATACTTTGCATCATGGAATCGGAACAATGTTTGATGTAAAGTTTGTCTTCCGCGCCGATTTTAAGAAGATGATAATACATGCGGTTTTCTTCGGGCAACGAGTTGAGATTGTCTTCCAGAAAAGACAAGTAATAAAGAGTGCTATCCGGAGAATCAGTCAGATTTTCTTCCGCTTTTGTCAAGGAGATAGGATAATGTGATGGTTTACATGAAGATAGACATCCCGAAACAAGTACTAACAGATATAATAATTTCTTTATGTACGCATTCATAGCTCTGTTTTTCAGTAAAAGATATATTGCAAATATAGTACTTTATTCTGTTTGTAGGAAAAACTTCTCCTTTTATCTCCTCTTTTATTCCCCAACTCCCCACTTTTAACTACCTTTGTCAGGGAAAATATTTCGTCCGACCATGGTTGGTTTATTGGTTGACCATGGTTTTCGTTTTGAATGACCGGGTTGTTTTTTCGACCGACCCGGTCAATCGAAATAAAAGTGCGTCTTTTTAATCTTATTTTCGCCGGTTTTAGGTATTAAGATTGGCGTTTTTACACCTTATATTATATGAGCGTCTATTACGATTTGTATCAGAACCCTCCCCGGGAGGGAGAAAAGGACGAGCGACTCCATGCTCGCGTGCTGCCTAAAGGAACTATTCCGGCAGATAAATTCTTGGAGTTAGTACATAAAGCTACCGGTTTCAGCCAGGCTGTTTTGGATGGTACGTTGCAAGCTATCACGGACGAGCTGCAAAGTTGGTTGGCAGATGGCTGGATTGTGGAAGTGGGAGAACTGGGGCACTTTTCTCTTTCGCTGGAGTGCGACCGCCTGGTGCAGAATAAGAAGGAGATACGCTCTCCGTCCATCCACTTTAAAAATGTGAACCTGCGGGTGGGTAGCAAATTCCGCCACCGCTTTGTGACGATGGAGCTGGAACGGAAGGAGTCGCCTTATATTTCACATTCCCGGCGGACGGAAGAGCAGCGGTTGGAATTGCTCCTGAAACATATAAACCAGTATGACTGCATTACCCGTGCGGACTATTCCATGCTGACCGGGTGCTCAAGAACGCAGGCCCAAGATGATTTGAACCGGTATATCGAGCAAGGAATTCTGAAGAAATATGGCGCAGGGAGGATGATGGTTTATCTGAAACAGAGGTGAAAAGTGGGATGGATTGTTTTGTAAAATCCTGCTTTTTAGGATGAATTATCTTGCTCTTTTCAATTGGTTTTACTAAATTTGCATGATTTCGTGCGGAAAATGTGAGATTTATCACATTTTCCGCACATAATATGTGTGAAACATGAAAATTCGTAGAGATATCATCAAACTGCTAAAGCAGTGGAAGGACTGTGAAAACCGGAAACCGATTTTGTTGAAAGGTGCGCGCCAGACAGGAAAGAGTTGGATTATGGAAGAATTCGGCAAGGAATGTTTTGAGTATGTGGCATTGTTCAACTTTGATAAAGTTGATGAACTGTCCGGTATATTTGACCGAACCAAGGATGTACAGCGCATATTGAAAGAACTTGCGCTCTATACTGATGTACCTATCGAAGCCGGTAAAACTCTGATTGTGTTTGATGAAATACAAATGTGTGAAGGTGCGTTGAACAGTTTGAAATACTTCTGTGAAGATGCTCCCCAATATCACATTATTGCTGCGGGCTCATTGCTTGGAGTCGCCATACGCAAAAAGCAAATGTCCGTCCCGGTGGGGAAAGTACAGGTGTTGCGAATGTATCCTGTGACTTTCAAGGAGTTTCTGCGTGAAGCGGATGAACGTACTTTTCAATATGTAGATAACTTGGAAAGTATCAATTCGTTGCCGGAAATCATACTGAATAAACTGGAGTTGGAGTATAGGCGTTATAGAGTTTGTGGAGGTATGCCTGAGGCTGTCGTCGCTTTGCTGGATAATCAGGGAACCAGGCAGGTGGAAGATATTTTGCAGAATATTCTGGATATGTATGCGCTGGATTTTTCTAAATATGCTTCTGCTGTAGAAATCCCCCGTATCCGTAGCCTCTGGAATTCGTTACCCTCGCAACTCGCCAAGGAGAACAGGAAATTCATTTACCGTATCGTAAAATCCGGTGCACGTGCCCGCGAATATGAAGATGCTTTGTTATGGCTGGAAGAAGCCGGGCTGATTTACCGCATATTCAATGTTTCGAAGCCGGGGATGCCTTTAAGCGCTTATCAGGATTTGTCCGCTTTTAAAGTATATGCCTGTGACTGCGGTTTATTGCGCCGTCTGGCGAAACTCTCTCCGGAAGTGATACTTTCAGGTAATACGGGATATACGGAATTTAAAGGCGCTTTGACAGAGAATGCCATATTGCAGGCTTTGATTCCGCAAAGCGATGTGTCTCCTTATTATTGGAGCTCGGAGAACAGGGCGGAAGTGGATTTTGTGTTGCAACTTCCGTTGCAGGTGGTTCCGGTAGAGGTAAAGTCGGATGCGCGAATTAGCGGTAAAAGCCTGTCTGTTTATAACAATAAGTTTGAACCGGCTGTTAGGGTCAGACTTTCCATGAACAATCTGAAAGAGAATGGAGGTCTGTTGAGTTGTCCTATTCCGCTGGCCGACTGGCTTTATAAGATAATGGCATTGGTCTGAAACGGCAAAAACAATAAGAGAACCGCCAAAATGGTGAGGTGGCAATCATGCGAAACGTCTTATATTTGTCCCGTCAAATATAAGATGTTTGGCGATATTCTTGAATCTTATAAAATAAACTATTAGAAGCACATGAAAAAGCTTTTGGGGCTGATAGCCTTTTTTATCTCCTTGGTACTGTGCCCGGTGGCGGCTAAAGTAACTCTTCCTGCTATCTTTTCTGATAACATGGTTTTGCAACAGAACACGCAAGTCAATGTGTGGGGCAAGGCTGCACCCGGTGAAAAGGTCTCGGTGAAAGCTTCCTGGACGGACAAAGCCGTAACCGTGAAGACACCTGCCAATGGCAAATGGGCGGTGAAACTGAAAACTCCGGCAGCTGCAAAAAATCAGACAGTGACGGTGAGTGGTGAGAATACGATTATTATTAATAATGTATTGGTTGGCGAAGTATGGCTTTGCACGGGGCAGAGCAATATGGAATACCCCGTGTGCAAGCATCCCGACATGAAGTGGATGACGGGCATGACAACCGAGGCGGAGGAACTGAAGGATGCCGATTATCCGGAGCTGCGCCTGTTCCATGTAGAACATCAGCTGGCTCCCGATGGAGAAATGGATGACTGCCGGGGAGAATGGCTGGTTTGTACCCCGAAAAATATTTATGATTTCTCTGCCGTGGGTTTCGTTTTCGGACGCAAGTTGCACAAGGAGCTGAATATGCCTGTGGGCATGATACAGTCTACCTGGGGCGGCACGCATGCCGAGTCGTGGACAAAGATGGAGGTGATGAAGGGCAATCCGCTGTATGCGGATGTGCTGGAGGAATTTGCTTTGGCGAACGTGAAGCAGAAGAAAGGTTATTGCAAAGTTCCGGCTACGCTGTGGAACGGAATGATTAAACCGATTTTGGGATATACGGTAAAGGGGAACATCTGGTACCAGGGGGAATCCAATGCCATCCGGTATGAAAAATACCAACAGGTGTTTACCAATATGATAAACAGTTGGCGCAAGGAATGGAAACAGCCCGATATGCCTTTTTACTTTATGCAGATAGCTCCGCACAAGGGGCAGCCCGCAGGCATCCGCGAAGCGCAACTCAAAACATGGCAAAGCGGACTGAAGAATGTAGGCATGTCGGTGGTGACCGATGCCGCCGATTCTACCGATATCCATCCGCGCAACAAACGTGTGGCGGGTGAACGCCTGGCGTTGTGGGCGTTTGCCAAGCAATATGGAAAAGAGGTAGCCTGTTCCGGCCCTCTTTTCAAGGCGATGAAGGCGGAGGGCGATAAAGCGGTATTGACCTTTGACTATGCCGAAGACGGGCTGATGACTCCTGGCAATGCACCCGTGCAGGGTTTTCTTGTGGCAGGCGCCGACCGCCGTTTCTATCCGGCTAAGGCTGTGATTAAGGGGAGCCGGTTGGAAGTTTCGGCTCCACAAGTCAAAGAACCGGTTGCCGTACGCTATGGGTATTGCAATTTCTTCCGTGTGAATTTATATAACAAGGCAGGCCTTCCGGCGGTTCCTTTCCGTAGCGATACGTGGGAACAAGGCTCGTATGCGCGTTGGTTTGCCGATTCTGAAATGCTGCGTTTTCCGCAGGCTTACCAGTTGGACCACGGCAAACGCCTGTTCTTCGGCTATGCGCAGGGAGTAGGGTGCTGTGCCATGTTGCAGATGTGGAAGGCTACGGGCGAAAGCCGTTATTATGATTATGTGAAGCAGTGGGCGGACTCACTGATAAATGATAAGGGAGAAATCTACCTGTATGACCGGGCGGCTTATAATCTGGACTTTATCAACTCCGGTAAGGTGCTGTTCGACCTCTATCGTGAGACGGGCGACCAGCGCTATAAGAAAGCGATGGATACGTTAATCCGCCAGTTGAAGAACCAGCCCCGTACATTGCAGGGAGGTTTCTGGCATAAGTTGGTGTATCAGCATCAGATGTGGCTGGATGGCTTATATATGGCTTCTCCGTTTATGGCGCAATACGGCGCGGAGTTCAATCAGCCGGAATGGATTGATGAGGCGGTGAAGCAGTTCCGTCTCTGCCACGAACATACGTACGATGCCAAGACCGGACTTTATCACCACGCATGGGATGAAAGCAAGAGCCAGCGTTGGGCAGACCCTGCGACGGGACATTCTCCTAACTTCTGGGGGCGCAGCATAGGCTGGTGGTTTATGGCGATGGTGGATGCGCTGGATTTCATCCCGGAGAATCATCCGGGACGCGCGGACTTAATCGGTTATATCAACGGGCTTGCGGAGACTTTGCCCAAGTATCAGGATAGAGCCGGATTGTGGTATCAGGTCATCGACCAGCCGAAGCGTAAAGGTAATTTCCCGGAAGCCAGTGTGACTACGCAATGTATGTATGCTTATGCAAAAGCCGTGAATAAAGGGTATATCGACGCGAAATACCGCGCCGTGGCTGAAAAGGCTTTGCAGGGGTTGAAGGACAAACTGCTGATTGAAAAGCAAGATGGAACGCTGACGTTGACTCGTTGCTGCCAAGTAGGTGGTTTGGGTGGAAATCCATATCGTGATGGTAGTTTTGAATATTATATAGGTGAAAAGATGCGGGATAACGATGCGAAGGCGACGGGACCGTTCATTATGGGATGCTTGGAATTGGAAAAAACTCGCTCCATTTAATGAAGAATTAAGAATTAAGAATGAAGAATTACCTTGCGGCGTGCTTGCATTGCGCAGCCAAATTCTTCATTCTTCATTCTTCATTTCCCCCAATTCCCATTTATATAACAGAAGAATAATATGAAAATGAAAAAGCAATTCTTAATACTGGTTTCTTTTATTGCCTTTTCTGCATCGGCACAGAATATAGAGTGGCCCGAAGTGAAGACGGAGGCCAAGCCCGCGGCACGTTGGTGGTGGATGGGAAGCGCGGTGGATAAGGAAAACCTGACCCGTAACCTCGAAGCATACGCTGCGGCAGGCATGGGGACGATGGAGGTTACTCCGATTTATGGAGTACAGGGGAATGAGGCAAACGATATACCTTTCCTTTCTCCCGGATGGATGCGGATGTTGCGGCATACGGAGAGCGAAGCATCCCGCCTGGGCATGCAGATAGATATGAATACCGGTACGGGCTGGCCTTTTGGCGGTCCGGAAGTAGCTATAGAAGATGCGGCGTGCAAGCTTTTTGTCAGAGAATACCAAGTGAAAGGAGGTGAACGTTTCTGCTCAAAGATAGAAGTTGCGGACGCCAAACAGCTCCCATACGCCCGGTTGGAGAGATTGATGGCTTTTAATGTCGATGCTGATGCCCCGTCGGCAAAAGAACAAAAACAAAGGCGCCGTTGCATCGACCTTACATCGAAAGTGAAAAACGGCGTTTTGGATTGGAAAGCTCCGAAAGAAAATTGGCGGCTGATTGCCGCTTTCTGCGGTAAGACCTTGCAGAAAGTGAAGCGTGCCGCTCCCGGTGGCGAAGGCTATGTGATGAATCACTTTTCCGCACGTGCCGTGAAAAACTACCTCGGGCGTTTTGAACGCGCATTCTCTACTACCGCTTATCCTCATAATTTCTTCAATGATTCTTACGAGGTATATAAGGCCGATTGGACGGAAGGCTTGTTCGATGAGTTCTTCGTACGGCGGGGATATAAATTGGAAGACCACCTGCCGGAATTCCTTGCCACGGGTGAACGTACGGACGCTGCCCGCCGCATCGTTTCCGACTATCGGGAAACTCTTGGCGAACTGCTTCAGCAGAACTTTACACGCCGGTGGACCGAGTGGGCTCATCTTCACGGCTCAAAAACACGTAACCAGGCCCATGGCTCCCCCGGAAACCTGATAGACCTTTACGCAACTGTCGATGTACCCGAATGTGAAGGTTTCGGCTTGTCGGATTTCGGTATCCGTGGCTTGCGGAAAGACTCCCTGACACGCCCCAATGACTCCGACCTCTCCATGCTGAAATACGCTTCCTCGGGAGCGCATATCGCCGGAAAGCCCTACACCTCTTCCGAAACCTTTACCTGGCTGACGGAGCATTTTCGCACTTCCTTGTCACAATGCAAGCCCGATATAGACCTGATGTTCGTTTCAGGTGTCAATCACACTTATTTTCACGGTACTACCTATTCGCCTGCCGAAGCTGCCTGGCCGGGATGGAAATTCTATGCCACGGTGGATATGAGCCCTACGAACAGCATTTGGCGGGATGCGCCGGCTTTCTTCCGATACATAGCCCGTTGCCAGAGCTTCTTGCAAATGGGGAAGCCGGATAATGATTTTCTGGTCTATCTTCCCGTTTATGATATGTGGCAGGAACAAGAAGGGCGCCTGCTGATGTTTACCATTCACGAAATGGCAAAGCGTGCTCCCCGTTTCATAGAAGCGGTGCATCGCATCAATGACGCCGGTTATGACATGGACTATATTTCCGATGGCTTTATCCGTAGCGCCACTTGTCGCGATGGGAAAATTGTGACTGCCGGTGGCACGGCTTATAGGGCGCTTGTCATTCCCGGCGCTCGGCTGATGCCCGCAGATGTCTTGAAGAAACTTCTGAAACTGGTGGAAGAAGGGGCGACTGTGGTGTTCCTCGAGCAGTATCCCGAAGATGTGCCGGGGTATGCAAACCTGGAACAACGCCGTGCCGATTTCAACCGGACATTGCAGGAAATCAAAAAGGCGGGAAGCGCCTCCGATACTTCAAAATCTGTTCTGTTCGGCACGGACTATGCCGAAACGCTGGCGAAGACTACTGCCGTACCCGAAGCCATGAAGACGTCTTTCGACTTGAGTTGTATCCGTCGCTCCAATGCGGGGGGATATCATTATTTCATTTCCGCTCTCACCTGTAAAGATGCGGAAGGGTGGATACCGTTGGCTGTCTCTGCCCGTTCGGCAATGCTTTACAATCCGATGGACGGAACGTCGGGAAAAGCTCGGTTGCGGCAGAAAGACGGTAAGACGGAGGTTTTTCTGCAACTGGCGTCGGGAGAGTCTGTGATTTTGAAGACGTTTACAGATGTTGACGTGCAGGTGGAAGATTGGAGATATTATACACCCTCCACCAGGCAGGGCGTCTGCTCAACACTATGCAGGGTGTCTGCTCAACCCTATGCAGAGTGTCTGCCTAACTCTATGCAGGGTGCCTGCCCAACACTATGCGACCTGTCTGCACAGTACTGGGGTTTCCGTTTTATTGAAAGCACGCCTGCCGTAAGTAATGTTCCCGATTCTGTTTCCCTTGGTTCGTGGACAGATTTGAACTTTGATGGCGCCCGAACTACCATGGGTACGGCTTGCTATACCACTACTGTCACCATCGACAATCCGGCCGTTGCCGACGACTGGATGCTTTCTCTCGGTGATGTCCGTGAAAGTGCCCGCGTACGTATCAATGGCAAGGAAGTGGCTACTCTGTGGGCGGTGCCTTATCGTTGCGCTATAGGTAAGTATCTGCGTCCGGGTAAAAATACATTGGAAGTGGAAGTTACCAATCTTCCCGCAAACCGTATTGCCGATATGGATCGCAGGGGAGTGAAATGGCGCATTTTCAAAGATATCAATATTGCCGCCCTCGGTTATAAGAAAGGTACGTATGCCGATTGGGAACCGGTTTCCAGTGGCTTGTTGGGGCCGGTAGAGATTATTCCGCTTGTTCGGACGGTGATTTTTTAGACGCGGATGACGCGGATTGAGCGGATTTTAATTTTTCACCACAGAGGACACAGAGGTTTTAATCTTTTAGACGCGGATGACGCGGATTTTTTACCCTGTTACTGTCTGTCATGCTGAGCGAAGTCGAAGCATCTACTCTCTATATATAAAAGGGAAGAGATCTTTCGACAGGATGACAGATAAAGTTGCTGCTAATAAAAATAGAGTTGCTGTTATTTAAGAAAAAAATCCGCGTCATCTGCGTCATTCGCGTCTGAAAGATTAAAACCTCTGTGACCTCTGTGTCCTCTGTGGTGAAAATCAACTTCCCATTTCTCCATCAGAAACAACACCCTTTCAGTCAAAATAAGTACAAACCATAGGGGAGTAATCCCCTATTTTTGTATCGTCAAATAGCGACTAAAACTAATTACCATGAAACAATGCTTTTTTGCGGTTGATTTGGGTGCTACCAGTGGCCGTACTATCTTGGGTTCCTTCACATCGAACGGATTGGATATGGAGGAAGTAAACCGCTTCCCTAATCATCTGATAGAAACCGGAGGACATTTTTATTGGGATATTTACGAATTATACCGACATATTATCGAAGGGCTGAAACTGGCTTCACGAAAAGAAGATGTTGAAATAACTTCAATAGGTATCGATACCTGGGGAGTGGATTTTGTCTGCGTGGGCAAGGATGGAGGTTTCCTTCGCCAGCCATACGCTTATCGGGACCCGCATACGACGGGAGCTCCGAACGCTTTCTTTACACGCGTACCCCGAAACCGGGTGTATGAGTGCACCGGTATTCAGGTTATGAATTTCAATTCTTTGTTTCAACTCGATACGTTGCGCCGCAATAACGACAGTGCGCTTGCCGTTACCGATAAATTGCTTTTCATACCGGATGCGTTGAGCTATATGCTGACCGGGGAGATGGTGACGGAATATACCATTGCCAGTACGGCACAGCTCGTGAACGCGCATACCCGCAAGCTGGAAACCGCTTTATTGCAGGAACTCGGGTTGGTGCAGGAGAACTTCGGACGTTTCGTCTATCCCGGTGAGCGGGTGGGAGTATTGACGGAAGAAGTGCGACGAATGACCGGACTGGGCGCCATTCCCGTGATAGCGGTGGCGGGACATGATACCGCTTCGGCTGTAGCCTCCGTACCTGCCATGAATCGTAACTTCGCCTATCTGAGTAGCGGCACGTGGTCGTTGATGGGAGTGGAAACGGACGGACCGGTAATTAACGCTGAAACCGAGACTTTGAACTTTACGAATGAAGGCGGAGTGGAGGGTACTATCCGCTTGCTGAAAAATATCTGTGGCATGTGGCTGCTTGAACGTTGCCGGGCTTCTTGGGGAGAAACATCATATACGGAGCTTATTGCCGAAGCTAATGCCTGCGAACCTTTCCGTAGCCTGATTAATCCGGATGATGCGTTGTTTGCCAATCCTGCCGATATGGAGCAAGCTATTAAAACTTACTGTTCCTGCCATCACCAGCCTGTTCCCCGGACACGGGGGCAGATAGTGCGCTGCATTTTTGAGAGCCTTGCTTTGCGCTATCGCCAGGTATTGGATAATTTGCGCTCTCTTTCTCCCCGGCCCATAGAAACATTGCACGTCATCGGCGGCGGAAGCCGTAATGATTTGCTCAATCAATGGACTGCCAATGCGGTGAGTGTTCCGGTTGTGGCAGGTCCTTCGGAAGCGACAGCCATCGGGAATATTATGATTCAGGCGCTTGCCGCCGGAACGGAGAAAGACATAGCATCCATGCGCCGGCTCATCAACCGTTCCATCCCACTGAAAACCTTCCAGCCGGAAGATACGGAAGTATGGGATGCCGCCTATCTGCACTTCAAACAGATAACTGGGATGATAAAGGTCTTAAACTAATTAAAGTAACAAATCATAAATTATAAATCATAAATCTATAAGTCATGAAAGAAGAATTGATAACAAAAGCCTTTGAAGTAGCCAAAGAGCGTTATGCGGCTATTGGCGTAGATGTGGACAAGGCAATGGAAGACCTGCAAAAGATTTCCCTCTCCCTGCATTGCTGGCAGGCGGATGATGTAGCAGGTTTTGAATCGAACGGAACGTTGACCGGAGGTATTCAGGCTACAGGCAACTATCCCGGTAAGGCACGCAATATGGAAGAGTTGCGCCAAGATGTATTGAAGGCGGCTTCTTATATCCCCGGTACACATAGGCTGAACCTGCACGAAATCTATGGCGATTTTGGCGGAAAGTTTGTGGACCGTGACCAGGTTGAACCGAAACATTTTGAAAGTTGGATGCAGTGGGCTGCTGAAAACAATCTGAAACTGGATTTTAACTCCACTTCTTTTTCCCATCCGAAGAGCGGTAACCTGACTTTGGCAAATCCGGATAAGGAAATCCGTGATTTTTGGGTGGAGCACACTGTTCGTTGCCGTGCCATTGCCGAAGAAATGGGTAAGCGCCAGGGCGATCCTTGCATCATGAACCTTTGGGTACACGATGGCAGCAAGGATATTACGGTAAACAGGATGAAGTACCGCGAACTGCTGGAAGATTCGCTCGATCGGATTTTCGCCGTAGATTACAAGAATATGAAAGATTGTGTGGAATCCAAAGTATTCGGCATCGGTCTGGAGAGCTATACGGTAGGTTCCAATGATTTCTATATCGGTTATGGGGTGAGCCGCAACAAGATTGTGACACTGGATACCGGTCACTTCCATCCCACGGAAAGCGTTGCCGACAAGTTGTCGTCGTTGCTGATTTTTATTCCTGAAATCATGCTGCATGTCAGCCGTCCGGTACGTTGGGACAGCGACCACGTAACGATTATGAATGATGATACGCTGGATTTGTGCAAAGAAATCGTTCGTTGCAACGCACTGAACCGTGTACATATCGGTTTGGACTATTTCGATGCCAGCATCAATCGCATCGGTGCATACGTCATCGGTAGCCGTGCCACACAAAAGTGTATGCTTCAGGCTCTGCTCGAACCGCTTGCCAAACTGCGCGAATACGAGGCTAACGAACAGGGATTTGAACGCCTTGCCTTACTCGAAGAAGCTAAATCCCTGCCTTGGAATGCTGTTTGGGATATGTTCTGCCTGAAAAATAGTGTTCCCGTTGGGGAGGAATTTATCAAGGAAATAGAGAAATACGAGACTGAAGTCACTTCAAAACGTAACTAAGTGATAGGAAATCATTGTTATGAATACACTTATCGGTTTATTAATCATAGCCGTCGGCAGCTTCGGACAGAGTAGTTCGTATGTCCCCATTAATAAGGTGAAGGGCTGGTCGTGGGAAAATTTCTGGTTGATGCAAGGCGTTTTCGCCTGGCTGGTTTTTCCGTTGCTCGGCGCTTTACTTGCCATCCCCGCAGGTAGCGGTTTACCGGAACTGTGGGGAGCGGGTGGCGCTCTGCCTGCTATCGTATACGGTATTCTTTGGGGAATAGGAGGTTTGACGTTCGGGTTGAGCATGCGCTATCTGGGAGTTGCCTTGGGGCAGAGTATCGCTTTGGGCACTTGCGCCGGTTTTGGAACGCTGTTCCCGGCTTTGTTTGCCGGAAAGGACTTGCTGCACGGCGAGGGATTGATGTTGCTTATCGGTGTTTGCATCACGTTGGCGGGTATTGCCGTTATCGGTTATGCCGGTAGCCTGCGTTCCAAGAATATGACCGAGGAGGAAAAGAAAGCTGCCGTGAAAGATTTTGCTTTGACAAAAGGATTGTTGGTAGCTTTGCTGGCAGGTGTGATGAGCGCTTGTTTTGCCCTTGGGCTGGATGCCGGTAAGCCTATCAAAGAAGCGGCGCTGGCAGGAGGGGTTGCACCTTTGTATGCCGGACTTCCTGTTATTTTTCTGGTGACGTTGGGCGGTTTCTTCACGAATGCCGCTTATTGCATTCAGCAGAATATAAAAAACAAGACCGGTAAAGAATATCTGTCGGTCAAAGGCGGTGTATTCATTCATAACCTGTTGTTCTGCGCCCTTGCCGGAGTTCTGTGGTATTCGCAGTTCTTCGGACTCGAAATGGGGAAGAGTTTCCTGGCGGACAGTCCGGTACTGCTTGCTTTCTCCTGGAGCATATTGATGTCGCTCAACGTGACATTCAGTAATGTTTGGGGCATTCTGCTGAAAGAATGGAAAGGCTGTGGCTCGCGTACCGTAGGTGTGCTGATTGTCGGACTGGCGGTACTTATCGCTTCTATCATTGTAGTGGCTATGGCACAAGCATAAACTATAAATCATAAAATCATAAATAAAAAAATGAAATCAATTCTTGAAAATCGCCCGGCATTGGCTCATGAAGTCGGTCAGGCTGCTGAAGTTGCCGGATATCTCTGGCAAAAAGGATGGGCGGAACGTAATGGCGGTAATATCACTTTGAACATAACCGAATATGTGGATGATGTAATCAAAGCGATGCCCGCTATCAGCGAAGTGAAGCAAATCGGTAAGACGCTTCCTTATCTCAAAGGCTGTTATTTCTATTGCAAAGGTACGCAGAAACGTATGCGCGACCTGGCGCGTTGGCCGATGGAGAACGGTTCCGTTATCCGTATTCTGGATGACTGCGCCAGCTATGTAATCATTGCCGACCAACCTGTGATGCCTACTTCGGAACTGCCTTCACACCTTGCCGTGCATAACTATCTGATTGAAAAAGGTTCTCCATACAAGGCGTCTCTGCATACTCATCCCATTGAACTCATTGCGATGACCCACAACAAAAAGTTCTTGCAGAAAGATGTAGCTACCAGTTTGCTTTGGAGCATGATTCCTGAAACGAAAGCTTTCTGTCCGCGCGGCTTGGGCATCATTCCTTACGAACTGCCGAGTTCCGTAAAGTTGGCGGATGCCACGATTGATGCATTGGCCGATTATGATGTCGCCATGTGGGAAAAGCATGGCGTGTTTGCTGTAGACGTAGACATCATGTCTGCTTTCGACCAGGTGGACGTGTTGAATAAATCCGCACTGATTTATATCGCTGCCAAGAATATGGGTTTTGAACCGGACGGCATGAGCGAGGAACAGATGAAAGAAATGACTGTAGCGTTCAACTTACCTAAATGATAAGAAACGAAACCATGAAAAAAGTAATTATCTCTTGTATGTTGTTGCTGGTTACCGGCACGGCGTTTGCACAGGCGGAAGTGAAAACTACCGCCCAACCTTCCGGTAAAACCGCCGCTCAGGCGAAGCTTTCGGCTTCTGAGGTGGCTGTGAAAATAGCAGACCGTATCCTTGCCGGTACAACGTATGAATTTAAAAATACCAAGACCGGTGAGACATACAAATCTGTGAAGAACCTGCCTTTGGATATGAATGTCAAAGTTGCCTGCAAATACAATAATTGGCATTATACCAACGGGGTGACCCATATTGCGCTGATGGAACTGGCCGATAAGACCGGCGAAAAGAAATACGATGATTATGTATTTAAAAATATGAACTTCGTTTTCAATGACGGTAATCTTGAGTTCTTCAGAAAGCAGTATGATAAGGCAATGAAGGATGAGGGTTGGTATGGCGTGCGGAAACATAGCTGGCACATGATTTTCCGTGGCAAGCGTTTGGATGACAATGGCCCGATGGGAGCCAGCCTGATAGATTTGCAGATGAAGCATCCTAACCAGTCTTTTCTCAATTATATCAATGAGACTGCCGGGCATTTGAAGTATGCGGAACCTCGCTTGGAAGATGGTACGATAGCCCGCATCTGGCCGCATGTCAATACCATCTGGGCAGATGACGCTTTCATGGCTATCTCTTTCCTTGCGCGTATGGGCAAGATGACCGGTGATATGCAGTACATAGACGACGCAGCCAATCAGGTGGTTAAGTATCACCAATATCTTTGGTGTCCCGAAAAGCAGATTTTCTACCACTGTTATCACACGGATAACAAAGAACACGGTGTGGCTCATTGGAGTCGTGCCAATGGCTGGGTGTTTATGGCTACTGCCGATTTGCTGGAGGTTATGCCCGAAAATCATCCTTTGCGCGAGGAGGTTCTGGAATGTTTCCGTCGCCAGTGCAGTGGCGTTGCCCGTTATCAGGGCAAGAACGGCCTGTGGCATCAG
This sequence comes from uncultured Bacteroides sp., assembly GCF_959029255.1. GTDB lineage: Bacteria > Bacteroidota > Bacteroidia > Bacteroidales > Bacteroidaceae > Bacteroides. The sequence goes on along the minus strand of NZ_CAUFUE010000008.1, from coordinate 122,053 downwards.
CTTCTCGACAAAGAAGACTCATACGAAGAGATAACCGGTACCTCCATGTTCGTTTTCGGCATGGCACGCGGCGTGAAACGCGGATGGTTGCATCCCGATTTTATTTATGTGGCGGAACAGGGATTGAAAGGTATGATGGGTAAAATTTCGGAAAAAGGGGATGTGACTGCGATTTGTGTAGGTACCGGCATCATGCCGTCTCCCTCCTATTATTACAACCGCCCCACGCAGGAAAATGATCCGATGGGTGAAGGACCTGTGCTTCGCGCATTGGTTGAAATGATGGATGCACCGAAATACACGGAAATAAAAGCCGAACAACAATACGACAAAATTATCCTTAAGAAGTAATCATCTTTTTTATCACTGATAATGTGAGGATGTCAAAACAAAAGTTCGCTTACTATTTGTTTCTTCTTAGGCACGGATTACACGGATTTCACGGATTTTCTTTATTCCTTTTCCGTGAAATCCGTGTAATCCGTGCCTAAAAGAAAACATCAGGTTTATTTTGACACACCTCTTTTTTATTAAATCCCCCTGTCCGTTCGTTCTATTTCATAAATAATTCCTATTTTTGTCCCGAACGTATTATGAAGGGCGCATGTATGACTAAGGATTATAACGATTTAGGAGTAGAATTCAAATATCTTATTGTAAATGACATGGACCAGAAGTATGGTCTGTGGGTGAATACGGTAGGCTTCCAATCCATTCAGCCGGACTCTCCTTATCCTTTGAAGGATCATCCTTCGGGCTATTTCTTCAATGCTCAAAAAGGGCGCATCCTACGTGAATACCAACTTGTTTACATCACCAAGGGACGTGGTTTGTTCTCTTCGGAAACAACTCCTGAAAAGCAGGTATGCAAAGGACGTCTGATGGTGCTTTTTCCCGGGCAGTGGCATACATATCATCCCTATCGGCAAACGGGTTGGAATGAGTATTACATCGGCTTTGAAGGTCCCGTCATTGATGGGCTGGTGGAAAATGGTTTCCTTTCAAAAGAAAATCAGATACTTGAAGTCGGCTTGAACGAAGAACTGGTTTCCCTGTTTTCGCGTGCGCTCGAAATAGCTGAGGCTGATAAGATTTCTTCCCAGCAATATTTGGCAGGTATCGTTCTGCACATGGTGGGAATGATACTTTCCATCTCCAAGAATAAGATTTTTGAGATGGGTGATGTGGACCAGAAGATTGAACAGGCCAAAATCATAATGAACGAGAATGTGTTCAAGGATGTAGACCCGGAAGAGTTGGCAATGAAATTGAACATCAGCTATTCTTGGTTTCGTAAAGTTTTCAAAGATTATACGGGTTATGCTCCCGCAAAATATTTCCAGGAATTGAAATTGCGTAAAGCAAAACAGTTACTGGTAGGTACTTCCCAGTCGGTCAAGGAAATCTCCTTTATGCTCGACTACAAATCCACCGAACATTTCTTCTCCTTGTTTAAGAAGCGAACCGGGTTTACTCCGTTGGAATACCGTTCCTTTGGGCGGGAAACCGATGTGGAAGAAGAAGATTTAGAATAAAATCAAAAGGGGCAGTTAACAATCAAAATGATTATTAATTGCCTCTTTTTCTGACGTTTTACTGCTCATTATGCTTTCCTGTCTTTAAAGAAAATCAAAAAAGAAAGTGTTTCGGTCAAAAGTAGCACATCGACAAACAATCATGTTTCCTACTTTTGTCCACATAAGTTCTGTGTCCGATAACGGGGGCTCTATTTGTTAATGCTTGAATTTATTTATTAATCAAATATATATTAATAATCTATGAGAATCTTACACAAAACCCTTTGCTTGTTAATGCTTCTATTAATGAGCTGTCCTCTAAGCCTTTTTGCTCAGAATAAGACAATTACCGGTACGGTTCGCGATGCGATCGATGTGGTGATTGGCGCTTCTGTAACAGTGAAAGGCAACAGTTCTATCGGTACCATTACTGATATGGATGGTAACTTTAAATTGTCTGTTCCTTCTTCTGCCAAAGAGTTGGTGGTTTCGTTTATCGGGTATGAAGACCAGATACTGACCATTGGTGGTAAAACTCATTTTGATGTTACTTTGAAAGAATCTTCCGTAATGCTGGAAGAAGTTGTGGCTATTGGTTATGCTAAGGTGAAACGGAAAGATTTGACGGCTGCGACAGCATCTGTGGGTGGAGCCGAATTGGCCAAAGTTCCTGTTACTACCGCTGCTCAGGCTCTTTCCGGTAAGGCGGCAGGTGTCAATGTTATTCAGCAGAGCGGTGCTCCGGGTGCGGATATTCAGATTACGGTTCGTGGTGGTACTTCTATTACGCAAGGAACCGAACCGTTATACATTGTCGATGGATTCCAAATGGAGAATGGCCTTCAGAATGTGGACATTAACGATATTGAGACGATTGATGTGATGAAGGATGCTTCTGCTACGGCTATTTATGGTTCGGCTGGTGCAAATGGTGTGATTTTGATCACTACGAAATCAGGCAAGGCGGGTAAAACAGAAGTGTCTTATAATGGTTTTGTCAGTTTTTCCCAATTGGGCAAAAAGCTTGATTTGCTGAGTGTAGAAGATTATGTGAAGTATCAGTATGAATTCCAGTTGCTTCGTGGTCAAGAGGATAACTGGGCCGGTATTTTTGGCGGAGATGTCAACGCTGCTGACTTTTATACGGGCGCTTATAGCCGCATAGCCAATGAATACGGTAATCGTGCCGGCATTGATTGGCAAGATGAGGTGTTTGGAAATACAGGAATTACGCAGAACCATAATGTGAATATTACAGGAGGTAGCGAAAAAACGAAATACATGTTGAGCTATAACTATACTGGAGAAGATGGTATCATGGCTAAACATGGTTACCAGAAGAACAGCATTCGGGCCAAGATTAACCATGAATTGTGGAAAGGCGTTCGTTTTGATTTCTCTTCCAGCCTTCAGATGACAAAGGTTGAAGGCGGCGGTTCATTAGGCGGTGCGTTGAAACAGACTATTTTGCAACCGGTAACGGGTGGTGTACGTTGGACAAACGAACAATTGATTGGGTCGGATTTGGCTGACCTTTTCTCTGAAATGTATGGTGGCGATAATTATGATGCCAATAACCCCATCATTAATAATAATGCCATTACAAACGAAAAATATACGCGTCTGGCTACCGTGAATGCGGGGTTGGAATTTGATATAATCAAGAACCTGACTTTCCGTACGGCAGGTAGTTACCAGTGGAAGCAGGTTCGTGAGGATTACTGGGATGATGGCAATACAAAGACGGCATCTTCCAATCAAAGCCCTTACGGTTATGGCAAGCGTAATAATGATGAAGCATATCAGTGGCAAATCACTAATACATTGAATTATGCTTTTGATTTGAAGGAAGATCATCATTTCAATGTTTTGTTGGGACAGGAAACTGCATATTGGGAGTCTATGAATTTGGATAATGAATATCGTAAATTCTCTGATGGAAACTTTGGGTTGAATGATGTAAGTATGGGTACTCCTACTACTTGGAAATCTGGCAAGAGCAAGACCGGACAGGTCTCTTTCTTCGGGCGTCTTTCCTATAATCTCAAAGACAGATATCTGATTAATGCTACATTGCGTGCTGATGGTTCGTCTAAGTTTGCAAAAGGAAATCAGTGGGATAGCTTCCCTTCTGTATCTGCCGCATGGCGCATTTCGGAAGAAGCTTTCATGGAAAACATGAAAGATCTGGTGCAGAATTTGAAGCTACGTGCCGGTTATGGCGTTGCGGGTAACAATAAAATCGAAAATAATATGTATGCTACAACTTATGGTTCCGGTCACTACGGAATTAATGGTAGTGATTATATTACGTATGTCCCAGGTACTACGCTTGGTAATGAGAAACTGAAATGGGAAAAGACTAAAACGGTCAACATTGGTCTGGATTTCTCTATTTTGAACAGCCGTGTGAACTTGGGTGTAGACTGGTATAATAATGAGTCTGCTAACCTGCTGATTAAGAATAAGATTCCTACCTCTACTGGATACTCAAATCAATATCAGAATATTGGTTCTATTCGTAATCGAGGTGTGGAAATTGTGTTGAATTCCACCAATATTCGCACGAAAGACTTTACTTGGTCAATGGACTTCAATATTGCTTTCAACCGCTCCAAAGTGTTGGATATTTATGGAGACAGTGAAACTGATAACTTTATCCAAGACTATGAGTCGCGTATGGGATTCAAAATACAGAAGGGCAAAACTTTGGGACAGTTCTATGGTCTGATTTACGATGGAATCTATACCACTGATGATTTTACTCAACAAGCGGATGGTACTTACAGTTTGAATCCGGGTGTTCCTTATTTGAAAGGTTCTAATCGTGATAATGTAAAACCTGGTGATACCAAATATAAACCTACCGTCGGAGAAACAGACGATGATGGCAATCCAGTATGGAGTGTAAATGACCGTACAGTGATTGGCAATGCTGCTCCTAAGTTTACCGGCGGATGGAACAATACCTTTACGTACAAAGGTTTTGACTTGACTATTTTCATGAACTTTGTTGTTGGAAATGATGTGTTCAATATGAGTACTCAACGTTTTATCGGTCCGTATCTGGCTAACCAGAATACGATAGCTAAGATGGCTAACCGTTTTACGTTGATAGATCCGCAGACTGGTAAGGAGAGTACAGATTTGACTCGTCTGGCTGCTTTGAATCCTGGACAATATAGCAAAGGAATGATGTGGAATATTTCAGGAAATAATAAGACTGCCATCAGCGATCATAGCAGCTATTATTTGGAAGATGGTTCTTATTTGCGGTTAAATACGATTACTTTGGGCTATACTTTGCCGAAGAAATTGTTGAAGCAGGCACACATCAGCAATGCGCGTGTATATTGCACTTTGAACAATATTCATACCTTTACCAATTATGAAGGCTATGATCCGGAAGTGTCAGCGTCAAGCAGTGCATTGACTCCTGGTATTGATAATTCTTCTTATCCTCGTGCTAAAAGTTGGGTAGTAGGTGTAAACTTAACATTCTAAACAGAAAAATACAATGAAAAAGATTTTTAATATATTGGGACTTTCCGCATTGATGGTGTTTTCTACTTCTTGTGAAGACTGGTTGGATATGCCTTCTGAGTCCAAGGCTGATAGTTCTTCTATTTTTGCTACAGTGGGCAGAGCGGAAATGACGGTTGTAGGTGCTTATGCTTCTTTGCATACACAAGAGTTAGGCTATCAATTATTAGAAGGAACAGATGAGTCTGCTTCCAATGAAAGCAATTCCAAGTATAATGTTTCCAACTATGATTATACTAACTTGACGGGTATGCTTAGTAAAACATATACTACGATGTACCAAGCCATTGAATATTCTAATGTATGTATCAAGAATTTGCCTCAAATGAAGGGGGCAACAGACAGCGAGCAGAAAAAGATTGATGGTTTGTTGGGTGAGGCTTTGGCTATTAGAGCTTATGCCTATTGGAATATTGTTCGCTTTTATGGTGATGTACCTTATTCAGATGTTCCTACATCAGACTTAGCTACCTTCTCTTCCTCTCGCGTCAGCCGTGATGTGATTTATGACAATTGCATTGCTGATTTGCAACGTGCGGTGGAGTTGCTTCCTTGGAAAAGTGAAAGTTATGTCACTACTCCTGAGCGGTTTACTAAAAACTCTGCATATGGTATTTTGGCGCGTGTAGCCTTGTATGCCGCAGGTTATTCGTTGCGTTGGGATTTGAACCAGGTTCCTTATGATGCAAGTACCGTGAAGATTGCGCAGCGCAGTGATGCTGCACGTATCAAAGAACTTTATCAGATAGCCGCCGATGCTTGTAAAGCTGTTATAAGTAAGGGTGAGAATGGCTTGTTGGAAAATTATGATCAGATATTTCGTGATTTGGCTAATCAACAATATAATGAGGAAACGATGCTTGAATATGGTTGGTACAGCACGAATGGTGTGGATGTCAGAACCGGTTATACGAACGGTATCCCAACCAGTGGTACAAGTGCAACTCTTGGAAAAGGTGGTAGCCAAATGTTCGCATTTCCTACTTTCTATTTTGAATTTGATGAGGAAGACCAACGCCGTGATGTGTCCATCTGTAATTATGGTCTTGCCTTGAGCAAAACAAAAGATGCCTATCAAATGGAAACATTTATCGGTATGGGAGTAGGAAAATATCGTATAAACTGGAAAAAGGAAAGAGGTTCTTCTGACAGTAAGCGTGACATTAATTGGCCGTTGTTACGTTATTCCGATGTTTTGCTGATGTATGCCGAGGCTTTGAATGAACTGAATAATGGGCCTACTGCTGATGCGAAAAGTGCGGTAGAGACAGTTCGCCTACGTGCTTTCAATAATGATGCTTCGAAAATCGGCACGATTCCTTCTGATTATGAAGCTTTCCGTGATTTCATTATTCAGGAACGCAAGTTGGAACTTTCCAATGAAGGACTGCGTAAATCAGATTTGACTCGTTGGGGAATTTTATATGAGCATCTGACTGCTGAAAAAGAAAAACTGGTTCAATTGGCCAAGCGGGAAGGGCGCTATGCCAATGTAGATGTATACCGTGCTTACAAGTTGACATCAACTCCAACTTTTGAAGATCCTACTATTGCTTTGCCTTACATTGCAATGACGGAAGATGATTTGATTGACATGGGGCTGTCGGATGATCAGTTGACGGTTTTACATACGTTGAATTCTGGAACAAAAGGGGCTTTGAAAGCTGATTTCTATGAGGCAGATGGAACAGTCTATTTTAAGGAAACTGATGTTCCGACGGGCGCAAAGAAAGTGGAGAAGGTTACATATACCATTCTGAATATGTTTAGTATTAACTCCATTAAGCAGAAAGGAAACCTTTGTGTAGAGGAGGTGGAAGGAATTTCTTCCGACAATGCTTGGATTACAGGCAAAACAGGTGTATTTTATGGTTTGAAGAAGAATATGGTTGAGATTCTTCCGTTCAATACTACTAATATCATTGATGTGAATCCGGGACTTGCCGGGCAGCAGCATCCTTGTTATTAATCACGATTGATATTTTGGGTTAGTGAAGGGGAAGGGCGGCCACTTGATAAGTGTGTCGCCTTTTTCTTAATGCTGCCGAAAGGTGCAATCATTTTTTGACCGATACAATACTTGATAATTATGAAAGACATTTTCTTAGTCACCTGTTTATTTCTGGTGACAGCCTGTATGCAGGCACAACAGCTTGCCTTTCCCAGCGCTGAGGGATACGGTAAGTATACAGTCGGTGGTCGTGGTGGCCGCGTTCTGACTGTTACAAATCTGAATGATAGTGGAGAAGGTAGTTTCCGTGCTGCCGTGGAGCAGGAGGGACCGCGTATTGTGGTCTTTGCTGTAGATGGTACTATTGAACTGAAATCTCCGTTGCGTATCAATAACGACAGCATCACCATTGCCGGACAATCGGCTCCGGGTGATGGCATTTGTCTGAAAGATTATCCGCTGATAGTGAATGCCAGTGATGTGATAATCCGCTATATTCGTGTCCGTGTGGGCGACCGTCATCATCTGGACAGTGATGGCTTGGGCGGCGGACGTTACGGACAGAAGAATGTTATCCTTGATCATCTTTCCGTGAGCTGGAGTATTGACGAATGTCTTTCAATCTACAAGACGGAAAACTTGACAGTGCAGTGGTGCCTGATTACCCATAGCCTGAATACTTCAGTTCACACTAAGGGCAGTCATGGATTCGGCGGTATTTGGGGAGGATATAAGGCAACTTTCCATCATAACCTACTGGCAAACCATGCAAGCCGTAATCCCCGTTTTGCTTCGGTGGACGGAACGAAATGGGTAGATTATCGCAATAATGTGGTTTATAATTGGGGCTTCAAGACTGCATACGGGGGCGGACACCATGCTGAAATAAACATGGTGAACAATTACTATAAACCGGGGCCGGCTTCACAGCATCACCGTTTGCTCGATGTGGCAGAAGATGGTACCGGACGATACTATGTGGCAGGCAATGTGATGGAGGGCGATGATGCTGTGACTTTTGATAATCGGAGTGCAATTACAGATTGTGCTGGGAAATGCTATGTTCCTGGGAGAAAGAGTGCCGAGATAAGTTCCGGTATATCGCCTGAAGCAATTCCTACGCATGGTGAGGAATGTAATTCTTGTTTGGTGGATGTTCCGTTTCCCTATGAACCGATAGGGGAGGAAACTGCTTCGGTAGCTTATCAACGGGTATTGGAGTCGGTAGGATGCTGCTTCTCGCAAGATGCCTATGACTGTGAAGTCTTGAGACAGGTTAAAGAGGGGATAGCTACTTTCGGAACGAACGGAATCATCAACTCGCAGAATGATGTGGGCGGATGGCCTACTTTGAAGTCCGGACAACCTTTAGAGGACAGTGATGGAGACGGTATGCCCGACGAATGGGAACGTCGTCATGGATTGAATCCGTTGGATGCTTCAGATGCTTCAACCTATACACTGGATGGAGGATATACGAATATTGAAGTTTATCTGAACGAATGTCTCACCCTACATCTCCATTCTCCACTATCCTTCTTCACACCGGATGGTTGGAACAGTACCTGCACAGGATTCTCGGTTACCTGGATTTCTTAAGAGGATGGGCGTATTTTGAACTGGTACGCTTATGGGGTACGTGCCTGTGATAGACAAATCTATGTCGATGGCAGAAATCATATCCGTAAAGCAATCGGAGCCGCAGGATGTTATTAATAACCTCGTGATTCCTGATTTGAAGAATGCGGAAAAACTGCCTTATAAAAGATGCTAACGGAGGAAAGTAGATTGAAATAGTCTGATGGATTGGAGGTTGCGATGGTTTATCGTAACCTCTTTTTTTTATATTTACATCTAATTGACATTAAATAGAGTCAAAAATAAAATAATAACAATCAAAATGGGTATTATGTGGTAATGAAAGCTTCTCTACATTTGCATTCACAACGGCTGTGTCCGATAACGGGCGCTTGTATGTTAAGCTTGAATTTATTTATTAATCAAATATATATTAATAATCTATGAGAATCTTACACAAAACCCTTTGCTTGTTAATGCTTCTATTAATGAGCTGTCCTCTAAGCCTTTTTGCTCAGAATAAGACAATTACCGGTACGGTTCGCGATGCGATCGATGTGGTGATTGGCGCTTCTGTAACAGTGAAAGGCAACAGTTCTATCGGTACCATTACTGATATGAATGGTAATTTTAAACTCTCTGTACCGGCTTCTGCCAAAGAGTTGGTGGTTTCGTTTATCGGGTATGATAACCAAACGGTAGCTATCGGTAACAAAACCCATCTGGATGTAACCTTAAAAGAGTCTTCAGTGATGCTTGAAGAGGTGGTTGCTATTGGCTATGCGAAGGTGAAACGTAAAGACTTGACGGGGGCGACTTCTTCGGTATCGAGTTCCGAACTGGCATCTGTTCCTGCCGTGACTGCGGCACAAGCACTTCAAGGTAAAGCTGCGGGTGTGAATATTGTTACGGAAAGTGGTGCTCCGGGTGCTGGAATAAACATTACAGTCCGTGGTGGTACTTCTATTACACAAAGTACAGAGCCGCTATATATTGTTGATGGATTTGAAATGGGTGATGCACTAACTAATATTGATATTAGCGATATTGAGAGCATTGATATTTTGAAGGATGCTTCTGCTACTGCTATTTATGGTGCTCGTGGTTCAAATGGCATTGTATTGATTACGACAAAATCAGGTAAAAAGGGAAAGACGCAAGTTAGTTACAATACATATTTCTCTTTTGATAAACTTTCCAAAAAATTGGATATGCTATCTAATGCGGAGAATTTTGTGAAGTATCAATACGAGATGGCCGAGTTACAGGGAAAAACTGCAATGTGGAGCAATGTCTTTGACAATAGTAAAGGTACTGATGCTGATGATTTTTATTCAGGTGTTTATGGCCGTATTGATGATTTGTATGGTAATGGTGATGCTATTGATTGGCAAGATGAAGTGTTTGGTGGTACTGCTCTTACTCAAAATCATAATGTGAATATCACTACAGGTACGGATAAAACACAAGTAATGTTGAGTTATAACTACAGTGGTCAGAATGGTCTGTTGGCTAATCATGGTGTTGAGAAAAACTCTATTCGGGCTAAAGTTAATTCAGAACTTTATAAAGGCATTCGTTTGGATGTAAATACGATGTTTTCATCAAAATCAACTGATGGAGGTGGTGCCTACTCCGGAATGAAGAATGTTCTTCTTCAACCTATCAATGGAGGTACAATGTTTACGCGAGATGATTTACTTTATACTCAGACTTATCCCGATTTTTCCGGAATGGATTCTTCTTTTGATACGGCTAATCCTATCGTTCAGAATAATGCCTCTACGTCACATAGCCGTGCTCGCTTGTATACAGTCAATGCAGGTCTGGAATTTGACTTTCTGAAACATTTTACTTGGCGGACGGCAGGTAGTTACACATGGTCTCAAAGTAAATCTACTTCTTTTGCTGATGAAAATTCCACTTCATATATTATGGATTCTAATAATACAGGTATTAATGGTAGTATAAAAAATTCTGAATCGTATAAATATCAGATAACAAATACTTTGAATTATAGCCAAACAATTGCGAAAAAGCATAAACTGAATGTTTTGCTGGGGCATGAAGTTACTTATTCTGAAAATGAAAATGATAAGATGACGCTTATCAAATTCCCGTTTCCGAATCATGGATTGGATGATATCTCTAATGCTACTGTTAAAGAACAAGAAACTGAACATGGTCGCAGTGGCATAGTATCTGCTTTTGCGCGTTTAAATTATACTTTTGATGAACGTTATCTGTTGACAGCTACAGTTCGTGGTGATGGCTCTTCAAAATTTGCTAAAGGAAATAAGTGGGGAATATTCCCTTCCATGTCAGGCGCATGGCGTATTTCGGAAGAAAAATTTTGGAAGAATGGTAAATTGGCTGATGTAGTGAATAATATGAAACTTCGTGTAGGTTATGGTGTAACCGGTAATAATGGTATAGGCAGCAGTTTATATACAACTAACCTGGCTCAAACTACTTATCCCGTAAACAATAATGTAAATAATCCGGCTTATGTTTTAGGTACGACTTTGGGAAACAAAGACCTTAAATGGGAAACTTTGCATGCTACCAATGTTGGTTTGGATATTTCTTTATTTGGAAGCCGTATTAATTTAACGGCTGAATGGTATAATAATCAGATTAGCGATATGTTGATGAAATCTACTATTCCTACTTCTACAGGTTATGCCAACCAATATCAGAATGTAGGAAAGATGCGTAATCGCGGTTGGGAAATAACTCTTAATACAGTAAACATTACAACTAAAAATTTCCGTTGGACTTCTGATTTGAATCTGGCTTTTAATAAATCTAAAGTGATATCCTTGGAAAATGGAGAAGATCATAAAACTTTTGCTGCGGGAAGTAATCGTTCGGGAACAGTAACTTACTATGCAGTAGTTGGAGAATCGTTAGGGGATATGTATGGGTATGTTTACGATGGCATATACACTACGGATGATTTTATTCAGACTAATGAGGGAAAATTAGTATTGCGTGATGGGGTTGTGAAGCCCTATAATGGAACTCCCCAACCTGGTGATATCAAGTTCGCAGCGGACAACGAAGATGGTACTCAATTTACGAGACAGCTAGTGAAGATTGGTAACGGTACTCCCGATTGTATTGGAGGTTTTAATAATACTTTTGCTTATAAAGGGATTGATTTGAGCATATTCATGAAATTCTCTATTGGTAATGATGTTTATAATGCTACCAAGCATAGTATGAGTCCTTATGCGCTTTATCAGAATGTTCCAACAGAATTTGGCGATAATTATTATCGGTTGATTGACCCAACTACGGGAAAAGCTGCTACTACATTAGCTCGTTTTAGAGAACTGAATCCCAATGAAACGGCACGTACATGGAATTTAAGTACCACCAATTCTAGTTATATCACTTATCCGTCATCATACTATGTAGAGGATGGCTCTTATTTGCGTATTGCACAAGTGACATTAGGTTATACGTTCCCCAAACACTGGTTACATAAATTTATGATTTCCAATGCTCGTATCTACTTTACGGCGAACAATTTGGCTACAATAACAGGATACTCCGGTTATGACCCGGAAGTTTCTGCCAGCAATAGTGATAACGTGATATGTACGCCAGGCTATGATAGTTCTACTTATCCTCGTTCAAGAAGTTATGTTGTAGGACTTAACTTAACATTCTAATTTTAACGATTTACTATTATGAAAAAGAAATCAATTATATTTTTTGATATGAAACAGGTATTTGCTGTATTAGTGATTATCTTCATATCTTTAGGGATAACTTCTTGCTCGGAATGGCTTGAAATGCCATCTTATACAGCGGATGATACAGAGTTTGTTTTTAGTAGTGAAACTACTGCGGAAATGTATGTAGAAGGTTGTTACCGTGGTTTGATACATTCTGAGATGTTTTATCAGCTGGGTATGGGAGAAACTGTGATGCATTCTAGTGAAGATGGTACTACCAATAATTCAAAATATATGATTTGTAACTATAAGTATGACCCGACTATGCCGGCAACAGTTACTACTATTTTTAAGGAGCAATATCGTATAATAGAGTCTACTAATGTGGGCATCAGGGAACTGAATAATATGCCTGAAACAAGTAAACGCAATGCTTTGTTGGGAGAGTTATTGGCTATTCGCGCTTTTTGTTACCATAATTTGATTCGTATTTATGGAGACGTCCCTTCTGTATTCCAATCTTTGGAGGATATGGATAAAAATGATGAGAATACATTCTATCCGAAACGTTCACCCAGAGACGGTATTTATGATAAAATTATTGCGGATTTGCAACAAGCTGTAGAGTATTTACCTTGGTATGGTGAAAGTGGCTATAGTACGCCTGAACGTCTTTCTAAACAGGGAGCTTATGCCTTATTAGCACGTGTTGCGCTGTATGCCGGAGGTTATTCATTACGCTGGAATCTTGAAACGAATGACCCCGGTACACTCCAGATGGCCCGTCGTGACGATGCTGCAAAAGTGCAGAATTTTTATGAAATTGCGGACGATGCTTGTAGCCAGATTATGAGCCATGGGGAACATTCTTTAGTACAAGCAAACGGTCAAATGAGTGGTTTCCAAAATTTGTGGTATAATTACTGCCAACGTAATTTCTCTGTAACAAGTGGTGAAATGATTTGGGACTTAGCTCAATATGGTACTACGACTAATTCAAATTTTGGCGTATATGCTCATCCGGGAACCAGAGGAGGAGTATTTGGGTCAAGAAAGGCTATGCAATTCATGTTGCCGACTTATTATTTATCTTTTGACAAGAAGGATACTCGACGTGATGTCTCTTGTACGGCTTATAGTATTTATTTTTTGAATAAAGGTGCAGCAGATGATACATGGGTAGATGTAGGTACCACTTACTCTTGTATCATGCCCGGTAAGTTCCGCATTTCTTGGTGTCAGGAACCGGCTGGTGCGTCTCAACGTAACCTTAATATCCCGATAATACGTTATGCTGATGTTTTGTTGATGTATGCGGAAACTCAAAACTATTTGAATAATGGTCCGACCCAGGCTGCTAAAGATGCTTTGCAAGCAGTGCGTGCTAGAGCTGGTATCGGGTCTATGGATATACCGACTACTCAACAAGCATTTGAGGATGCTATTGTTCAAGAGCGTAAATGGGAGTTTGCCGGGGAATTAACATTACGTAGTGATCTGACTCGTTTAAATCGTCTGCCGGAGGAGTTGGAGAAGTGTAAACAAGCAATGAAAAATCTTTCTGACCGTAAAGGAGATTATGCGGATGTACCTGTGTATCGTCTGTATAAGTTCCAGAAGGATGCACAAGCGTATGGTGATCCTTTCTTGGCAATCGACTATATTGATTTGACGGATGACGCTGAGATTTCAATTGTGAAGGAGGTTCCTACAGATAGTAAAAAATATGCTGAATATCAGGCTGCATTGACCGGCGTTGTGAAAGCTCATGGATATGCTGAAGGTGACAAATGGTATCCGGTTAATATGTTTGAAGCCTATACGAGTACTTTTAATGGTAATGCACGTAAGGCTGTCGGTTTTACAACAGGATATAATGCATTGCAGATAGGTAATATCATTTATACCAAGCCGACAGGTTCTGCAGAAAATGGTGGTAAATATCCGGATTGGATTGAAGCTGCAGATGGTAGTGACGGCTTATACTATGGATTTGAAAAAAATAAATGTGAGCTGTTGCCTTTTGCCTCAAAATCAGCTGGACATCCCATGGTTGATAATCCGAACTTGACTCAGCATCCGGGTTACTTAAATTAACGTGAATTCAATGTAAAATCAAAAAATAGCCAGTTGCTCGTCATTGATAAAATTTGTGTCAATGGCGGGTTTCTGATGTTAACTTTTAAATTATCCAAATGAAAAATATAATATTGTCATTTCTCTTTCTTAGTACTATGTTCGGCTGTAATAACGACGAAAAGATAGAAGTACTTTCAAAACCCGGTCCTTTTGAGGATTATGGCGAAGTAGTAGCCTTTCCCGGTGCTGAAGGTTTCGGTCGCAATGCTTCCGGAGGACGTGGAGGCGAGGTTTATCATGTGACTAATCTGAATGATTCAGGTGAAGGTTCTCTTCGTGATGCTGTTAGCAAGCCTAACCGTATCGTTGTGTTCGATGTGGCGGGTATTATTAATCTGGAAAGTGCCTTGGTTTTTTCTTCCAATCTGACGGTTGCCGCGCAAACAGCACCAGGTGACGGTATAGTACTCTATGGAGATCGTGTTTCATTCTCGGGGGCAAAGAATGTTATTTGCCGTTATTTACGCGTTCGCATGGGCAGACAAGGTCCTGATGGAAAAGATGCGGCAGGTTTGGCTTCGGGGAGTAATATGATATTCGATCATTTGTCTGTGACATGGGGGCGTGATGAAAATTTCTCAATCAATGGAAACGATGCATACGATATTACTATTCAAAATTCGATTATAGGACAAGGTCTTCAAAACCATTCTTGCGGGGGATTGATGCAGACTACGAAAGAACACGGTATTACGTTATTCCGTAATCTATATATCGATAATAAGACTCGTAACCCGAAGGTAAAGGGCTTGAACCAGTTTGTGAATAATGTGGTGTACAATTGGGGTGAAGGTGCAGCTTATAATATGAGTGGGGATTCTGAAGGTGAATCTCTGACTTCGGTTGAAGACAACTATTTTATAGTAGGTCCGGTAGTCAACTGGCAAGAAGTGAGACAGGAAGATGGAAGCCTTATTCTGGAGAATTCCGTTAAAAAGCCTACGAAGCCTTTTATTGGAGCGAATACACTGTTCAGCACCTATTGTAAGAAGAACTTTTATGACTTTGATAAGAACGGCGCATTGAACGGAGTGGAGATAACGGAGTCGAACTGGGCTGAGTATACCTCAGGAGTTCCGACCTTCCTGAGTGCATGCCCTGAAATTTTTCCGGCTATCGCATCACAGACAGATGCTGCTACTGCCTATCAATGGATTCTAGAACAAGGTGGAGCCAGTCTTCCGGCGCGTGATGAAGTGGATACTTATTTGATAGATGAACTTACTTCGTTGGGTGGTAAAGGAACTATTATTTTTGACCAACGAAAAACAGAACAGTTCCCATTAGGTGGTCCCGGTAACATTAAAACCGGAGAGAATCCTGTTGACTCTGATAAAGACGGTATGCCCGACTGGTTTGAAGAGAAATATGGTTTAGACAAAAATGATCCGTCTGATGCTTCCCGCATTTCAAATAATGGGTATAGCAACATTGAGAATTATATCTTTACTATAGGTCAAGAAAAGTAATATCAACCTTAAAAAACGAACTAATGAAAACTTGGACAAAATATTTCTTCATAGCTCTTGCGGCATTCACAGTGGTAGGATGCGAGGATGATACGAAAACGGTATATAAGCCGTATTCGCTTCAATTGAATTTATCAGAAGGGAATGAACTGGGACTGTCGGTTAACGCAGGACAAAATATATTCATCAATGACGAAAAATATCCGGTACTTGCCAACGGACAGGTAAGCTTGTATGATGTGCCCGCCGCTGCCGAATATCTTGTATACTACCCGGAACCGGAAAGCCGTTCAGGGTATGTACTTAATTACCATATTCCCGAGAGTCAGACGTATGTTCCGGGTAAATGCGACCCGGTTGCTTCTCCCGTTTATGGATTGAGTGATAATGAACAACTTGAGGATTTGATACTGAAACCAGCATGCGGCGGTTTGAAATTGATTATCCCTGCACCCGAAGAGAGTTCTTTTGCTTCTGTGTCTTCTATTAAAATCGAATCAAAGGAATATGTACTTACCGGGGATATTCGGGTTGATTGTAAGACCGGTGAAGTAGATTATTGTGACATTGCCTCACAAACCGCTACTTTGAAAGGCAGTATCGATATTTCAGAAGGTGGTGAAGCGGTGTTTACACTCCCTCCATTGACTTTTAGAGACGAGATAACGGTGACTTTGAATACTCCGAAAGGATATGGCGAATGTTTCCTAGATTTGAAAGGCAAGAAGATTGAAAGCGGGAAGATGCTGGAGACCACTCTGGAAAATATCGAATGGACTGCCGCGACCAATTACTATGGAACGGCCAATTCTATCATTGTTGCTCCGGGAACGACGACTGTAACGGTGGATTGTGCTCCTTATGCTACTACCAGCCTGCTCTATGCGTATGAAAACAAGGCTGGTGATGAAAGTTTGTTGGCACGTTCTGCAAAACTTTTGTGGAACGATGTTTCTACATCCTATATTTCCAAAGTGCAGTTGAGCGATGACCGTAAATCTTTCACCGTATCGCTTAACGGTGAAGCGGGAAATGCTGTAATTGCTATCTATGATACGGAAGACCCGGAAGATGAAAATGCCAATATTCTCTGGTCTTTCCATATTTGGGTAACTGATGTTGCAGAACAAGTTTTAGGTGCGAACTGTAAGGGTAACAGTTATACGGTGCTGGATCGTAATATGGGTGCAGTATCTGCCACTCCGGGTGATTGGCGCTCTATCGGCATGCTTTATCAATGGGGGCGTAAAGACCCGTTTGTAAGCGGTAATGCAGTTGCCTCTAATACTCAGGCTACGATGTATAATGAATCGGGTACTGTGAAAATGCAGATTGCATCCGGTAGCGAATCGAAAGGTACTGTGGCATGGGCAACCGCGCATCCCGATACTTATATCAAGTATTCACGTTCAAAGAGCAATAGCACGACAAGGCCTTTCTATTGGTCGTATGACTGGATGTACTATGGCGATGACGCCCTGTGGGGAAATCCTGAAGGCTATAATTATCCGAAAGCATCAACGCTTTCCAAGTCCATCTATGACCCATGTCCAAAGGGTTATATGGTAGCTCCGTATGATACTTGGCGTAATACGAATACAACGACTTCTGCCATTGCAGGAAGTGTGTTCAGTGATACACCTGATGGCTGGAACAGTACCTATAAAGGATTTTCGGCTACTTGGAATGGTGAAAACCTGTGGTATCCGGCAGGGGGACTCCTTAATCGTAAAACCGGCGGACTTCAAGAAGTGGAGAAAACTGGATATTATTGGTGCAGTACGCCCATGTCGGCAAATTCGGCTAATACCGGATATATGATTGTTAACTCGGGTGTTACTTTGGACAAGGGTAATTGTCGTGGAAATGCTTATACCGTGCGTTGTGTAAAGACTAAATAAGTGATTTGAATAATATTTTTTAGGTTAGTGAATGAAGGCGATATTCTCGTGATGGGAATGTCGCCTTTCTCATTCCGCATAGTCTGAAAATCATTTTGTTTATTGAGAATTTCTGAACTATTTCTTTCCTTTGTACATTCAGAAAATTAGGATACTATGAATAGAGCACTCATTCTCATCACATTTCTTTCTCTGCTTTCCCTGAAGGGGCTTGAGCAACAAACAGAACGCCATTATCTTTCGGGTACAGGGCTGGGCAATACCGTGACCTGGCAGTTCCGTTGTTCCGAGGGGCGTAACTGTGGTAAATGGAGTAAGATAGAAGTTCCTTCCCAATGGGAGTTACAGGGCTTTGGAGAATATACTTACGGACGGTGGTACAAGAAGAAAGGTATAAAAAATCCGAGTATGGAGGAGGGGATATACCGGCGGACATTTAAGGTTCCCGCTACTTGGAGAAACAAGGTTGTACGTATCTGGTTTGATGGGGTGATGACGGATGCCGATGTGCTGATAAACGGTGCATCCGCAGGTGAAACCCACCGGGGAGGTTTTTACCGGTTCTCTTATGACATCACTTCATTGTTGAAATATGGCGGTACCAATAAGATAGAGGTACGGGTAAAGAAACATTCCGATAACAAATCTGTGAATGCTGCCGAGCGTAAAGCAGACTGGTGGTTGTTCGGCGGAATCTATCGCCCGGTGTGGTTGGAAGCCAAACCAAAGCCGCATATCGAGCACTTTGCCGTGGATGCACGCGCGGATGGACTGCTGGAGATGGATTTGCGGTTGCAAGGAACCACCGGTAAGGAGAATTTGGCTGTTTCGGTAGCTGCTACCGGAAACCCTGAGGAAATATTGTATCCCAAGCGGTTGGAAACCACCGGGAAGACGCGGAGATGGCAGTTCTGCGGCATCAAGCCGTGGACACCCGAAACGCCTCACTTGTATAACCTGACCCTTTCCCTGCTGGATGAGAACGGTGTATTGCTTCATCGGGCTGAGGCTCGCATCGGCTTCCGTACTGTAGAGTTCCGTGAGCGTGACGGGCTTTATCTGAACGGGACTAAATTGGTGATGAAAGGTATCAACCGCCATTCTTTCCATCCGGAGGGTGGGCGGACTACGAATAAAGATATCAGCATACAGGATGCCCTGCTCATCAAAGAAATGAACATGAATGCCGTGCGTTCCCATTATCCCCCCGACGAACACTTTCTGGATGTCTGTGATTCACTGGGGTTGCTCTATATTGACGAATTGGCGGGATGGCAGAACGCATACGACGATGAGGCCGGTGGAAAATTGGTGAAGGAAATGGTGGAACGTGACGTGAACCATCCTTGCATCGTGTTGTGGAGCAATGGCAACGAAGGCGGATGGAATGAAAAGATTGAACCCGGCTTTTGGCGGTATGATCCGCAACGGAGACACGTTATCCACCCATGGGCCGATTATAACGAACTGGATACGCACCATTATCCTGCTTATCTGACCGGTGTGGGACGTTTCACCAATGGTTATAAAGTCTTTATGCCTACCGAATTCATGCACGGGCAGTACGACCAGGGACATGGCGCCGGATTGGAAGACTTTTGGGCACGCTACACCGCCCATCCGCTTTTTGCCGGTGGTTTTATGTGGGCCTATTGCGACGAAACCGTGCGTCGTACCGATAAAGGTGGGGCAATGGATAGTGAAGATTATAATGCTCCCGACGGTATAGTGGGCGCTTATCGTGAAAAAGAGGGTAGCTTTTATTCCGTGCGTGAGGTTTGGTCGCCCATCCAAATACTACCGCTGATGGTAACTTGTCATTTCAACGGGCGTTTTTTGGTGAAGAATAATTATTTGTTTACCGGCTTGCGACAGTGCAGCATGCGCTATCGGATGCTGCGTTGCCCTTCACCGCTTACGATGAAGGGCGCACAGCAGGTACAGGTGTTGGATAGCGGGTTGGTGGAGTTGCCCGACATACTTCCCGGCGAAACGGGAACGGCTTTTATTCCGGTTTCTCAAACCGCTTTCAGTGGCAGTGATAAAGCCGATATACTTGAGTTGGAAGCATACGGTCCTGACGGAAAGAGTCTTTGTACCCGTACTTTTCCTGTCCGCATGGCAAATGAATACTTCTACAACGAATGTCATATCAGGAATACCCATCCTGATTGTTCCAAAACCGGTTATCCCGACCGCAAGATAGAAGAGAATGATTCGCTGATTACCCTTTGCAGTCATGCCGTCACGGTCTCTTTCCGTCGTTCAGACGGTGCAATAGCCCGTATTATCCGACATAAAGACGAACAGGAATTGCCTTTCAAAGACGGGCCTTTGCCGGTGGGCATGAAGATGGAACTAACTTCTATGGATGCCGGATGCGATGAGGCGGAAAATACGATTTATATCATAGCCCGATATCGTGGAGGAGTGGATAAAATAGTTTGGACACTTTATAGTGACGGAACCTTGGAGATGGATGCCCTGCTCCTGAATCGCGCCTCGGGAGGCGGAGGGTTTGATGACGCCTTTGTCGATACCGAAGTGCTGAATTTCGGTTTCACATTCTCTTATTCCGAGGACGAATGCAAAGGAATGCGCTGGCTGGGACGCGGCCCCTATCGTGTATGGAAAAACCGCATTCCGGGTACTAATTACGGCATTTGGCAGAAAGATTACAACAATACTATAACCGGTGAACCTAAGCAGGGTGGCGATGGATATTTGCAATATCCCGAGTTTAAGGGCTATCACGCTAACCTCTATTGGACTACTTTGCAAAGTGATCGTTTCCCTTTCACCGTCTACTCCATGACCGATGGTTTGTTTTTCCGTGTATTCACTCCCGAAGAGCCTCACGGGCGGCAGGACGGTATCAATACCATGCCCGAGTTTCCGTCAGGTGAATTATCGTTTCTGCTGGATATCCCTGCAATCCGTTCGTTCAAGCCGATTAGCCAACATGGACCGCAAAGCCAACCGGGAATTATACGTATCAAGAAAGGGGATGAAGGGATAAGGGTGAAGCTGATGTTTGATTTCCGGTAAATTATCATTTTCTTTATCATTTCCGCCAAACCATGCAGAGTATGGTTTCCGGTGAACCGTTATCTTTGCCCGCAGACACAACTATGAATTTAATTACATACACTAGAAATACCATGAAAAAGGCTTTTTATTCCTTGTTTGCCGCTTTGGTGCTGACAGCTTGTGGTTCGGAGAAACAAGCTCCGATAGACCGTGAAGCATTGGTGGCCCGCAACAACCCGCAAGTTACTGCATTCGACTCCTTAGCTTCGCTTTCCGTAGGTAATGGGGAGTTCGCTTTTACGGTAGACGTTACCGGACTGCAAACGTTTCCTGAACTGTATAAAAAAGGTGTGCCCTTGGGTACGCAAAGCCAGTGGGGATGGCATAGCTTTGGCAACCCCGATGATTATAAACCGGAAGAGTACCTGAAAGAGTATGATTTTGGCCGTGGACATAAAGAACTCTATGCCTGTCAGTTCAAGGAAGCAGGCCGTCAGAAGGATGCTTCCAACTGGTATCGCATGAATCCCCATCGCCTGCATCTGGGCATTGTCGGTCTGGAACTGGGCGAAGGTGTAAAAGCTACTGATATTACTGATATCCGGCAAACCCTTAATCTTTGGAAAGGAGAAATTACCAGTCATTTCAATCTGAATGGGTATGCGTTCGATGTACAGACTGTTTGCCATCCTAATCAGGATATGATTTCCGGTAATATCACCAGCCGTGCACATGCCGGAATTAATCTTCGTTTTCCTTACCCCACAGGCGGACATGCCGACGATGCCTGTAATTGGGATGCGAATGAAAAACATTCCACGGAGATTATTTATCAGGATGCTCAAAATGCGGTGTTGAAGCGTACATTGGATGCTACATCCTATTATGTAACTCTTCATTGGGAAGGTAAAGCCGCATTGAAAGAAAAATCGAAAAATTATCTGGTGTTGGTGCCTGAAGAAGATACGCTCGCTTTCTCCTGTCTGTTTACCGCTAAAGAACCGACCGCTAAAGAATTACCTTCATTTGCCGAAACAGACTCTCTTAGCGGGGAATATTGGACAAACTTTTGGAAAAACGGAGCAGCCGTTGATTTCTCGCATTGTACCGACCCGCGTGCCAGGGAATTGGAGCGTCGGGTAGTGCTCAGCCAATATCTACTTGCCATTCAATCGGCCGGAAGCGTTCCTCCGCAGGAAACCGGGCTGACCTATAATTCCTGGTTTGGCAAGTTCCATCTTGAAATGATTTGGTGGCATCAGTCCTGGCAAGCGCTTTGGGGACATCCCGAACTGCTCGACCGTACATTGGGCTGGTATGAAACTGTGGAACCCGTTGCCCGTGAAATAGCCCGCCGCCAAGGTTTTGACGGGGTACGTTGGATGAAGATGACCGACCCCAGCGGTACGGAGGCTCCTTCCAATGTCGGGAGTTTCCTGATTTGGCAACAACCGCATTTCATCTATCTGGCAGAATTGGTTTATCGTGCCAATCCTTCGGATGAAATCATTCAGAAATACAATCATCTGGTACAGGAAACTGCCAAGTTCATGTATTCTTTTGCCACTTACGATGAATTCCACGGACGCTATATCTTGAAAGGTGCCATTCCTGCACAGGAAACCCTCCGGGCTGCCACCACCATCAATCCTCCTTTTGAACTGTCTTATTGGCATTTTGCCATGCAGACCGCCCAGAAATGGCGTGAACGTGCGGGAGAGAAACGCAATCTGGAATGGGATGAGCTGATTGATAAACTCTCTCCGCTGGCTTATAATGAAGATAACCTGTATCTGGCTTCCGAAGACGCTGTTGACACTTATAAAGATATCCGTTTCACCAGTGACCACATGGCTGTATTGGGCTCGGTAGGCATTCTGCCGATGAATAAACTGATACGCGCGGACTATATGAAGAATACCCTGAACTGGATATGGGACAACTGGAATTGGGGGAAAACCTGGGGTTGGGACTATCCGATGACTGCCATGAATGCTGCCCGTCTGGGTGAACCGGAGAAAGCGGTAGGGGCGTTGCTGATGGATAAGCGTACGAATACTTATCTGCTGAACGGCCACAATTATCAGGATGGACGCCTGCGTTGCTACCTGCCCGGTAATGGTGGCTTATTGACGGCTGTTGCCATGATGTGTGCCGGTTGGGATGGTTGCGAGGTAGAAAACCCCGGTTTCCCGAAAGACGGGAGCTGGGACGTAAGATGGGAGGGGCTGGAGAAGATGCCGTAAATGATAATTTAATGAAGAATTAAGAATTAAGAATGAAGAATTACCTTGCGGCGTACTTGCATAGCGCAGCCAAATTCTTCATTCTTCATTCTTAGTTCTTCATTTCCCCAAATTCCCATTTAGCTGATAAAAAATAACTGTACAGTATGCGAAATATTACTTTATATCTTCTATTGTCTTTTTGTTGCACCGCATCTTTTGGTCAATATGTATCTTCCTCGAAAGCCCAGAAGAAGGCGGGAGATTTGATTGGAGCTACCTCCTACAACGACCATAAGCGTGGAAAGCCCCGTAGCGTACAATATCTGCCGGACGGAGAAGATTTTGTCTGTGTCAATGGGAAGAATCGCTATACCCGTGCACTTTATGGAAGTCCTACGGCTTGGCGGCTGGAAACCAGTGACCGTCCTATCTTTGCTACGTACGTGAAGAGAGATAGCCGTAATATCCGCTTCCGTCTCTGTTTGCCTGATGGGAAAGTGACTTCGTTGGAAGAAACCGCTTGGTGTGAAGCCCGTTATACTCCGGGACGTCGCAGTTATAGGCTTAAGGATGATGCTTGGGGCGAAAAAGCACTGCTGGAAATAGCCGTATTGGCGAGTCCGGTGGAAGAAGAAGCCGTATGGGAATTTCGTGCGCAGGGCTTTCCGGAAGGATGCACATTGGAAGCTTTGAACGCTCCGATACGTCTCAACAAACTGTCGCGTAGCGGCGATATGGGAGCCGATCCTCCGGGATGTTTCGACCCCTCCGAAGATGGGAAAGTATTGCAGACACTGACTTGTCCCCTATCATCTGAAAAGGCGCTGTATATAGCTGTTTCAAATAATGAGTTACGGCAAATAAATAACTCCGGACAATTCATTGAAATGGAAAATGCCCGTCGCGAACTTGCCGGACGCATCCGTATTTCTACTCCCGACCCTTATTTCAACACCCTTGGCGGTGCGCTTGCCGTAGCTGCCGATGGCATCTGGGGAGAAGAAGGCGTGTGGCTGCATGGCGCGATAGGCTGGCGCATGCCGCTCAGTGGCTGGCGTGCTGCCTATACCGGTGACGCATTGGGCTGGCACGACCGTGCCCGTACGCATTTTGATAATTATGCCGCCAGTCAGGTCACCGATGTCCCCAACACCGTTCCACATCCTGCGCAAGACTCTGCGCTTGCCCTGGCGCGTTCCGTCAAGGAGTGGGGGACACCTCAATACAGCAATGGGTATATCTGCCGGAATCCCCGCCGCAATAATCAGATGCACCATTATGACATGAATCTTTGCTATATCGATGAACTCCTGTGGCACTTCAACTGGACGGGCGATCTTGATTATGCACGCCGTATGTGGCCTTTGCTCACTTTGCATCTGGCCTGGGAGAAGCGTAACTTCGATCCCGATAACGACGGGCTTTACGATGCGTACGCCTGCATCTGGGCAAGCGATGCGCTCTATTATAACAGCGGTGCCGTCACCCACAGCTCGGCTTATAACTATCGCGCCAATAAAATGGCAGCCGTCATTGCAGGAAAGATAGGGGAAGACCCTGCTCCCTACCAGCAAGAGGCCGATAAAATATTGAAAGCGCTGAACACCCGGCTTTGGCTGAAAGATAAAGGCCATTGGGCAGAGTTCCAGGATTTCATGGGACATCGCCGCTTGCACGAGGATGCGGCTGTGTGGACTATCTATCATGCCATCGATAGTGAGGTGGCAGATTCTTTCCAGGCATATCTGGCTACCCGCTATGTGGATACTGAAATACCGCATATCCCCGTAGTGGCTTCTGATAATGAGGAAATTAATGCGGGAGGTTATGCCACGGTATCCACTACCGACTGGCTTCCCTATTCGTGGAGCATTAATAATGTAGCCTTTGCGGAAGTGATGCATACCGCGCTTTCTTACTTTCAGGCGGGACGTGCAGAAGCCGGTTTCAAACTGTTGAAGAGTTCTGTCCTCGATGGTATGTATCTGGGTGAAAGTCCGGGTAATTTCGGGCAACTAAGTTTCTACGATGCTGCCCGTGGAGAATGTTACCGTGATTTTGGCGACCCTATCGGAGTTGCTTCACGGGTACTTATACAAGGACTTTATGGTATTTTGCCCGATGCCTTGAACGGTCGTCTGCTGGTTCGTCCCGGTCTGCCGTATCATTGGGAGTACGCTTCGCTGCATACGCCGGATATTGATTTCGATTTTAAGACCGGTGCTGCCGTCCGGGATAAACATTCCTCCTGTGATGAGTCGCATTATACATTGACACACCATCTGCCCGCTGTACATTCATTAGAGTTGCAATTTCCCGCCCGTCGCTCCGGGGTGGCCTGCCTGACGGTGAACGGACAAGCCGTTTCGTGGAAATTAATTGATAATTCGATTCAGTATCCGGCTCTTTCTGTCTCTGTACCTGCTTCAGCGGGTGAAGAACTGCAAATAAATATCGAATGGAAAGGTGAATTATTGACTGTTCCTTCATCGGAAGAAGATTTCCCTGCTTCCCGTATCAGGAAAGAAGGTCCTGTCAGCTTTATTGCCATGGAACAGGGTCAAATGAAATGGTGGGCTCCGTTGGAACAATCTGCGCCGGAAATGTGTGATGAATCTCGGCTCGTTTCTCCTTTTGAACAGGTAGAGACTGATAAATGCGTTCCTGTTGCTATGGAAAATGCTTTCAATGCCGATGTCACTGATATCTTCCGTAACGAGTACCTGTCACCCCGTTCGCCTTATACCACTTTGCAGATACCGAAGCAGGGCATAGGAGAATGGTGCCATCCCTTGAAGACAGCCGCTATAGATGATGCGGGACTGCGTGCCGCTGTGCATGGCGGTTTGTTGAAAACTAAACTCGGTATTCCTTTCCGTACTCCGGCCGAAGGACATAACATAGCTTTTACATCTCTCTGGGACAACTATCCCGATAGTTTGCAAATTCCTTTGCAGGGAAGTGCCTCCCGTGCCTATCTGCTGATGGCGGGAAGTACGAACCATATACAATGCCATATAGCCAACGGCATTATCCGCATTTACTATACGGACGGTACTTGTGATTCTTTGTCGCTTGTCAACCCTGACAACTGGCCGCCCATCGAGCAGATTTTCTTTGAAGATGGAAAAGCCTTCAACCGTCATGCTCCGTCCCTCTATCGCCTACGTTTGAAAACGGGCGAAGTGAGTAACCGTTTCGGTGAAGAATTAGGATTCCCGGGCGTTTCCCGTGAGATAGACGGCGGTGCGGCAGTACTGCTTGAAATGCCTTTGAATGTCCAAAAAACATTGTCCCATCTTGTGTTGGAGACACTGTCCAATGAGGTGGTGATTGGGTTGATGGGAATTACGTTACAAAAATAGATACCCTTTATCTTCTTCTCGGCCTGACAGATTCTATCACATTAAAGATTTGTTTCACCTCGCACAAATCGATTACTTTATCGGGATACATATCATTCAGTGAGTGTATGGTGATAGTATGGTTTTCCACATCATGGTCAATGATGCGTTTGACGATAATACCGTCGGTATGTACGATGACAAAATCCCATTTGCGCAGATGCAGTTTGGAAGTGGCCCAGAGATAAGGCGCAATCTCCCTGCAATAAAGCCGGTCTCCTTCCAGATAGCTCTCCTCGGTTCCGTCGTTCATGCTGTCTCCTTTCACCTCGAACGCTATATAGTTTCCATGTCCTTCCCGGTCTACGATAAACGGTATTTGCGGTAATTGCTCCAAATAGGTGATGTCGGTATATCCGTCTAAATATCCGGCATACGCATACTGGTTGACCAGCGGCACGTATACGATATCTTGTAAGATAGGAACAGCTTCATTGTGAACTATTGCGGGGTTTTTAAGCATTTTACCCTCACCGTTCAGCAGCCAATCCTCAGAAAACAGCTCATCGAAAGCCTTATTGAATCTTTTTAGAAAACCTTCCGTCAGGTATCTGACATTGCCTTTAAAGGCATAGTTTACATTGGTGCTATTATTATAGCCCATAATCCTGGCAACATCCTTTTGGGTCGATGTCTGCGATACTTTCTCTGTGGCGGTCAGATAAGAAACCGCCTTATTGAGTCTTCCGAGTCTCTCTTGAGCTATCTTCTCTTTGGCTTTCTCCAGTTGATTTGGTAATTCCATAATTGCATTGAGCTTAATTTATTTGTTGCTGAAATAATTAGTATTATTTGAGCTGTACTACCTCTTTATTCCTGCTTTACTATGCTGAAACTATCCTTTTATGTATTATATAAGGTGTAAATGCCATCAAACGTTAAACGATATAAACATACTAATTATTTTAGTATTTTATAGTGTGTATACTAAAATAGTTAGTATATTTGCACTGTCAATGAATCACAAAGATAATCGATTGAAAGTAGATTTCAAAGATAAGTTCCTTGAAATGATGTGAAAGCCTCTTATAAAAGTAAAGCTTTTGAGAGTGACTGACAATATGAATGAACGTACATAAGCAAGTTGGGGCTTGCGAGCTGTACAATGTATAACAATTAATGGAAAACACCGCAAAGAATCGTCTTCGAGCAGTAAGCATACAGGTTAGGCGTCTGTACTGTTTTCAACCTTTATATTTCGCGAATCCTTGGAATGAAGGATACGCATTTTATTAACTTATAATTTATAATAAACAATTAAATCGTTAAAATTATGGCACAGTTATCTTGGGGAAAACCCACAATTGAATTTGGAAAATGTGGTGTTGATGGTGCAGCACCTACTGCATGGGAAAAAGTTGCTTATGATCCGGTTGAAAACTCAACCAAGTTGACACCTACTAAGGGTGAGAAAAAAGAAGCCAAGGTTGAAGGCGGTGAGAATGAAGCGGTGAAGTATGCAAAGAATACCTACGTATTCGAGTTTGAAGTACGTGCTGCCAAAGGTCGTACAAAACCGATTTCCGATGCGGATGGAGTCGTTGAAGGCGAATATGCCGTGCGTCTCACGCCCGAAGATCCTACCGTTGAAGGTATCCTCATCGATAGGGCTACGGTATCCGTTGAAGAAACGTTTGATACGGCTGAAGGTAAGAAATGGAAATATACCTTTGATGTGTTGAAACCGGCTACTGGCAATCAGGTAAAACCTTATATGGCTCCTGCTCCTTCGGAAGGCTGATAATAATGTTTTGGTTTTTTTAATTCAAGTCGTTGTGTCAAAATTCTAATATGCCTATCATTCTGTCATGCTGAG
This sequence comes from uncultured Bacteroides sp., assembly GCF_959029255.1. Classification (GTDB taxonomy): domain Bacteria; phylum Bacteroidota; class Bacteroidia; order Bacteroidales; family Bacteroidaceae; genus Bacteroides. Next base: position 93,791 of record NZ_CAUFUE010000008.1, on the reverse strand, counting down.
CGTAGTCGAAGCATCTCCTCTCTATGTGAAAGGAAAAGAGATCCTTCGACAAGCTCAGGATGACACAGCATAATGATAGTGCATTTTACTTTTGACACACCTCTTGTTCTAATTAATAATGATATGGACAAACAGATAGAGATGAATGTTTCCGATGCTATCATCGAGAAGGCGATAAGGTTTGAATTGGGAAAGCGGAAGTATAACATCTATCCTCCCACTTTGGGAAAAATCCAGATATTGAAGAACCTGTATCTGAGTTTGGATATAGACAACCGGTTGTTGTCTATCAATCCTTTGGCAGAAGCTGTACGCATCAGTAAAGAAAAACCGGAGATTGTTTGCCGCATCATCGCTTATTCTACTTTCAACGATAAACGCAGTTTGATGGATACGGATAGGGTGTATCAGAGGGCAACGCTATTTCAAGAAAACCTCAAAGCGGAAGACTTGGCGACGTTACTGTCTCTTATTCTCTCGAGTGACAAAACGGATGAGTTTGTCAGGTATTTTAAGATAGATGCCGATAAAGTGCTGAGGGAGCGCATCAACCGTGTGAAGGGGGAGAGCAACAGTGTGACCTTCGGCGGGAAGAGTATTTATGGACTTTTGATTGATTTTGCCTGTCAGCGATATGGCTGGACAATGGAATATGTTCTTTGGGGTATCAGCTATATCAATCTCAATATGTTGTTTGCCGACGCCATTACTACCGTCTATCTGACTGATGAAGAACGAAAACAGCTAGGAATGGGATTGGGAGAAGTCATTAATGCCGATGATCCTGCCAACCGGGATTTGGTTAGGGAGATAATAAGCGAATAATTCGTTTCATCGTTCCCATCAAGAGAAACTGTTACTCCCTACCTGTAGGGAACTCTGATAAGTGTTGTCTATCAATAATGTGCGAATACTGAATATACGGTAAAAGCAGGATTATAGGCTGAAGTGTGTTAGATAAATTGCTCCATCCGTTACAGTGGATGAGTAACATCCACCGTGACTGAATTATAATCTTGAACAGGGAAAATTCTTTCAAGGCTACGGATGCGCATTCCAAGGGTGGGGATGTTTGTTGCAAGCCTTGGAATTAATGTCCCAAAACTTGAAACAAAACTTTCTTTTAAGTTTAGCGCATTTTTATGTTAACGAGAAGAACTTTTTTTATTAACTCCCCTCAAAAAAACTATTGAAATCTATGCCGTGAAGTCATGCTTACTCTTTGTCGGCACATTAATTCCGCCAATGGGTTATTTAATATTTTCTGTTGGCATAATCGGCTTAAGCCATTTATAGAAATCTTTTAGAGGCATTTCGAAGTAACAGAGTGGGAACCATTCTTCATCTTTATCCCATGTCTCATCTTTGTGATAAGGTAATAGAAAACGTACCATTTCACCATCATCTGCAATTCTTATTTGCATGAAGTCTTTTTCTCCTTTATATGGCTCACTAATTAGAAAATCGGGAAGTTCTGATAAGTTGGACTTACCGTTTTTAGTAGATTGGTCGAAAGTTCTGAATGAATAGATTGTTTTCGTTTGTTTATCTAAATGAAATATCTTCTCAAATTCAGGAGCTGTGAAGAAGAATAAGACATCGCTGTTCAATCGGCTACCCCCACTTTGGTATAGGTAAACATCACCGGTTGCTACTACATAGTTACTTGGAGCAAAGCTGTCGCAGTTTCTAATTAATACATAGTATAAGGTATCATTGTGCGTTAAGGTTTTGACCGTTAACTTTTTGAAATTTTGAGAATTTTCAAGAAGTCCAAAATCAATTAAGTTTTTTTCGATTTCCCATTCTCCATGAACACCTTTGTAGCCCATTACTTTACTGAGTACTTTTGTCGTTTTATCAAACTGTATATATGTTTTTGTATTAACTCTTTCCTGGCTAAAAGATAGGATACATACGAATGATAATACTATGCCAATCAGTGCTTTCTTCATTTTATTGCAAATTTATATTTTAAGAATTGATACTTCGCTCTATGAGAGCATTTTGCAAAGTTATTATAAAACCCGTAACTCTGGATGTTATTCATCCACCGTTTTTCGTGACGTAACTATTTCTATTCTTTCTATTTAATATTTTCTGTCGGCATAATCGGCTTAAGCCATTTATAGAAATCTTTTAGAGGCATTTCGAAGTAACAGAGTGGGAACCATTCTTCATCTTTATCCCATGTCTCATCTTTGTGATAAGGTAATAGAAAACGTACCATTTCACCATCATCTGCAATTCTTATTTGCATGAAGTCTTTTTCTCCTTTATATGGCTCACTAATTAGAAAATCGGGAAGTTCTGATAAGTTGGACTTACCGTTTTTAGTAGATTGGTCGAAAGTTCTGAATGAATAGATTGTTTTCGTTTGTTTATCTAAATGAAATATCTTCTCAAATTCAGGAGCTGTGAAGAAGAATAAGACATCGCTGTTCAATCGGCTACCCCCACTTTGGTATAGGTAAACATCACCGGTTGCTACTACATAGTTACTTGGAGCAAAGCTGTCGCAGTTTCTAATTAATACATAGTATAAGGTATCATTGTGCGTTAAGGTTTTGACCGTTAACTTTTTGAAATTTTGAGAATTTTCAAGAAGTCCAAAATCAATTAAGTTTTTTTCGATTTCCCATTCTCCATGAACACCTTTGTAGCCCATTACTTTACTGAGTACTTTTGTCGTTTTATCAAACTGTATATATGTTTTTGTATTAACTCTTTCCTGGCTAAAAGATAGGATACATACGAATGATAATACTATGCCAATCAGTGCTTTCTTCATTTTATTGCAAATTTATAGTTTAAGAATTGATACTTCGCTCTATGAGAGTATTTTGCAAAGTTATTATAAAACTTGCTAGGTTCAAACTATAGTCTGATAATTCTTTTCGCTACTTGAAAATGTAAGGGGTATTTATTTGATATTAATTTAAAAATTGAAAATATGAGTGAACTAAATTTTGACATTTCAGGCAATAATGCTGATTTTATTAAACAAGCAACACAAATCGGTGGAGCTATTGACGATTTGGGAACAGAGTTTAAAACTCTATCTGCTAATACAGAGATTTGTACTGAAACAATGGAAGTCTTTTTTGAGACTATGAAAAAGCAGATTGATAGTACCGTTGAGGCTTTGAATAAGATGAATATTGAAAATCAAGTGCAACTATCAAACTTGCAGTCCTTATCTTCCGTGAATAATGTGACTACTGATGTTGATACTTCCCAAGAAGTGGCAATCCAAGCAGAGGTGTCTGCCCGCAAGGAACTTGCTCAGGCGATTGAAACTCAGTTGGGCGGACTGAATAAATTGGTCGCTGAAATATTGGAATATGAACAACTACTGAAAAGAACTAAAGAGACGCAAACTGCTTTTGATTCCGGATTGAAAGCCATGGAGGATGAATTGAATGGCACTGCCGGTATTTTTACGGTAGCATCCGGAGCCATGGATATCTTCGGAGTGGAAAGTGAATTCCTGGAAAAGGCTATGCAAAAAGTGCAGGCTGCCATTGCGGTAACTAACGGATTACAAGCCATAAGTACGGCATTAAGTAAAGAGGCTGCATTTCAACAGAATGTTCTCGGTAAAATCAAATTGTGGTGGAAAGGCATCACTTTACAGGCAGCTGCCGCGCAAGGTGTTGAGACTGCAACAGCGCAAGTAGGCACGATAGCCAACTTGGGACTTGCAGGTGCTTTTAGGGCTGTGGGACTAGCTATTAAGTCTATCCCTGTATTTGGTTGGATTGCAGCAGGCATCTCAGCATTGATAACATTATATTCATTATGGTCTTCGAGTACGGATGAGCAGATAGAGAAACAAGAAGACTTGAGTCGGGAAATGGACGATTTCAATAACAGCGTCCAGAGTTATGCGGCAAAACCCATAGCGACAATAGAGATACTCTCCAACAAATTTAAAGCATTGGGAAATAATGTGGAAGCACAAAAGAAATTCATTGTCGACAATAAAAGTGCTTTTGATGAGTTGGGGCAATCGATTACCGGTGTGAGTGATGCACAGCGATTATTAATTGATAATAAAGATAAGTTTATTCAAGCCCAGATAGCTAAAGCTACTTCACTTGCCTATATGGATAAAGTACAGGAAGAAGCCAAAAAGTATGTACAAGCAAAAACGGCAGCGGATATTTGGGAGAAGGCGGCAACTATGAGAAGCTATGCTCCTGAGCGTAAGAAAGAATACGAGCAAAGGTCGGCTAATTATAATAAAACTGCCGGTGCTGCACAATCTCAAATGAGGCGTTACACTACATTAGGAATGTCTCAATCACTATTGTCTGATGAGTTGATGCCGGAATCAAAGACTAACAAAACTCTTCCGAAAAATACACAGGCAGATATAAAACAGAAACAGTTACAATTGCAAAAACTTCTTTCTAAGCAATCACTTGAAGGAGACCGTTCCGCTCAAGAACTTTGGAATGAAATATGGCAAGACGAAATAGATGCAATGGATAATGGTAGCGAAAAGACGCTTGCTCAAATGCAGCTAAATCATGAAAAGCAATTGCAGGCTCTTGATAAAGAGAAAGAGGATTTGCTTCTTAAAAGAAAGGAAGAGGCTAGGGCGGTATTTGACGCCCAAGAGGATTTGAAGAAAGCTAAAAATCCCGATTATGTAAAGGAAACTTTTGATGACAGCAAGATAATTTTGAGTGAAACGGACAATGCGCAATTTAATCAGAAGTATGCGGCTGTTCGTAAAAGGCAGAAAAAGGAGACGGAAGCTTATTATGCTTCCGAAAAGCAAGCAATGAACGAAGCGCTTGCTGCTTATGGGAGTTACGAACAGAAATGTTTGGCTATTAAAGAACTTGCTGAAGCTAAGAAGATAGGAAAAATCAAAGAAGAGCAGGATGCTATTGATAAGCAGACAAGTGAGACGCTTGCGACACTTGAAAAGGAGGCTAATAAGGAAAAAAATGTTTTTGTCAAACTATTTGGCGACATGAAGGATAAGTCAGTCGGTGATATGCGCAAGATTGCAAATCATGCAGAGAAGGCATTGACAACCGTAAAAAGTGGGAAATGGAATACAACCATAGAGAAGGATTATGGTATAGGTGAAAATACATTTAACCAACTTCATAATTCAAAGGAAGAAATTAAGAAGGCTGAAGATGCGATTAAGGAACTTCGTAGTCAGGCCGATCAATGTGATACCGCTTTCAACAAAATCTCTATTGGTTTTGATAAACTTTTTGAATCCGGTTCAGATTCCAAAAAACTTAATGAAGCCCTATCTCTAATAGAATCCGGTTTAAACGAAGTCATGCAGACCGGTAAATTCCTTTCAAGTACTCTTTCCGGTTTGGGGGATGCGTTTGGTAGCGAGGCATTAGGTAAAGCTGCCGAAGGTATTAATATCGCTATGGATACAGCAAGTGCTGCTATGTCGGGCGCTAAAGCCGGTGCAATGTTTGGACCTTGGGGAGCCGCTGCGGGAGCGGCTGTTGGACTTGTTTCATCTTTGGCGGGTTCACTGGCAAAACTACATGATGCCAGACACGAGAAGAGCATAAAGAAAATTCAAGATCAGATAGAGGTACTTGAAAAGAGTTATAAGAATCTGGGTGACTCACTTGAAAAAGCATATTCTGCCGATGCCTCAAAGCTGATAGAACAGCAAAATACTTTGCTGGAGCAACAAAAGGTACTCATCCAAAACCAAATAGCTGAGGAAAAAAGCAAAAAGAAAGCGGACGCCGGTAGAATTAAGGACTGGGAAAATCAGATAGAGGATATCAATAAGCTGATTGGTGATAATAAGGAAAAGCAGATTGATGCCATATTGGGTAGCGATGTGAAGTCCGCCATAGATGACTTTGCCCAAGCCTATGCTGATGCTTGGGCAGTGGGGGATGACAAGGCGAAATCTTCCAAGGAACTGGTGAAGCAGATGATTAAGCAGATGATTCTGGAAGCGATGAAAGCTACTTCTTCGAAACCAATGGAGGCGCTGCGTAATAAACTGGCAAGTTTCTTTTCGGACGGAATAATCAGCGCCTGGGAACGTGAACAGATTGAGAAAGATGCTGAGGCTCTTACCAAAGAACTGGATGGGAAGTATGGATGGGCCGACGAATATCTGAAAGGCGATGAGGAGGCAACCACCCAGGATTCCACCCGTGGCGGTTTTGAGAGTATGTCGCAAGAAACCGGCACGGAACTCAATGGACGTTTTACCGCCTTGCAAACCTCGAACGAGGAGATAAAGAATTCTATGCTGCTTGCTTTGGGCAATTTGTCCGTACTGTGTACCACCGCTTCTGATGGAAATATTCTTTTAACGGAAATGAGGAACCTGGCGGTTATGTCCAATAGCCATTTGGAAGACATAGCCAGATATACCAAACCGATACTGGGATTTGGTGAGAAACTTGATAAAATAGAAAGAAATACCGCAAATTTATGAAAACGATTAATGAAATAATGCAATCGGCATCCCTCTTGGGAGCGTGTGCCAAGTCTAATGGAGTGAGTGACTGGAAAAGCCTTGCGTGGCTGTTTTTTACTCCGCAAGGACGGGAGTTTTGTGAAGATAATAATTTCCCGTCCCTCGAAATGTTCCGGGGGATGAAAGGGAATGTATCGGAATATGGCGTGTTTGTGGACTCGGGCGCGATAAGCAGGCGGAACGACGCGAATATCGGCGTGATAGGGGACACTTCGGCGGAACTGGTGTATGATGATAATGCCGTGGTGCATAAGGTCATCTTGATGCATGGGGGAAAGGCGAAAATCAAGGCGTCTCATTATGCCGTAATTCTTTTGGTGAATATCGGTAATTGCGAAGTGGAAATAGAAAAAGATCAAACTGTAGTGATATTATGAAAGACGAATTATTTATAAACGGTAAGGATGCTTATCTGACTTGGGGGATAAGCATGGACGATACTTCATTGTCCGAACTTATGACTCCTCCCTCCAATAAGGCGTTCATAGAGAATGAAAGCCGCTTGCAGCATGGCAAGAGGGTGGTGCCGGTTGACCCGAAATGGGACCAAAGAAACCTGACGCTCCAAATCAACCTGACCGCCGCTACGGAAACGCAGTTCTTGGCACGGTATGATGGGTTCTGCAAGGAGCTGGCTACCGGGGTGCTGCATATAAAGACCAAGTACCAGCCCGGCGTGGTGTATAAGACTATATACCTGTCGTGCGGTCAGTTCAGCCAGTTTATGAGAGGTATTGGAAAATTCAGTTTAAAGCTCAATGAGCCGAACCCTAATGATAGAACGGAATGATAGACATTAAAGATATATACGGAAATATCCGTTTCTCCACTGAAATAAATGCGGGGAGCAAACGGAAATTCTTGTTGATGAAAGAGGACTATGTTTCCTTGAAGTTTTCGCTCGATGAGCCTGTGTTCTTCAAATTGGGCGACTATATGGATGATGCCCGATGGGGGTTGTTCGAACTGTGTGACTTGTATAAACCTTCGTATAACCGGGCAACCAACGGCTATGACTACGAGCTGCGCCTGGATGCTTATTACCGGAAATGGAAGAACAAGATATTCAAATTCACCCCGGAAGCGGCAGGCAGGGAAGTATCCTGGAATCTTACGGCTCCGCTGGATGTGCAGATGGGTGTTTTTCTGAGAAACTTAAAAGCCCTTGGGTATAAATACAAGGGAAAGGAGTTTGAGTTTTCCATGGATGGTACGGTGGAGAATAAAGCGATGCTGATGAGCTATGATAACGTCAGTTTGCTGGATGCGCTTTCCGCACTGGCGGAAACGTGGAAATGTGAATGGTGGGTTACGGATAACGTGATTCATTTGGGCAGATGCGAATATGGCACGGCGGTAGACTTTGAACTGGGCGGGAATGTGGAGGAAATGACGCGTTCGGATAGCGGGACCGAGTTTGCCACACGTATCTATGCATTCGGCTCAACCCGTAATCTGCCGGGTGATTATCGCCCTGTGGACGAAACGGTGGTGGTGAATGGTGTGGTGCAAAAACGCCTGATGCTTCCTGCGGACACTCCTTACATAGATGCGTATGAGGGCATGACTAATGAGGAGGCGATAGAGGACGTGGTGGTTTTTGATGACGTTTATCCCCGGAGAGTGGGAACTGTGTCGGATATCACGACGGAGGAGTATATCGATACTGTGGAAAATGATGACGGAACGACAACGAAAGAAAAATGGAATGCTTACCGGTTTAAGGATGCAGGAATTACTTTTTCCGAGAAATACGTCATACCCGGGGAAGAATTGAAAATAATCTTCCAGTCGGGGCTGCTGAATGGGATGGAGTTTGCGGTTAAATTCAATCCCGATAAGAAGCCCGAGAAATTGGAAGACGGCAGTTGGAATCCGGCGGCGCAAGTGTGGGAGATTGTCAGAAACGAAGATTATGGAAGGGCCCTACCGGATGATGTACTCCGTCCGCAGGCCGGACATAAGGAAGGAGGGCTGCCGGTGCCTGCCGATACCTATATCTTGTCGGGCTTCGATGCTTCGTTCGTCTCTGCGCAGATGATTCCCGATGCTGAGCGGGAATTGAAAGAAAAGGCGCGGGAATATGTAGCCAAGATTAAAATAGATCCTTCTACTTATACCAACAAGATGATGTCCGATTATATGTACGGCTTAAATCCTGTGACCGGAGAATTGGACCATCAGTATGCAAAGCACTTTGATGCAGGGGATAGGGTAAATCTGATAAATAAGGCGTATTTTGAGGAAGGTAGGCAGTCGAGAATCATCGGGTATGAATACAATTTGGATATTCCATCTGATTCTCCCGTCTACACGGTAGGTGAGTCGGCTTCTTATTCGCGCATTGGTGAACTGGAAAGCAAAATAGATAGTTTGACTTACAAGAGGCAGGTTTATACAGGCAGTGGCAACGGGGTATATGTAATAGGAACTAATGACCATACACGCCCTACGAACAGGAATGTGTTTTCTGCTCTGAAGTCGTTGGCGTCTTTTTTGAGGAAGGATAGGGAGGATAAGACTGATTATCAGGTGAAGTTGCTGGGAGGGGTTGTTGCTGACCATATTGAATCACGGGAATTCTCTTCGGGCGACTTGGGTGGCGGTTTTGTCATGAAACAGGATACTGATACGGGACGGTCTTATCTGGAGGTGGATGAGTTGATGGTTCGTAAGATTGCCTACTTTGTGGAGTTGATTATCAAACAACTGCGACATGTGGGTGGAGAGATTATTCTTACTCCCGCAAGTATGAAGTGCATACGGGTGGAGGAACTGGAGGATGTGTATCGTTGTTACTTTCAGGCGGATGACGGGACGAAGAGCGTGAAGCAGGAATTCGTGGCGGGAGACCAGGTGCGTTGCCAGACGTTCAACATCAAGGAGGGGACATCGCACAACGTGAAGAATAAATATTACTGGAGGTTGGTGCATGCCGTAGGTGATGATTATATAGACTTGTTGAAGGAGCCATGTGAGGGTAGCGGAATACCGGAGGCGGGTGATGAAATGGTTCAGTTGGGCAACCGGAATGATGATACCCGCCAGAATGCAATTATCCTTTCTACGGTGGGTGATGATGCCCCGTCGTTTAAACAATACAAAGGTATCGATAGCTATTCACTCGCAGGGAAGGAGGTGACTGTCCTTTCTCCAAATCTGAATAAACTCATCGGGCGGTTTATCTCTGAAACGACGGGCAAGAGTTATGATGATATGCTTAGCGAGATGCAGGCTGATATTGAGCTTGTGAAGGAGCAGACGGACAAGGAATATACTTTGTGGTTCTTTGAGTATGCTCCTGAACTGACCAATGTTCCTGCTTCGGAATGGACTACGGAGGAGCTTAAAGCCATGCATGAGCAGGATATGTTCTATAATCGTGCAAGTGGTTATGCTTATCGCTTTGAGAAAAATGAAGATGGCTCTTATTCTTGGAACGGCATTACTGATCAACAGACGGTGAAGGCGTTGGAGAATGCCGCCAAGGCGCAGGACACGGCAGATGGTAAACGCAGGGTGTTCGTGGAACAGCCGACGGAGGCGCAGGCTTACGATGTGGGCGACCAATGGGTGAATGCCACTTTTCCTTCTTCTGCACCGTATATTTATGAAAATGACACGCTGGTTTGCAAAACTGCCAAGGTGGCGGGCGCTGCTTTCAGTATAGAAGACTGGCGGGCGGCGAGTAATGCGACAACGGCAACCATAAAGACTTTTGTCAGAAAGAACGAAGATGGGACAATTGAATCTGGAATAAAAATTAGTGCAGATCAAATAAACCTTAACGGAGCTGTTACGTTTGATTCTTTCAGCAACGATTTGAAAAAAATAATCACAGATAAAGCGGATTCAGGCTCTTTGGGTGAGTTGTCAAAGCTTGATACAATAGGAAGAGACCAACTTGATGCAACGATTATAGATGGAGGACATATTAAAACAGATTTGATAGAGGCAGATAAAATATTCACAGCTTCTCTATTGGCTAGCCTTGTAAAGGCGACTGAACTGGTTGCTGAACGTTTTAATTTGAAAGGTGGTTCTGTTGGTGGATTTACTATAGCCAATGGACTGATAGGAGCTCGAACCAGTGCCAGTGATACCGGAGGGGGCGGCTTGTCCATTACGGAAAACCATATTCGTGTAGGTGGTGATAAGGCCTATGTATTCATGGGTGATGATGTAATGCCTTCTACTGCCGGAGGGGCTTTTACCGGTACGGTTCGTGTTGTGAATAAAATTCCTAATCCTAATGCTGATTATGGGTTTGATACCGCCAACTATGGTTTGTTTATAGATGTTTCCGGTGGGACGCAAAACTATGGATTATTATCTAATGCATCACTACTGGCACCTGCATATATTAATACAAAAGTTGGTTTTATAACTTTTAGTGGCACTGGATATAGTATTGACTTAACTAAGTATAATATGTTTGTTTGCTATGCTACAAAAAATCTCAATATAATTTTACCATCTGAAGATGATGTCAAGAAAATGTTTGGCTATAATACCTTGCCGGATGGATTTGGTACATGTTTTACATTTAATATGAGGCCTGGTAGTAATAGATTGTTTTTCCCGAATGTATATGGGCAAAATGGTGTTGTCGTAACTGCGGAAGTTGCTGCAGGGGATTCTATCACATTTTTAGCCTATAAATATGGAACAGAGTTCTTGTATCAAGTGTTAAATTATAATATTTAAAGAGGGAATCATATTCTGCTCAGAGTATCTGTCATTCTGAGCTTGTCGAAGAATCTCCTCTCTATGTGTTCGGAAAGATGAGATGCTTCGACTTCGCTCAGCATGACAGATACCCTGAGCAGAATATAAGTTAATTGTGATGGCATAATTATATAAAGAATAATATGGCTTATATCAAATTCATCCTTAACCAACGTCAGGTGAACAATGCGGGAAATACCACCCACGCCACCATCAGCCGTATAGAAAGCGATATGGCTGATGTCAACTTGTATGAGATAAACCTGATTCTGCATGCTTTGTCTGCCGGGGGAGCTAAACCTGTGGAAGATAAGGATAGAGGTTTTGCTTATTCATTCTCTTTCGCTTTGGGAGAATAAATTTAAATTAAATCATTGAAATATGGGAGCTTTAGGAATAGATACCAAGATAGAAAACAAGGGGAAGACCCCGGACGGCCGCCTGTCTGCCGAGGAATTCAACAAGGTGGTGAATGCCCTTGACGCACTGCTGGAAGCCGCTAGCGGAGGCGGAACTACTTATAACATATACATCCGCAATAATATGAGTTCTTTGGGCTTTGCCGCACAATATGGGGAAGCTTGTGTGCTCGATTTTACTTTTGTCTCGCAATATCGTGACAACTTCAACGAGCCGTATAAGCCTACCGGAGAGCTGGGACTTTGCACCATTATGGTGAAAAATGCTAAGTATACTGATTTTACGGCGGTTAAACAGATGGAAGTTTCTTCCGGCGTTTCCATCAAACTGGATGTGGCGGAATGGTTATCGAGTGGCAGTAACAGCATTAAAATTAGTACTATAGGTGGAAATACGGATAAAACGACAGCTCCGGTGACGTATACCGTGACTCTGACATCGCTCGGAGTATCGGCACCCAACTTCGCTTGGTGGACGGCATTTTCATCGGATTTCATTGTTCCGATGATTATCAACGGAAATATCTCAAAGGTGCTGCATGTCACCGTCACCGGGAATAATTATTTGCAGGGTTATGACAAGAACCTGGGTACCGCCATCTATACCGATACTCCCTACAACTACACGATACCGCATCCGGGAACGACGGGCGTGTACAATGTCAGTTTTTATCTCTCGAATTCGGATAATACCATCCAGACGAAGGCGGTATCGGTTAATGTGATGTGTATTGTAGCCGGGGAGACGGCGAAACTGATGTGCATAAATAATGTTGCGGAGTTGCTTACCAACTGGCAGGATAACACTGTGTTTGATTATGCTATTTATGACGGTCAGGCGGCTACTACGGATGCATTGTTTTCCATTACTAGAGATGGAAACGAGGTGTATCGTTCTGAAAATGGTGCCATTGCTGCAAATACAAGGCAAACTCTTACTTATCCGATGGAGGTGGATACGGATGATGATGCTAATTTTGAGGTTAGGGTGAAAGCCATCAGTGGAGAAGCTGATTTGATAGAGCCGATAACGCTGGCAGTGAATAATTCGCTGGGGTATTCCGCTACGGCGGGTGCGGTGTTGTATATCAACCCGCGTACCCGCAGTAATTCACAATCGAATTGTAAGAGTGTAGTGAACGAGGTGGACAAGTCACTTGTCCCCGTCACCTGGCAGAACCTGAACTGGCGGAATGACGGATGGGTGGCGGATGCTGACGGCGTGAAAGCGCTGAAGGTATTCGCCCGCAGCAAAGCCGTCATCGACTACCGGCCTTTCGCGGTGGAAGCCGCCCGCAGGGGTAAGACCATCGAGTTGGACTTCAAGGTGGAGAACGCTTCGGATGCGGGGAAGGACATCATCAGCATTGCCGAGGATACGGTGGACGGGAAGTATGTGGGCTTGAAGGTGTCCGGCGAGAATATATCTTTCTTCTCCCAATCCAGGCAGGACGCCAGTACGCAGGATGTCCCCATTGACAACGGCGTGCGCATACGCCTGACGGTGGTGGTGATGCCGGACGCTTACGGTAATGCGGGTTTCAACCTGGTAGCCATCTATATCAACGGCAAGAAGAACCGGCAGTATGCTTACGAGAATAATGATTATTTCCGAAACGATGGCAAGATAACGCTCGGCAATGATTATGCCAACCTGTACCTGTACGGGTTGCGTGTATATGACAGCGCGCTCACTTCGGAAGGGGTGCAGAAGAATTACATCAACCAGTTGGCGACTACTGACGACAAGCGGGTGGAGAAGGATATCAATGCCGTGCTGGATGGGGAAGGGGTCAATATAGACTATGCCGCTACAAAGCGGTTGTACAATGTGTTTGTGATAGACAAGCCGTTTCCCAACCTGATGAACCCGTCGGGCGTGGCGGGTAACTTGGAGGTGTTTTTCAAGGACAAGCCGGAGCGCAACTTTACGATTACGAATCTGCTGGTAGAGGGCCAGGGCACGTCTTCAAAGAAGTACCTGGAATGGAATATCCGTTTCAAACTGAAAGGGTTGAAGGATGCCGACGGTAACAAGATAGCTTCCATCGCCACCTACGCCGACGGTACGACGGATAAAAACAAGGTGCTGATGTATGACGGCATCCCGAAGAGCGGGCGGTTGACGGCGAAAAAGAACTGGGCGAGTTCCATGCAGGACCATAAGGCGGGCAGTGTGGACGCTTACGACGCGCTGTACAAGGAAATGGGCATGAGGAACGAAGCGATGGCTACTGACCCGCAGGTACGTGTGGCCGTCTATCAGGAACCGTTCATCGGCTTCTCGAAGTCCGTCAATGAAGAGGGGCAGGACGTGTATACCTGCATGGGTGAGTTTACTTTCGGACCCGACAAGGGGGATGACCTTTGTTTCGGGTATGATACGGATGCTTTCCCGGAACTTATTTCCGTGGAGGGAAGCGACAATGCCCCGCTCGGTGCGTTGTTCCGCGTGCCTTGGAACCGTAATAAACCGTACTGGATGTATAATGTCGGTGAAGAGGCTTTCCAGTACAATGATACCAATTGTTGGGACTTTGATGCGGGTGAACTGAATGCTGATGGGACGGAACCGGTATCAACACAAAAATGGGTCGATGCCTATAACAAGGTGTATGTGTGCAACAACCGTATCAGGCCTTTCAATGGCACATTGGCGGAACTGAATGCGGCTGTGACGGAATACCGGAATAGCGGTTACGAGTATTGGATAGCCAAGGCGGGGGATGCCGGGCTGTATAATCTCTATTATTACGAGGCGGCGGAAGGAAGGTTCATCCCGTCTGATATCGGTGACGGGCAAATCAACCTTCAAACGCAGCTCAAAGACTATCTAGCCGGTGATTTGTCTGCTTTCACGGCGGACCAACTGAATGAATTGTTCATCAGTTCCCGTGCCGCTTTGTTCCGTGCCACCATACCGGCGCTGTTCGATATCGATGACGCGGTGTTCCATTACTGTTTCACGGAGTTCACGGCCGGTACCGACCAGCGGGCTAAGAATACTTATCCGTATAACTTCTGTACGGCGGGTGGTAAATGGCGTTGGCGGCTGGATGACGCCGATACCATTTTCCCGATTGACAACCAGGGGCAGGACAGGAAACCTTATTATTGCGAGATGCATGATTTGTACAGTAACGGGCAGCCGGTATGGAACGGCGAGACGTCGGTCTTCTGGAACATGTTGGAGCTGGCGTTCAATGCTGAAATCATAGCGGGCATGAGGAGGATGTTGTCTGCTATGGAGAGTTTATGCGGTCAATCTTCAGGAGCTCCCTACGACAAGGTATATGCCTTCTATAAAAAGTATTATCTCGGCATCAAGAATTATTTCCCGGCTGCACTTGTCAATGCCGACGCAAAACGGTATGAAATAGCGAAGATAGCCTACAAGAACGGTAGCTATACGAACGATACCGACCCTATCACGCAGAGCCACGGTGATTTTTATTCGGCTGAAACGGCATGGGTGAAGAAGCGTATCATGTATATCATGTCAAAGTACGGTTACGGGTTGTTCTCGGCCAATGGCACGGATACTGTCATTGTACGTGCGGCGGGGGATTTGATTGACTATGAGATTACCCCGGCTTTCGACATGTATCCGGCGATAGCCAATGGTACGAGTATCGTGCAAGGCACACGAACCAAAGCGGGGGAAATCTGCAAGATGACTATCGACCTTGGCGGCAGCGCCGACCAGCAGAACGCCATCCAGGCGGCCTCATGGCTGTTGAGTATCGGTGACTGGCACAAGAAGAATGTATCCGGTACCATGGTTGTGCGCGGACAACGGTTGACGGAGCTTGTCCTTGGCAGTAAAACCGACAGGGTGGTTATTTCCATCACCGGGCTTACCCTTTCCGATTGCGGCAGCATACAGAAGGTGTTGCTTTCCAATATCCCTACTTTGCAGGGGACGCTGGACCTTTCGGCTTGTCAGAATATCCGTGAGGTTTATGCTGACGGTACCGCCTTGAGCCAGATTAGACTTCCTGAAGGTGGTAGTCTTGAAGTGATTGAATACCCGGAGAACAACAGGTACCTCACCTTCCGCAACTTCCCGTTGCTTTCCACGGATGGGCTGATTATCGGCCAGTGCGCCAAGAATATCACTGACTTCCTGATAGAGAACTGTCCGAAGCTGATGCCTATGCAGGTGTTATCAACTATCATTGAGGCGCAACAGTCCCAAGGTAGTGGCCATGCGCTGAAGCATATCCGTGCAGTGGGTATCAACGAGGAATATTATAGTCCTGATACGCTTGATTTGCTAGCCAATCTGGCCGATGGCAGCTATTCCGGGTTGAATGCCGAGGGGATTGCCGGGGATGAACCGATACCGGTGCTGGAGGGGACTATTACGGTGCATAGTAAGTACTATCAGGACTCGGTGGATAGGCTGAGAAATTGCTTCAAGAAGCTGGAACTGGTGATGGATGGAAAAGCGGCAATTCATATTAACGATTCGGAAGTTCTTAGGATTTGTCTAAATATATGGGATACAGATAAAGATGGATTTATTACGGAAGATGAAGCGGCGACACAGAAGCTAATCAGTCATTTAACTTTTTCTGAAAATACAAACATTATATCTTTTGATGAATTTAAATATTTTAATTTTATATCTTCTTCCAATTCTTTATTCTTAGGATGTACTTCCCTAAGAAGTATTGAACTTCCAATAAATGAGAATATCAGATATAAATACTTTTATGGATGTTCGTCTTTAGAAAGATGCATTGTAGGTAATAAATGTACAACTATAGGAAAACAAGCATTCCATCAATGCATATCATTGAAAAAAATCTCTATTCCTGATTCTGTTATCTCTATTGAAGGTAACGCTTTCAATGGTACGGGTCTTCATGAGTTTGTTTATCCATCAGGAATTACTGTTGTTGACGGACTTGCTGAAAATCCCAATTTGGCCTTTATTGAAGTAAAAGGAAAGAATGTAGTATCTGTATCTGGTATGAATCTTTGTCCGGCACTAGATACATTGATTATAAATTCAGAAATACCGCCAACAACCGACTATTGGACCCTTAGAGATTCCAAAATTCCCAATATTTATGTACCAGACACTTCTGTAAATGTTTATAAAACATCGAATGGATGGAGTAAGTGGGCAACATATATTAAACCGATGAGCGAAAGGCCATAGTATAAAATAGGTAGAACACGGAGAAATAGTACCTCCGTGTTCCATTTTTACCTACATTTCGCTTGATAATTCTTCCGGAATGGGGATTTCCTCGTAGTGTTCCGGGAGTTCAAGCAGTGGTTCTACTAGTTTGATACCATTGAGGTAATAAGTATATCCAAGATAGATTTCTTGACCGGCTATCCAGCCATCTGATAAACGGCGAAGAACTTTTCCTTCGCTCGCTTTAAGTACTGTTGTTCTGATTTCTTTAATTTCCATATTATTCATTATTAAAGTCATATTCTTGTATTCTTGAAGACAATGCACTCCAGTTAGTTGCGGTCTTATATGCTACTCCACAACCAATTGGTACATAAATCATACACGGATTATTATTAAAAGCATCACTATTGTCCAACGTTGGAGGTATTGTAGCTTTTATATAGAATGTTTCCATTGCTGTACAACCATAAAAACATCTACCTCCAATACGCTGCATTCCGGTACCTACGATAAATGTTTTGAGTTTAACGCATCCATCAAACATCTGACCATTATAATCACCGTACATTCGAGTGCATGTATCAGGAAGAGGACTGATATATTCAAGATTTTTACAGTTTGTAAATGCCCAACCATCAATTGCCAGGAGAGAGTCATTCAATATTACTTTCTTTAGTAATTGACAATTCCTAAAAGTTGCTCTTTCAATCCAATTTACATTTGGTCCTATATCACATATTTCAAGTGTTGCACTATTTTGATATGCCATATAACCTGTACTTATTCGCGAAGCTGTACTATCGATTTTACCAATATATAATTCTTTGGCACTACTTCCAATCATTCCAATTGCTTTGGCTTTGCAATGAAGTTTTGAATAATCAAAAATTTCAGCTGAATTAAAATAGCTAAGATATTCCTCTCCCCATTCGTTAATATTATATACATATAAACCTTGAGATATATTCCCTTCCTTTTCAGTTATGCCACCATCTTTATCTGCATCCCAGAATTTGCAAGCCCATTTTTCAAATGTTTTATCCTTGAATCTTATCCAAGGTATGCCATCCATCACCAGTTCCAGCTTCTTGAAGCAATTTCTCAGCCTATCCACCGAGTCCTGATAGTACTTCGTAAACAAGATATAAATAAAAAATAATGCTATGAATATAAATGATTGGATATTACTAATTACAGCTTTAGGCGGTATTGAGGGGGTGAAACAGCTTGCTAAATGGTGGATGTTGCGAAGAACTGATGCAAGAAAAGAAGATGCTTCTGTAGATGCTTTAGAAAATGAGAATGAACGAAAGCAGATTGCTTGGTTGGAGGAGCGTATTGCTCAACGTGATACAAAAATAGATGCACTCTATGTTGAACTTCGGCAAGAACAAGCTGCCCATCTTGAAGAGATACACAAACGATATGAAGTTGAACTGAAATTGAAAGAAGCAGAAATGAAAAAATGTGATGTGAGAAATTGTGGCAATCGTCAGCCACCCAGTGATTATTAATGAAATATGGAGAAAAAAATATGAAAGTATTGATTGATAATGGTCATGGTGTGAATACTCCGGGGAAGTGCTCACCTGACAAAAGATTAAAAGAATGGGAATATACCCGTGAAATAGCAGAAATGGTAGTTTTAGGCTTACGAGACAAGGGGATAGATGCAGAGCGTATTGTAAAAGAGAGTATTGATGTTCCACTTTCCGAACGTTGCCGCAGAGTCAATAATATCTACCATAATTCCGGGAGACAAGCTATCCTGGTTTCTATTCATTGCAATGCTGCCGGTTCCGGCATTGCTTGGCTAAATGCTCATGGATGGAGTGTGTTTATATCCAACAATGCATCTGCCAATAGCAAGAAACTGGCGAAATGTCTGTCGCAGGCAGTGGATGTCCGAAAGGTAACTATCCGTCGTCCTGTTCCCGGTCAGGATTACTGGCAACAGAATCTTGCGATTTGCCGTGATACTGTTTGTCCGGCAGTTCTTACGGAAAATTTCTTTCAGGATAATAAGGAAGACGTAGAATTCCTATTGTCTCCTGAAGGAAAACAGGCAGTGGTTCAAATCCATATTGATGGTATCATTAAATATTTAAACTCATGAGAAAATTACTTTATATCCTATTTCTGGCTTCAGTAATATCTTCTTGTGGAAGCCATAAATCGACTATGAGGCAAGAAATATATGCAGAGCGGATTGACAGTACACATAACAATCTGGCTCTCGGGTATACGTCTGCTCATGGTATTACCGATTTATTAAAATCCAGTGAAAGCAGGAAAATAAAATGGAAAGTATACGATACCGGCAGGCCGAAAGACCCGGATACCGGTAAACATCCGTTGCTTGCCGAAGGGAGTATGGATGAGGCTGTTGATACGGAACGGAATACCGGCATTCAACACCATGATAGCATGAAATTGGATATAAATACCTCATCATGGTCTGGCAAAAAGACAGATAGTAAGAAAGAAGAACTGAGACAGAGTGACGGAACAACGCTTTTCAAACAGATTAATGGGGGAATATGGGCATTAGCCGTTTGGGCTCTACTTGTGATTGTAGGTATAATTATATATAAACGTTTACCGTTACGTCTGTAGTGAGAACTCCTGTCGTAATTTTCTAGTAAGAGAACAATTAGGGGATACAAAAAAAAGAAACTAACTAACATCTTATTGTCAGATAGTTTCTTTTTTTTATTGGTATCGTCGGAATGAGGCGACTCGAACGCCCGACCCCTACGTCCCGAACGTAGTGCGCTACCAACTGCGCTACATTCCGATACCTTTCGGAAAGTGGTGTCACCAGGAATCGAACCGGGGACACAAGGATTTTCAGTCCTTTGCTCTACCAACTGAGCTATGACACCTTTTTCGTTTGCGGGTGCAAAGATAAAGAGTTTTTTTTATACCGCAAGGCTTTTTGTGGAAAAATAAAATAAAAATCCCCTTTGTGGCTTTTGAAACAAAGACAAAGGGGATATTATCTGTAGAAATAACTTGTTAAACTATAATTAGTCAATATTGGGGTTGATGCTGTGCCAATCTTTGATTGCAGGCAATACACCCATTCCGATAACCTCGTCACGCAGCTTGCAGAGGTGGGCATAGCTTTCTTTCAGTTTGGCTTCTTCTTCAGGAGTACCTTTCAATTCTTTATAATGTACGCCGTCTTTAGTGATTTCGGTTTCCATTGCCATCATAATGTGGTCGAAACCATGGCTGTGTACATACGTACCGGCAGGCCAACGGAACGGTTTCCCACCCATGGCGGCAGCAATCATTTCGATGGAAACGTAAGCAGGGCTTTGGAAAGAAGAACGACCTCTGAGGGCGATGATATTGGCACCACCTTTGGTTACTTTGGTTTGGATCTCAGCCCATTGCTCTTTGGTGAGGGCAGGAGTGCCGATGATGTCGAGCAACGGTTTGCCATCTACCTTTGCAGTAGAGGCGTATACAGCCATTTGCTCTCCGTGACCGCCATACGTACGGCAGTTTTCTATTTTGTCGGGAGAAATGTGGAAATGTTTTGCCAGTTCACTGCGCAGGCGAGTACTGTCGAGAGCAGCCAGTGTAGTAACCTGGGAGGGTTTCAAACCTGAATAGAGCAAAGTAATCAAACCGGTGATGTCGGCAGGATTGAAAATGACAACTACATGTTTTACATCCGGGCAATAGGCTTTTACGTTTTTACCGAATTCTTCGGCAATAGCGGCATTGCCTTTCAACAGGTCTTCGCGGGTCATACCTGCTTTGCGGGCTGCGCCACCGGAAGATACTACATATTTGGCATCGGTCAGCGCTTCTTTGATGTCAGAAGTAAAAGTAAGGTTCAAACCCTCGAAACCGCAGTGGAACATTTCTTCAGCCACACCTTCCAGTCCGGGAGCGTATGGGTCGTACAAACAGATGTTAGGGGTCAGATGCATCATGATTGCCGTCTGTGCCATGTTGGAGCCAATCATACCGGCTGCGCCTACGATAGTTAACTTTTCATTCGTCAAAAATTCCATAATTATAATATTTAAAGGTGAATAACAAACACTTTTGTTGATTACTATGCTACAAAGATAACCGTTTTTTGAGGGAGTTGTTCATAGAAAAAAGTTATCTTTTAGATTGAAAAGTTATTCCTTATCTTTATCTTTGCTCCAAAACTAAAGTATATGAGCATCGAATTAGGAAAATTCAATACCCTGGAGGTCGTAAAGGAAGTTGATTTCGGTATGTATCTGGATGGAGGGGAGGAAGGGGAAATACTGCTTCCTCAACGTTATGTGCCCGAAGATTGCAAGCCGGGCGATAAACTGAGCGTGTTTATTTATCTGGATAATGAGGAACGTCTGGTTGCCACAACTTTGACACCTTTGGTGCAAGTGGGGCAATTTGCTTGTCTGGAAGTTGCCTGGGTAAATCAGTATGGCGCTTTTCTTAATTGGGGGTTGATGAAAGATCTTTTCGTTCCTTTCAGCGAACAGAAGATGAAGATGCAAGTTGGCAAGAAATATGTTATTCATGTCCATCTGGACGACGAAAGTTACCGGATTGTCGCTTCTGCGAAAGTAGACCGTTATCTGTCGAAAGAGAGAGCTTCCTACGAACCGGGTCAAGAAGTTGATATTCTGATTTGGCAGAAGACTGACTTGGGGTTCAAAGCTATTATAGATAATCAATATAGCGGTTTGCTATACGAAAGTGAAATTTTTCAACCGTTGCATACGGGCATGGCGATGAAGGCATATATCAAGCAAGTACGTGAGGATGGGAAGATAGACTTGGTGCTTCAGAAGTTGGGACAGGGTAAGGTGGAAGATTTCTCGGATACCTTGCTGGCATATATTCGTAAGAGCGGTGGAAGGATATCACTCAACGATAAGAGCCCTGCTGAGGCGATATATGCAGCGTTCGGAGTCAGTAAGAAGACCTTTAAAAAAGCTGTCGGAGATTTATATAAAAAACATTTGGTGCTTCTGCAAGAAGACGGCATTATCCTCGCAGAATAGGGAAATCCCTATCTAACAATAGAGAGAAACAGATAAATGGGGGAAATCATTCCCCTATTTTTGTTTTCATAAAAAATAAATAGAGTTGAACATTAAAAAAATGCTATCATGAAACGAATAATATTTATATTTCTTGCCGCTATGATGAGTACCGCTGTTTGCAGTGCGGCAATGAGCAACAGCAGGGTTCGTAAAGAAACTCGTTTCCTTACGGATAAAATGGCCTATGAGTTAGGTTTGAATACCGAGCAATATAATGATGTGTACGAAATCAATTATGATTTCATAGCCGGTGTGCGTTATCTGATGGATGATGTGCTGCGGGGTGAAGAATGGGCATTGAATCGCTATTATGATTATCTGGATATACGTAATGACGATCTCAGGTGGGTTTTGAGCAGCAAGCAGTACACTCGTTTCATGAGGGCGGCTTATTTCTTCCGCCCCATCTATGTGAGCGGTGGTCGGTGGTCTTTCCGGATTTATATCAATTACACAAATCCGAATTATTTCTACTTCCCACGTCCCTATCACTATCGTACGTATTGCGGCGGACACTATCGTACTAATTTCCGTAATACAAGTTACTACCGTGGGCGTCATAATCATCCTTCCTATAACGGTGCGTTCCGTATTCGGAATGATAAATCCTATCATTCCAGCCGTCGTTCGGATTTCGGGTCAGTGAATATTCGCCCTGATTCCGGCAGATGCCCGGAAACCAATCAGTCTAACCGTCGTCCCGGTACGAATCAGCCGAGCCATCGTTCCGATAAAAGAAATGAGGGGACTGCTCCCAAGCGTGAAAACCGGAGCCAAAGAGAGAACGTGAGACAGAACGGTACCGGAAACAGGCAGATAAATAACGGCAGTTCACGCGGAAATAGGGGGAGCTCTGTAACAACCCGTTCTTCTTCTACAACACCCCGCTCTTCTTCAACAACCACCCGTTCTTCTTCTCGTTCTTCGGAAAACGGCAGAAGACAATAATCAAGGATATATTCCGTTCGGATGGTGGGATTTTTAGACGCAGATGACGCTGATGACGCGGATTTTTTACTCTGTTACTATCTGTCATGCTGAGCGAAGTCGAAGCATCTCTTCTCTTGATATATAAAAGGGATGAGATCCTTCGACAGGCTCAGGATGACAGATAGAGTTGCTACTTATTAAAAATAGAGTTGCTGCTTATCAATAAAAAAATCCGCTTCATCCGCTTCATCCGCGTCGAAAAAATTAAAACCTCTTTGCCTTCTGTAGTGAAAAAAAATTATCATTTAATGCCTAGCGGCACTTATATCAGTTGCGCTGTCCTCCCAAGGGAAACTTTGTTCCGGTGCTATCCCGGTAAATTTCCATTAATGAGCCGGAACCTGTGAAACTTCAGTTAATTGATGATGTAATTGTATTGGGAAAAACTTCATCTTTATTAAAATACTCCTTTGCCACCCCTTTCAATATTACATTTTCTATTCTTACCTGCGCTGCTTGCTCTTCACTGATGACTCCCTTCTTTACCAGCCTCTCAGTGATGAGCCTGAAATATCCTTCTTGGTTTTCCTTCAGCCTGCCATTGTCGTCGAAAGAACTGCGGAAGTGTTTCGGTTTGGGAATGATGGAAGCGAGGAAGATACATTCCTCAATGGTCAATTGCGACGGACGTTTGTCGAAATAGAATTTGGCAGCTTCCTGAATGCCATAAACCATGGGACCCCATTCTGCGATATTTAAATAAACCTCGTACATGCGGGGTTTTGAAGTCAGATGCTCAGTTTCTATCAACCACACGATGAGCGCCTCTTCCAACTTACGGGCTATATTCTTTTTACGGTTTAGAAATACGTTCTTCACGATTTGCATGGAAATAGTACTTCCCCCACGGGCAAAGCGGCGGACTTTCAAGTCGTGGATAAGAGCCTCACGCATGGCATCGGGTAAGAAACCCTGATGATAGAAAAATGCTCCGTCTTCACTCTGCATCACCGACATTTGTAGCAGCAGTGGAATATCATTCAATGGAGTGAAATGCTCCCAGGAAGGGCCAATCGGAAAAGTACGCACCGGTTGCCCGTTTTCGTATGCGGTATATTCAAACTCATCAGACATTTTGGCAAGATTGGTGCGCCCGAAATTTTCAATATGGAAGCCTTTCGTTTGCAGTTCCGATTCCAGTTTTAAACTGTCCAAGCATGAGAAATCGACATCAAATAAAAAATGATAAGATAATTGTCCACCGGTGTGGATACCTGCCAGATTACTGAATAACTCGTTAGGCAAAGAGCCGAACAAATCTTGTGCAGGAAACCAAGGCTTGCGGACAGAGGCAATGAAGTGCCAGTATTTTTCTTCGGAAGAACTTTTGATGCGTTCCGCTTTCAAATAGGGATGGAATGTCAAAGCGTTAAAACGTATCAGACTGGTACTGTCCAACTCTATCGCATGAGGGGTCACTTTCAGATGATATTCCAGCTCTCCCCGGTCCAGATTGATCACCTCCGGTGAAAGCCGTTGATGATAAACTTGCAGTCCTTTAACTTCTGCATGGCCTTTCAGGCAAGTAAGCTCTTTTTCTATACGGTCTTCGGACAAGCTGAAAGTCAGGCTGTCCAAATTGATTAAAGCACCGAAACGGCGATTGATATAGGGCAATGTAATCTGTTTGTGCAGTGGGGCATGGAGGGAAGCATGCAGATGTCGGGCAGGAGGGTTCAGTTCGCCTTCGGCAATCCATTGTTGATTTAGGGTATCTTCCTCAATCATTATTTCCGAGTGGAAACGATTGTCGGCAAGGTGAAATGAGGGGATGCGGAATGTGACGAAGTTGGCATCTTTACGTTCGGTAACTTGTATCCTTTTTAATTCTCCATTTTCGGGAAGCAGGCCGAAAACAAGTTTCATCAGTGCGCGGACGCGCCGGGTGTAATCCGACTTATCCTCTTTTACCTCACCCGGGGCGGTTTGCTTGGGCGGTGAAAGGAAAAGGAAATCATAATTTGCTACTGTATCCTTTTTGATGAACCGGATTCCCAAGTCATCCAGCAGGACATTATTGATATCGGGTTGTCCGGTAAGCGCTTTCCAAAGACTGAAACGGATATCCAAAGTCTGCAAAGTGAGCAGAGTATCCCTGTCAAGCGGCACGATACTCAAACCTCGAAGGCTGACTGTGCTAAGTCCTTTGAATCGCAGACTGTTATAATGAATGTCAAGTCCGAAACGTTGTTCCAATCGGCCTATCTTTTTATCAGCTACATGTCTGAATAAAAGGCTGCGACAGCAAAATAATCCTACTAAAAGGATTATAATGCCCGTTGCGCAACCATATAGGATATGTTTCGTTTTACTTCCTACCTTCATAGAACTCTTCCTCTATATGATTTTGCTGCAAAGGTAGATAATAATACGCTATTATGTAACTTTTTTATTCGATAGGTTCTCCCTTATAAAAATCCAATATCTTGGTTCTGAATAAATACTCGTACTTGGCTTGTAACTCGTCGCTTTGTGCCTTCATCAGATTTTGCTTTGCCTCATTGTACTCCACGGCATTCGCTTTTCCATTCACATACTTTTCGCTCATCAATTCAAAAGACGCTTTGCTCGCTTCTGAAGCTACGCTGCTACTGGTATATTTGCTCTCGGACGCAGCTGCATTATACCATGCCTGCTGAATTTCTTTGTACAAATCTTTTTTGGCATTATCCAGTTGCAAAGAATAGTTTTCACGTTGCAAGCGGGCTGTACGTACCCTGTTACGGGTAGCCAGCCGGTTGAAGATAGGTACGCTAAGGTTGAAACCGACGTATTTGCTGAAGTTATCATTCATTTGTTGACCGAATGTACGGTTAATCGTTGAATAATAATTCGTTCCGAGACTTCCACCTAGGCTTAATTGTGGATAATAGTTGCTTTGGGCGATACGAATACTATGTTTGCTTCCTTCCAACCGGTATTGGGCGGCTTGGATGGAAGCCTTGCTGACTAATGCGGTCTGGAAAATCTCATCGGGAGGAGTCAGTGGAATAAGATCCAGTTTCACGGCGGGACCTTCCAAAGCAAAACCTTCCGGAGTTTCCAACTCGATAAGCTGGCTGAGGTCGAGCAAAGCCAGTTGGTAATTATTGTTCGTTTGTACGGCATTCATTTCATCTTGGGCTAAGCGTGCCTTGGCTTCCGCCACTTCTGCGGGAGAAGCTTTACCCACCTCTGCCAGTTTGGCGATACGGTTGTACTGCTCCTTACTCAAATCCACTTGACTTAAAGCTACGCGGTGCAGTTCCTCGTTGAATAATACCTGCAAGTAAGCTGAAGTGATATTGATGGAAATATCATCTTTGGCTTTCTCCAAATCAGCAATAGCCGCTTTTAAATTCAGCTTTGCCAGGGCATATTGATGAGGTATTTCCAAACCGGTGAATAAGGGGATACTGGTCGATACGGACATGTTGGTTCCATTGCTGGCGGTATTGACATATACCGTTGAATAATCACCCGTATTTTCATCTTTGACGGCAGTCTGTGTGCGTCCCCAATTCCAGCTTTGACCGGCGCTGGCATTCAGGTTCGGCAGTCTTGCCCATTTAGCGGTATTCACTTCTACCGCACTTTGTTCGGCTGCATTCGCCGTCTGGCGTATGTTGATGTTATGTTCAATGGCATAATCGATGCATTGGCGCAATGACCAGCGCTCTTGCGCCTGCAATTGAGTGCAACCCAGAATAGCCAGAACTATGAATAAACTCTTTTTCATACTATTTCCAATTCGTCATATAATACCTAATTATCTTATTTCTCTGCGCCACGTACCTTGTCTTGGGCATTCAAACCGCTTTTGATGGCAATCTTGATACCGTCGCTCATACCCACCTGAACTTGCTTACGCTCAAATTTCTGCTCCGGCACACTGTCCGTCATCACATATACAAAAGTAGTGTCGCCACTGAATTCAATGGTACTTTCCGGCAAAGCAAGTGTCTGCTGTGCGCGTTCCAATACGATTTCAGCATTGGCAGAATAGCCAGAACGTATCTGTACGCTGTCCGGTGCCTGCACCGCCGCTTTTATTTCAAACTGATTGGCACCATTCTCTTCCACTCCCTTCGGAGAAATATATTCCAATACCGCATCGAATGACAGGTTCTGCAAAGCGCCAATCGTCAGTTTCACCGGCATACCCTCGTGCACACGCCCCACTTCCGTTTCGTCAATATTTCCCCGGAAAATCAAGTCGTTCATATTGGCTATGGTGGCAATGGTAGTACCGTCATTGAAGGTATTACTCATGATAACCGAGTTTCCTACCTTGATGGGCACATCCAAAATCAAACCGTCGATGGTGGAACGGATAAGGGTGCTACTGAAAGAAGCGCTATTTTTGGTGATACCTTCTTTCACGATTTCAAGATTGTCTTTGGCAGTCTGCAATTCCTCACGTGCCTGCTTCACCGATACTTCTCCCTTTTCATACTCTTCGGCACTGATAAGCTTATCCTTGAATAATTTTTCTATACGCCCAAAATCGGTTTCAGCCTGTGCCGCGCTAATCTCAGCCAGGCGGACACGGCTCTCGGCAGAGTTCAATGTCCCCAATTCGGGTATAACCTTTACTTTCGCAATGACTTCCCCTTTCTTAATGTTTTGTC
Organism: uncultured Bacteroides sp.; assembly: GCF_959029255.1. Classification (GTDB taxonomy): domain Bacteria; phylum Bacteroidota; class Bacteroidia; order Bacteroidales; family Bacteroidaceae; genus Bacteroides. The sequence goes on along the minus strand of NZ_CAUFUE010000008.1, from coordinate 66,330 downwards.
CCGCTTCTTTGTAAACTTCTGATATGATACCGGAGATTTGCGGTTTGATAAGGACTTCATCCCTCGGTTCTACTTTGCCTGTAGCCACGGTAGTCTTTTCAAGGTCTGTCACTTCCGGAACGATAGTCTCATATACCTTTATTTTAGGTTGCGACTTCTGATACAGGAATACAAATGTCCAGATAAAGATGGCAGCTACTACTACCAACAATGCGATTTTCAGATACTTTTTCGTTTTCATCTTTATATTATATTATTGTTTTCATTTTTGACTTCTGATTATTGAACTCTTCATTCATGACGTTTATTCGTCTCTGATTGCTTCAATCGGCTTGATAGCCATAGCTCGATAGGCAGGTGCAAGTCCTGCCAGCACACCCAATGCGATGAGTAGGATGCAGGTACCGATAGCCAGTCCGAATGAAACCTGATAATGAATTTTGATGACATCCGAATCGTTGGTCGCTTTTTCCATAATTTGGAGTACGAGTACAGCAAAAGAGATACCTGCCATACCTGCTATGGTGGTCAATACCATACTTTCGGATAATATTTGTTGCAGGATATCTTTGGGACGTGCACCGATGGCACGGCGGATACCGATTTCCGTGGTACGTTCCTTCACGGTTACCATCATGATATTTGATACGCCGATGGCACCTGCAAACAGAGTTCCCAGCCCTACCATCCAAATCAATATACGTACCCCCGTCATTAGATTGTCCATCATTGAAAACATGGCTTCTGCGTTCAGAAGCATGACAGCCTGTTTGTCTTCAGGCGAAATGTAGTGAGCTTCTTTTATAAGACGTTCTACTTCCGGTACCACATCCGTCACCTTTACACCCGGTTTCATGATGAAGCATACCACATCCAGTTTCTTTCCCAGATTGTAGGTTTGCTGCATGGTAGTGAAAGGTAATACAATAGCTTCGGAAGCTTGCCCCTGTATGTTGACGTTACCTTCGGAAGAACACATTCCGATTATCCGGTAATAAATGCCGTTCACCCGGATATACTTGCCGCAAGGATCCTCATTTGGTTTAAAAAGACTTTCGTAAACGCGTTTGCCGATTACACAGACTTTGCGTGATTCTGTGATGTCAACGTCGTTGATGAAACGTCCGTAGGTCATTTCCTGGTGTTCTATACTTTCGTATTCGGGATACAATCCCTTTACACTACATTCGTATTTATTTTCGCCATAGACAGCCGTTTGTCCCCAAAGTGCAAATGAAGGAGTTGCGAGTGCTATGCCGTCCACACTGCGTACACGGTCCACATCCTCCATTTCCAAATCCCACCAGCGTCCCTTGCGAAAACCTTTGTAAGCTTCACTCGTTTTCTGTGAGGCGATAAAGCCGGAGTTGGTGGCGAAGCCCTCAAATTGGGACTGTAAGCTTTCCTGCATGCCTTGTCCGCCGCCTATGAGCGCCACCAGCATGAAAATACCCCAAAAGACGCCGAATGCAGTCAGCAGGCTTCTCGTCTTGTTTCTTGTTATTGTGATGAGGATTTCCTCACATGTATCTATATCTATTCTCATAATCTCTTAATCTGCTCTAAGTGCTTCAATAGGACTGATGCTCACCGCTTTCCTTGCTGGAAAGAAGCCTGCCAGCGTGCCGGCTATAATAAGGGTCAGCGTAGCCTGGATGGCAATGCCGAGGTCCACGGTAGGATTAGAAAACATAGTTTGCTGGAACATACCTGCATCCATGGTCTGACTACCGAAAGCGGTATTCATCCATTCTGTCACTCCGATGCCTGCCACCATTCCGATGTAACCGAAGAGAGTGGTGATTGTGATACTTTCAATGATAATCAGCCAGAGGATAGAGAGAGGTTTTGCACCCAGTGCCTTACGGATACCGAATTCCCGGGTACGTTCCTTGACGGTAATCAACATGATGTTTGACACGCCGACAATGCCGCTCAACAGCGTAAAGATGCCGATAACCCAAATGGCGGTGCGAAGGATGCCCATGGCATTTTGGGCTTGCAGGTAGTTTGTGAAGCGGTTCCATATCCAGATGGCGCTGTCGTCTTCCGGGTCAAAACGATGGTTGATGGCAATAGCTTTGCGATATTCTTTTTCAAACACCTCGTTACTTTCCATGCTGGACAAGTTTTTGGTAGTAAAGATGATATTGTTCAGCTTGTCTCCTTTGTTGTAGATGGTTTGCAGGGTGGAGAAGGGGATGTATGCCTCGTTGGCTTCCCGGTCTCCCTGGTCGTTGTAGATGCCCACTACCTGATAAGCCACCCCATTGGCATTTACAAATTGTCCGATGGGTTCGGTATGTGTTTTACCAAAAAGAATTTCCGCCGATTTTTTGTGAAGGATGATGACTTTACGCCGGTCTTTTAAGTCATTGTAGTTGATGAAACGGCCGTCGGCTGTTTTTACTGTCTCCACTTCGGTATAATTGGGATATACTCCCAACAGGGAGATGTTGATGTACTCCTGTCCGAAACTGACGTTCACGTTGCTTTGGCGCACGGTGGCACCTGCGCTGATGACATTTTCTGTGAATTGCTTCTCTGTGTCTCCAAGGTCACGGTTGTCTAACTGGATACGGCGTCCTTCTTTCAAACCGTCGTATGATTTGGTGGTCCAGCCCGGAAAAATGCGGATGGAGTTCAATGCGCGTTCCGAGGAGTTCTGTTCAAAGGCATGTATAATGCCATTGCCCGCCCCGAGCAGAACGATGAGCATAAAGATGCCCCATGCCACAGCAAAACCTGTGAGAGCGGTACGCAGTTTGTTACGTTTGATTGTGCCGTATATTTCTATCCAAAGGTCTAACATATTTACGATTTTACTATTTACGATTGAGAATGCTTTTACTTAGAAAACAGACATCACGATTTGTTTCATTCGGCCTTACAATTATTTTTCAATCGTAAATCGTACCTTGTCAAATCGTCAGTGAATTCTCATTTCATGTATCCGTCTTTTCCGAACGGTGACGCGTCATGGTTCAGGTTTTCTTCAATGCTGCCTATGATGCCGTCTTTAATATGGATAATCTTGTCCGTCTGATTGGCAACACCGCTTTCGTGAGTGACGACAACGATGGTCATTCCCGTTTTATGCAGGTCTTTCAGGATTTGCATCACTTCCACAGACGTCTTACTGTCGAGGGCGCCGGTCGGTTCGTCGGCAAGGATGATTTGCGGTTGGGTGATAAGCGCCCGTGCTATGGCTACACGCTGTTTTTGTCCTCCTGACATTTCGTTGGGCATGTGATTGGCCCAATCCTTCAATCCCAGTCGGTCGAGATACTCCAATGCCATGGCATTACGCTTCCGGCGGCTCACTCCCTGATAGAATAGGGGCAGGGCTACATTCTCCACCGCATTCTTAAAGGAAATCAAGTTGAAAGACTGGAAGATGAAACCAATCATCCGGTTACGATATTCGGCGGCTTTCGTTTCGCTGAGGTTTTTGATGAGCGTACCATTCAGATAGTATTCTCCCGTGTCATAATTGTCCAGAATACCCAATATATTAAGTAGAGTGGATTTGCCTGAACCGGATGCTCCCATGATAGATACGAATTCTCCTTTTTCGATATCGAGGTTAATGCCCTTGAGAACGTGTAGCGGCGCACCGTTGTTGTAGGTTTTGTTAATGTCTTTTAGCTGTATCACGACTTTTCCTGTTTTATGCTTAGCTCTGATTGTTTTTCATAATTAGACGCACGCAAGTTACGAAAAGTTGCAAATAGGGTGAAGTTTTTTAAAAAAAGATTTTGCAATGTCGTTTTTCTTTGTGTAATTTGTAACCATTAATGTTATCAACTAATCCTTTAAACAAAAGTAATATCATGAATTCAAACATGGAAAAGCCCTATGTAGTGGGCATTGACATAGGCGGTACGAATACCGTCTTTGGTATCGTGGACACACGCGGAACTATAATTGCCAGTGGTTCCATCAAGACCGGTGCTTACGTGCAGGCCGATGATTACGTAGATGCAGTATGTAAAAATCTTCTTCCGCTGATTATCGCTAACGGCGGTGTAGACAAAATAAAGGGTATCGGTATCGGTGCTCCTAACGGTAACTATTATAGCGGTACCATCGAATTTGCTCCGAATCTTCCTTGGAAGGGAGTTATTCCTTTGGCTGCCATGTTTGAAGAACGCCTCGGCATCCCTACCGCGTTGACTAATGACGCCAATGCCGCCGCAATCGGTGAGATGACATACGGTGCCGCACGTGGTATGAAAGACTTTATCATGATTACTCTGGGTACCGGTGTAGGTAGCGGTATTGTTATCAACGGTCAGATGGTATATGGTCACGATGGTTTTGCAGGCGAATTAGGACATACTATCATACGCCGTGAGAATGGCCGCGTTTGTGGTTGCGGACGTCATGGCTGTCTGGAAACCTATTGCTCGGCTACCGGTGTGGCACGTACGGCGCGTGAATTCCTTACGGCTCGCACAGAACCCAGCTTGCTGCGCTCTATTCCGGCAGAAAATATTACTTCTAAAGATGTATATGATGCAGCTGTTCAAGGTGACAAGCTAGCCCAGGATATTTTTGAATTTACAGGAACCATCTTGGGTGAAGCCATTGCTGACTTTATCGCTTTCTCAAGTCCGGAAGCGATTATCTTGTTCGGCGGCTTGGCTAAATCCGGCGATTATATCTTCAAACCTATCCAAAAGGCTATTGACGATAATATATTGACTATCTATAAAGGTAAAGCTAAATTGATGATGTCCGAGTTGAAAGACTCTGATGCTGCTGTGCTGGGTGCCAGTGCATTGGGCTGGGAGTTGAGAGACATCAAGTAAGAAATAGAAGAACCTATTGATAACGAAAAGTCCTCCGATTACTGTATGCGGTAATTGGAGGACTTTCTTTGTTTATAAGACATTTAAACCATTTTCAGATTTCAACCATACTTGCTCCGTATCCGGCTCGTACCCGAGCCGTACCAAGCCCAATCTTATAGATACGGAGCAAACGCGTCTTTGGTACGGGTCGGGTATTGGGTAACCGGAGAAATAGAACACTTTGTCGATATGGTTTTGCTGACGGTTAAGCCGATAAATCAGTCGGCAATCACCGAGAATTCGGCGCCACCGGCAAAGTCGGCTCCATTCTGCGAGCTAAGCCCTGTGAAGCGGAGGTAGCGGGCTTGTACCGGCTTGTCCAGCAAGACTCGTTGTTGCTTCTTGTTATAGGGGAAAGAACCTTTTAGTACTTCTTTCCAGTTCTTGCCGTCGTCGCTCACTTGAAGGCTGTAATTCTTGATGTCTCCATTGGTACCACCATCCTGACGGGGCAGGTAGGCAAAACCTTTTATCACTTTGGTTTCTCCGGCGTCGAAGTCCACCCAATGCGGGTATTTGGCTACGGTGACGGAATACATGGTGTGCCAGGTGGTATTGGTGTTCCCGTCTACCAGATGGGCGGCGTCTCCCTCACCGGTCTCTTGGCTTGACGCATAAATCACTTCCAGCGGAATGCTTTCTATCTTGCTGAAAGTCATTGCGGTAGATATGTTGGCATTGTCCTCGTAGGCAGCCGTCACCACACCACCTTCGCGCAGGTTAAAAGGCTCGGTATAACGCTGTTTTTTCTTGCTTCCGTTCAGGGTGTAGACTATTTTCGCCTCAGGTTTTGATGAATAGATGCTGACCATTCCGTTACGGCTGCGTGAAATGGACAAAGGCACTTCTCCTGCCAGGGAAACGTTGGCGGTTTCGGTAAACGCGGCTTGCTGTACGGGACGAATCAGGAAACTCATGGTATGGTTGCCCGCCTTCACACGGTCAAAGTCCAAAGGACCCCCTTGTCCGCAACTGTTGCCGCCAAGTCCTGTCACCGCCAAGTCCAGATGCAAATGGGTAGCAGTGGATTTAGGTAACTGATAGGGATGGGGGGCAAGAGTCATTTCCACGGCCGACCAAGGTAGTGCTGAGGTAGACATCCGGTTGCCTGAAAGAAATTCCACACCATCGCCAGCCTGATCGGTCAGAGCGCACCAGCGTACTTCTTCGCGATTACCCATACTCTGCGGCTTTGGGAAGTTGACAAATTGTTCCTTCACGTTGCTTTGATGCATTTCGATGAAAGCACCGGTACGGCGGTCGTTGTAGTTGTTCCAGGGACCACGGCCGTAGTAAGTGTATTGTTGCAATGCAGAGGGAACCTGCATGGAATATCCCAGGCGGGCGAGTACAAAGGCGGCATCGTTGGAGGTGATGCTGGATTGCAATTCGATGGACCCATCGGGATAGACTGTCCATATCTGGCTGGTGATAAACTTGAAGTCATCGGGACCGAACGGACGGTCGGTGAGTTCTTTGATAGAATATCTGCCAGAGTTGTCTCCTTCTATGACGGCTGCATTGGGAGCTTGTGACTCTATTGTATAGATGAGTTGCAGGATGTTTCCGTCCTTCTTGGAAGGCTGTACCAACGTGCGCTCGGTGACTTTGTGTTTCAGGTTGTGAAGTCCCTTTTCAAACCATTGGCGATAGGCCCAGTTGTCGTTGTCGGTAGGAGCGCGGAGGGCGTCTATCTTGGGGCCTTGTCCGTCGCAAATCATCTTCTTGCCATTGTATTCCAGGCTGTAGATGGTTCCTTCCTTGTCGTCAAACTTAACGCTGAAGCCTTTTCCGGTGATGGTGGTGAAATTCCCTGCTTCGCTTATTTCCGGTTTCCCGGCAGTGGCGGTCAGGGTCTTTATGGACGGCTTTTCACCGGCGGCTTTCACTGCCAATTGCTCTTCCATCTGTACGAAACCGGCTTTTGCCCAAGGCATATCGCGAAGCAATACGAATTGTATCTTTACGAAATATTCGCTTCCGGCTTCCAGGTTGCCGTAGTTGTAGGGAAGATTGTAGGTGGCTCTGGCACGAGGGCCGATTGCCTTGCACACTTCGGCGGAAGCCTCGTTCCCGTCTATCTTCTTTCCGTCTTTATACAAAGCCCACACTAATTTGTAGTTGTCCAAAGAAGTGAAATAATTCTTGTTGAAAACTTCAATTTGTCCTTTTTGCAGATCAAGAGCCTTTACACCTACATTCTGGTACACTTTCTTCACTTCATAGTAAGCCGGTTTGGGCGAGTGGTCGGGCAGCAGGATACCGTTCATGCAGAACATTCCGCTGTTCGGCTTGTCGTTGAAGTCGCCGCCGTACGCCCAGTAGCGGTCTCCCGTTTTGGGGTCATAATTATATAACGCCTGGTCCACCCAGTCCCAGATGGCAGCTCCGCAGAAGAAGTTGGTGGACTCTATCGCATTCCAGTAGTCTACCAGATTACCTACCGCATTTCCCATGGAGTGGGCATATTCCGATACATGGAACGGATACTTGATATCGTATTTACCGGTGACAGCGCCGCGCATCCATGCGATGGAAGGATACTGGTTGGAACCCATGTCCACGATGTCGTTATTGCGCTCATACTGCACGGGGCGCGAAGGGTCAAAGGCATGCAAAGCGTTATAGGCGCTGACGAAGTTCTTGCCCGGACCGGCTTCGTTGCCCAGCGACCATATCACTACAGAAGGATGGTTGACGTGGGAATGTGCCAGCTCCATGACGCGTGCCACGTGTGCCGCTTCAAACTCCGGCACATGAGACAGGGATGCATCGCCATAATAGTACTCATGGCTTTCGATGTTCGCTTCATCTTCCAGGTAGATGCCGTATTTGTCACACAAATAATACCAGTAAGGTTCGCAAGAATAATGCGAGTTGCGCACATGGTTGATATTCCCCCGTTTCATCAGCATGATTTCTTCTTTCATCTGTTCATGGCTGATGGCGTTACCCACGGCAGGGTTTATTTCCTGGCGGTTGACGCCTTTCAGTTTCACGGTCTTTCCGTTGATGTAGTAATAGCGTCCTGCCAAGTTGAATTCATCGGCGCTTGCCGGAGTATCCTTGATTTCTACCTTGCAGAAACCGAATGCAGTGGAGAATGTTTCTATTACTTTGCCTTTTTTATCTTTCAACTGCCCCACCAGCACATAGCGGTAAGGCGTTTCTGCCGACCACTGCTTGGGAGCGGGAATGTTCAGGGTAGTGGTGATGGAAGTGTTTCCGGCTTTGTCCAGTTCGGCAAGGCCGCCGGTTGCGCTTACTCCGTCCACCGGGGTGTTTTCGTCAGAATACAATTTGTTGGCGTAGACCGAATAAAAGAGGGTGTAATCTTTTACTTTTTTACCGCTAAGATTGCGCACATCGGCCTCCACGCGGATGGTGCCGTCTTTGTAGTTGGCATCCAGTGTGGGGAATACACGTAAGTCCCGCACCTGAACCTTAGCGGTGGAAGTTAGCGATACAGCGCGGAAGATGCCCGGCAAGCGGAACATGTCCTGTGCTTCGAGAAACGAACCGTCGGAGTTACGATAGACTTCGGCAGCCACTATATTCTCGCCTTCCTTGTTCAGGTAAGGGGTGATGTTGAAAGAAGCGGTGTTTCGTGAGTTTTTGGAGAAGCCGATATATTTCCCGTTTATCCAAAGGTAGAAGAAAGAAGATACTCCGTCGAAGTTGATGTACACTTCGCGTCCTGCCCAGTCTGCGGGAACGGAGAAAGTACGGCGGTAGGAACCTACTTCATTGCGGTTTTTGTAAGTGGTCCAGTCGTGGGGAGGAGTACGCATTACTCCGCCTTTCCAGTCGTCCACGGCAACTTTATGTTGAAAGATAACCGGCTGGTTGGCATAGACGGGTGTTCCGTATTTCAGGGTGCCGTCTTTCCGGATACCTGCCACGTTCCATTGCATCGGTACACTGACGTCGTCCCATGCGGAAACGTCATATCCCGGCTGATAGAAGTCAGCGGGGCGTTCATCGGGATTTCCCACCCAGTGGAATTTCCATGTTCCGTTGAGCGAACGGTAGTAACTGCTGTGTTCAGGCAACACTTGCCGGGCACTCTCGTTGTCGTTGAAGGTGAAGAACCAGGTGTGCGGTTGCTCTTTGTTCAGGGCCAGTAACTCGGGAGATTCCCATTCTTTCCCTGAAGGAGCAGGGACATTGGCGTAATCGAATCCTTTCAGCCCGTCGGCAAGGAGATTACTTGCAAGGCATGTGCATGCCAGACTGCAAATCAAGCTTTTTTTGAATTTCATAGATTTTTAAATGAGTTAAAAGAAATGCAATGATAGTGATTTTTTGGTTAATGAGAAAATAAAAAGAGACTGAACTCCGAAGAATCCAGTCTCTTTTTATTTCGAAACAAGAGATAGGGAAATTATCCGTTAACTCTTTTTTCTTTAATTCTTGCTTTCTTACCGGTAAGAGCGCGCAGGTAGTACAATTTAGCGCGACGAACTTTACCCACTTTGTTCACTTCGATGCTATCGATAGCCGGTGATTCAATTGGGAAAATACGTTCTACGCCTACGGTTCCTGACATCTTGCGTACAGTAAAACGCTTTTTGTCTCCGTGTCCGGCAATCTTGATAACAACACCACGGTACAACTGTACACGTTCCTTGCTACCTTCGACAATACGATATGCTACTGTTACTGTGTCACCAGCTTTGAAGCTCGGGTGCTGTTTTCCGGTAGCAAATGCTTCTTCTGCAATTTTAATTAAATCCATTGTTGCTATTATTAAATTGTTTGATCGTTACAACGCAACATACCAGGCTTCTCTCTAGGTGTCCTGACAGCGATTGCGCGAAAGCGGTGCAAAGGAACGAATTATTTGGCAGATACACAAATGTTTCATGTTTTTTATTTGGACCTGGCTTGAAAGGGGGAGTTACTAAAAAAGTATTCTTCCTTTCTTTGCTTCAAGGCAAAGAAAAACTATATTTGTAGCAATTTAAAACGAACGAACATGAAAAAGAAAATTTTAAAATTCGTATCTGGAGTGGCATTAGGGGCAATCCTTTTGTTGACATCTTGTCATTCTACATATCAAGTGACGAAAGCGGAAGGAAGTATGCAATCTATAGATGCTGCGTTGGATGCCGAACCCGATGCGGAAGCTGTGGCATTGCTTGCTCCTTACAAGGCGAAGATAGACAGTATGATGTACCGCGTGGTAGGTACTGCTGAGATGTCTATGGACAAGGGCGCGCCCGAGAGCCTGCTTTCCAATCTGGTGGCGGATGTATTACGTGAAGCCGCCGTACAGGTGCTGGGCAAACCTGCGGATATGGGACTTGTCAATATGGGCGGTCTGCGTAATGTTTTGACCGAAGGTCCTATTACCTGTGAAAATATCTATGAAATATTACCTTTTGAAAACTCACTGTGTGTGCTTACTTTGAAAGGTATTTATTTAAATAATCTTTTTGAGAATATCGCTGCCCGTCATGGCGAAGGTGTCAGTGGCGTGAAACTGACAATCTCTAAAGAGGGTAAGTTCTTGAAGGCTACGGTAGCGGGCAAGCCGGTGGAAGATGATAAACTGTACACGGTTGCCACTATCGACTATCTGGCTGATGGCAATGACGGCATGACCGCTTTGCCGCAGGCTGAGAAGAGGGAATGCCCGGCAGATGCCACATTGCGCGGCTTGTTCATGCAGTATGTAGAGAAACAGACTGCCCAGGGACAGAAAATCACTTCACGCATGGAAGGGCGTGTCACTGTTGAAGATTAAAGAATACTAATTAAAAAACCATAGGTTAGATGAAACGTATATCCATATATTGCTTGCTGATAGTTTGCCTGATATTTACGGCATCGGCACAGCAGACCAAAGAGTTGTTTATTTTACAGACGAGTGATACGCACAGCCGTATCGAGCCTATTAATCCGCATGCTGCCGATAAGTATGCCGGTATGGGAGGAACAGTACGCCGCGCTACCTTTCTGAAAGAATACCGTGCGGAACATCCTGATGTCTTGCTATTCGATTGCGGCGATATTTCGCAGGGTACTCCATATTATAACCTTTTCCAGGGTGAAGTGGAGGTGAAGATGATGAACCTGATGGGATACGATGCCATGACTATCGGTAACCATGAGTTTGATTTCGGTCTTGAGAATATGGCTCGTTTGTTCCGTATGGCCAATTTCCCGGTGGTGTGTGCCAATTATGATGTGAGCGGGACGGTACTTGAAGGTTTGGTGAAGCCATATACCATATTAAAACGTGACGGACTTAAAATCGGTGTCTTTGGCTTGGCCCCCAAAATGGAAGGACTGGTACAAGCTGATAAATGTGAAGGGGTTGTTTATAAAGAACCCATTGCCGTGGCTCAAGAAGTGGCAGATGTTCTGCGGAATAAGGAACAATGCGATGTTGTCATTTGTCTGTCCCATCTGGGCATACGTAGCAGTAATGGTGATTCCGATGAAAAGCTGGTTGCTGAAACTCATGGTATTGATGCCATTCTCGGGGGACACTCCCATACCTTTATGCAAAAACCTACTTTTTATATGAATGCCGACGGTCAAAGCATACCGGTGTTGCATACCGGTAGGAGTGGCATATACGTCGGAGAAATGAAGTTGACATTGACTGAGGAGAAATAGATAAATGAAGAAGCTGTTACTATTTGTGCTGTTGATTTTAGGATGTTATGGACGCTTTGCTTCCGAAGCGAAATACCGGCCTGCTCCGCCTGCTCCCGTAACTCCCGTAGAACCTTTATTGCTCCGTTCCATACAAGATGGGGTGCGATGCCAGCAATGGGTAGACTCTGTTTTAAGCAAACTTAGTCTGAAAGAACGAATAGGGCAGTTGTTTATTTACACCATCGCTCCACAACAAGATAAACGCAACAAAGAATTGCTGCGCAAAGTGGTGGAGGATTATAAAGTGGGTGGTTTGCTTTTTTCCGGTGGGTTGATGCAAAATCAGGTGGCGCTTACGAATGAAGCGCAACGCATGGCGGATGTTCCCTTGATGATAACTTTTGACGGTGAATGGGGATTGTCTATGCGCTTGCGGGGTACTCCCGTATTCCCGAGGAACATGGTGCTGGGGTGTGTAAGGAATGATTCTCTTCTTTATGAATACGGGCGTGAAATGGCTCGGCAATGCCGTGAAATGGGAGTGCAGGTTAATTTCGCCCCCGTAGCGGATGTAAATATCAATCCTCAAAATCCGGTTATCAATACCCGTTCCTTTGGTGAGAGTCCGGTAAATGTTGCCAATAAAGTGATTGCATACGCCACGGGATTAGAAGATGGGGGAGTGCTTTCCGTTTCCAAGCATTTTCCCGGACATGGCGATACGGATGTAGACTCGCACCATGCCTTGCCCGTTTTGCCGTTTACGCGTGAACGTTTGGACAGCGTAGAGCTTTATCCTTTTAAAAAAGCCATTCATTCCGGTTTAAGCGGCATCATGGTGGGACATTTGGCTGTTCCTGCTTTTGAAGCTGACAATAGATTGCCTTCCTCCCTTTCCCGTAATATTGTCTATGACTTGTTGACTTGTGAATTGAAGTTCCAAGGTCTTATCTTCACAGACGCTTTGGCAATGAAAGGGGTATCGAGTAATGCCTCGATTTGTTTGCAGGCTTTGAAAGCGGGAAATGATTTGCTGCTTGTTCCCCGGCGCATAAAGGAGGAAGTGGAAGCTGTGCTCGATGCTGTGAAGCGTGGCGAACTGAGTGAAAGGGATATAGAAGAAAAATGCCGTAAGGTGCTGACCTATAAATTTGCGCTCGGGTTATCGAAGAAACCTTTCGTCCGCCTTTCCGGCTTGGGAACCCGCATTAATACTGCGCATACCCGTGACTTGATACGCCGTTTAAAGCTGGCTGCCATTACCGTATTGGGAAATAAAACGGAAGTATTGCCGCTCGACCCTGCTGTAAAAGAAGTTGCTGTGCTCAATGTAGGTGATGCGAATGAAATACAGCCGTTCATCAAGCAAATATCGGAATATACGCGTCCGGTGGAGTTCCGGCTGGGAAAAGAACTTTCCGATTCGGCGCGCGCCAATCTGAAAGATAAACTGTCGCAGTTCAAGCGTATCCTGGTATGCGTAACCGAACACCGGTTGGCGCCCTATCAATCTTTCTTTGCGGAATTTGCGCCTGATGTTCCGGTGGTATATGTGTTCTTTATTCCGGGAAAACAGGTGTTGCAGATACATCGGGGCGTTTCGGCTGCCGAGGCGACGATACTTGCCCATTCTTCTGACGATGAAGTGCAAACCCGGGTTGCCAAGATATTGTATGCAGACGCCGCTGCGGATGGAAAACTTTCGGCAAGTATCGGTGGATTGTTTGCCGCCGGAGAAGGAGTGACGCTCGGAACTGAGACGGAACCTCGTTTCGTTCCCGAAGAATACGGGTTGAGTTCCCGTATGCTGGCACGGATTGATACCATTGCCGAACAAGGTATCCGGGAGGGGGCTTATCCGGGATGTCAGGTGGTGATTTTAAAAGACGGTAAAGAAATGTACAGTAAAGCTTTCGGCACCCATACATGGAACACGCAGGCGGATAACCAAACGGGTGTTTCACGTCCTGTGCAGACCACAGATGTGTACGACCTTGCCTCATTGACAAAAACAACCGCCACCTTGCTTGCCGTGATGAGGCTCTATGATAAAGGGCGTCTTAATCTCACCGACCGTGCGTCTGATTATCTGCCGTTTCTGAAAGATACTGATAAACGCGATATTACGGTAAGGGAACTGTTGTTCCATCAGTCCGGTTTGCCTTCTACGTTGCTGTTCTATCAAGATGCCATTGATAAAGATAGCTATAACGGTACGTTGTTCAAAGCGAAACCGGACAAGCTGCATCCTACCCGTATCGGGCGTCAGACTTGGGCTAATCCTAAATTCCGGTTCCGCGAAGGATTGACCTCTAAAGTGCCCACTGCCGATTGTACCTTGCAAATTTGTGATAGCTTATGGTTGAACCGCGCTTTCAAGGAAGAGTATCTTCAGAAGATTGCCGATGCTCCTTTGCGGGATAAACGTTATCGCTATAGTTGTGTGGGCTTTATCCTGTTGCAACAACTGGTGGAAGCGCGTTCGGGAATGTCGCAGGATGAATTTCTTGCCAAAGAATTCTATACGCCTATGGGGCTGGAACGAACCGGTTATCTGCCTTTAAGGTTTTTGCAGAAGGATGAAATAGTACCTTCTTCCGTAGACCCGTTCGTGCGGAAAACTATTTTACAGGGATTTGTGCACGATGAATCGGCCGCCTTCCAAGGAGGGGTTTCCGGCAATGCAGGCCTGTTCTCCACAGCAGAAGAAGTAGCGAAGATTTATCAGATGCTTTTAAATGGCGGTGAACTGGATGGTAAACGTTATTTAAGCAAAGAAACCTGCCGTCTCTTCACTACAACAGTTTCAAAAACCTGCCGTCGTGGCCTGGGTTTCGACAAACCGGATATGCAGAACCCCAAAAGCAGCCCTTGCGCTCCTTCCGCCCCTGCATCTGTTTACGGTCATACCGGCTTTACGGGAACCTGTGCATGGGTTGACCCTGACAACGGTTTGGTCTATGTCTTCCTTTGCAACCGTATCTATCCGGATGCATGGAATACGAAGTTACAGAAACTGGAAATACGTGAGAGAATACAGGAGGCGATGTATCAGGCGTTGCTCACTTCTTCCGGAACGGGGAAATGAGTAGGTGGAAGTTATCTTGTCATCGTAATAGCGTTAAAGTTGCTGTCTTTTCTACCCTCATACCCTCATAATCTTCTGTATCCCTTTATCCATCGGTGATGCAGCTATGATGGTAACTATGATAGTAGGTATGAGAGTAGAAGTCTACTCTCATACCTGTTTTGTTCAATTGTCTGTTAATCAGCTTGATGTCCTGTTTTTGATATGCGTACTTATTGCCCTGTTTACGCTATGAATGAAGTGTTTTTAAGCCACATCCCTTCTGTTATCCCCTCATCTTTCTTATGCTTAACCCTTACTTTTATTGTAGGCTAACTTGAATTGACAAACTAGCTAACTGCTATGAGCTGATTTGTTAACAGCAGCTAGCCTATCAGCTAACTATAGTTAGCTCTTTATCAATGTAAGGCTATAACAAGACAAATAAGGGAGTATAACAGTACAAAACAAGCGTTGTGACAGAAGTAACATCAGGGCAAAACGGAAGTAACATCAGGTAAGGGGGGCTGTGATAGCATTAGTGCGTAACCATGAGGGTAGACTGCTACTATCATAGTTGCCGTCATACTTACTCTCATAGCTCTATGTCCTATGAATAAAGGGATACGGAAGATTATGAGGGTATGAGGGTAGAATTTGCATCAACTTTATTTTGTTTTATAAGTGAAGTTGAAAAATCAGAGGGAGCCAATCCCGCTCACGCGGAATCGACTCCCTCTTTTTCATGCTTTGAAACAATTAATTTATTCTCGGTTAAACTTTAGGTGTGTCTCTGTTTAGAATGCAATACCGATACGTAAGCCTAAATTATTCATACCGTCTACACTATAAGTGAAGAGGTCACCCTTGTTTGTTGCGTAGCTATAGTAGGCAGCGAAGTGCAAGCCCGGTCCGTAAGCCCATGGATAAACGTTAAAGCCAATTTCAGGAGATACATAGAAGCCCCATGTATTGGTGTTGGCTTCAAATACGTTGAAAGTTGACTTCAACTGTGCGTATTGTGCACCCAGTTTTACGCCTACATACGGTTGGAAAGCACCACCGCGATTCCATTGGTAACGGGAAGCAAGACCGAAAGGCAACTGGAATAAAGTGTGCTGTTGGTCTGTATTCAAGCTACCGCCTTCACCTACGGGAAGAGTCTGGCGACCTACGTATTCATGATTGCTATGATAAGCCAGGAAGCCTCCTAACGCCATATTCGGAGTCAGGAAATAACCACCTTCAAAGTTCATACCCCATCCACTGCCTTTGTCAGCAAAGTTGTTGTTCAGGGGGAAGTTGAATTGCCAATCGATGTTGGCATAACCGTTATCGGTCATCTGTGCCTTTACCGGCATGGTGAAGGCAAGCGCGAGGGCGGCAACCGCCATTACCCTCAAAGAAATATATTTTAATGTTTTCATACTTGTTCTTGTTTTAAATTTCAACGACAGCTATTCTTGTTTTGACAGAAAATGCTAACAGCCTTATCTGGGTTGCGCGCTCATTCTGTTGAGATAGGTAGACTGTGTGAAAGCCTGGTTTACACCTTCTACGGCCATCTTCGTATTTACAGAGGTAGAGCCACTCAACAGTCCGCTCATGTAACTGGTCCACAGAACAGGAAGTTTTTCACTTTGGCCTTGAGGCGCGTCAAGGTTCAACAATTCGGTGATGAAGGAACCGGTGCTATATGAATAGTTTACAGCGTACGGATAATACCATCCACCCCAGTTACCCCAGTAAGGAGCATCCCAGTAACCCGGATAATTCCACCACCATTCGGGGCGTCCGTAGTCTGTGAAGTAATAGGTACTCTTCACGTAGCTGACTTGTAAACCGAGGTCGGCTTCTTCACGGTCCTCTACACGGACGTAACCGCGATTGTTCATGTTCGTAACGTAAGCGTTGAGAATCTGTTGTGCGCTTTCGTCTTTCCAGTATTCGGCTTCTTTACTGCTGCCGATTACGAGAATACTGTCCGGCAAATAGTAAGTTTCGAAAGCTTTGAAATCAGCCTTCTTGTCATAATTGGTATAAACTAGATACTTGTTGTCCAGCTTATCCATGTCAGGGTCTTTTTCGCAGGATACAAATGCAACTGCGAAGGCCGCTAATAATAAGGGAATAAATTTCTTCATACTTCTATAATTGTTTAGGTTAAATATTAATTCCTGCCCTATGGTACCTTAGGCTTTTGAAAAAGAACAAGGTAGAATGTGAAAAGTTCACGAGGAAATATGTTAAAAGTGAAAAGTGGTAAGATTACCTTCGTCATCTTACCACTTTTCCGCTTTTTACAGAATACGTATTTATTACTCTATTACCTTTTGGGGTATAATATCTTCTTATTTTAGAATTCGATTAATCATTTCCAGTTCTTCCGTCGGGAACGTTGTATTTTCAATGGCTTTCAGATTATCCGCCAATTGCTCTACCGAGCTTGCTCCGACAATGACGGATGTCACCATTTCGTCTTTCAAAATCCATGCAAGAGCCATTTCCGCAAGTGTTTGTCCACGTTGGGACGCTACTTCATTCAGGGCTTTTATTTTTTTCAGAACTTCATCGGTCAATGCTTCTTTTTTCAGGAATGCGCCCTTTGCCATGCGGGAGTCTTCGGGAATGCCATTCAGATAACGGTTTGTCAGCAGTCCTTGTGCCAGTGGTGAAAAAGCGATGAAGCCCGTGCCGTTATCTTTGGCTTGTTGCAAGATGCCCCCTGTCTCCGGTTCACGGTTGAACATATTGTATTTGCCCTGATAGAGCAGGCAATGTACATCCCGTTCCTCCAGATAGCGATAGGCGAATTCGGCTTTATCTTTGGGATATTTGGAAATCCCTATATACAGCGCTTTCCCCTGGCGTACAATATCTACCAGGGTTTGAAGGGTCTCTTCAAGCGGAGTGTTCGGGTCGTAGCGATGGGTATAGAAGATATCCACATAGTCCAAGTTCATGCGTTTCAGGCTTTGGTTAAGACTGCTCATCAGTGATTTGCGTGAACCCCAGTCACCGTAAGGGCCGGGCCACATTTCATGTCCTGCTTTGGAAGAGATGAACAGTTCGTCCCGATAGGGCATGAATGATTTTTTCATAATCATTCCGAATGTCTCTTCAGCCGAACCGAAGGAAGGACCGTAATTATTGGCGAGGTCGAAATGCGTGATGCCACGGTCGAATGCGTAGTGAGCCATTGCTTGTGAATTGGCAAATGTATTCACATCGCCGAAATTGTGCCACAATCCGAGCGATATTTCCGGCAGCAGGATGCCGCTTTGCCCGCAACGGCGGAATTTCATGCCGTTGTCATAGCGTTCGGGCGCTGGAGAATAAATAGGGTTTATCATGATATTGTATTTTGTGGGTTACCCCATTATTACTTCTACTGTATGCGTGCCCGGCAGATGGTTCACCACATTGCCTTCTATCGGCTGGCCGTCTACTGTGACGGACTTGATGCCTTTGCACACACCATCGGGATTCTTCACGGTAATATGATATTCTGCCCCGCGGAACCTACGCTTCACGTTGAAACCTTTCCAGCCTGCCGGGATACAAGGATTGATTTCTAGACCTTCATACGAAGGCTTGATGCCGAGTATGAATTGCGTGATGGCATACCACATCCAGGCAGCCGTTCCAGTCAGCCAGCTGTTCTTGCCTTCACCGGGGCGGGCGGCGTCCTTGCCGGCCACCATCTGGCAGCATACGTAAGGTTCTACTTTATGCAGGGCACTGTGCTCTTCGGTGTACGACGGGCATATCTTGCGGAAATACTCCCAGGAACGGTCACCCCGTCCCAGTACGGTTTCTCCGATGATGACCCACGGGTTGTTGTGGCAGAAGATACCCGCATTTTCCTTGTAGCCGGCGGGATAGGTGGAGATTTCTCCATACTCCACAACATAGCGGGTGAAGGGTGGATTGTTGAGTACAATACCGTGTTCGCAGTCCAGGCGTTCCTTTACGGAGTCCAGTGCTTTTTCTACCATGCCTTCTTCCAGTCCGATGCCTGCCATGGTACACCAGCCTTGCGATTCGATGAAGATTTGTCCTTCTTCGTTCTCTTTGGAACCTACCTTGTGGCCGAAGTAATCGTAGGCGCGCAAGTACCAGTCACCGTCCCAGCCATGTTTTTTCACGGCTTCCACCATGTTCTCTATATAGGTTTGCGCTCTGTTTGCTTCGTCGTCTTTACCCAGGTGGCGGCATAGTTCCACATAGTCGCGTCCGCATACCACGAACAAGCCGGCAATCATCAGCGATTCTGCTTGGCTGCCTTCCGTCTGGTTTTCCGTGGTCTGGAAGGATTCATTCGGGTCCCAGGAGAAGCAGTTCAGGTTCAGGCAGTCGTTCCAGTCGGCACGGCCGATGAGGGGCAACATGTGGGGGCCGAGGTTCTCGATGACGTGGTTGAAGGAGACGCGCAGGTGCTCGAACAGAGACACTTCCGAACCTTCTTTGTTGTCGAAGGGGACGGGCTCATCCAGGATACTGAAGTCTCCCGATTCCTTGATGTATGCCACCGTACCGAAGATAAGCCACATGGGGTCATCGTTGAAGCCGCCGCCGATGTCGTTGTTGCCGCGTTTGGTCAGCGGTTGGTATTGGTGGTAGCATCCTCCGTCGGGGAATTGGGTAGAAGCTATGTCGATGATTCGTTCGCGGGCTCGTTCCGGTATCTGATGCACGAAGCCCACGAGGTCCTGGTTGGAGTCGCGGAAACCCATTCCACGACCGATGCCGCTTTCGAAGAAAGAGGCGGAACGGGACATGTTGAAGGTAATCATGCATTGATACTGATTCCAGATATTCACCATGCGATCCAGTTTCTCTTCGTCGGTTTTCACTACGTAAATATCCAACAGGCTATCCCAGTAGGCTTTCAGTTCGGCAAAGGCGGCATCCACTTTAGCGGTAGTGTCGAAGGCCGAAATCATAGCCTTTGCCTTTACCTTATTTATAATAGGTGAGGAAGGTACGCTCTGCTTCAATTCTTCATTTATCGTTCTTGATTCTCCATTCTCTTCAAATTTCTCCTCCTGCTTGTTTTCCACGTAGCCCAGCAGGAAGATAAGGTCGCGGCTTTCACCGGGTTGCAGTTCTATTTCCAGATAATGCGAGGCGATAGGACTCCAACCATGGGCTATGCTGTTGCCCGGCT
This sequence comes from uncultured Bacteroides sp., assembly GCF_959029255.1. GTDB lineage: Bacteria > Bacteroidota > Bacteroidia > Bacteroidales > Bacteroidaceae > Bacteroides. The sequence goes on along the minus strand of NZ_CAUFUE010000008.1, from coordinate 46,628 downwards.
TGCCTTCGACTACCCGTTCCGGGTCGGCAAACTCATTGTAGAGTCCCACGAATGTTTCGCGATCTGTGTCGAAGCCGTCTATGGGCACATTGACACTGTAAAAGGCATAGTGGTTGCGGCGTTCTTTGTATTCCGTCTTGTGGTAGATGACGGAACCGTCTACTTCCACCTCTCCTGTGGAGAAGTTGCGCTGGAAGTTCTCCATGTCCGTTGCGGCATTCCACAGGCACCATTCGGCAAAGGAGAATAGTTTGAGTTTTCTCACCTTGGAAGACGTATTCCGTAAAGTCAATTTCTGCACCTCTCCCCATGTTTTCAGTGGGACAAAGAAGAGTAAACTGGCTTCAATGCCGTCTTTAACTCCGGTGATGCGGGTGTAGCTCATACCATGCCGGCACTCATAGCTGTCGAGCGCGGTTTTGCAAGGTTTCCATGTCGGCGACCATACACAGCCCTCTTCATTGATGTAAAAATAACGACCTCCGTTATCCATCGGCACACCGTTGTAGCGGTAGCGGGTGAGGCGACGGAACTTGGCATCCTTGTAGAAGGAATAGCCACCCGCCGTATTGGAGATAAGTGAGAAGAAATCTTCATTCCCCAGGTAATTAATCCATGGCCAAGGTGTCTTGGGATTGGTAATAACGTATTCGCGGTTTTCGTCATCGAAGTATCCGAATTTTTTGTCTTGCATATTGTTTTTTGTTTTTAGTTTGATGCATTTTCCAGTGATTGTGCCCTCCGGTTATTTTCACGGAAGTACGCTTCAAATTTAAAAACTTTTCTCCTATCACCCTTGTTTGCTTGGTGTGTTTTTTCCCTTTGGAAACATGAAGTACCGGAAAAAGATACAAAAGTATCACTGCATGAATCTATTTCGTCCTACCTTTGTAAACACATTTTATGATTAGCCGATATGAAACACTTATTCACTATCCTTTTCTTTTTAGGAACCGCTTTTTCTATTTCCGCACAATCTGTCCGCGAACGTATTTTGCTGGATGACGGCTGGCAATTCGCTTTGGGCAATGCTTCCTCGCCGGAGAAAGACTTCGGCTGCGGAACGGAGTATTTCAACTATCTGACCAAAGCTGCCTCTATCCATAACGAAGGCCCTTATTCTCCTAAGTTCGATATGAAAAAGTGGGGCGCGGACTGGAAAACGGTCAATCTTCCTCATGACTGGGTAGTTGATTTGCCTTATGCTAAAGAGGCCAGTCACAGTCATGGCTATAAAACAGTCGGCTATAAATATCCTGAGGCTTCGGTGGGATGGTATCGAAAGACAGTGACCATTCCGCAAGAGGATTTCGGTAAGCACCTTTATCTTCAGTTCGACGGTATATTCCGCGATGCCCGTGTGTGGATCAATGGTTTCTACTTAGGACACGAACCGAGCGGCTATGCCACGCAGGTGTATGACATTACGGAGTATCTGAACTACGGTGCCGAGAATCTGATAACCGTCCGTGCGGATGCCACGCTCGAAGAGGGTTGGTTTTATGAAGGTGCGGGTATCTACCGCCATGTATGGCTGAACAAGACTGCTCCGCTGCATGTGGCGCCTTTCGGCGTATTTATCTCTTCTCGTTTGGAAGAACCTTTTGAAAAGGCGCTGCTGGTAACCGAAGTCCGGATGGAGAATTCGGGAAAAGAACCGGTTTCTGGCAAAGTTTGGTGTCGCTTGTTCGATGCCGACGGACAGGTGCAGATGGAAGATGAGGCTGAAACTGTGGATTTGCTTCCTCAGGAATCGCGCACCGTAAAGGTATATACCAAAGTGTTGGACCCACATCTCTGGAGCACAGACTCCCCTTATCTTTATAAAATGGAGACAAGCATCTGGCAGAACGGGCGGCAAGTGGATGTGGTGACGACCCCGGTTGGTATTCGCAATATCCGTTTCGATGCTGACAAGGGTTTCTTATTGAACGGCCGGCCTCTGAAACTGAAAGGGGTGAATATGCATCAAGACCATCCCGGTGTGGGCACAGGTATCCCCGATGCCCTGCAAACCTATCGGTTGAAGCAACTGAAAGCTATTGGTTGCAATGCCTATCGTTCCTCCCATAACCCGATGACGCCTGAAATGCTGGATGCTTGTGACAGTCTGGGTATTCTGGTGATTGAGGAAAACCGCCTGACCGGAATAAATAAAGAACATATCGACTTGTTGGAACGTATGATAGTTCGCGACCGTAATCATCCGTCCGTCATCCTTTGGAGTGTGGGTAATGAAGAATGGGGCATCGAATGGGAAGAAACAGGTAACCGTATTGTAGCTACCATGCGTGAGTATTGCCATCGCATCGATCCCACACGATTGATGACTGTGGCTTCCAGCGGTGGCCCCACCGTTTTGGTTCCGGCCGATGTGGCGGGTTACAACTATATTCTTCAAAATCCCGTAGATAAATATCGCAGTGAGTATCCCAAACGTTGTGCCATCGGTTCGGAGGAAACTTCCGGTTGCGGTACGCGCGGCATTTACTTCGATGAGACGGATAAGGGACTTATGGTTGCCCATAACCGTAAGCCGAACGGCCGTGACAGTCTTTTGAATTGTATAGAACGTGGTTGGAAGTTCTACGATGAACGCCCTTGGCTGGGCGGGCTTTTCTATTGGACGGGATTTGACTATCGGGGTGAACCCAATCCGATGAAATTTCCTGCTACAGGTTCCCAGTTCGGTATTTTGGACTATTGCGGTTTTCCGAAGGATGAGGCTTTTTATTTGAAATCCTGGTGGACGGAGGAGCCTGTTTTACATATATTTCCTCATTGGAACCTCCAAGGACACGAGGGGGAAAAGGTTGATATCTGGGCGTATAGCAATTGTGATGAAGTGGAATTGACGGTAAACGGTAAGAATTTAGGCCGTAAGTCGATGCCGAGAAACGGACATTTATCCTGGACGGCTGTTTATGAACCGGGTATGGTAAAAGCGATAGGCTATAAAAATGGTAAAAAGGTGATGGTTCAAAAAATAGAAACCACCGGTGAGCCTGCCCGCATAGTCCTGACTCCCGATCATGCTGTCTTTCGGAATGATCGAAAGGATGTGGTAGTGGTTCGCGTAGAACTTCTGGATAAGAAGGGACGTTTTGTGCCGACAGCTTGCAATGAGTTGGAATTTACAGTGACCGGCCCGGTTCATATTTTAGGAGTTGGCAATGGAAATCCTGCTTATCAGTCTGCCGAACGGCCGTCGGATATGCATGCACGGACTTACCAGGTGAAAACTTTCAACGGACTGGCTCAAATATTGTTGCAAAGTACCGGTGAAGCGGGAGAAATTACGATGACGGTAAGTTCGAAAGGTATCAATGATACTTTTTTAGTGTTGAAACATTGACAAGAAAGGGCGATTGAACAATTTATCCCCCTAAATGAAACAAATAGTACCATACCCGGAAGAAAAAGAATGACTATCTTTGTTGCATGATACTTTTTTAACCAATCGCCATGGAAAACCAAAACTACATCATGAGGGAAATAACCCCTTTGTCAGACCGGGACTGTTTTTATATAGCCGACAGACGCAAAACCGAGTTTACTTATCCTATTCACTGCCATGCGGAGTATGAGTTGAATTTCACGGAGCATGCGGCCGGTGTACGGCGCGTGGTAGGCGATTCGGCAGAAGTTATAGGAGACTATGATTTGGTATTGATTACCGGCAAGGAACTGGAACATGTCTGGGAACAACATGAATGTAATGCCAGGGAAATTAGAGAAATAACCATTCAGTTTTCTCCCGATCTTTTCTTTAAGGATTTTATTAATAAAAATCAGTTCGACAGTATTCGGCGGATGTTGGAACGGGCACAGTGTGGACTGTGCTTTCCGATGCAGGCCATTATGAAGGTTTATAACTGGTTGGATAATCTTGCTTCTGAAGAACAGGGCTTTTATGCAGTGATGAATTTTCTGCGGATACTTTATGAATTGTCTCTTTATGACGACGCCCGTGTACTGTCAAGTTCTTCATTTGCGAAGATAGAGACTTTCTCCGATAGCCGGCGCGTACAGAAAGTGCAGAAATACATAGCCGATCATTATCAGGAGGATATCCGACTGAATGTTTTAGCCGATATGGTGGGGATGACTCCGGTTTCTTTCAGCCGCTTTTTCCGCCTGCGGACCGGGAAAACGCTCTCAGACTATATCATTGATATCCGTTTGGGATTTGCTACCCGCCTACTGGTAGACTCTACACGTACCATTGCTGAAACCTGTTACGATTGTGGTTTTAATAACCTGTCCAATTTCAACAGGATGTTCAAGAGGAAAAAAGGATGTTCTCCGAAAGAGTTCAGGGAGAATTATAGAAAGAAGAAGATTGTGATATGATAAGATAGTATCATTTACTTTTAGAATGAGCAGCTATCTTTGCAGAGTTAGGAAATGATTATAACTAAATCTAATATGATGAAAAAAGTTTTCTTTTTTTCCTTTTTCTGCCTGTTGTGTGTGTGGACATCAATGGCGCAAGTGCGCGGTAACGAAATCCGTGTATTGGTTTCTCCCGATCATACGGATTGGATGTATCGCCTGAATGAAAAATGTACGTTTACCGTACGGGTATTGAAAGCGCAGAATTTATTGCCGGATGTGAAGATTGATTATGAGCTAGGGCCGGAAATGTATCCTGTGGAAACAAAAAAGTCTGTATGGCTGAAAAACGGTGAGTTGAAGTTACAGGGTACAATGAAAACTCCCGGTTTCTTCCGCTGTAAGGTCACGGCGCATGTAGGAAGTCGGACATACGAAGGGCTGGCAACAGCCGCGTACGCTCCGGAACAATTACAACCGGTAACGGAATTACCTGCCGATTTCAGCGATTATTGGGCAAATACATTGGAGTCTGCACGAAAAACTCCTTTAAATCCGCTGATGACTTTATTACCCGAACGTTGTACGGAGACAGACAATGTTTATCAAGTCAGTTTCCAGACTAAACCGTGGGGCGGTCGTTTTTATGGTATTCTCAGTATTCCTAAAAAAGAAGGAAAATATCCGGCTCTATTGCGTGTGCCGGGTGCAGGTGTACGCCCTTATACAGGCGATACCTATACTGCTCCGGGGAAGGTTATCACATTGGAAGTAGGTATTCACGGCATTCCCGTGACGATGGAACAGGGCGTTTATGATAATCTGGCGAACGGGGCTTTGGCCAATTATTGGACATTCGGGCGTGACAATCGGGATAGAAGCTATTACAACCGGGTGGTAGTGGGGGCATTGCGTGCTGTGGATTTTATTTGTTCGTTGCCGCAATACAACGGTAAGGCATTAGGTGTAACAGGTTCCAGTCAGGGAGGAGCCCTTTCCGTGATAACCGCCGCCCTTGACCCGCGTGTCACTTTCCTTGCTGCCGTTCATCCTGCTCTGTGCGACCACGAAGCATATTTCAAGAAGCGTGCTTGCGGTTGGCCTCATTATTTTTATTATTATGGTACTCCCGGTGAAAATGAACTGAAGACAATACGATACTATGATACGGCAAACTTTGCCCGGCTTCTGAAAGTTCCGGGTTGGTTTAGCTGGGGATATAATGACGAGGTTTGTCCTCCTACCTCCATGTATGCGGCCTATAATGCGGTTACAGCTCCCAAGGAGCTGCATCTGTATCTGGAAACAGGCCATTATTGGTATCAGGAACAATGGGACGAGTGGTTGGAATGGTTACGTAAACAATTGGGAATAGAGTGATGAAGATATATTTCTTTTTAGCTACTTTTTTGCTCTTTCTTCTAGGAGCTTGTACGCCCGAACCTGCCGGGACGTCATTCATAACGGTCAATTCTGACGGTCAATTCATGCGAAACGGAAAACCATATTATTATGTGGGCGCTAACTTTTGGTACGGGGCTATCCTCGGCTCAGAAGGTGAAGGAGGTAATCGCGAACGCCTGCACAAGGAATTGGATTTCTTAAAAAGCATCGGGGTGGACAATCTGCGCGTGTTGGTGGGAGCGGATGGAGAGAATGGGGTGAAGACCCGTGTGGAACCTTCTTTACAGATGGCTCCCGGTGTTTATAATGATACTATCTTGGACGGATTGGATTATTTTATGAATGAACTGCGTAGGCGTGGTATGACTGCCGTTCTTTACCTGAATAATTCATGGGAGTGGAGTGGCGGATATTCTATGTATCTGCAATGGTCGGGACATGGCAAAGCGGTGATACCCGCTGTAGATGGCTGGCCTGCCTATAATAATTATGTGAAGCAGTTTCATCAATCGGATAGCGCGAAGGCATTGTTTGCCAATTACGTCAAGGATATCGTAACAAGAACTAATAGGTATAACAAGATAAAGTATGTGGATGATCCCACTCTCATGTCTTGGCAGATTGGTAACGAGCCTCGTGCTTTCTCTGATGAGAACAAAGACGCTTTTGCACACTGGATGGCCGATGTCGCGGCACAAATCAAGTCACTCGACCCCAATCATCTGGTTTCATCGGGGAGTGAGGGAGCGTGGGGATGTGAGGGAGATATCGCTCTTTATGAGAGAATTCATTCAGACCCGAATATCGACTATCTGAATATTCATATCTGGCCCTATAATTGGAGTTGGGTGAAAGCCGACAGTTTGCGGGAACTCTTGCCACAGGCAAAGCTGAATACCAAAGAATATATTGACGAACATCTTGCCATTGCCCGCAAGTATAAGAAACCGTTGGTGCTGGAAGAATTCGGTTTCCCACGTGACGGATTCCTGTTCTCAAAAGAAACACCGACAACGGTTCGTGATGAATATTACAGTTATGTATTCGACCTTATTCGCCGGGAACGTGAAAACGGCGGACTGTTTGCCGGATGTAATTTCTGGGCATGGGGAGGTTTTGCAGGGCAAACTCCCGGACATGTCTATTGGGAAAAGGGGGATGATTATACCGGTGACCCCGCACAGGAAGAGCAAGGTTTGAATTCAGTTTTCGCTACGGATAGCACCGTTGAAATTATCAAAAGTGAAAACGAAAAACTGAAATAAAGAATAAGAGATTAAATAAGGAATTTGAACGGAAAACGTAAAACGAAACTGAAATGAGAAGTATTATTAGAATCTTTTTAGCAACCTGCCTTTTGGCTGCAACGTTTGGTTGCGGTACAAACACATCCAAGAAAGCGGATTCGGAAGACACAGTGAAACAATTACCTCGCTTGTCCGTTGCCGGTACGCAACTGATGAATGAGAATGGCGATACGGTTGTGCTGCATGGCGTCAGTTACGGCTGGCATCAATTCTGGCCTCGTTTTTATAATGACTCTACAGTGGCTTATCTGGCTAAAGACTGGGGAGCACAAGTCCTACGGGCTTCTATGGGGGTGGATTTGGATAGTGCTTGCTATGTATATCAACCGGAATTTGGCATTGAATGTGTCACCAAAGTGGTGGATGCGGCCATAAAGAATGATGTTTATGCCATTATCGACTGGCATAGCCATAATCTTCGCCAGAAAGAAGCGGTTGAGTTTTTTACCCTGATGGCTACCCGCTATAAAGGTGTTCCTAATGTGATTTACGAAATCTATAACGAACCGGTAGAAGACAGTTGGGAACAATTGAAAGCTTATTCTACCGAGGTAATCAAAGCGATACGTGCCATAGAGCCGGATGCCGTTATTCTTGTGGGTTGTCCGCATTGGGATCAGGACATCCATCTGGCAGCGGACAATCCTATTACCGGATATAATAATATAATGTATACTCTCCATTTTTATGCCAATACCCATGGGCAATGGTTGCGCGACCGTGCAGATTATGCTTTAAGCAAGGGACTTCCTGTCTTTGTGTCCGAATGTGCCGGGATGGAAGCCAGCGGTGACGGACCGGTCAATCCAGAGGAGTGGCAAAACTGGTTGAATTGGATGCAGGAACATTCTATCAGTTGGGCTGCATGGTCTGTTTCCGATAAAGACGAAACTTGTTCCATGCTTTTTCCTTCGGCTTCTTCCGGTGGAAACTGGAAAGATAAAGATTTGAAAGAATGGGGACGGATTGTGCGTGACGAGTTGAAAAGGTAAAGTTTGAGTCCTATATAATACTTGTTGTTTGTATGAGCCACGTTTATTGTCACAGTTCTGTAATAATAAATGTGGCTTGTTAAATGAGTATCATATTCGGATAAAATGGTGTCTGTTTTATTCTTCTGTAAGGCTTAAATTTGCATTCGGTAAGTTGAAGAACAGTAAAATTATATATTAACCATTTAATAAAATGAAATACTCAGCCTATGGAAAAAGATCCAGTAATGTGATTTATCGGTTTTATTCAAGGTCTACTCTATTTTAAAAAAAAGTTAGCCTTATTCTTTTTTAAAAGGCATTACTTGTCGGAAATGCTGGAATGCCATAACATTAATCTAAGAAAAATACAAGTATGAATTTAAATTTCAGAAAAGCAGTATTGCTTTTGGGAGTATGCTCGGTTTGTAGTTTGAGCTATACGTCTCACGCTTTTGCCGCATCAGTCGATGTAGTTGCTGCTGTACAACAAGCAAAAAAAATTACGGGTACTGTTTCTGATGCTATGGGACCGATAATAGGTGCCAATGTGTTGGAAAAAGGTACGACAAACGGTATGATTACCGATATCAACGGTAATTTTACTTTGAATGTGAAACCGGGCGCCACTTTGGTTATCTCTTTTATCGGTTACGTAAGCCAGGAAATCAAGGTTACTAATCAAACAACTATCAATGTTACTCTGAAAGAAGACAGCGAAATGCTGGACGAAGTGGTTGTGGTAGGTTATGGTACCATGAAAAAAAGTGACCTTTCCGGTGCATCAGTCTCCATGGGCGAAGATAAAATCAAAGGTTCTGTCATTACCAATCTCGACCAGTCGTTGCAAGGTCGTGCGGCCGGTGTGACGGCGGTACAGACTTCGGGGGCGCCGGGATCTTCCTCTTCAATTCGCGTGCGTGGACAAGCCACCATCAATTCAAATGCAGAACCGTTGTATGTGATTGATGGAGTGATTGTACAGGGTGGAAGTACCAGTGGCGCTTCATTAGGCTTTGGCGACGCACTTGACAATGGTACTGTTTCTACTGTATCTCCATTGTCAACTATCAATCCGGCTGATATTTTGAGTATGGAAATCTTAAAAGATGCTTCAGCAACAGCTATTTATGGCGCTCAGGGTGCTAATGGAGTTGTATTGATTACTACTAAACGTGGTAAAGCCGGTGAAGCTAAATTTTCTTATGATGGTATGGTAGCGGTAAATCGTCAGACCAAGCGATTGGATATGCTGAATTTGCGTGGCTTTGGTGGCTATTACAATGACTTCGTGGTATCCGGTTTTGGTGGTGTAAAGGAAGATCCTTACTATAGTGATGTTTCTTTATTGGGCGTTGGAACTAATTGGCAAGATGCCATCTTCCAGACTGCTTTCCAACAGCAACATCAGATATCAGCTCAGGGAGGTACGGAGAAAATACAGTACTATGTATCGGCTGGTTATATGGATCAAGAAGGTACTCTAATCGGGTCTAATTTTAACCGTTTGTCAGTTCGCGCCAATCTGGATGCGCAATTAAAGAAGTGGTTGAAATTGGGATTTAGTGCTACTTTTGCCGACTCAAACGATGATTTGAAATTGGCAGATGGCGCTGAAGGTATTGTTGGTTTTGCTTTAACATCTTTACCGGAAGCTCCTATTTATGACATTGACGGTAATTATGCTTCATTTGCACGTGAAAACTATAGTATTCATAATCCTATTGCCAAGGCGATGGAACAGAATAATATGTTGAATCGAAAGAAACTTTTTGGAAATCTTTTTGTCGAAGTAATTCCGGTGAAGAATTTGACTTGGCATGCAGAAGTCGGTTACGATATCGGTTATAGTAAGGCGGAAATTTTTAATAATACCATTGACCTGCCCAACTGGAAAGAACCTAACGAAAGTAGTATCCAGAAGAACAACAGTGTTTATTGGCAGTTAAAAAATTATGTGACTTATAATAATACGTTTGCCGGTAAGCATTCTGTGAATGCCATGGTTGGACAGGAATGTTGGGAAAATACTTGGGACTATACAAAAATAGCCAACAACAATTTACCTTCGGATGCAGTACACAATCCTGTGCTGGGAACGGGGACACCCGCTATTGCTAGCGGTTTTGGTAGTGGCTCTTTTGCTTCGTTCTTTACTCGTTGGACTTATGGTTATGATAACCGTTATAATGCTACTTATACTTACCGTTATGATGGTTCGTCTAATTTTGGTCCGAATAATCGTTGGGCAGGCTTCCATTCTTTTGCTGTGTCGTGGCGTTTCAACAATGAAAAATTCATGAAGAATCTTAAATGGATCAGTAACGGAAAACTACGTGCAGGCTGGGGACAGACCGGTAATTCTAATATCAATTCCTATGTTTGGGGAGTGAATATGCAGCAGGTATATACCTCGCTGGGTGCAGGTTTTCGTCCGCAGAACATCCCTAATTTAGATGTAAAATGGGAAAAGCAGGAACAGATAAACCTGGGACTCGACCTTGGCTTTTTCAATGATAGAATTAACTTGACCTTGGATTGGTATCAGAAGGAATCAAAAGATATGTTGATGGATTTGCAAACTCCCTCGTACATGGGTACACAAGGCAATGATAACTCCAAACTGAGAGCGCCGATGGGTAATTATGGGCATATTCGCAATACAGGATTTGAACTGACTCTTAATACTCATCCGTTGGTGGGTACTTTTCAATGGGACTCGGAATTACAGTTCACTTGGAATAAGAATAAGCTCATTGCGTTGAATGGTACAGCCAGTTCGGCTATTATGGGCTATGCGCAGTGGGGAAGCACTTTGGTAAGCCTTTCGGACGTCGGAGAAAGCCTTTATTCTTTCTATGGATACGTCACCGACGGTATTTATCAGGATTTGGCTGACTTGCAAACTTCTCCAAAACCTGTAAAATATCCTGCGAATGGAGTGTTTGACGGTGCTAATACCGTATATGTAGGTGACATTAAATATAAGGATTTGAACGGAGATGGTGTAATCGATGAGAATGACCGTACCAACATCGGTTCGCCCATGCCTAAGTTCACTTTCGGATGGACTAATACTTTCCGTTATAAAGGTTTCGATCTGAGTATTTTTATTAATGGTAGTTATGGTAATAAGGTGATGAATCTCACCAAACGTAATCTTACTACCATGAGTTCTCCTTGGAGTAATCAACATGCGGATGTAATAAAACGTGCCCAATTGGAGCCGATAGACCCGTCCATCGTATATGCCGATGGTACGAAATGGTACAATCATGTAGAAAATGTACGTGTGGCTAATCCTGACGCATCGTTGCCGCGTGCTATTATTGGTGACCCTAATGATAATGACCGTATCAGTGACCGTTATGTAGAGGACGGTTCTTACATCCGTCTGAAAAATTTGTCACTAGGTTACACTTTCCCTAAAAAATGGATGAAAAAATGTGGTGTGGAGAATCTGCGTATTTATTGTAACATTCAGAATCTACTTACTATTACCGGATATGATGGCTACGATCCGGAAATAGGTGTTAGTACAATGTCTCCGAATGTATATGGCGTGGATTACGGACGTTATCCCTCACCTACTACTTATTCATTTGGTTTGAATCTCTCTTTTTAATCTATTAAATAGAATACACATGAAAGTATTAAAACTTAAATATATAGCAATCGGAACGATGTTGGGATTATCCTTTACATCGTGCGAAGATTTTCTTAATAAGCCTAATGAAGACAGTTACAATGATGGCAACTACTTTCAGAATGATGCTCAGACTAAAGTAAGTGTCAATACCCTTTATAACTCACCATGGTATGATTTTTTAAGCCGTGGGTATTACAAAATTCCAGAAGCGTTGTCGGGCAATTTACTTTTAGGCGGAAGCCCATACGCCAACTTTACGGTGAATGGAAGTGATGAGGACATAAAAAGTACTTCTAAATCGTTGTGGGCTGTCAATGCACAGGCCAATACTATCTATAATCGTTTGAAAACGGCCAATGCTTCGGAAAGTGTGAAAAATGCAGCTATGGGCGAATGTCTGGCATGGAAAGCGATGGCTTACTTTTATTTGGTGCGTATTTTCGGTGAAGTGCCTATTGTGCATGACAACAGTGCTGAAATTGCAGCGGGAAATTACAATGAAAAATATAAAGTAAAAGCTGCTGATGTCTATGAATATATAATCATGACTTTGGAGAATGCGATAGGTCTGCTTCCTGAGAAAAATGACCCCGGACGAATAGACAGATGGGCTGCAAAAGGACTGCTTGCTAAAGTGTATCTTGCGAAGTCGGGTATCAATGCCAATGGCAACGGACAGCGCGATGCCAATGACTTGAATAAGGCCGCAGAATACGCGAAAGATGTCATTGATAATTCGGGTAAGAAATTGATGGATAAATACGAGGATATATTTAAAGGAGAAAACGATTTCTGCGACGAGAGTTTGTTTGGATGGCGGTGGACTGCCGAACAGAACAATTATACTTGTGGTAACTGTCTGACTTCAGAACTGGCTATGAACGGTTTTGAAATATATCAATGTTGGGGTGACTGGACTGCACCTTCCACAGACTTACAGGATGCATTCAATATTTCTCCGCTTGACAACCCTACTGCGGGACGTGATGTGAGTGATGCGCGTCGTAAGGCTACTATGATGATGGCAGGTGACAAGTATGACCAATGGTGGCAAGATAAAGGTGGCTTCGACTATTTGAAGTTCCTTTATGACAAGGAGTATGCACCGGGATCCAATGATGGTTTACAATCGGGTACTGGTGCCAATATCGCCAAACATTTGTATGGAAATACAAACGATCATATCAAGACGTTCGGTATCAGTCCAGGTAAGCAGTGTAGCTCGTTGAGTACTCACGTACTTCGTTTGGCTGATGTTTATTTGGTATATGCCGAGGCAATGATTGGTAATAATACTTCTACTACGGACGCAAGTGCTATTGATGCTTTCTATGCGGTTCACCACCGTGCTGTGCCGGGCGATGAAAAACCTGCTGCTATTACACTTGACGAGGTGCTGAAGGAACGTCGTCTGGAGTTGGCTTTTGAAGGTGATTACTGGTTCGACCTTGTACGTATGTCTTATTACGATGTGAACAAAGCCATGAATATCATTAAAGGACAGCGGCGTAATGGATATTACGGTTTGCCTGACCTTTATAAAGAATATTATACCAATGGGGTATGGAATGTAGATGAAACTACCATGTATTACGAGACTAATACACCGAAACCCAATGTGACGGAGTCTATCTTCAAACTTCCTTTCCCTGACGAAGATGTGGTCTACAATCCTCATTTGCTTGAAGAAGCGCAACATGTGGACGTAAGAACGGAGTTTGCTTATTAATCAGTTAAACAGTAATGAATATGAAAATAGATACATGTTTTAGGGGGTTGGCGGTAACTTTACTATTGATTGCCGGAATGTTTGCTTCATGTGAAGACCAGCCTGACAAATTTGAACTGACCGGGGGAGTACCCACAGTGAACTATATACGTATGCCTTATTTGTCACAGGCAGATTCGCTTATTGTAGAAGCGAACTTGAAGTCTATCATTTGTCTTGTAGGTAATAACCTTACAAGTATCAAGGAACTTTATTTCAACGATCAGAAAGCACAGTTGAACACCAGTTATATCACTTCCCATACCATGTTGGTTCAGATACCTGACAACATTCCGGAAGAAGTGAGTGATAAGATTTATATGATAACCGCTGCTAAGGACACGGTAAAGTATGACTTTCATGTGATAGTGCCGAAACCATTAATATCTTCCATGTCCTGTGAATATGCCATTCCGGGTAGTGAGGTAACGCTCTACGGAAACTATTTTATAGATGATCCTAATGTGCCACTTACCGTGATACTTCCTGACGGGAAGACTATTACGGAATTTACAAAGTTGACAAACAGTACCATTACTTTCAAAATGCCGGAATGTACAACGGAAGGTGTTATTCGCATAACTTCTATTTACGGTGAAAGCGTTTCAACCTTCCATTATCTTGATTCACGAGGAATAATGTTCGATTTCGACGGAAAGACTGGCCTTGGAAATCATGGATGGCATTCCAGAGATGTCTTGTCGGATGAAACTTCGCTTATGGGTAACTTTATTCAGTTGGGCAATGGTACAGCCAAGATGACCTCCGATGGTGGTTGGGATGATAGTAACTTTGCGTTTGAATATTGGTGTGGTTCATGGGATACTCCGCAGAATGTGACTTCGGGTGATGGCATCGCATTGCATAACTTGGTTGACTTTACCGATTTTGCCGATATGGCTTTGAAGTTTGAATTGTATATACCTTCTTCCAATCCCTGGAGTGCGGGTGCCATGCAGATTTGTTTTGAGGGCTATGATAAAGTAACGTATAGTGGCAATCCGATAGAAGGATATGATGTGGTGGCCGGAGCCAATGCCAAAGTCTTTAACAATGAAGAAAACCTGGGCTCATACGGACGTGCACTCTATCGACCATGGATGGATACCGGTTCTTATGATACCGGTGACAAGTGGGTAACGGTGACCATACCTATTTCCAGCTTTAATCTTAGTTGGAAAGGTACCGCTGCCGAAACTTTGCCTGATTCTCCCGACGATTTTGCCAGTCTGACTATTTTTGTAGTAGGTGGTGGAATGGAAGGTACGGAATGTACACCTATCTTTAAGATAGACAATATCCGTGTGGTTCCCAATAAATAACCTTTAAAGATAAATATGATTATGAACAATACATATAAATTTTCGGTACTTTGGATGATGTGCCTTATGCTCTTGGGTTGTTTGTCATTTTCGGCTTGCGACAATGGAGATGAAGAAGATACCAATCAGTATAGAGGGGGTATCAATTTAAATGTGTTTGGTCCCAGTCCTGTGGCTCGTGGTGGTGAACTTCGTTTCTTGGGTAGTGGAATGGACAAAGTGCAATCCGTGGATATTCCTGGTTGCGGGGAGATTACGGAGATAAAAGTGGTTAGTACGAACGAGATACGTGTAACTGTTCCCCAAACTGCTGAAGTGGGATATGTTATCCTGAAAACACCCGTTGGAGAAATTACTACAAAAACCAGACTTACTTATACAGAACCCATCGGTGTAGAGACAATTACACCTAATTCGGTGAAACCGGGTGAAGTTCTTATATTTAAAGGCGAATATTTGAATCTTATCAAAGAGATAATCTTTTTTGAAGATTTGCCGGTAGGCGAGGACGATTTCATAGTGCATTCACGTCAGGAAATTCAAGTGAGAGTTCCAATGGAAGCAAGGACGGGTGAGGTAACTTTGGCTGATGCCACTTCTGAAAATAAGGATGCTATGCGTAACCTGATTCATGTGTCGGGCTTAAATATAATCTTGCCTTCCGTGGAGGCTCCTCTTGACTTGACCGCAAAGAAACCGGGTGATGTAATAACGATTGAAGGTGAAGATTTTGATTTGGTAAAAAAGGTATTGATGCCCAATGGTGATGAAGTGGAATTTACGGTTGAAGAGATTGCAGCGGCTGCCGAGGCTAAAAGTAACGGAAAGAGATATAAATTGAGCTTTACCTTACCGGAGAACACTTCTGATGGTGCGATTGTAATGGTACCGGCTTCGGGTGTTCCTGTGGCTATTGCCAATATAGGTATGGCGCTTCCTGCCGATGTTGTAGCAACTCCGGCAACAGACCTTCGTGGAGGAAGCGAAATTACTTTGACTGGTATAAACATGGAACTCGTAACTACAATGACATTCCCGGGTGTGGAAGAACCGGTAGAACCGGTTTCAAAAAGTGTTACTGAAGTAAAGGTAATGATGCCGGAGTCTGCTGTGAGTGGTGATTTGTTATTGAATACTGCCAGCGGTGCTTCTGTTCCCGTAGCCATTACTACGCTGAAACCGGAATTTATGTCGTTTGCCAATGATGCGGTTTCTTTGGGTAGTGACGTTATCATTCAAGGAAAAAATCTCGATTTGGTTACCAAGGTGATTTATACTGGTGGTGCAGAAGTGAAGGTCACTCCCGTTTCGGCTACCGAACTGACTGTAAGTATGCCTACAATGGGTACGGAATCGGGTGTATTGACTTTGGTAATGGGTAATGGAGAAACGGTAGAAACGGGTAGTTTGACTATTAATGCTCCTGAGTTCTGTTATATCCCGACACTTCCCGGTGAAGATGAAGAACTGAAGGGAGGAGAGGTACTTCAGCTTAAAGCTGAAAATGGAGATAAACTTGTTGAAGTTCAGATAAATGGAACAAAAGTGCAATACATTCTTACGCCTAATGGGGATTTATTTGTGAATATTCCTCAAACGGCAGGGAAAGGCAGCAAGATGAAGTTGATTTCCGCCAATGGTTCTATTGAATATACAATTAACTTTATTCCTGCCAGTGAGATAGAGAATGTAGTGATGGATGAGATGCGTGATCTTGGTTCTTGGGCTGGTGAGGACGACGGTGGTGCATTCCGCCTTTATAAAGCGGATTTAACAAAAGCCGGTTTTGCCGTAGGTGCCAAATTGCGTTTCTATGTGAAAGCCTATGCCTATACGCAAATTAAAATTAATAATGCAAACTGGGGCGAATTTACCACGTTAAAATATAATGCGGATGAATGTCCTTCTATTGTTGAAGTAGATGTGACTCAAGAACTTTATGATCAGGTTATGAATACATCTGATGGGTGGAGTGACACCGGCCTTGTGATTCAAGGTGAAGGATGTATCGTCAATAAAGTAGCGGTGTGGTATAAAATTTCCTTGGAAACTACGGTGTGGAAAGGAAGTCTGGATATGGCAGCTTGGAGTGTAAATCATGAGATGAAGCCGAACTCCATGTTTGTTGATGCTGGTTTGGAAGTTGGTATGACTTTAAGGCTCTATTTTAATGTTTATGGAGGAGATCCCAAAATTAAATTATTCGATGGACATTGGGGGGCATTATTTGAGGGTAATGAAATTGTTCCTGATAGTAATGGCGTCATTACATTGCTGGCGGATGCCGATTTGGCAACCAAATTGACTACATTGACCGATTGGGGCTACAGCTTTATTATACAAGGCACTGATTGTACGATTACGAAAATTACCATTGAATAAATTGAATAATAGCATAGAGTATGAAAAAGATAAATATCAAATGGACGCTTTTGCTTGCGGCAATGTTCTCTTTTGCCGCTTGCGACACGGACGTCGAACATAATATTCCCGAAGTGGAGGCACCGGTATTGGTGTCCACCACTCCGGAAGCGAATGCCTCCAAAGTGAAAAGAGGTGAAATCACCATAGAGTTGAAGTATGACAAGAATGTGTTTTTTGCTACAAAAGATTTGGAGCGGATTTCGTTCACCGGTGGCAAGCTTGTTAGCGCCGATGTGTTTGGATCGAGTAATGTGTTGACATTGAAAGTGGAAGTAACCACACGTGAAACTGTATGTACACTTTCCATTCCCGAAGGTGTAGTGTTGGGACCAAACAAAATGCCGGCTCCGGCAGTATCTCTTCAATTTACTACTGTTGCTTTGGATAAAACACCGGTAATGGCTACTTCTGCAAAGGCTATGAAACTTTATAGTTACCTGCTAGCTAATTATGAAAAGAAAACCCTTTCCGCCATGATGGCAAAAGAGTCATGGAATACGGAAATGTCCGAACGTGTATATCAATGGACGGGCAAGTATCCCGCTATCAATACTTTCGATTACGGCCACTTGGCATGGTCGGTGGCAGGCGCCGATTGGATAAATTACGGTGACATCACTCCCGTAAAGGAGTGGGCTGACAATAATGGTATCGTATCGTGCATGTGGCATTGGAATGTGCCCAAGCAAGCACCGGCTGACTACATCACGCTGTGGAGCGGTGAGCAGACAATGGAATCGGACTGGAGCAAGTCTGTTCAAATGAATGATGATGCGGCTAAAGCCATCTTTGCTACTGCTAAAGTTGGTGATGTGGTACGTGTAGCCGTAAAGGATGTCGCTGAGGGAGCGCAAGGTTCTTTCAAAAACGGCGGCACATGGACAGGTATTACCTCCGAATATGAATATTTTAATATTGACGGAGACTATATTCTACCTGTTACGGAAGAAATATTGACGGTGTTGAAGGAAAACGGTTTAATTATAAGTGGACATAGCTATACGGCTACAGGCGTTTATCTGGAAGGTGAAGGAATCACTTCTATTCCTGATTTGGATACCGGATATGCTTTTTATATGAATGAGACCGAATTTGATGCTGCAAATGCTTTGACAGAGGGTACTTGGGAAAACAAATTCTTCATGCAAGACCTGGCTAATGTAGCCGGTTATTTGAAATTGTTGAAGGATGCCGATATTCCTGTACTGTGGAGACCTTTCCACGAAGCTGCCGGTAAATGGTTCTGGTGGGGTAAAGATGCTGCCAGTCATAAAGCCTTGTGGATTGCTATGTTCAACTACTTTAAAGCTCAGGACTTGGATAATCTCATTTGGGTTTGGACCACTGAGACTGGTGACGATGAGTGGTATCCGGGTGATCAATATGTGGATATTATCGGGCGAGATATTTATAAGGAAGATACAGAAAACTGTGTCTCACAATTTGCTGCCATTTCCGCCACTTATGGAAACAAGATGGTTGAGTTGAGTGAATGTGGCACTGTTGGTAAAATATCAGAGCAATGGGCGGCAGGAGCGCGCTGGGGTTGGTTTATGCCATGGTATGACGGAACGGATGATGAGGGCAATACTGTAGTTCATGCCGATGAAGCCTGGTGGAAGGATGTTATGAGTCAGGATTATGTGATTACTCGCGACCAAGTAGATTTGAAATAACTTATAGTAAGTCTTATCTAGTGAAGGGGCTTTATCATAATCAGGTAAGGTCCCTTTCTCCTCTATTTAGGTGAGAAAGTGATAAAATAGTATCAGTAAGTTTATTGTTAATCTGCTACATTTGCGGAGTGACAAAATAGAACCTATATAATTATATTATGAAACTTTTTAAACTATCAGCAATAGTGTTGGCTTTAGAAACCCTCATTGCATGTGGCCAGACACAAAAAACATCGATGAATGAAACATTGTCCAAGCGTACTGCCGAGACCGAAAATCTCCTTACCAATCTTAAAAAAGTATCATCCCGTGGCATCATGTTCGGTCATCATGACGATACCGTTTATGGTATCGGTTGGGAAGGTGATGAAGGCCGTTCCGATGTAAAAAGTGTTTGCGGAGATTATCCGGCGGTTGTCAGTTTTGATTTGGGAGAACTGGAATTGGGTGGCGAAGCCAATTTGGATAAAGTACCTTTCGATAAACTCAGACAAGAAATAATCAATCAATATCGACGTGGTGGAATGATTTCGCTAAGCTGGCACGTACGCAATCCGTTGACAGGAGGAGATGCTTGGGATGTGAAAGATACGACCGTCGTTCAATCCATCTTACCGGGTGGAGTTAATCATGAGAAATTTGCCGGTTGGCTGGATAAAGTAGCCGGTTTCATCAATTCCCTGCAAACGGCAGAAGGGGTGAAAGTA
This sequence comes from uncultured Bacteroides sp., assembly GCF_959029255.1. Taxonomy (GTDB): domain Bacteria; phylum Bacteroidota; class Bacteroidia; order Bacteroidales; family Bacteroidaceae; genus Bacteroides. Next base: position 27,065 of record NZ_CAUFUE010000008.1, on the reverse strand, counting down.
CCGGTGCTGTTTCGTCCGTGGCATGAGAATTCAGGCAGTTGGTTTTGGTGGGGAGAGAAACTTTGTACACCGGAAGATTATAAAGCCTTGTGGCGCATGACGGTAGACAGTCTACAGTCCAAAGGAGTGGACAATGCGCTTTATGCCTATTCACCCGGAACAGAACCGCAGGATACAACGCAGTATTTGGAACGTTATCCGGGCGATGATTTGATTGATGTCATTGGTTTTGATACTTATCAGTTTGACCGTGATACATTCCTTGCCGGTCTCGAACGTTCACTTGCCATTGTGGATAGTATCGGCAAATCACATAACAAAATAATAGCCGTTACCGAAGTCGGTTATGAAGGCATTCCTGACCCGAAATGGTGGACCGGCACGTTGCTGCCCGCATTGGAAAAATATCCGGTGGCTTACGTATTGGTATGGCGTAATGCCCGTGAACGAATAACGCATTTCTATGCTCCCTATCCGGGGCAAATTTCTGCAGGGGATTTTGTGGAGTTCTACAAAAGTCCGAAAACACTTTTTGCGGCAGATGTAAATTCTTTATATAAATAAGATAAACAATAGATATGGAAACCTTTAAAGACAAAGTCTCAAAACTCTTTCAGGAATATGAGGAGTTGATTACAAGAAAAAACCTACCTTTGGAAGGAGGAAATGGTATATTTACCCGTTATAAGTATCCGGTGGTGACGGCAGCCCATACTCCTGTGTTCTGGCGGTATGATTTAGATGAGAAGTCGAATCCTTATTTGATGGAACGTATCGGCATGAATGCCGCAATGAATTCAGGTGCTATCAAATGGAATGGGAAATACCTGATGGTAGTACGTGTGGAAGGAGCAGACCGTAAATCGTTCTTTGCTGTGGCCGAGAGTCCGAATGGTATTGATAATTTTCGCTTCTGGGACTATCCCATTACGATGCCTGAGGATTTGATTCCCGCAACAAACATTTATGATATGCGCCTTACAGCTCATGAAGACGGTTGGATTTATGGCATCTTTTGTGCGGAACGCCATGATGACAACGCGCCGGCAGGAGATTTGTCAGCAGCTACGGCAACGGCAGCTATTGCACGCACCAAAGATATGAAAAACTGGGAACGCCTGCCCGATTTGAAGACGAAGAGCCAGCAGCGTAATGTTGTTCTCCATCCTGAGTTTGTAGATGGAAAATACGTCCTCTACACCCGTCCGCAAGATGGTTTCATCGATACCGGCAGTGGTGGTGGCATCGGCTGGGCGTTGGTAGACGACATGACATGCGCTGAGGTGAAAGAAGAGAAGATTATAGACCACCGCTATTATCATACGATTAAAGAGGTGAAGAATGGTGAGGGGCCGCATCCCATCAAGACTCCGAAAGGCTGGTTGCATCTGGCTCATGGAGTACGTGCCTGTGCGGCCGGACTGCGTTATGTACTCTATATGTATATGACGGCTCTTGATGATCCGACGAAGCTGATTGCCGCTCCCGGAGGGTATTTCATGGCTCCGGAAGGTGAAGAACGCATCGGTGATGTCAGCAATGTGCTCTTCTCCAATGGGTGGATTGCCGATGAAGACGGGACGGTTTTCATTTACTATGCTTCCTCGGATACGCGTATGCATGTGGCGACTTCCACTGTGGACAAACTGGTAGATTACTGTATGAATACACCCACCGATGGCTTGGGAACTTCCGCATCGGTAGAAACTTTAAAGAAGTTGATAGATAAAAACCTTGAAATAATATCATGGCAACACTGAAAGAAAAAATAGGTTATGGTTTCGGAGACATGTCTTCTTCCATGTTTTGGAAGATATTCTCCTATTACCTGCCGTTCTTTTATTCGAATATCTTTGGCCTGAGCTTGGCTGATGCAGGCGTACTGATGCTGGTAACCCGTATTTGGGATGCGGTGTCCGACCCTATGATGGGAGTTATTGCCGACCGCACTCATACCCGTTGGGGCAAATATCGCCCATACCTGTTGTGGGTGGCAGCGCCTTTTGCCATTGCGGGAATATTGCTTTTTACTACTCCCGATATGGGGGCGACGGGTAAACTCATCTGGGCATACGCTACCTACATACTGATGATGACCGTATATACTGCCATTAATGTTCCATACGGAGCTATGCTGGGAGTGATGACCGATGATTCGAATACGAAAACGATTTTCTCTTCTTATCGTATGTTTTTTGCATACGGAGGCAGCTTCATTGCTTTGGGAGCATGGGAGCCGTTGTGCAGTTGGTTCAGGTCGATGGATTGCAGCGCTGCCGGAAGTTGGCAATACGCTATGATTATTATCGCTTCTTTCTGTTTCCTCGGTTTTTTACTCTGTTTCAGTATGACGAGAGAACATGTCAAAAGTGCTCCCGCCAAATCAATAGGTAAAGATGTGAAGTCGCTCGTTCGCAATTCTCCCTGGTGGATATTGAATGGTGCGGCTTTACTCTCCAATTTCTTTAATACGGTGCGTGGGGCTACTGCCGCCTATTTCTTTAAAGATTATATCAGTGCGAATGCTTATCTTGATTTCGGCATATTCAATATTGTGCTCTATGCGGGGCTGTTTCTCATGGTAGGTGAAGTCTGCAATATGATTGGTGTGGCGCTCGCCGTACCTTTGTCTCTGAAATTCGGCAAGAAGTCTACCTACGTTCTTTCGTTGGTTTGTTTGGTCGTTTTTAGCGTGCTCTTCTTCTTTGTGCCCAACAACGGATTTGGTTGGTGGCTGATGATGATATTCCAAGTACTGATTTCTATCTGTACAGGGATTGTTTCTCCACTTATCTGGAGTATGTATGCCGACGTGGCAGACTATGCCGAACAGAAGGATGGCACATCATCGACAGGATTGATTTTCTCATCAGGTTCTATGGCTCAAAAGTTTGGCGGTGCGTTTGCAGGCTGGGCTGTGATGGCTCTGTTGGCATGTTTTGGATACAACACAGCCGAAAATGCGGTACAGACACCCGAAGCATTGAATGGTCTGAGGTATCTGATGAGCTTCATTCCCGCTGCAATCGCGGCAGTCTCCATTCTGGTACTGTTAATTTATCCGTTGAATAAAGCTCGGATGATGGCTATTAATACAGAACTGAAAGAAAGAAGAAGTGGCGAGGTAGTAGAGTGATAAGGTGATGGAATGATAATGCGATAAATGTTATTGGGGCTATGAATATAGATAAGATGAAAAAAGAAATGGAGGAAGAATTGGTATCCAATATTCTCCCTTTCTGGATAAATAGAATGACGGATAAGGTAAACGGTGGCTTCTACGGTCGTATTGCCGGAACAGAAGTACTGATGCCTGAAGCAGAGAAGGGAGCTATCTTGAATGCGCGCATCTTGTGGACTTTCTCGGCCGCCTATCGTCTTTTAAAGAATCCTGATTATCTGAAAACCGCTACACGGGCAAAGCGGTATATCATTGACAACTTCTACGACAAGGAATTTGGAGGAATTTATTGGTCGCTCGATTGTAAAGGTCAGCCGTTGGATACTAAAAAACAAATCTATGCTTTAGGTTTTGCCATTTATGGTTTGAGCGAGTATCATCGGGCCACGGGTGATGAAGAAGCGTTGGGCTATGCTATCCGCCTTTTTGAAAGCATCGAGCAGTATAGTTTTGATGCGTCGAAGAATGGCTATTGCGAAGCGTTGACTCGCGAATGGGGCGAAATAGCCGATATGCGCCTGAGTGATAAAGACGAGAACGAACGCAAAACGATGAATACCCACCTGCACATTCTCGAACCTTATACCAATCTGTACCGGGTGTGGAAAGATGAACGCTTGGAACGGCAACTCCGTAATCTGATTTCTCTTTTTGTGAACAAGATATTGAATCAGCATACCGGTCATCTGGAATTATTCTTCAATGACGATTGGGTGAGCAAATATCGTATCGTTTCCTACGGGCACGATATCGAAGCTTCGTGGCTGCTTCATGAAGCGGCTCTTGTTTTGGGAGATAAAACGGTGTTGGCAAAAGTCGAACCATTGGTGGAGTATATCGCGGCGGCTGCCGATGAAGGGCTGGTCCCGGAAGGCGGAATGATTTATGAAACTTTTCTTGATAAGAATAAAACCGATACCGACCGCCATTGGTGGGTACAAGCCGAGAATGTGGTAGGGCATGTCAATCTCTATCAGCATTTCGATGATGAAGTGGCGTTGCAGAAAGCTTTTCGTTGCTGGGAGTTTATCAAGAAGTATTTGGTAGATTATAAAAACGGTGAATGGCATTGGAGTGTGCGTGCCGATGGTACGGTGAATACCTTGGATGATAAAGCCGGATTTTGGAAATGCCCCTATCACAACGGACGTATGTGCATGGAGATAATAGAACGCTTTTCATAAAAGTTTAACGGACGTATCTTGGCTTTCAGGACTGCTTTAATGTAACTTTGCACATCTTTGGTATCTGTACTTAACCGGAAAGACCTGTATACTTATCTCCTCTAGTATTAATACTGAAAGGCTGAAACATCCGGGTGTATTGCCTGAATACATGGGGATGTTTTCCTTTAAAACACCCGGATGTTTTACCATAAAACATCCGGGTGTTTTAAATAAAGAGTTCCGGATGTTCAAACCTTTCGATATAAGGTTGATAGGAGTTCAGTCCCTATAGGAAATGCGATAAGTATAGGGCTTTTCTCCGTACAGTATTTATAGTTCTATTTGCCACTCTATTGTTTACTAATTTTGCCGGAGCCATCGCCTAAGCGCGGGTAAGGCGCAGGCGGACAGCATGCGCCCTGGATGTTCTTTTGAGCATGTAGCCGTACCCGATTATTTTCTTTTGTTGTTCCGCCATCACCTTCTGTGATTGCAAAAGTTACACTTCATGCAAACCTTCCGATAAACCGGTCAAAGCGACCGGAGTGATATTTTCGGGATTTACTGGTGTCAGGGCTATCTGTTCGTCTGCCGGATAATCAATGATATATTTCAGTAGGTTTATCTGTTGCTCCAGCATTGCCATCCCATTATTGAAGAAAGCCAGAGTGATGTCCTTCAGTTCTTTTTTTCAGCGCCAAAGTCTTTTGTGCGTGTCCTCCTACAACAAGTAAGCAGAAAAAGGTAAAAGTGAATAGTAGTTTTTTTCATGGTAAGCAACCTATAATTTCCTACAAAGTTAGCGGCTTATCATTGAACAAGTCTATCCATATATCAACTGTTTATGTTCATATTTTCCTTTCTTGCTTGTTTCCATACGATTGGTAAGGAAAGACTAGGTTGTCGTAGAAAATGAGGTGGTGAACTTTAAGGTAATATTTAGTGGAGAGAACCGGAGGAAGTAATTCTTTGTAAATGATAAATTTAACGCCTTGTTAATTAATGTTATATTTACACTTGGCAACTGGGGGTAAATAGAGAAAGAATGTGTATTTACATAAAAATGTTAACCTGTGAATAAAATCGGACTAATCTATATGATGACAGGATACTACTGTCATTTTTGGCATGAATTTTATACTTCCTGTGAGAAATATTTGTGTGTTGATGCAGAGAAAGGTTATGAAGTTTTTACTGATTCTTCTGAATTGCTGAAACAGTCTTTCCCCAATGTCACCATGTATTCTATAGAAGACAAAGGGTGGGTTGTGAATGTTTCTTCCAAATCGGAATTTATTTGTTCTATCCGCGAACACCTGTTGACGAATTATGATTATATCTTTTATCTGAATGGAAATTTTCGCTGTTTGAAGCCTGTCTATTGCGATGAGATTCTTCCGGGAATTGCAAACGGCTATTTTGCAGCTCTCTCTTTTGAACATAATAGTCATAAATCTCCTGACGAACTTGCCTATGACCGCAACGTAAATTGCCATGCGTATATTCCCTATGGCAAAGGGATAAGATATTATCAGGCAAGTCTTTATGGCGGGCGTACGGAAGAAGTCCTACGGTTCTCCGACTGGAGCCGGGATTTAATCAGTAAAGATCTCTCCAATGGAATTATAGCCCGTTACCATGATGAATCTTATCTGAACTGTTATTTACAAGATGCCAATCCGCTAGTGCTGAACGATATCTATGGCTATTCTGATTTCAGTCCCTATCGAGGAGAATATAAAGTGGAGTTGATTAATAAAAACCATTTTCTTGGGATAGGACTTCTGGATGCCCGTAGTCTATTGCCCGCAGGACAAGTAAAATTGCAGGGTGGTTTGGGTGAGCAAATGTTTTGTTTTGCCTATTACTGTTATCTCTGTAGGATTTGGCGGGACAACGGTAAAAAGAAAGCCATCCTTTCCCTTCCTCCTGTCAATGGATATACTGTTGATACATTGTTCAATGTGTTTCCTATTGACTTGATTGATGATATCAAAATAGTGGAGCGGCAACTTCCACATTTGCCTGCTAAAGATGTTGTAAAAGTAGCTGAAAACTATATATCAATATTTCATCAAGTTGAAGAGCCGGATTATCCGGTAACAATTTATGAGGGAAAATGGCAATGTTACCAATATGTTGTGGCTTGTGAAGAAGAACTTCGAAAACATTTCCGATTTTCAGAATCACGTTTGGACGAAAAACACAGTAAGCGTTTAAATAGTATTCGCAATAGTGCCCATTCGGTAAGTGTTCATATTCCTTCTTACTTCATGGGTACTCAAGAACCTTTTTTGATAAAGAAAGCCATCGAAAAATATTATGATCAGGCCTTGAGGAACATACGTTCTTTGCTGCAAGGCGAACCTGATTTCTTTTTCTTCCGGGATGCAGAGGATGTGTCAGAGGATTGGCAAGACATGTTTTTGATGTCGGAGTGTAAGCATCATATTGTAGCGAATAATAGTTTCAGTTGGTGGAGCGCTTGGCTGGGGCATCATCAAGAGGGCGTAGTCATTGCTCCCGAACCATGGAGTTATTGGGAGGACACTCCCGATATATTGCCGCCTGACTGGCTGAAACTACCGTTATCTGTTGATGAGGAACAGTTGGAATGTGCCGTCGGACAATTAATGTTGGAACATGTGGGTACGGACGATTTGGGATTGTACAACGGAAAAATGGGGCTTATTATCTTCTTTTATCACTATGCGCGTCTTTTTAATAATCCATGGTATGAAGAATATGCCGCAGGGCTGCTCGACGAACTTTATGAGGACATTCATTGGGAACTTCCGGTGAATTTTTCTTCGGGTTTGTGTGGCATAGGTTGGGGCATTGAGTATCTGGTTCAACAGGGTTTTGTGTCAGGATGTACCGATGATGTCTTGTCTGACCTTGATAAGAAAGTAATGGAAAGAGATTTGCGTCGCATAGAGGATGCATCCTTGGCAAGTGGTTTAAGAGGTATTGCTTGCTATGTGGCTTCTCGTCTTTTATCATCCCGTGATTCTTTCGCATTACCTTTTGACGCTCAATATTTGCGTGAATTGGAGGAAGCTTCTTTGCGATTGGGATTAAAGAAGGAAACTTCTCAAACGATAGAGAATATCTTGCCTGAGATGAGGGCGTATTGCACTGTATCAAGAAAAAGCCCTTCGTTGTGGTGGGCTGAATTATATTGTATCACTAAAAAGTAAAGAAGTATGAAAAAAGTTATTGTTTGCATGATTATATCATGCTTTTCATTGATGTGCAATGCGCAAAAATTTAATATTGATTTGACAAAGGCTGTATCCAAGGATATGCCCATGTCTGACTTGTTTGATGAAATACGTGAAGTGACTTTAAAATTGCCGGTTGATAACAGCCTAAAGGATGGAAGATTATTTATGACAGATGATGAGAAGAGGTTTGTAGTGGCAGGGATATTTCAAGGATTAATGCTGTTTGATGGGGAAGGTAATTTCTTACATGAGATAAAGATACCTGCTTCTGAATATGTGGAACCTAAAGATACAGCGTCTCTAAATGCTTTTTTAGATGGTGAAAGGGGCATTTTCTATAAAGATGCTTTTTCTTATTGGGCTGGTATTGATATTGAAACCGGTAAAATTGTAAGAAGAATAAATAAACCCTCAGAGTTCAAAGATAATTTATCTGATTTCAGAGAAATAGGACGGAATAGGTATCTTAGTTACGTCAATAATCTGACCGGAACAGAGAAAATTTTATTCGTGGTATTTGATGAAGATGGGAAAATACTGTATGAAGAAAGTAACCCCAATCAATATGTAAAGGCTTTGGCGGATAAACCTTATTTATATGGTGATTTCTATAAATATAATTCGGAATTTTATTGTCGTGAACCTTACGGCGCGTCAACAACCGTATATAAAGTGGGAAAGGACCATTTCACCCCTTATATCAATTTTGAACTAGGTGACCGGATGCCTGTTTATGAATGGGTAGAACTACAGAGAATTGATGAGAATCAAGATAATAAATCGTGGAATATAAACCATGCGCTTGAAACCAAACAACGTATATACTTTATTTATACGAGTGCGCGTATTAGCCATTTGGGCTATTATGACAAGAAGTCAAAGCGTACTTATATCGCTACAAAAAGCTCTAAGGATTACTACTCCATACCTTTCTCAAAAGATGGCTTTTTCCCCTTTTTTACAGGCTCTGCAAAGACGGTTACTTCTAGAAACGGGCATAAGGAGATTAAGGTTATCATAGGAAATCTCAAATAATGAGGTAGCATGTCAGGCTTTATAATAAGTATCATTGTACCTGACTTTAATTCCGGAGAATATCTTGCCTGAGATGAGGGCAAGGTATTCTACTGTATCAAGAAAAAGCCCTTCGTTGTGGTGGGTTGAATTATATTATATCACTAAAAAAATAAAGAAGTATGAACAAAATTATTGTTTGCATGATTGTTGCATGCCTGCCATTGATATGCAATGCGCAAAAATTTAATATTGATTTGACAAAGGCTGTATCCAAGGATATGCCCATGTCTGATTTGTTTGATGAAATACATGAAGTGGTTATAAAAATACCAGCAAATAGTGAAGTTAGTGATAGGAGGGTGTTTATGACTAATGATGAAAAGAGGTTTGTAGTGGCAGGGCTACTTCAGGGCTTAATGCTGTTTGATGGAAAAGGAAATTTCTTAAAAAAAATAGTGACTCCCGATTCTGAATATATGGAGAAGGGAGAAGTGACATCTGTAAATGCGTTTTTAGACGGTGAGCGAGGAATCTTTTACAGGGATGCTTATGCTTATGGATATTGGATTGGTATTGATATTGAAACCGGTAAAATTGTAAGAAGAATACATAAACCCTCGGAGTTTGAAGATAATTTATCTGATTTCAGAGAAATAGGACTGAATCGGTATCTTAGTTATGTCAACAATCAGACCGGAACAGAGAAAACTTTATTCGTGGTATTTGATGAAGATGGGAAAATACTGTATGAAGAAAGTAACCCCAATCAATATGTAAAGGCTTTGGCGGATAAACCTTATTTATATGGTGATTTCTATAAATATAATTCGGAATTTTATTGTCGTGAACCTTACGGCGCGTCAACAACCGTATATAAAGTGGGAAAGGACCATTTCACCCCTTATATCAATTTTGAACTAGGTGACCGGATGCCTGTTTATGAATGGGTAGAACTACAGAGAATTGATGAGAATCAAGATAATAAATCGTGGAATATAAACCATGCGCTTGAAACCAAACAACGTATATACTTTATTTATACGAGTGCGCGTATTAGCCATTTGGGCTATTATGACAAGAAGTCAAAGCGTACTTATATCGCTACAAAAAGCTCTAAGGATTACTACTCCATACCTTTCTCAAAAGATGGCTTTTTCCCCTCTTTTACAGGCTCTGCAAAGACGGTTACTGCTAGAAACGGGGATAAGGAGATTAAGGTTATCATAGGAAATCTCAAGTAATGGGGCATGGCAGGCATCAAAATTAGTATCATTGTTCCGGTTTTTAATTCCGGAGAATATCTGTATTGATTCTTTATCGGAAAATTGACAAACAATTATAAACTATTGAATGTTAATTAATTATTTTTTTTCAAATTATGTTCTGGATGCTAGTGATATGAAATATATAATCAAATTAGTTTTAGAAGTCGTTTTAGTATTCTTGTTTTGTGTATCTTCTTTTGCCGGCACTATGCAACGTTGTGATTTAGAGAATGACACGACAAGGTTTACAATCATAGTTAATGGAGAAAGGGTACCTCTTTCATATTTGGACAAGCATCAAGATGAACTGGAATGGATTATGGGATACCCTACGGCTCGGGAAGCATTGTTCTATTCCGGTGGAAAGTACAAAAAAGGAGGGCTTTATTTTTATCGTACATTGTCTGCTATACCTGCGGAACAATTGCCTTTAATGAAAAATGTGTTTCGCATTAAAGGAAATATATCTCACAGGTTTAACGGTGAATATGTTAAACTATTTCAGCTACAAGGGGATAGTTTGCTTGTAGATATGGATTTTGCTAAGGTGGAGAATGGTAAGTTTGAGTTCAAGGGTATGGAAAATTTGAATGATTACGCAATCTTGACTGTTGGCGAGCAACCGGATATTCATTCGCTGGAATTGATTTTGGAAAGGGGAGATATTAAAGTGGATATAGGCGATAGTCTTACCAAAGTATATGGAACTCCTTTTAATGATTTGCACTATTCTCTTCGCGATTCTGTAGCACAAGCTTGGACGGCCTATAACAAGGCGTGTGCAACTAAAGAAGATTTGGCTGTTAAAGGTAAATGCTATAATGATGCCCTTTCGTACACATGCAGTGTGATGAGGAAATATATGGATACGACTGTTGGCAAAAGATTTATTGAGGAATGCAAATCTTCTTTCCCTTTTTCCTCCGATTCTTTGCAGAGTTTACATGATGATTTGGAAAAAATACAGGAAAACAATCCTTGGATAACATCCGCTTATGTCTCTCGTGTAAGGCAACAGGAAAGTCTGATAAATATGAAATACCAAGAAAAGAAAAAGATATTTATTGATTTTGAACTAAATACTTCCGGAGATGAAAAACGAAGGATTTCAGATTACGTAGGTAAATCGGAGTTTCTATTTATAGACTTCTGGGCTTCGTGGTGTAGTCCGTGTGTGAGAGAAATTCCCGGATTAAAAAAGGTGTATAAGAAATATAAGGATAAAGGGTTGGAGATTTTAAGTGTTTCGATAGATTATAATAGGAAACATTGGGTAAACGCCCTAGCAAAATATAATATACCTTGGATGCAACTTGCTACCTTGGAACAAGGGGCTGATGAACTTCAAAACGCTTATGGCTTTAAAGGTATTCCGTATGGTATACTTCTTAATAAGGATGGGGAAATTGTAACTGTAGCCGGCACCTGGGAAATTTAGGAAAAGGAACATGAGGATTTGCTGCCGGTTGATGAAATAATAAAATAAAAATGAAATGAAAACAATTCTCTTAATCGTTTTGTGCTTTTGTTCGTTTCCCTGTGATGTATCGGTGTTGAATGACTCTATTCAGCCCCAAGGGCATGTAAATTTAGATGTATGTTTCAGTACTATTCCTTACAGAGTATTGATAGACCGGATGGGAACAATTATGATGGTTAATGTGAAAGCTTATCAATTGTAACAGATTCTGAGTAACCAGGAAGGGTTAAAGAAATAGAAAAATTAAACAAGCTTTTATTAATCAAAAACAAGAAACAATGAATTTAAAGAAGTTGAAACTCAATGAGATTGAAAAGGTTGAATTGAATGAACGTGAAATGTGTCGCGTATTAGGTGGCGGAACTTCAGGCTGCTGTCAGTGTGGTTGTATGTATGCAGATTCCAATGGCTCCAGCAGTAGTGACAACTCAAGTGCAAACAATAAGTTTGGATATACTTCTGATCCGAGTATACATCCGTGTTGTGATGCGGAAACCATACAAAGTATTATATGTAATTATGAATATTTTGGTGGTGGGCCGCAAGATGCACTTTGTCCGCAAGTACAAGGTTTTTCGTGTGGCAGGTAAATGAATATCATGCTATTACTTTGTGCAATCAGGGTAATAGCATTTCTAATGAAAATTGAAATAGAAGATAGGACTATGAATATAAGATTAACTAACGTGATATGTTTTCTGGTTGTCGTGTGTTTTGCAGGCTGTCATACGTATTCTGAAGAAGATACCGGAAGAGTCCCTTTTACCATAAATCCATTGGGGAGACATCTAGATATTCCTGTGTTGCTTGAAGATAGTATAGCCACTAATTTGATGTTTGATACCGGAGCACAAGTTGCTGGCTATTTTTTAGAATTGGATTCTACATTATGTGTGGAACACTCCTCTATTGTAGGAGATTTATGTGCAGAAGATACCATCATGACTGGTGTAGCGTGGACTCCAAGTAGAACTCCGGGAATTGTGTATAATAAAAAACTGAAAACATCTTTGGGCAATCATTCTTTTACTTATACAGGGATGATTGTGTCGGATCTGAAGACGTATATGGGAGAGAAAAATTATGAAGGGATATTCAATATTCCGGCGACTGACACTACTCATGTTTGGGAACTGAACTTTGAACATAATTATTTAAAAATCCATTCAGGAGATGAATTCATAATGCCGGATAATTGCTTTGTGACTCCTTTGATTAAAGCAGTATACCCTTTTTATTTTCGACTTCCATTAAAGATACAAACCGCTTCGGGAGATACTTTGACAATGAATCATGTCTATATGATCGATACAGGTATGTCGGATGATATATGCCTGATGCGTCATGCTGAAGAGTTTCCGTTCTTTGATAAACAAAAAGATGCGGTATGGTTACAGACTGCATATAAATATACTCGTTATTATACAGTGCAAGGAAAGTTATTCAATCAGATGGCTCTTGACTCATTGCGTATTTATACAATTGGCCATAAAAATGATGTGAAAAGTGAATATTTAGTGGGACTGAATTTCTTAAAACGTTTCAATGTGTTCTTTGATATGAAGAACCAACAAATCGGCTTGCAGCCTATTGCTAACTTCCAGCGTGTAGTGAATCCTGTGCGTAAGAGGTTTCATATTAGTTTTGAGCCAACCCAAAGCGGAAGAATCTTAGTATCCAAAGTTGCGGATTATAAAGGTAATTATTATCAAGCGGCCGGTTTTCAGGAAGGGGATGAGGTGATATCAGTCAATGGAAAGATTTTTAACAAGTTGACAAGCGGGGATGAAAAAGAACTGAGTGAGCAGGATACTTTGTATTATGACATTCTTCGCAATGGGCAACAGCTGAAACTCACGGTGCATGTAGATAGAAATGAAGAACAAGGAGATTGAGAGGTCGGGAAGATTTATAAGCCTCTGATTAGTTTCAACCTAACCAGAGGCTTGTTTCCTTAGGATTATTTATTTGTCCCTATCCACGTCCATTTGTGCCAAATGTACTCTAACGGTCCTTGTTTATGTCCCGTCAACCACCATTTGCAGAATTTCACTTGCAAAAGGAATACGCACAAACCTATTAATAAGCTAAGCGTATACCCGCAATGAGGAGCAAGGTAGAGGCCGAAAGGAAAATAAATGAGTGCCCCTGCTATAGACTGGGATATGTAGTTCGTAAGACTCATTTTACCGTAGAATCTTAGGTCTGTAACGGATTTATTGAATTTCTTATTTTGATAAAGCAGGATGAATGAAGCTATCAATACTAAAGTGAAAGCTAATTTTTGCCACATGTCAAACGCTGTTCCGGCTGATTGCTGTATGATTGTATCGTTTGCCATAATCAGTTCCTTCAAGGTATATAAAGGGGCAAAGGAGATAGCGGATATGATTAATGTCTTTGTCCAGAAACGGAGATTTTTTTCAGTTGTTACAAACAGTTGTTTCCTGCCGATGTAGAAACCCAGGAGGAACAATCCGGCTGTTTGGAAGAAACGTCCGGCATTTACTGCCCATAACAAACTGGCTTTTTGCCCTAAGGTAATATTCCCCAGTATAAAATCCCAAAAGTTGCCTGATTTGGTGTATTCCGCCACTTCCGCATACATTTCACCGACTTTTAAGTCCGGTAACTGGTGTGCAGGATTTATCAGATTGGCTATATAGTGATACCATTCGACTGGTTGTAATAGGAAGATGACGGCAGCTATGAATATAGCTTTGTCGCTCCAATTCCGGGTGAGGAACAAGACAACTCCCACTACAACGAATAGTAACAATACATCTCCGGCAGGGAAAAAGGCGGCATTTAAAGTTGCAAATACTGCCAATAGCACTAATCGCCAAAGAAAACGATAGCCGAAATCTTTGCCTTGTTTTTTCTGGTTATTGCTTTGAATGTAGAATGTAAATCCGAAAAGGAGTGCAAAGATTGCATAGGCTTTTCCGGCAAACAGGGTGAAAATACTGTTGAATACTCCTTGGTCTAAAATATTCAGCCAACTTGGAGAGTCGGTGGGGTAGACCGGGAAAATGAAATGTTCCAAATTGTGAACTAAAAGGATAGCCATTACGGCAAAGCCTCGCAAGGCATCCACCACCTCGATACGAGGATTCTTATTGGTAAGTTGTTCCATGGGTTATCTTGTTATATAATGTTTTAATGATTACGTCTTTCGTGCTATTGTGAAAGGGCTAAAAACAAAAAAAGACCGCCAAGAGTGGAAGCCTCTCAACAGTCTAAATCTTCATCAGTAGCGGGACCCGGGATTGAACCGGGGACCTCATGATTATGAATCATGCGCTCTAACCAGCTGAGCTATCCCGCCATCATTTCTCGATTGCGGGTGCAAAGATATAGCTTTTATTTAAAATGCCAAAACTTTTGTGGAGATTTTCTGTTATTTATTTTGTAGTCGGAAAGATATTTAGGCTTTTTACCTTTTTTATTAACAGTTTTGTAGTACATTATCAGTTATTTAGGGCTGTGTAGACAGATACATCTAAATAAATTTAATGAATTATTTTCTGTAATTAGAAAAAAGTATTTATCTTGGCTGGCGCAAAATAAGAAAGCAGAATAAACTATGGAAAGAAAAAAAGTTCATTTGCAATATCTTTTAAATGCGACTTCTAAAAGTATCCTTTGGACAGCGATAAGTACCCCTACTGGTTTGGAGGGCTGGTTTGCGGATAGGGTGCAGTCGGACGATAAAATTGTTTCCTTCTTTTGGGGAAAGACCGAAAAACGTGATGCGGAGATTACTGCCGTGCGGGCATACTCCTTTATCCGTTTCCGCTGGCTGGATGATGAGAATACGCGTGAGTACTTTGAATTAAAAATGACAAACAGCGAGTTGACAAACGATTTCGTCCTTGAAATTACCGACTTTACAGATGCGGATGATGTGAACGATTTGCGCGAATTATGGGACTCACAGGTAGATACTTTGCGTAGAACGTGTGGTTTTTAGTTAACTTTCAATTAAAAATTTCCCGTACTCCCTTTTTTGTGCTACTTTTGTGTCTTCATTGCATGAAACAAGTAAAATGCTGCGCATAAAAAAGTTAGATATATTTATATTAAAGAGCTTTTGCATGCTCTTTATGGGCACGTTCTTCATCTGCCTTTTCATCTTCATGATGCAGTTCCTGTGGAAGTATGTGGACGAGATGGTGGGAAAAGGATTGGAGGTGAGTGTTCTGGCTCAATTTTTCTTCTATTCGGCACTTACGCTGGTGCCTCTTTCGTTGCCATTGGCCATTCTGCTGGCGGCTCTTATCACTTTTGGAAATTTCGGAGAGCGGTTTGAGTTGCTTTCCATGAAAGCGGCGGGTGTTCCTTTGTTGAAGATTATGCGCCCGCTGATTATCTTTATTACTTTCATCTGTTGTGTTTCTTTCTATTTCCAGAATGTTATCGGGCCGATAGCACAGACGAAGTTATGGACATTATTGATATCGATGAAACAGAAATCTCCTGAGGTGGATATACCTGAAGGAGTGTTTTATGATGAAATCGATGGCTATAACCTTTACGTGAAGCATAAGAACCGTAAGACGGGTATGCTTTACGATGTGTTGATTTATAATTTCGAAAAGGGGTTTGAGAATGCGCAGATTATCAAGTCCGATTCAGGAAGACTGGAAATGACGGCTGATAAGCAACATTTGTATCTGCATCTGTATAATGGCGAACAGTTCGAAAATCTGAAATCGCAGAATATGAGTCAGAAGAATGTTCCTTACCGCAGGGAGACTTTCCGGGAAAAGCATGCGATTATAGAGTTCAACTCTGACTTCAATATGGTGGATGCGGGTATCATGAGCAACCAGTCCAGCAGTAAAGATATGAAGATGCTGCAAGCGGGCATCGACTCCATGAAAGTGCAGAATGACAGTGTGGGAAGGGTTTACTATCAGGAAGCGATGGGTGGAACTTATAAACCAACTTCCAGTACGTTGAGTAAACAGGATACCGTGAAGATTGAATCTGCTGATTTGCGTTTTTATGATGTGGACAGTCTGTATGATGTGGCAACCTTGATGCAGAAGCAGAAAATATTGTCTGCAGCCGTCAGCCGTGCGGAGAGTGCTGCCAGTGATTGGAGTTTCAAGAGTTTCAATATTTCACAAACCGAATCGAGCCTGCGCCGCCACATGACTTCGTGGCACGAAAAGTTGACGCTTTCTCTGGCGTGTCTTATTTTCTTCTTTATCGGTGCACCGTTGGGGGGTATCATCCGTAAAGGCGGTTTGGGTATGCCGGTAGTTGTGTCTGTACTTATATTCATTATCTATTACATTATAAATAACACGGGTTACAAAATGGCTCGTGACGGTAAATGGATTGTGTGGATGGGTATGTGGACCAGTACGGCGGTGTTGGCGCCATTGGGGGCTTTCCTCACCTATAAATCGAACAACGATTCTGTGGTACTGAACGCTGATGCTTATATCAATTGGTTTAAGAAGATTGTGGGTATCCGCAGTGTACGTCATTTATTCCGGAAAGAGGTGATTATCCATGATCCCGATTATGCGCGTCTTCCGGACGATTTGCGAAGACTGTCTGCCGATTGCCGTGCGTATGCCGATAAAAAGGGATTGAAGCGTGCACCTAATTATATTAAGCTGTGGATGAATGATGCACCGCGTGACGAGGAAATGGTGGAAATCAATGACCGGCTGGAAAGTTATATAGATGAAATGTCCAATACAAGGTCTGTTGCCCTGCTGACAGCATTGAATAATTATCCGGTTATTCCGGTTCATGCCCACGTGCGTCCTTTCAGTAATTATTGGCTCAATATGCTTTGTGGTGTCGTGTTGCCCGTGGGACTGTTCTTTTATTTCCGTATCTGGGCATTCCGTATTCGCCTGAATAAAGATATGGAACGCATCATTAAAACCAATGGTGAAATACTGCAAATTATAGAATCGAATCAGAATAAACAAAAACAATAATAAGATGGAAAAAGTACGATTGAATACAATAGAAGAAGCTATTGAAGATTTCAAGGCGGGTAACTTTGTGATAGTAGTTGACGACGAAGACCGTGAAAACGAAGGTGACTTGATTATAGCCGCCGAAAAGATAACGCCGGAGAAAGTGAACTTCATGTTGAAGCATGCCCGTGGCGTATTGTGTGCTCCGGTCACCGTATCTCGTTGCAAAGAATTGGATTTACCGCATCAGGTTACAGACAATACTTCTGTGTTGGGTACTCCTTTTACCGTTACTATTGACAAATTGGAAGGTTGTACCACCGGTGTGTCCGCTGCCGACCGTGCGGCAACTATTCAGGCTTTGGCCGATCCTGCTTCTACTCCGGCTACATTCGGGCGTCCCGGACATATCAATCCGTTGTATGCGCAGGAGAAAGGTGTGTTGCGCCGTGCGGGTCATACCGAAGCTACCATTGATATGTGTCGTCTTTCAGGATTTTATCCGGCCGGTGCATTGATGGAAATCATGAGTGAGGACGGCACTATGGCGCGCTTGCCCGAGTTGCGTAAGATGGCTGATGAATTCAATTTGAAATTGATTTCTATCCGTGATATGATTGCTTACCGCCTGAAACAGGAATCTATCGTTGAGGAAGGTGTGGAAGTCGATATGCCTACTGAACATGGGCATTTCCGTTTAATTCCTTTCCGTCAGAAATCCAACGGCTTGGAACATGTGGCTCTGTTCAAGGGCACTTGGGATGCGGATGAACCAGTGCTGGTGCGTGTTCACTCTTCTTGTGCAACGGGCGATATCTTCGGTTCTATGCGTTGTGATTGCGGTGAACAGTTGCACAAGGCTATGGAAATGATTGAAAAAGCGGGTAAGGGTGTAATCGTTTATCTGAATCAGGAAGGCCGTGGCATCGGATTGATGGAGAAGATGAAAGCATATAAACTTCAGGAAGATGGACTGGATACGGTAGATGCCAATATTTGCTTGGGGCATCTGGCAGACGAACGCGATTATGGAGTAGGGGCTCAGATTCTTCGTGAACTGGGTGTGCACAAGATGCGCCTGTTGACCAATAACCCTGTGAAACGTGTAGGCTTGGAGGCATACGGACTGGAGATTGTAGAAAATGTACCGGTTGAAACCTCTCCCAATCCATACAATGAACGTTATCTGCGTACAAAGAAAGAACGCATGGGGCATACACTTCATTTTAGTAAGTAACTGTCTTTTTGTTTTCTCGTTCCAAATAAAATCGCTTATTTTGCAACCAAATTTGCATAACAACCATTAATTAGAAACAAAATGAACCAATTATCAGACCGCTTGAACAGCTTGTCGCCTTCTGCGACACTGGCTATGTCTCAAAAGAGTGCAGAGCTGAAAGCTCAAGGTGTAGACGTGATTAATCTGAGTGTCGGTGAGCCCGATTTCAATACACCCGACCACATTAAGGAGGCTGCTAAAAAGGCGATAGACGACAACTTCTCTCGCTATTCTCCTGTTCCGGGTTATCCGGCTTTGCGTAATGCTATCGTAGAGAAACTGAAAAAAGAAAACGGTCTGGAATATACAGCCGCACAAATCTCTTGTGCCAATGGTGCCAAACAATCCGTTTGCAACACTGTAATGGTATTGGTAAATCCGGGTGATGAGGTTATCGTTCCTGCACCTTACTGGGTGAGCTATCCCGAAATGGTGAAACTTGCTGAAGGTAAGCCGGTGATTGTAACCGCAGGCATTGAACAGGATTTTAAGATTACACCTGCTCAACTGGAAGCTGCCATTACTCCGAAGACAAAAGCATTGATTCTCTGTTCTCCGTCCAACCCGACCGGTTCAGTATATAGTAAGGAAGAACTTGCCGGACTGGCTGCCGTATTGGCTAAGCATCCGCAGGTGATTGTGATTGCTGACGAGATTTATGAGCATATTAACTATATCGGTAAGCATCAGAGTATTGCCCAGTTCCCCGAAATGAAGGAACGTACGGTGATTGTGAACGGCGTTTCCAAAGCGTATGCCATGACCGGTTGGCGTATTGGTTTCATTGCCGGACCGGAATATATCGTAAAGGCTTGCAATAAGTTGCAAGGTCAGTACACTTCAGGTCCTTGTTCTGTATCTCAAAAGGCTGCTGAAGCTGCCTATACGGGTACGCAGGCTCCGGTTGAAGAAATGCGCAAGGCTTTTGAACGTCGTCGTGACCTCATTGTAAAGTTGGCTAAGGAAGTCCCGGGATTTGAAGTAAATGTGCCGGAAGGTGCTTTCTATCTGTTCCCCAAATGTAGCTCATTCTTCGGTAAGTCTGTAGGTGACCGTAAAATCAATGATTCTGATGATTTGGCAATGTATCTGCTGGAAGTTGCTCATGTGGCTTGTGTTGGTGGTGCATCATTCGGCGCTCCTGAATGTATTCGTATGAGTTACGCTACCAGCGATGAAAATATCGTAGAAGCTATCCGTCGAATCAAGGAAGCTTTGGCAAAACTTGCTTAACTTTGTGTAGTGAACAAAATAAGAAGGCTCGGTTTCATTGAAACCGAGCCTTTCTTTTTTTTCTAAGGATTGTATTATTCTCCCGGATGAATTGCTTCAGAAGGACAAACATCAGCACAAGTACCACACTCAGTGCAAGCTTCTGGATCGATATGATAGATATCACCTTCAGAGATAGCGCTTACCGGACACTCATCGATACAAGTACCGCAAGCAATACAATCTTCACTAATTACGTAAGCCATTTTCTTTAAATTTTTAATTATTAGTACTAATTGGTTCGACAAAAATAAGTGTTTTCTTCATTACTAACTACCAATCTTGATTAAAAAGAACTAATTTGTATACTGTCTAAATAAAGACTCCAAAATGTACCTTCGATATATCTATATTGACTGGTTGATAATCAGTGAATTAATTAATTGCTGGATAAGTGAAAACTAATACAGGAGGTGCCTCTGAAGTCGTTTCTTCTATCAGGTAAGTTCCTCCGAAATGTTCAAAAAACAATTGATTGATTTTCTGTTGTACAGAGACTTTCTGCAATGCTGAAAATTCGGGAGCAACCAACGGGCTGTTTTCTACACGCCCTGATAACTCGTTCCTGTCAGCATCGTATGTCAAGGTCATCACCACCTCACGCACTTCTTTACACTCATTGGGGCAAAGCAACATATTGATAACAATTTGTGTCAGTCGATTGATATCGGTATGAATGCGTACACCCTCAACTTGGGCGTGCAGCTTTAAATTGATTTGACCTTCACTGCGCATTCCAATCATACAACTTAGTTCGCTGCACCATTCCTCTACACTGTAGTCTAGCAACTGGAATTTCATCATGTTAGCTTCTAGCCGTGAAAGGTCGAGCACATCATTTACCAATTGTATCAACTCTTTGGAGTTTGCCTGAATAATGGAGGAATATTCATACCGCTCAATTTCATCAAGTCCTGTTTCTGTGGAGAGGAGTTGTGAAAACCCAACCACATTGTTCAGCGGAATTCGTATATTGTAGCTCATATTGGCTAGAAAACGGCTTTTTACCTCGTTGGCTTCTTCGGCAACGGCCGTAAGTCTGCGCATTTCCTGCTCGTCTTTCTTTAATCGTCTGTTGCTTAGATACATCTGTATAATGAAAAGTAACAACGAAAGAAGGACAATGCCTGCGGCTATCAAGCAGATATACTGGTACATGGTTTGCCGCCGCTCTTTCTGCAACAGCAGCTTGTCCATGTTATATAAAGATTGTATCTGTTTCATTTGCGACGTGGACATGGAAGTGTACAAGGAGTCCTTTACTCTCATTATTTCCTTATATATGGGGAGTGCCTGGTCCGAATATCCCATTTCTACCAGCAAGTTCGCTTTCTTGGCGGAATATGTTATGGCATCTTCCGGTGAAATCGGAGTGACTATAGCGATGGCCTTATCCAGATAATCCATGGCTTTGGCCTTTTCGTTCACCAGGTCATAATAATCTGCGTATGCTATTAACCGTGTCAGCTGATAGGGCAGGAATGTATTGGGATTTAAATACTTTTCGGCTTTCTGCAAATGTATCCATGCCTGTTCGGGTTGCTTGTCGCGGATATAAAAAAGGGCGTATTGTATTTCAATCAGCATGTATAGATTGAAGTATCCGTTGGATAGCATCGGCCTGCTTTCGGCCACGAGCCTGTCTTTTGCTTTTTCCAATAACTTCAGGTGTTGTAACAGCTTATCATTATTGTGCAGGAAAGAATAGGCAAGGACTGCTTTGGTTTGCAGGTCTGCCATTTCCATGGGAGTATCATCGGGATGAGTCAGTTCAAACGCCCTGTTCAGTTGGGCGATACCTTCCTTATACCGGTAGGATGCAAAATAGTTGGTCATCAGACAGAGAGAAGCTACGCGCATGCCGTCACGATTGTTGAGCTTCTTGGCCCTTTTATACATATCGTTGGCCTCATTGATGGCAAGTTCTATTTTTTGATTGATAGTATAGAGTTCTATCAGCATCTTTTTGCCTTTGAAGTAGTCTGCGTAATAATCGTTTCTTTCTGCCAGCTGCTCAAGAGTCAGCAACCATTGCTCCACATGTTTCTGGTCAAGTTTATTGTAATAATAGATGATGTGGTCGTAAGTGGCTGTGCTTTGATATTTTATATTTTTCTGCGCGATAGCCTCTTGCAGTAACTTGTTTTCATAATAAATGAAAGTGGGAGTTTGCTGGTCCAGGCGGGCGATATAATGAAGTACTTCAAGTCTCGATGAGTCGGGAGGTGATGCAAGGTATGTGCGCAGCAAACTGTCTTTGACTTGGCTGAGTGAATGTTCGTGAGCCTGCAATGAAAGTACACCTATATATAATAAGGTGAATAAGGCTATGAGCATACGTTTCATACTTTATCCTCCTTTCCATTTAGCTTTTGGTTTATGGGGTGGGTAAAGAAGAATTGCGAGCCATTGACATATTCAGAGTCAATCCATATTTTTCCTCCGATATGCTCGATGATAAGTTGGCAGATGGATAGTCCCAGTCCGCTGCCTTGCGCATTTTCGTTCAGTTTCTCAAAACGTTGGAATATCTGCGCTTGCTTTTCCAAAGGAATACCGCATCCGGTGTCTGTAACCGAGAAGAGTGCCAATTCATCAGATTGCTTTTCCAATTTCAGAGTGATGCTGCCTTGCGGGGTAAATTTAGTTGAGTTAATAAGTAGGTTTATCAAAACCTGTTGTAAACGTGAATCGTCTGTCTCAATTTCTAATTGTTCAAGTTCCGTCACGAATAACACTTCGGCTTGCGTTTGCTTTACCTTGTTTACGGTATCTACCACATTTTTACATATAGCCACTGCGTCATGCTTGGCGATACAGAATTGCATTTTGCCAAATTCAAGGCTCGATAAATCAATTACATCATTAATCAGTTTCAGTAAGAGTTCAGAGTTTTGCTGAATTACCTCATTGCATTGACGCCGGGTTTCTTCATCCAGTCCATCTTCGGTCAATAGAGATGAAAAACCGGACAAAGCATTGAGTGGAGTACGGATTTCGTGGCTCATATTCGACAAGAATATGCTTTTGGCACGCATGGCATTTTCTGCGTTTTGCCGAGAACATTCTAACTTTTGGGTAGATAGCGCCACTTTCTTTTTTTGTTTCTTAAGGCGTAGCGCTATGAAAGAAAATAAAATCAGCAGGGTGATGCTGCCTACGGACAGGCTTGTTA
The DNA here is from genome assembly GCF_959029255.1 of uncultured Bacteroides sp. Taxonomy (GTDB): domain Bacteria; phylum Bacteroidota; class Bacteroidia; order Bacteroidales; family Bacteroidaceae; genus Bacteroides. The sequence goes on along the minus strand of NZ_CAUFUE010000008.1, from coordinate 4,055 downwards.
TCACCTTGTTATATTCTCCCTCGCTGGCAATTTCAATCTGATCTACCTGGTATTTTGCCCTCAAAGCATCAATCTGTCTCACGTAACTTTGCGAAGCAATGGTATCTGTTGCTGGAAAAAGTTCCTGATAAATACGGCAGGCTTCCAATGTACGCCCTTGTATCTTATATAGATGAATTTTTTCGGCAGATATCCATCGATAATAAGTGGAACGCTTGTTTCCGGATACATTGTGCAACAAACTATCGTACGCTTCAACGGCTTTGTTCCAATATTTTTTATCCCATTCTCCTTTTGCGCGATAATAAGCGGCTTTAGTATAATCTATCGTAAACCGGTAATATTTCTCAGGTGATTGGTTATATATGGATTCCAACTTTTGCAATAATGTTTTTGCTCTATCCAGATAGGTTTGTGAGAGATGTCCGTGTGAAATGGCGTAATTTGTTTCTTCTACTATAATGGCAAAAGTAAGTGATTGGTTGGGATGTTGATCCAAAAAAATGTTCAGTTCTTTAAGTATCTTTTGGGATTCCTTCATCCGGCCTATTTGTTGTAAGACATGAGATTTTTGCAGAAGTAATTCTGCCCGATAAGGATGATCCCCGGCAATATGGGATAGCTCGTTCAGTGCATCGTCAAAGGAATCCAGTGCTTTATCCGATAAATAAGCGATAGCATAAGCTTCGCCGATGGCTTGATTGGCAAGTACAATTCCAAAATCATATCGCATGGCTTTAGCTTCTTCGTACATGATGCGAGCCCTATCCATAGCAAGGCTGATGTCACCCAGCAAAGAGTAAGCTTTGGTTAATTGAAGTTGTAAAAGGAAATATTGTTCTTCATTTCCTTTCACTTCTATTTGCGGTATCACATACTCACTCCATGCAATGACTGTGTCCGGATATGTTTTTGAATCGTAGGGCACTCCCCTTTGAATGAGTGATTGTAATTGTGACAAGCGTTTCTGATACGTGGGGTTGGCGTATACTTTTGTAGATGATATAAATAGCATTCCACATAATAGTAGCAGTATGGTAAATCCGCTTTTCAATGCCCTGTTTGTCTATTTTGTTTATTGTTGGCAAAAATAAACATAAAAAGGAGAAATCAAAATAAATATATAGTTTTTATTTCCTTATTATTGAAAATTGTTTTTCTCGGGTAAGGCGCTCTATTAAGGTGGGTTAGTAAAGTTCCAAGCCAAATTCATCTCTTAGTTGTAGCAGGGCATCGTTCTTTTGCGCCATCATCTGGAATTTCTCTACCCGGCCGTATGCCCGGACTTTTTCAGCAGGAGCACTGATGCGTACAGTCATGGTGACTTTGCGGTTTTTTAGACGGGTACGCAGATAATCTTGTAAGGCCGGTATCAATAAAGTGAACTCTTTGGCTATGATTTCATTATCGACTACAGCTTCAAACGTCGTGGCATTCAGAAGATTGACGTGCATATTCTGCATTCGTTTGGCAATGGCAACCTGTTCTTTAGGCATTCGCCCGGCATATTCTTGCCAATAGTAATTGACATCCCTTTCGTTGAAAATGAAATCCTCTTCTACCTGTGGGGCTTGTTGTGTAGCATGAGTAGTAGCTGTAATTTGTGGCTCATCTTCTGCTTTAGGGCGTTTGATGGACACACCGAGTCCCGACATTTTCATGACGGGTATTTTCTTTTCTTCTTTGCCCTGTGCCAACAGTACGGAAGCAGGTGTGGCATGCGGTATAGCGGTAGCTGCCGGGTTGACAGGAGAAGCAGGGCTCGTTGCAGGTGCCGTGGAGGGTGTTGCCGGAACTGCCGCAGGGCGGGAAACATTATTTGCCTGCGGTTGGGGCATGGCATGAGCTGCCTGTGGCTGCTGTGCAGCGGCAGGTTGCGTAAATATGGGTTTTATAGCTTGTTTAGGGCTACGCCCACCAGCGGCATCGTCCTCCTCGGCGGTGAGCTGTGCAACTTGTATCAAAGTGAGTTCCACCAATAGTCTTTTGTTTTTACTGGCACGATAACTCAAATCACAGTCGTTGCAGAGTTTCATGGCACGATATAAAAATGGTAACGGGCATTTTTGCGCTTGCGCTTGATATCGTGCCCGGATACTTGCGCCTACTTCGAGCAAAGGCAAGGTGGCTGGGTCTTTACTTACCAGCAAATCACGCAAGTGTGAAGAAAGTCCCGTGATGAAGTGGTTGCCATCGAATCCCTTGTTCAAGACATCATTCAGTAAGAGCAGGGCATCGCTGACTTTATTCTCAAGAAAGAAATCCGTCAGTCGGAAGTAGTACTCATAATCCAGCACATTGAGGTTTTCAATCACACTTTGGTAAGTGATGTGTCCGCCCGTGAAACTTACTACCTGGTCAAAGATAGATAAAGCATCACGCATGCCACCGTCCGCTTTCAGCGCTATTACATTCAGGGCCTCGGGTTCGGCGGTGATGCCTTCTTTGGAAGCCACGTATGCAAGGTGTGCTACGGTGTCTTCTACGCTGATGCGATTGAAATCATATATCTGGCAACGTGACAGGATAGTCGGTAATATCTTATGCTTTTCGGTAGTGGCAAGGATAAAAATGGCATGTCTGGGCGGTTCCTCCAATGTCTTCAGGAAAGCATTGAAAGCGGAAGCGGACAACATGTGTACCTCATCGATGATATATACCTTATACTTACCTATCTGTGGCGGAATGCGTACTTGCTCTACCAATTGGCGGATATCGTCTACGGAGTTATTGGAAGCGGCATCCAGTTCGTGGATATTATAAGAACGTTGTTCGTTGAAAGCCGTACACGATTCGCATTGGTTACATGCTTCCCCATCTGCCGTAGGACTCATGCAGTTGATGGTTTTGGCAAAAATACGGGCGCAAGTCGTCTTTCCTACTCCTCGCGGACCGCAAAAAAGATAGGCGTGCGCCAGTTTGCCCGTGGCGATAGCATTTTTCAGTGTGGTAGTCAAAGCACGCTGTCCCACCACCGACTCAAAGGTAGATGGACGGTACTTACGTGCCGATACGATATAATTTTCCATATCAGAGTCTTCTTATTGTGCAAATGTACGCAAAAAAAAGAAATTTTTCAGTTATTCCTTTTATCTTTGTGCTCATAATATTTAATCATTGAATCGACGTGGATAAACTTGCTTCCCTTTGGTTATTTGTCCGCAAGAACAAGTATTTGATTACGCTTGTGCTGTTTGCGGTGCTTATCGGATTTTTAGATGAGAACAGTATTGTTCGCCGTATGGGTTATGCTCGTGAGGAAAGTCGCTTGCGTGAAGAAATTGACAAGTATCGTATGGAATATGAAGAAAACACCCGTCGTCTCAATGAACTTGCCGTCGATTCCGGTGCTATTGAACGCATTGCGCGCGAAAAGTATCTGATGAAAAAGCCCAATGAAGATATTTATGTATTTGAAGAAGATGTAGAAGAATGAAACAATTAATACCCGCTCTTTTCACCGTAGGTGCTGCCATGGTTCTCATAGGGGCAGCTGTTTATATCACCGGTTGGATGTTTGCACCTTATATATATACCATTGGTGCCACTTTTGTCGCTTTGGCGCAAATCAATTCTCCCTCGAAAAGTAAAAGTCCTAATGTAAAGCGTCTGCGCCGTCAACAAATATTCGCTGCTTTGCTCTTGGTCTTAACAGGAGCATTTATGCTTTTCACTCACGGTAATGAGTGGATTGTCTCACTTACAATTGCCGCTGTTCTAGAGCTTTATACGTCGATTCGCATTCCTCAGGAAGAAGCAAAAGAAGTATAGTATTTGGGAACATATTTTCTGTTATAATCCTTATATTCTTAACCTACAGATGGTGTATATGCTATATAATAGTATATATGCTAGGGCGCTATATTTCTTTTCTTGCCGTAAACTCCTCTTTTTTCTCCTGAATATTAGCATCCTATGTCCCGATAACTAGTATTTTTGTCCCTGATTATTAATCTTACCATTGCTGTGGTAAGAAACTATCATTGCAATAGTAAGCAAGTATCATTGCAGTAGTAATAAACTATCATTGCTGTGGTAAGAATAATAATCGTGGA
>NZ_CAUFUE010000007.1 GCF_959029255.1 uncultured Bacteroides sp. | reverse complement strand
ATTACGCGGATTTCACGGATTCTCTTTATTCTTTTTCCGTGAAATCCGCGTAATCAGCGCCTAAAAAGAAACAAATAGTAAGCGAATTTTTGTTTTGACAGCCTTCATCACTTTACCACTTTCTCATACGCCCCCTCATTCAATACCTTCAAAGCCTGTTGCACACTGCTATTCGTAGTGTTCATTACTTGGAAGTATTCGTTCATGTCCCACAGGTCACGGGCTATCAATGCTTTTAACTGAGTCTTTATCAGTGGCAGGGACTTTTTGTATTGCTCTTCGTTGAACTCTATTTTCTCTTTTTCTGCCGTGGCAAGCATGTCATTCAGGATTTCATCACCGATTTCAAACTTCTCGTTGAAGGCGTCGAACTTCTTGTACTTGTTCTGCAATTCTTTCCGGTGGTTCTCGATGAACTTCATGGTGGTTTTGATAACCACGCCCTTAGCTACCAGGTTCCGGTGATAATCGGTATATTGAGTGGTATCAATCGGAACGAAGAAGTCCGGCATGATACCTCCGCCACCATATACGGTACGGGCTAGTTTCTTGGTCTGATATTTCAGTGAGTCAGGGAAGTGGATGCTGTCGGCATGCATCAGCTCGCCGTGATTGAAACGGTCTATCAACTCCTGGTTGTATTTTTCCAGGTTTTCTTCCCCTCCCAGTTTGCCGCCATCCAGTTTGGCGGTCTTGTCGTATGGTTTCTGGATGCACCGTCCGGAAGGAGTATAATAACGGGCGATGGTGAGACGTATCATCGAGCCGTCAGGCAAGTCGATGGGGCGTTGCACCAATCCTTTGCCAAATGTACGGCGGCCTACCACTACGCCTCTGTCCCAGTCCTGGATAGCACCCGTCACGATTTCGCTCGCCGATGCCGAGTATTCATCCACCAATACGATGAGACGTCCGTTCTTGAAGTTGCCGTTGCCTTTGGAGTAAAAGTTGCTCCGGCGGGAAGTCCTCCCCTCGGTATATACAATAAGGTCTTTTTGTTGCAAGAACTCATTGGCAAGGTCGATAGCGGCATTCAAATAACCTCCACCGTTGCCTTGCAGGTCGAGTATCAGGTCCTTCATCCCCTTTTTCTGCAACTCTTTAAGAGCTTGGGTAAACTCTTCGGCAGTGGTTGCCGCAAAGCGGTTGATGCGGATGTATCCTGTTTTAGGTTGTATCATGTAGGCGGCATCCAGGCTCAGGATAGGAATTTTATCCCGTTTCACGGTGAAGTAGAGCGGTTCGTTTACGCCACGGCGCACAACGGTCAGCTTTACTTCCGAATCCTTGGGTCCGCGCAGGCGGCTCATAATATCTTCGGTGCTCATCTTCACTCCGGCAATGGCAGAGTCGTTGACAGCTACGATACGGTCACCGGCAAGGATACCTACTTTCTCGGAGGGGCCGTTGCTGACGGGCTGCACCACGAGCAACGTATCTTCTATCATCTGGAATTGTATGCCGATGCCTTCAAAGTTACCTTGGAGCGGTTCGTTCATCTTCTTCACTTCCTCGGCATCGTTGTAGGTGGAATGCGGATCGAGTTGTGCCAGCATTTTGATAATGGCTTCTTCCACCAACTTGTTCTCGTCTACAGAATCTACATAAAGATTGGCGATGGCAAATTCCGCCAATTGCAATTTACGAATGGCTTCGTTATTCTGTTTTTGCGCTTGCGCCGTCACAGCGCATATACATATAATAATGAATAAAACTTTTCTCATATTTTGTTTTTTTATATTATATCTCCATTCCTTCCGGAATAAACATACTTATATCCTTTCCATATTGCAGCAATTCACGCACGGTAGTCGAGCTGATACAAGTCAATTCGGGTTCCGTAAAGAGCAGGATGGTTTCAATGCCTGTCAATTTGCGGTTGATATCCGCAATGGTCTCTTCGTACTCAAAGTCTTTTACGGTGCGGATACCTCGCACAATCAGATTAGCGTCTACCTGCTTGGCGAAGTCGATAGTCAGGCAGTCGTATGACTGTACTTTGACGCGTGGCTCGTTCCGGTAGTAATTCCGTATCATCTCTTCGCGCTTCTCGATAGGGAAGTAGGTGTTCTTATTCTCGTTGATACCGATGCCTATGACGATTTCGTCTATAAAAGTCAGCGCACGGCTCACTACCGAAGAGTGTCCGATAGTAAACGGGTCGAATGTTCCCGGAAAGATTGCTCTTCTCATGATGCTAAATCTTCTTCTATAACCAAGTTGTTGATGATAAAGTTCTGTCGTTCCATGGTGTTTTTGCCCATGTAGAATTCCAATAACTCTTTTACTAAGTCTGTTTTGCGCAGGGATACTTGCTCCAGACGCATATCCTTACCTATGAAATGTTTGAATTCATCCGGTGATATTTCTCCCAAACCTTTGAACCGGGTGATTTCCGGATTGGGGCCTAATTCCTCAATGGCCTTCAGGCGCTCGTCTTCCGAGTAGCAGTAATTGGTCTTTTTCTTGTTGCGTACGCGGAACAACGGGGTTTGAAGGATGTAAACATGTCCTTTCTTTATCAAGTCGGGGAAGAACTGCAAGAAGAACGTGATAATCAGCAGGCGGATGTGCATGCCGTCCACATCGGCATCGGTAGCTACGATTACTTTGTTGTAGCGTAGTCCTTCAATGCCGTCTTCAATGTTCAGGGCTGCTTGCAGGAGGTTGAATTCCTCGTTTTCGTAGACCACTTTTTTTGTCAGCCCGTAAGAGTTGAGCGGCTTACCGCGCAAACTGAATACGGCTTGTGTATTTACATCGCGGCTTTTGGTGATAGAACCGCTTGCGGAATCTCCCTCGGTGATGAAGATACACGATTCGGTTTCCTGGTCTTTACCTTTTCCGTCGCTCAGGTGGAAACGACAGTCACGCAGTTTGCGGTTGTGCAGGTTTGCTTTCTTGGCACGTTCGCGCGCCAATTTGGTTACGCCGGCTATCGCTTTACGCTCTTTCTCGGAGTCCTGTATCTTTTGCAGCATGACTTCCGCCACCAACGGGTTTTTGTGGAGATAATTATCCACTTCCGTTTTAATGAAGTCACCCACATACTTATTGATGCTCACTCCACCCGGCTCCATCGAAGGAGAGCCTAATTTGGTCTTGGTTTGTCCCTCGAACTGAGGTTCTTCTACATTGATGGCAATGGCGGCAACGATACCGTTACGGATGTCGGCATAATCTTGGTTCTTGTTATAAAACTCCTTGATGGTCCGGGCGATATGTTCCTTCAATGCGCTTTGGTGCGTACCTCCCTGGGTGGTATGCTGGCCGTTTACGAAAGAATAATATTCTTCACCGTATTGGTTGGTATGCGTAAATGCTATTTCGATATCCTCACCTTTCAAGTGAATGATGTCGTACAAGCCTTCGGCCGTCATGTTGTCTTTCAGCAAATCTTCCAATCCGTGGCGTGACAGGATTCGCTGGCCGTTGTAGATGATGGCAAGTCCTGTATTCAGGTAGGTATAGTTACGCAGCAGGGTTTCTACAAAGGTATTCTGATAAGAATAATTCAGGAAGAGCGTATTGTCCGCTTCGAAGAAGATATAAGTTCCGTTTTCTTCCTGGGTATCTTCGGTTACGTCACTGATTAGTACGCCTTTTTCAAAGATGGCCGTGCGTACTTTACCCTCGCGGTAACTGCGTACCTCAAAGCGGCTGCTCAAGGCATTTACAGCTTTGATACCCACACCGTTCAGTCCGACGCTTTTCTTGAAAGCCTTGCTGTCGTACTTGCCACCGGTATTCAGTTTACTTACCGCTTCAACCAACTTTCCTTGAGGAATACCTCGTCCGTAGTCGCGTACGCTCACACGAAGGTTGTCTTCTATGCTGACTTCGATACGTTTACCGGCACCCATTTTGAATTCATCGATGCTGTTGTCCATAACTTCCTTCAACAATACGTAGATACCGTCATCGTTTTGTGAGCCGTCACCAAGACGGCCGATGTACATACCCGAGCGTACACGGATATGCTCCATATCGTCCAGGTGGCGGATATTATCTTCCGTATATTCTACATTGTTTTCGGGTATCAGTCCGTTGATTTCTTCTTCCATCATACAGTTCAATGTTTGGGGATTACTAAATTAATACGAATCAGGAGTTGGGAATTTAATTCACCACAGAGGACACAGAGGTCACAGAGTTTTTTATTTAAGTAGCAAGTCAAATAACAAATACTAACAGGGTATAATATAATAAAGCCTCTGTGACCTCTGTGTCCTCTGTGGTGAAAGAAAAACTGTCATTATCCTCATTTAATTATTATTCGAACTCTGATTCACATCATCAATCTTTTTCACAAATGCCCTTCTCCGTTTATGCTGCTCGGTCTTGAAGTATTCCCATTGGGCTTGCACTTTGCCGTTCAGCTCCAGTTCGGGGTTGCTTTCTGCAAATATAAAACCTAATTTCTGATAAACCGGAATTAAATCGGAAAATAACAAAGCGTTAACACCCTTGTTCTGGTATTCCGGCTTCACGGCAACCAGTAATAAGTCCAGCATCTTGGCACGTCGTTTCATGAACAGAGCCTTTAATAAATGATACCATCCGAAAGGCAGCAGACGGCCATGAGATTTCTGTAAAGCTTCCGACAGGGAAGGCATGGAGATTCCCACAGCAACAAGCTTGTCTTCGGCATCCGTCACAAGCGTCACCATGCGCAGGTCCAGGATAGGCAGATACATCTTTACATATTGGTTAATCTGGCGTTGCGTCAGAGCGGAATAGCCGTAGAGCGGGCTGTATGCTTCGTTCATCAGTTCGAAGATGGCTTGTCCGTAGTCGCGGGCAATCTTCTTGGAAGAAGTATACTTCTTGATTTTAAGATTGTACTTGCGTTGGATGAGGTCTGAAATCCGTTTATGTTTTTCGGGAATGGCATCGGGGATATAGATTTTATATTCCACCCAGTCGGCATCCTTCTCAAATCCCATACGTTCCATGTGTTCGGGATAATAGGGATGGTTGTAAATGGTCGCCATTGTGCTGAGTTGGTCGTAACCCTCGATAAGCATACCTTCGGCGTCAAAGTCGGTAAAGCCGAGCGGGCCTTGTATATGTGTCATTCCGCGCTCTTTACCCCACTCTTCTACACTGCGTATCAGAGCCTCCGACACTTCCGGGTCGTCAATGAAGTCAATCCATCCGAAGCGCACCTCTTTCTTGTTCCAGGTTTCATTGGCCTTGCGGTTGATGATGGCAGCTACACGTCCTACGATTTCATCATCCCTATAGGCAAGGAAGTAATCCGCCTCGCAGAATTCAAAGGCGGCGTTCTTCTTCTTGTTGAAGGTATTGAGCATGTCGTCGTAGAGGTCGGGTACTGAATATGGATTGTCTTTGTATAATTTATAGTTGAAGCGGATAAACTGTTTCAACTCTTTTTTTGTGGAAACCTTTTTAATTGTAATTGCCATAGTTGTTTTATATTGAGTAGGCAAAGATACGTGATAATCTTTAAAATACCGCGTTGAGGTTTCAAAAACTGCCTGTGCAATGTCCTTTATTATGAACCTTTTACTTTTTAAAGGCTATAAATCAGATATGCGATGTAAGCGATGTAGCATAGCACCATGATACTTCCTTCGATGCGTGTAATCGTCCGTTTGGCAAAGAACAGCCCGAACAACCAGAGCAGAATTCCGGAACCTACCAGTACCCACAAGTCCAGATTTGAGATACCTGCCAGCCGCAATGGCGTGATGGACGCGCTGCAACCCAATACGAAGAATATATTGAAAAGATTACTGCCGATGACGTTTCCGATGGCAATCTCCGGGTTTTTCTTCAAGGCGGCTACGATGGAGGTGGCAAGCTCGGGCAGTGAAGTTCCGCCTGCCACGAGTGTGAGACCGATAACCGACTCGCTGATACCCAGACTGCGGGCAATGCCCGTTGCGCCGTCTACAAAGAAATTACCTCCGGCAATCAAAGCGCCGAGTCCTCCTATGATGAACAACGCGGATTTCCACATCGGGAGCTGTTTGATTTCCTCCGCATCGCCACCGGCATTTTCCGGGCCATGTGAAGCGATGGCAAAGGTGTAGCTCATAAAAATAGCAAAGAAACAAAGTAGCAACAATCCGTCCGTGGTGTCAAGTATATTCTCCTTGCTGCCGTCCAGAAACACGTCGTTGGCACAAATCAACAGCACGATGGACGAGAGAATACAGAGTGGGATTTCCTTTTGAAGCGTATTCTTGGTAATGACAATCGGTGCAAAGAGTGCGGTGCAACCCACAATCATCAGTGTATTGAAAATATTACTTCCCACCACATTGCCTATGGCGATATCCGCGCTTCCCTTCAAGGCGGATGAAACACTGACCGTAAGCTCAGGTGCCGAAGTTCCGAAAGCGACAATTGTCAAACCGATGACAATCCCCGGAATGCGAAAACGCTTGGCAACGGATGCTGCCCCGTCTGTCAGTCCGTTGGCACCTAATAATATGAGGAGGAGTCCTCCTATAAGCAGTATTATATTCATGGATTTCTTGTTTTGAGGGCAAAGATAATGAAACCTTTTATGAAATATCAAAAACATTCTGTATGTTTGAGCGCTTATTGAGAAAAGACTTTGCAAAATAAACAAATAATGAAGGAATAAAGATATGAGAGGATTCCGTGTTTTATGTCTGGTGTTGCTATTATTTACGGCAAATGGAGTTTCTGCCCAGTTGGTGGAAAAAGTGCTTCATGTTTTAGAAAGCGATAGTTTGCCGACCGCCCCATTAGTGAAAGCCGATTCAGACTCGGCGCAACAACTGGCTGCAATCAAGCAAGAGCTGGAAATGGCGCGGTTGAACGAAGCAAACCTCCGTATGGAGATGGAGCAGTTGAAGTTGGCAAACTTTGCGGCCGACTCTGTGAAACAGGCGTTGCAGAAACAACGCATTGATTCGCTACGGGCGGTTACTCCCGGTGTGCCCGTAGTGGTAGAAGGCGATACCTTGTTCTATCTTTATGCCAAACGGGGCGGACACACTCCTCGGCAACGTGCCGAAATGGATTCTATCGCCATTACGGAACTGGGAAGCCGATTCGGTGTGCGCCCTGATTCATTGTATATCGAAAGTACCGACATCGTTACCGACCTGATGTATGGTGATAAGGTAATCGTGTCTTTCATTGATCAGGATGCCTTGTGGGAGAATTGTACCCGCGACCAGTTGGCGGCAAACAACCGGAAAGTCATTGTGCACAAGCTCAAAGCCATGAAAGAAGAGCATAGCTTCTGGCAATTGGGCAAACGCATCCTTTACTTCATCCTTGTGCTTGTGGGGCAATATCTCTTGTTCCGGCTCACCAACTGGCTGTTCAGAAAGCTGAAAGTGCGCATACAGAAGTTGAAGGATACGAAACTGAAACCCATCTCCATCCAGGACTACGAACTTCTGGACACGCAGAAACAAGTCAATCTTCTTGTTTTCTTCGCAAACCTGTTGCGGTATGCGTTTATGTTGCTTCAGCTATTACTCACGGTTCCATTGCTTTTCTCAATCTTTCCGCAAACCAAGAACCTTGCGTTTAAACTGTTCTCTTACATTTGGGACCCGATAAAAGATATATTCCTTGGAATAGTAGATTATATTCCCAATCTGTTTACCATCTTCGTGATATGGTATGCCGTCAAGTATCTGGTGCGGCTGGTTCACTATCTGGCGAATGAGGTTCAGTCCGAGCGCCTGAAGATACACGGGTTTTATCCTGACTGGGCGATTCCTACTTTCCACATTGTCCGCTTCTTGCTTTACGCATTTATGATTGCGATGGTGTATCCCTATCTGCCGGGTTCCAAGTCGGGCGTATTCCAAGGTATATCGGTCTTTGTCGGTCTGATTGTCTCGCTAGGTTCCAGTACGGTCATCGGCAATATCATTGCGGGTCTGGTCATCACTTACATGCGTCCTTTCAAGCTGGGCGACCGCATCCAACTGAACGACACTACGGGCAACGTCATTGAAAAGACTCCGCTCGTCACCCGCATCCGCACTCCGAAGAACGAAGTCGTGACTATCCCCAATTCTTTTATCATGTCTTCCCATACCGTAAACTACAGCGCCTCTGCGCGTGAATACGGTTTAATCATTCATTCCGAAGTAACCATCGGCTATGACGCTCCCTGGAGACAAGTACATCAGTTGTTGATAGACGCGGCGTTGAATACCCCCGGCGTACAGGACGACCCTCGTCCTTTTGTGTTGGAAACCTCTCTCAGTGACTGGTACCCCGTTTATCAGGTGAATGCCTATATCAAAGATGCCAACCGCTTGGCGCAGATTTATTCAGACCTGCACCAGAATATCCAGGATAGGTTCAACGAAGCGGGTGTAGAGATTATGTCGCCCCACTATATGGCAACGCGTGACGGAAACGAAACGACGATTCCGAAAGATGATTTACGGGAAAAGAAATAAGTCATTACTTGTTTCTGGTCACCGTGTGCAGCACGTTTCCTTTCTTGTCAATCATACGCAGTTCCAGCGTCTTTTTATTAGCTGATACGATGGAGAAACCCGGTTCGGGACTACAGAATACCGTCCCTTCGATTGGCGTTACTTTGCGGCTGAGCGAAGCGGAGGAGTTGGTGATATAATCAATCTCACTACCCGCTACACGAACGTGCTGGAAGTTGTGGATGTGCCCGCAGATGTACATATCTACTTTATGTTTACGCAAAATCGGGTCAAGACGGTTTTGCATGTCCGTTCGTTCGCTTTCATCTTTGGGCGTTTCGGCATAGATGGGGTGGTGTCCGGCAACGATTACCCAGTCTTCCCGGGCAGCAGTGAGTACAGAGTCTATCCATGCGAGCTGCTTTGCATAGTCTTGCTTGCAGGCATCAGGATAAGTTGCGTTTTCGTTCCGGTATTTGTCAATCATAGGAGCGGTATCTATCCAGACAACACGCAGTGTGGCTCCTTTATCTTCAAAAGTCCTGGTGTAATAACGGGCGGGCATTGTCCAGCGGCGGCTGACATGGGTATAGTCCAATACCGCTTGTGTGTTGCCGCGATATTCATGGTTGCCCAATACGGGAAACCAGTCTATCATCAGTTCGGGATGGCTGTAGATGAGTTCAAAGTTTGTCATCCAAAGCGGGTCGTTCACACTGCGTACGCCTTCAAAGTGATGTACGTCACCGGTAGCCAGCACGAACTCGGGTTCTACTTCTTCTCCCATCACGCCCATAAGTTCTGCAATCGGTTTCTGGTCATAATAACCGTTACGCCCCAGGTCGTTGGCAACATAAAAATTGAATTTCTTGTCAAAGATGGAGTAATCGTTGATTTGTGCTGTTGCCAGACTGCTGAGAAAGGCAACAAATACTAAAAGGAATAATTTCTTCATTGTTGTTTTTATTGTTTGTTATTTTATAAATGGGAATTTTGGGAAATGAAGAATTAAGAATGAAGAATGAAGAATTTGGCTGCGCAATGCAAGCACGCTGCAAGGTAATTCTTCATTCTTAGTTCTTCATTAAATTATCATTTAAAAGTTGATTTTTACCCCTGCATTCACTTTCACTCCGTAATACTCAGCTTGCATGGTGCGGTCTTTAGTACCTTGATAATAACGCAAAGGCTGGTTCAACAGATTGTTTGTTTCGGCATAGAAAGTTGTTTTGATTTTCTTTCCGAATGTATAGCTTGCATTGGCATCCATATAATTCACTTTGTCGTAATAGCGGTCGTAGAACGTGCTCTCGCCCATTTCATCGATAAAGTCGGAAGCGAAGTTGTAGCTCAGACGAATATTCAGCCCACCTTTCTCAAAATAGAGCGAGGCGTTGGCCGTATGTTCCGGTGACCCCGGCAGGCTGAGCCCTTTCTCGTTCTCGCGTCCTTCAAAATTGAAATCCTCTATGCGTGAGTGTGTATAAGTGTATGTCCCGTAGAAACCTACGCATTTCAATGCAGGAGCAATGAAACCGAAGTCGCGTTGATAGGACAGTTCCACGCCAAGCAGATTGGCATTACCTGCATTCTTGGGTTGCGTGAAGCGTGTATATACATTACCTTGATACTCGTAGTTGGCGCTGATTTGGTCTACAATGAAATCATCAATCTTTTTGTAGAAGATACCGGCGCTAACCAGACCGATGCTGCGGAAGTAATAATCGGCACTCAAATCGAAGTTGTAAGACTGGGTTGGTTTCAATTCGGGGTTGCCGATGGTGATTTCGTTATCGGAACGTTTGATATTTACGCTTGGCACAAGGGCTGAATATTTAGGGCGTGACAAGGTTTGTGTGAAAGAACCGCGTACTTTGAAGTCATCGTTTAAATTCCATTTCATCAGTAAAGAGGGCAGGAAGTTGATGTAGCTGTTCCGCTGGCGTTCGGTTTTTGAGGTGACATCTCCGTCGGCATCGTAAGTACGCCCTGTATAAGCCAGGTTTGTGTTTTCAATACGAAGTCCCGACATCAATTCTATATCGTCCGTCATTTTCTGGTCGAAACGGATATAACCCGAGCTGACGGTTTCACGTGCTTCGAAGTTACCGGCAAGTTCCTCTGGTACCTGTTCCTTCTCGAAAAGTGAAGCATTGTTCAAATCCAGTGAACCGGTATATTCCTTACTGGCATAAATGCCTGCCTGATATTTCTTGTTGGGCATGAAGTGCTTGTTAGTCTGGTCCACGGTATTCTTCAGGCTGTTTTCCATGAAGGCGTCTTCGTCCAGCGGAGTATATTCATAAAAATCCACTTCTTTATCCTTTGTTTTGCGCACCACCTTTGCGCCGAATTTCAATTTGTTGCCGTTCTTGAAAGGAAACTTGAAATTGGCGGAGAACTTCAGGTCTTGTTCCTTGATGTCTTCCTGTTGTTCAGTCAGTTCCTTCAGCCTGAACTCATCATTCAGAGTCATGGTAGAACCGTCCAGGGGAGTGGCATACGGTTGGCGTTCATCACTCAGGTCAATGTTGAATTTCTGTTTCTTCAGTTGGAAGTCGATATAACGTTCGTTGGGACGCTTTTCGCTGGCTTTGGCATAGCTTGCGTGCCAGTCCATGGAGAGCGGGCCAAACAGGTGCTCTCCACCGAGGGAGAAATCCATGGTGCGTTGGCGTTCCAGGCGGGCATTACGGTTATTCGGCGTACCGGCTTTGGTCTGTATGCGTACAGTTGCTTTTCCGTCGGCATCAAGGTCTTTCAAAGTAGTGCGATAACGGTTTTCCCAGTCGTTACGGTTGTTGAAGATACCTTTGAAAGTCAGTTTATGGTTGGCATTGATGTCCCAGTCCAAGGCAGCCGAATAACTTTGGCGTTCGCGGGTGACGTAGTATTGGCGGATTTGATAGTCATTGACGAAGACTTTCCTGTTGTCATCCTGTTCCCATAGGAACTCCGTGTTGTATGAACCCGAAGGTGAATTTTGGTAAGATGCCGAAAGTATCACACCCAGTTTGTCGTTGAAGAAACGGTCTCCGTAAGTGAACCCCAGATTTAACTGAGCCTTCTCGCTTATCCGGTTGTATCCGGTTCCGGCGGTGGCGGTGATAGTACGTTTGTAAGGTGAATTCTTGGTTACCAAATTAATAGAGCCGCCGATGGCGTCGGCATCCATATCCGGAGTCACTACCTTGTTGACCTCAATGGTTTGTATCATATCGGCTGGTATCAGGTCGAGCTGCACATTACGTGTGTCTCCTTCGGCAGAGGGAACACGATTTCCGTTGATGGTAACCGAACTGAGGTCGGCACTCGTACCGCGCACTTGTCCGAAGCGGGCTTCTCCCTGGTCATATTGTACATTGATACCGGAAATACGTTTCAGTGCGTCACCGATATTAGAGTCGGGGAATTTCCCTACCTGGTCGGCCGAAACGATATGGGTGATACCGAGGTTGTTTTTCTGTGAGTTGATAGCCCGCCTCTGGCCTTGGAATGCACCACCTACAACGACTTCCTTAAGTTCGACTCCCTCGGTCAATACTACATCTTTTTCTAAAGTACGTCCGGCGGGAATGGTGATTTTCAGCTCTACAGGTGAATATCCCACATAACTCACCTTTACTGTATAAGTTCCCGGGTCAAGGTTAGAGAAGGTGTAAAAACCGTTGACGTCGCTCGTCACACCTGCGCGTAGTTTTTCGATGTAGATAGAGGCACCCGGGAGGGTTTGTTTTGCAGCATCAATGATACGGCCGCGTACCGTACCTTGTTTTACGACATTTGCTTTTTCGTCGGCCATGGCTGTATTACCGGCTGTGGTAAGAAGAAGCAGGAATAAGAATGCTCTTACAATTTGTTTCATACTTGTTGTTGTCTGTTAATAATCTGCCGCAAAAGTAGTGGGGTGCCGTTACGTGCGGTTTACGGAAGATTGAAGAACTGGTAACAATTCAATTACAATCCGGTTACGGAATGGGGGATGCCGGCATCTTGCATTCGTAAAACAAAAGCGATGTGGCGACTGTTATCTCTCAGTTCTATAAACAGATTGGATTATGCTTTACCTTACTATTGCAATCAAAATTATAGTGGGCATGCTTGGCGTGCTCTTTTTCCTCCGTATCTCCGGTAAGACCCAGATGGCGCAACTTACGCCCCTCGATTCTGTAAATGCTTTTGTACTGGGCGCATTGGTGGGAGGTGTGATTTACAGTGCGGAAGTTTCGGTATGGGAACTGGTGTTCTCGCTTGCCATGTGGACCGCCTTCAACATGTTTATCCGCTACCTGCTACGCTTCAAGGCGCTGCGGCGGGTCATCAAGGGAGATACCGTGATGATTGTGAGCGACGGACATATCAATCTGAAAGAGTTCAAGCGGAACGGGCTCGAAATGGAACAGTTCCGCACGTTGCTGCGCGAGAACGGCATCTTCTCCATGTTCGAGGTAGATGATGTGCGCTTTGAAACCAATGGGCAGTTGACCGTATCGACCCGCAACTCCAAATCGGAGTCTTATCTTTTTGTGAATAACGGCTCCATCCTTCAAAGCTCCCTCGAAAATGCGGGCAAGACGGAGGAATGGCTGAGGGATAATCTCACCCGCCTGGGCTATACCGATGTCAATGAACTGTTTTGTGTAGAATGGACTCCGCGTAGAGGTTTTTATGTGGTGGCAAAGGGTGGTGGGGACAATGTGGATGGACAGGATGTGACGATTGTGTGCAACTGATTGTTTCACTTCCCGATTAATTTCTTATCTTTGTCCGCATGCAGGGGTTTGACCGGCATTATCTTCATGCTCTCCCTTTCTGTTTCTACTGATGATTCAAGTGAGTGTGAATGTGCAAATCTAAAGAAATTCAATGTAAGGAAAACCTTGCCAATGCATAACCTCAGAATGATGAAACAACTGATTGCTTGTTGCGGACTGGATTGCGAAAATTGCGCTGCCCGCATTGCTACTGTCAATAATGACAATGAGCTGAGAGAGAAAACCGCCGGAGAGTGGAGCGTGATGAACAATGCACCGGAGATTACGGCTGAGACCATCAATTGTATGGGTTGCCGTACGGACGGGGTGAAGTTTGCCTATTGCAGCGATTATTGCGCCATCCGTAAGTGCGTACAGGGAAAGGGCTTTGAGACTTGCGGTGACTGTGAGCAATTGGATACTTGTCCGGTCGTGGGGGCGGTTCTTCAGCATGCCCCCGGCGCAAGAGAAAATCTATAGTTTGCTGTAAACTTCTTCAAACGGCACCCTGCACCGTTCTCCCCAGATTCCCTTATTACCGTCTCTTATTCCGCAGGAGATAGCCATATTGATTTCAGCGCTGTATGGCAATTTGAGTATTCTTTTCAACCGGCGGCTGTCCAGGCCTTCCAAGGGGCAAGTGTCATACCCTTCGTTTGCCATGGCAATCATAAACGTCTGGGCGGCGAGTGCACAGGATTTATGGGCAGTTACGCGTATGTCATTTTCGGAAACTTCGAGCATCATCGGGCGGAAGATGCTGATGACATTAGCCAGCAGTTTTCTGAACAGTCCTAATATCCCGAAAAAACGGGCATATACAAACGGCATCAATATTCCGTAGTACACTTCCCGGTCTTTGATGCGTTTTGCTTGGCGTTCTTTCGGGCTGTATCGCCGGATATTCTCCCGTTCAAAATCAAGTACAAACCGTGCATGCTTCCTGTACCAATCGCGGCGCACGACAAAAACAACCACTTGGTCAGCGGTGGCAGTCGCTTTCTGGTCGAGGCAGGCTCTTGAAACTTTTGCCAGTAATTCGGGTTGCGTGATGTGGTAAAACTCCCAAAGCTGCATGTCCGAACTGTTGGGCGCCAGTGTTGCCAGTTTCAGGCAATGTTTAACCCTTTCCGGGTCTATCGGCTTTTCTTTATCATATACCCGTACGGAACGTCGGTAATTAAGGATTTCATCTAAATTCATAATGCTGTTTGATTAGTTGTCAAAATCTTTTAGATATGCATATACGATTACTATTATATTAATAGGATTATTCCTATATCAATTAGAAGATTAAAACAGCTTTGCAGGTTGATTGTTTCACGATGAACCGGACTTTTAACATTATCTGAAAATAGCATCGGGATGTCACACCTCTTCCATCCTCGCCAGTTCCCAACCGCTGAACTGCATCACGATGCAATGCAGCTTCGTCCCCCGGCACATCAACTGCACCTTGGGGCCTTGGGCATAACGGTGAATCTGCTCCACGGCGAATCCCTCTTTGTACCAGGCAGCGTATTTTTCGGCAAAGGCGTCGATGCAGATGCTGCAATAGGCATTGAAGTTTTCCTCCAAATTGCCCATGCCTGTCCCGGCGCGCGAGAAGTCGAACGACATAATCTGATACTTGCCTTGCAGCGGTGTGGGGTGACTTCCTATCCAGAGGCTTCCGAAGAATTCCCGGAATTCGTCTTTCCGGACAATGTCGTAGTAGGCGCTCATCATGCTCAGGAAGATGCTCTTGCCGAAGCGGCGCGGACGGATGAGGAACAGATTTCGCGGCTGCGATTCAAGCAACGGCAGATACTGGGTCTTGTCCACAAAATACATATTCTGTCTCATCACTTCCACAAAGTGGGAAAAACCGTAGGGTATTTCTTTCACATTTTCCATATACAATTATTATGCGTCAATTCAACAAACATCACAAGAAGTTATGAATACCCGTTCCGGCGGATTTGTAATCCGGCATTTCTTCATGCGAATTTACCTTTGCTTCTTTCATACGGCTGTCGGTTACTAGGAAAATATTGTTTTCTCATACAGCTCTTAAAAAAAGGTCAGGCAGAACATCCTGCCTTGTAAAAGGGGATATCCTGCCTGACTATTATTTATCGACAATACCCGGAAAATCTTTTCTTCCGGATGCGGTCTGTCCGTTTACCAGATGGAAACGCGCTTTTCTGCCGGTACAAACATCGGGTCGCTTTCCGTGATGTTGAAAGCTTCATACCATGCGCCGATTTGCGGCAGAGCGCCATCCACACGCCATTTGCCCAGTGCATGGACATCACTCTTGGTACGGTTCAGCACTTCTTCGGGACGGATGTTGTTGCCCCATACACCTGCGTACGCAAGGAAGAAACGCTGTTCGGGAGTGAAGCCGTCCATTTCGGGCAGCGGATTGGCAGCCGTGGCTTTCTTGAATGCCTGGAAAGAAACCTGGAGGCCACCGTGGTCAGCGATGTTCTCACCCAAAGTCATGCGCCCGTTGCCATATACGCCCGGAGCAACTTCGATGCTGTCGAATACATTCACCATCACCTGGGCACGTTCGTCGAAACGTTTGGAGTCTTCCGCAGTCCACCAGTCTTTCAAATTACCGTCCTTGTCGTATTGGCGGCCTTGGTCGTCGAATCCGTGAGTCATTTCATGGCCGATTACCACGCCGATGGCGCCGTAGTTGAAGGCATCGTCCGCGTTCATGTCGAAGAACGGATATTGCAGGATGGCGGCAGGGAAACAGATTTCGTTGGTGGTGGGGTTGTAATAAGCGTTTACGGTCTGCGGAGTCATCAGCCACTCGTCCTTATCCACCGGTTTACCGGCTTTGGCTATCATTTCGCCATGGCTCCACTCGTTGGCGCGCTCCATATTTGCCCAGTAAGAATCGTCTTTGATTTCCAATGTAGTGTAATCTTTCCACTTGTCGGGATATCCGATTTTCACGTGGAAGGTAGCCAGTTTCTCCAAGGCTTTCACCTTTGTGGAGTCGCCCATCCATTCGAGTTTCTGGATGCGTTCGCCCAGGCTTTCCTGCAAGTTCTTTACCAAAGTCACCATGCGTTCCTTGGCGGCGGCAGGGAAATATTTCTCTACGTACATCTGGCCTACGGCTTCGCCCAGGGCGGAGCTCACGGTACCTACCGCTCTCTTCCAGCGGGGTTGCATTTCCTGCGTACCTCTCATGGTGCGGCTGTAGAAGTCGAAGTTCTGTTCGGCCATGGCATCGTTCAAGGTACCTGCGGCGGCATCAATCAGTTTCCATTGCAGGTAGAGGCTTTGCTGGTCGATGGGCAGCGTGTCCAGAATTTCGGCGGCGGCCTTCAGTGAAGCAGGCTGGCCTATGATAATTTCTTTCACATCCTTCAGGCCCAGGGCGGACAGATAAGCGTCCCAGTCGAAAGTGGGATAGTTCTTTTTCAACTCTTCGAGGGTCATCTTATTGTAGTTGGCATGCGGGTCCCGCAGTTCCGTACGCGAGCGGAAAGCCTTGGCAAGACGGGTCTCTACATCCATCACAACCTCCACGCCCTTCTTGGCAGTGGCTTCATCGAAACCGGCCAGTTGGTACATCTTCTGTACGTGGGTGCGGAAAGCGTCACGGATTTTGGCGGTAGCTTCATCGTTTTCCAGATAATACTCGCGTTCGCCCATGCTCAAGCCCGTTTGATAGGACTGTACGGCATTCATGCTGCTGTTCATTTCATCGGCGCCTACATACATCACGTTGTACGAAATAATTCCCTTCTTCTGCATTTCGCCCAGTAGCGGATAGAGTTCGCTTTTGTCTTTCAGGGCAGCCAGGCGGTCAAGCTCCGGCTGGATGGGAGCCACGCCGTCCTTGTTCAGTTTCACGCTGTCCATCACGATTTTGTACAGGTCGCCTATTTTCTGTGCCACGCTGCCCGCCTCATGCGGGGTGGCGGCAAGTTCTTCGATAAGTCCCTGAATCTGTTTACGGTTATTCTCCGCAAGGATGGTAAATGAACCATATTGTGAGTACTCGGCAGGAATCGGGTTGTTCTTCATCCAGCCGCCACAAGCGTATTGGTAGAAGTCTGTTCCCGGCAAAGCCGTTGTGTCAAGGTTGGCAAGCTGAATACCTGCTGTCAGTTCAGCCTGCTTTTTGCCTGTGCTGCAAGCCCCTGCCATCAGGCAGAATGCTGCAAGGGGAAGATAATGTTTCACGTTCATACTATATGTTATTAAAAATACTTGCTATGGTCAAAATATCGGATTTCCGTTCCCGGAACTATGCCACCGTTTCATTCTTTCGCCGCCTCCAGTTCCGTAGAAGCGGTTTCCCACTCCTCCATTACGCTGTCCAACTGCTTCTTCAAACGGGTATGCTGTTCGTAAAGCGTCATGTCCGAAGCCCCCTCAGGCGTAGCCATTTTCGCTTCTATGATGGCTATGGCAGATTCGGTCTGCTCAATCTCCGCTTCGCAATCCGCCACACGGCGTTCCAGTTTCTTCAGCTTCTTGTTGAATTCCTTTTGCTCCTCGTAGGAGAGCTTGGCGGGCGATGCCTGCATTCCTTCGGACGCCGCATTTGCCTGGGAAGGCTTTCCGCCGGAAGACGAAGCGGAGAGCGAAGGAGATTTCTGCAACTCGTTCAGGCTCTCTATCTGCTTCTTTTGCAGGAATTCATAGATTCCGCATAGATGCTCTTTCACAAGTCCTCCGCCGAACTCATACACTTTAGTCGCAAGTCCGTCCAGAAAATCACGGTCGTGGCTGACAATTATCACCGTACCGTCAAAATCGCGGATAGCCTCCTTCAACACATCCTTGGAACGCATGTCGAGATGATTCGTCGGCTCGTCCAGAATCAGGAAGTTCACCGGTTCCAGTAACAGCTTTATCATGGCAAGACGGGTACGCTCCCCGCCGGAGAGCACTTTCACCTTCTTGTCCGAGGCTTCGCCGCCAAACATGAAAGCGCCGAGGATATCACGGATTTTAAGGCGGATATCTCCCACCGCCACACGGTCAATCGTGTCGAATACGGTCAGATTTTCATCCAGCAGTTGCGCCTGGTTCTGGGCAAAATACCCTATCTGCACGTTGTGTCCCAAGGTCAGTTTCCCGGTATAGTCCGTAATCTCGTCCATGATACACTTCACAAGCGTGGACTTACCCTCACCGTTCTTTCCGACGAAAGCAATCTTCTCGCCCCGGTTAATCGTGAGATTGACATCGTGGAAGATGACATGCTCGCCGTATGCCTTGCTGACGTCCTCGCAGATAACGGGGTAATTACCGCTGCGGCTGCTGCAAACAAACTTCAACCGCAAGGAAGAATTGTCTTCCTCGTCCACCTCGATGCGCTCTATCTTTTCGAGCTGCTTGATGCGGCTCTGCACCTGCACCGCCTTGGTGGCTTTGTAGCGGAAGCGTTCAATGAAATCTTCCGTGTCCTGTATCTGCTTCTGCTGGTTTTCGTAAGCCCGGAGCTGCTGTTCGCGGCGTTCCTTGCGAAGCGTCACAAACTCGTCGTACTTCACCTTATAGTCATAGATGCGTCCGCAGGTTATCTCGATGGTACGGGTGGTGACGTTGTTGAGGAAAGCGCGGTCGTGGCTCACGAGCACCACCGCATTGGCGCGGGTGGAAAGGAATGTCTCCAGCCACTGGATGCTCTCTATGTCGAGGTGGTTCGTAGGCTCGTCGAGCAGCAACACGTCCGGGCGGCGGAGCAGCAACTTGGCAAGCTCGATGCGCATGCGCCATCCACCGGAGAACTCGCTCGTGGAGCGGTCGAAGTCTTCCCGGCTGAAGCCCAGCCCTTGGAGCGTGCGCTCTATCTCGGCGCGGTAGTTGGTGCCGCCCATCATCAGGAAGCGTTCGTTCTCGTGGGTGAAGCGGTCAATCAGTTTCTGGTAGTCCTCGCTGTCATAGTCGGTGCGTTCGGCAAGCTGCCGGTTCATGCGCTCGATGTCCGCCTGCATCTCAAAGATATGCTCAAAGGCAAGTTCCGCCTCCTGCATCACGGTGCGCTCGTCACTGAGTATCATCACTTGGGGCAAGTATCCGATGGTACATTCGCGGGGAACGGCAACAACGCCGGAAGTGGGCTGCTGGATGCCCGCCAATATCTTGAGCATGGTGGACTTGCCGGCACCATTCTTGCCGACAAGAGCTATGCGGTCTTTCTTGTTTATAACGTATGAGACGTCTTCGAACAGAGGGGTGGCATTAAATTCTACCTTCAGTCCTTCTACAGATATCATAGTGTCAATGAATTTAGCGTTCAAGACTGCAAAGGTAGCGATTTTCAGCGTTATACAATATCTGATGCTTACATAATTGCATCAGGAACATAAGAAACATATTTGTGCCACTCTATTGGCACAACTTTGCCACTCAATTGGCAAGGCTGTGCCAATGAAGTGGCAAGACTGTGCCAATAGAGTGGCACAAACAGGGTTTATAGGAAGCTGTTTTATATTATTCAGGTTTCGTAAGTTGATGAAGAGGGATGTGAATGATAATTTTTCGTTCACTACGGAGGGCACAGAGTCTCACAGTTTTTTTAATCTTTTAGGCGCGAATTACGCGGAAGACGCGGATTTAAGGCTGCGCTGTGTCTCTGATTTTTCAGACGTAGATGGCGCAGATTTTTTATTCTGTTACTATCTGTCATCTTGAGCCTGTCGAAAGATCTCATTCCTTTTCTATATCAATAGAGAAAAGATGCTTCGACTTCACTCAGCATGACAGATAGTAACAGAATAAAAAATCCGCGTCATCCGCGCCATCCGCGTCTAAAAGATTTAACCTCTGTGCCCTCTGTGTCCTCTGTGGTGAAAGAAAAATCCTAGCTGCACTTATATCAACTTGCACCGCCATCCGAAGGGAAACTTTGCTCCGGCGCTACTCCGGTTTCTTTAGACTTGCTTGCAGGCTATCAGTGTCTTCTTGTCGTCGGCAAGGGTGGTGGCAAACAGATAGTTATCCCCACCTTCCGCCAGTTTCAGGCGTTTACGCAGTTCGGCAACACTGGCGGGGAAGTTGCGTACTGTGAGGTTAGCTTTCTTTTCCGCGCCCAGCAGTTCCTTGACTTCCTTTTTATTGAGACTGCCGCTATTGGTGATGCGGAACTTCCTTCCGGGAAAGTCCGGCATATATTCGTCGGAAGTGTAGAGATGGCTGTTGGGATGCAGTTTCTCCACCTTATATATATGGCAAATACTTCGGAAAGCGCCTGCTTTCAGGATGGAAGCGTTCGGTTCATAGAGAAAGGCTTTCAGGGTAGCAGTATACCGGGCTGGCTGTTCTTTTTCTTCCCGGCGTGTAAATACAAGCGACTGAATAGGTTGCGAATTAGGAATATTGATGCAGTGAATGGGAATGTTTTCCGTTTCTTCCGTATGTCCCAAGACAAGCAATAACTCCTTGCATTCATTGCTTACGGAGACGATATGTGCCTGCTGCACATGCTTCAAGTCATGCAATGCCAGTGTCAGGTCCAGCATCGGGGACAATTTTACCAATACATGCCGAGCCTTCTCAAGCAATAGCTCTTCCAGCGCTGCAACATCCGGTTCGCAGTCACTGATGGCTACGGTTTTCCCTCCGTGGCCGTCTCTGCGGGCAGGGTCTATAAATATCCAATCGACAGGAGACATCTTCTGCAAATGCCCGATGCCGTCTTCGTGCGAAACGGTGATATGGTTTAAGCCGAGCAGCGGGAAATTATGCGAAGCGATTTCGCACAATCTCTCTTGCCGCTCCACGTATGTCGCTTTCTTGAAACAAGAAGAAAGGAAGGCGCAATCTATGCCGAAGCCGCCGGTCAGGTCGGTGAGGCTGTCCCAAGAAGATATGTCCTCTCTTCCGGCAAAAGTGCGGATGATTCCTGCTTTGTAGCGGGCTGTGGCTTCTGAGGAACATTGTTCCAGAGACAAATGCACCGGATAGCGGATGTCTTCGATACCAGCCCAAGTCGGTATTTTCTCCTTTGCAGCCTGATGGCCGGCTATCTGCGTAATGGCGGCAGGCATATCTACACCAGGGTATTTGCGTGCTTGCAGGGCAAGGCTGCGTACGTCGTCATTGCGGTGTTCCCGGATAAAACGGAGGGTTTCTTCAGTCAGCATCATGGGGATTTAGTATAAATTACGGTGTAAAGATAAAGATTATCTATGGTATTACTTGATATTTCTCTTTGGCAGTCTGTCTGCTACACCTGTTGAAGTGCCACCATTCGCTTGGCAACGGACGGAAACCGGCCTTCTTCATCACTTGGCGCAGCAACAGGCGGTTATTCCGTTCCCGGGCGGTAATCTTGCCGCTTTTCACTAATTGTTCTTCTTGGGTGATGTGGGCTTCTTTGCCCAAATAGTCCACAGGGGTTCCCATGGATAAGGGGATTCCGTTTTCATCGAGTATGCTGAGGTCTACGGCAAGACCGTAATTGTGCAAGCCACCGCCATGGGCGGGATTGGATACATAGATGTATTTGGAAGTGCCTTTTACGATGTTCCATAGGGTTTGCTGGATGGACATGGGGCGTGCCGCATCATACACGATGAGGCTATAGCCGGGATGTAGTTCTTTTAAAAGCTGTTGCGCTTTTATGAGGCTTTCCATCGCATCGGGATGGAGGTAGGCTTCGTGCAAGTCATTGTATAAGATTTGTCCGGTAAAGTTATCGGCACGGGTATACATCAGCTCGATGGCGATGGTACTGTCCGCTTCGGCTATATTGATGAAACCCAGTGAGTCCAGATAGTGTGCCGTGCGGCTCTTGGCGGGAAGCGATGGTTTTTCTTCCTCTTCCTGGACGGGAGTGGAGGTAATGGTTTGTTCATCGTTCCGGCTGTCTCCGGCAGTGGTTTCCTGTGCGGAATGTTGCTGTTGGCGGCAACCGGACAATGAGAACAAAATATAAAAAAAGAGAATATACTTCATTGCTTTATCATATTTCAATTGACATTGTTGGGGGCAAAGGTAATTGAAATATGACAAAGCGGACTATTACAAGTAGGGAATAATGGTGATATAGATACCTGTAATAATTGCCGAAGTGATTACTCCCGAAATATTTGCACCCAAGGCATCCCCCAGAATAAAGGAGTCGGGATTGTCTTTGCTTACCAGTTTCTGGGCAACCTTTGCGGTGGTGGGCACGCAGCTCACTGCCGCAATGCCGATAACCGGATTGTAATTGCCCCGTTTGATGAAGTACATGATGTAGCCTCCGATGATTCCACCTATGCCGGAGAGCAGCAAGGCGCCCATGCCCAATACCAACAATTTAAGAATCTTAGGGTCGAGCAGTAAGTGTGCATCGCAAAGTACGCCCAACAGCAGACCGAGCATGAAGGTGGAACCATATAACAGTGGACCGCTTACAAAGTCGTATATGTGCTTCATGCCTGACTCGCGGACGGCCACTCCGAGAAACAGGGAGAAGAACAACGGCGATGCAACCGGAAACAGGAAGCACAATACGGCGCATAGTATGGCGGAAAAAGCTAGTTTTACTTTGGCATCATAGTTTTTAGGCGCTTTTTTGCTTGTCATCTTGATGGCTCGCAGGCGCTTGGGTATCAGTAGTTTCACCAGATAGGGGTAGCCGCCATACGTCAGTCCCAAATACAGATAAGCAACCACGGTGATGGGGACGAACAGATGTTTTGCCAATGCCAGTGAGGTGAAAAGAACCATCGGACCGTCGGCTCCTCCTACCATGGCTACGGATGCGCTCTCTTTCAATGTCAGGCCTAAGGCGGATGCAATGGGTACGGTCAGGAAAGTTCCCAGTTCGGCGCACAGGGCGAGGAATATGCTGGCGAAAGGCTTTTGCAACAAGAACCCTACATCGAGCAGGGTTCCGATACCCATAAATACGAAGCAGGCTATCAGCCCGTTACTGAACGTCAGCGTGTAGACCGGTTGCAGGAAGTCTATCTGCATGGTGTTCATCAGGGCATCCGTATCCGATAGCATCGGGTCGAGGAATAGGTTGCCCAGTGTGCCGTCGGGCATGATGAGTGTGCCGCAGTTGATGGCAACCATGCCGAGCCCCATCGGAATCATTACCATGGGCTCCAGGACACCTTTCCATCCCAGATAAATGAGCAGTAGCCCTAAAGCTACTAAAAACATGCGGGCGGAAGCAAGGAACCAACCGCTTTCTATCATCGTTCCGAATCCCTGGAACAAACTTGCGAAATCTATATTTTCCATAATCTTTTTATTTTGCTTTACCGTTAGGTTTGTTGGAGTGCTTTTTATTTTTGTGATGAAGCATTTCTTCTTGTTTCTGTAGATACATTATATGGGTATCTTCGGGATAGTAATAGTCGAGCAGGTTTGTATTCGGAACCCCGGAACTTACACCGTGATAGTATCCGCGATAATCGCCGAGTTCGCGGTTGATACCCCGGCTGAAATCTTCGCGCTTGTCGTTGCTGAATTCATCTTCTCCGGGGGGAGTGTCACGGATTAGCAGTTCCACCTTTTGGCGTAATCTCTTGAGACGTCGCAGGCGGAGCAGTTCTTGTTGGTGGGAACTGTAGAAATCGAGCGAATCGGCGGCGCTGGCTATCAGCTTGATGACCAAGGCTACGAAGAAGCCGATAGCGAAAGTAAGTCCCATCATTTCAAAGGTGGGAAGTAATAAACTGGACATAATTATTGTTTTAAAGTAGTTGCGAATGAACAATGTGAAAATGAAAGATAGGCGGTTGGCATACCTTTGACAATGGTTGAACGGTAAGTGATGGACGCAGGGCTAAATCAAGATGTGGGCTAAGCCATAGATATAATATCCGCATGTGTAGCGGAAGGTGCTGGGCGTAAAAGAAAGGCTGGAATTTTGTTCAGAACGTAGATAGCCGGTGAGCAGATGTTGTGATTGTCCGGCCGGTAAGTTGAGTTTTAGTTTCAGGGATTTGAGAGAGATAGGTTTGTGCGAATATAGATTGACGGGGCAAAGCGCACCGTTGATTCCGCTGTCTCTGTTTTTGTTGTTGAATAGCGAATGGGAACTATCCGGAAGGATGCAATCTGATGGCACGCAGAAGGAATAATCTGAACTTACAAATCCTATGGGATTTTCTTCCGGGCTCTCGGCGTATGTCCGTGAGCCTGACTGTTCTTCCTGGGATATGGCAATCATGCCCAGATAGAGGAAGATGAACAGGAATATGATATATAAATGTTTCACCATAGCGAAATAAGTAACAAATGAGTTTGGATAAAGTTTATGGTTGAACGATAATTATGCTTACCGGTTACAAGGGAAAAAATGTTAAATCGGAACTGTTTCTTTGTATAGGCCTGTTAAATACCTATATTTGAAATAATATATCTAAATATGTCTGTAAGGCATTAACTCTAATTGCTTATGAGCAGTAATATATTCCTCATTATCGCATTGGTCACAACCGGAATCTTTGTGATACAGTTTATCCTTTCTATCTTTTTCGGAGACATTGATGCTGACGTGGACGTGGATGCGGACATCAGCAGTGTGGTATCTTTCAAAGGACTTACTCATTTCGGTATCGGCTTTGGATGGTATATGTATCTCATTGGGAATACGGATTTCCGGAGTTACATGGTAGCCATTCTGATAGGCTTGCTCTTCGTGTTTGTCGTATGGTTCCTTTATAAAAAGGCGTATCAGTTGCAGCAGGTGAACCGTTCGGAGAAAACCGAGCAGCTTGTGGGGCGCGAATGTACCATCTACTTCAAACAGGAGGGTGGAAAGTATACCGTACAGATGCGTAAGGACGGTGCCATGCGCGAGGTGGATGTGGTTTCTGAAACAGGCAAGACTTATCAAACCGGCGACCGGACAATAATCACGGTCTATAAGGACGGTACGTTGTATATTCAATGATTTAGAACTAAATACACAAATTTATGACACAAGAAATGATGATTATGACCGCTATACTCGTAGCGGTTGTTCTGCTCACTTTTATCGGTATCCTTTCCCGCTACCGCAAATGTAAAAGTGACGAGGTTTTAGTAGTATATGGTAAAACGGGAGGCGACAAGAAATCGGCTAAGTTGTATCATGGCGGTGCGGCGTTTGTATGGCCCATTATTCAGGGATATGAATTCCTGTCGATGAAGCCGATGCAGATAGATTGTAAGCTGACCGGAGCTCTGTCTGCCCAGAATATACGTGTGGATGTGCCTACTACCATTACCGTTGCCATCAGCACCGACCCGGAGGTAATGCAGAATGCTGCCGAACGTATGTTGGGACTGACGATGGACGATAAGCAGAACCTGATTACCGATGTGGTTTATGGTCAGATGCGTCTGGTCATTGCCGATATGACGATTGAGGAGTTGAACTCCGACCGTGACAAGTTCCTGTCGAAAGTAAAGGATAATATTGACACGGAGCTGCGCAAGTTCGGTTTGTATCTGATGAATATCAATATCAGTGATATACGCGATGCTGCCAACTATATCGTCAATCTGGGTAAGGAAGCAGAGAGTAAGGCGCAGAATGAAGCGCAAGCTAATATCGAGGAGCAGGAAAAATTGGGTGCCATCAAGATTGCCAACCAGATAAAGGAGCGTGAGACAAAGGTTGCCGAAACCCGCAAAGACCAGGATATCGCTATTGCTGAGACCAAGAAGTTGCAGGAAATCTCGGTTGCCAATGCCGATAAAGACAGAATATCACAGGTTGCCATTGCCAATGCTGAGAAAGAATCGCAGGTTGCCAAGGCGGAAGCCGAGAAGAATATACGAATTGAGCAGGCGAATACGGAAAAGGAAAGCCGCATTGCCGAACTGAATTCGGATATGGAAATCAAGCAGGCAGAAGCTGCCAAGAAAGCCGCCATCGGACGAAACGAAGCCCAGAAGGCGATTGCGCAATCCAATGCCGAACTGGCGGTTACTGAAGCGAGTGCCGACAAACAAGCCGGTGAGGCAGCTGCACGTTCGGAAGCAGCCGTACAGACAGCGCGTGAAATAGCTCAGAAAGAGGTGGAAGAGGCTAAGGCTCGCAAGGTGGAGTCTTCCTTGAAAGCCGAGAAAATTGTTCCGGCAGAGATTGCCAAGCAGGAGGCTGTCCTACAGGCGGATGCCGTGGCCGAGAAGGTGACTCGTGAAGCCGAAGCGCGTGCAAAGGCATTGCTGGCACAAGCTCAGGCTGAGGCTCAGGCCATACGGATGAAGCTGGAAGCTGAGGCGGAAGGTAAGAAGAAATCATTGCTTGCCGAGGCTGAAGGTTTCGAGGCGATGGTAAGAGCTGCCGAATCGAATCCGGCTATCGCTATCCAGTATAAAATGGTAGACCAGTGGAAGGAAATCGCCGGTGAGCAGGTGAAGGCATTCGAGCATATCAACCTGGGCAATATCACCGTTTTCGATGGTGGAAACGGTGGAACAAGTAATTTCCTGAGTTCATTGGTAAAGACCGTTGCTCCAAGTCTTGGGGTACTTGATAAACTTCCTATCGGAGAAACGGTGAAGGGTATCATTCATCCGGAAAATAAAACGGAAGAAAAAGAAGAGGCAAAAGCGGAAGTTAAGCAGGAGCCAAAGAAGAAATAAAGGATAGCATTCTACGCTGTCATTAGTTTCACTAACGATTTTTCTGATAAATCATTTATAGTCTGAGCTTGTCGAAGAATTTCCTCCTTTATAAAGTAAAGATAAGGGGATTCTTTGGCAAGCTCAGTATAATAAAGTGGTAAAATGTATTCCACAGGTCGCTTTTATATTCCCAGTCGTGTCTTCAACAGTCGGTAACCTGTGAGGCTTACCCGTAACTTAACTCCGTTCTTTAATAACAACTGGTAAGTTTCTTTCCCGAAAAGCTCTACCCGTGAAATCTGTGTTACATTTACAATTGTCGAACGATGGATACGTACGAAATTATCCGCAGGCAAGTGTGTTTCGAAATATTTCATGGTTTGCTCCTTGACATATTCCCCTAAAGGAGTTACCAAAGTGGTGTAATCTCCGCATGCCTGGATGTATAGCAGTTCTTCTACTTTGATGATATGAATTCGTGAACCGTCCT
Source organism: uncultured Bacteroides sp. (assembly GCF_959029255.1). GTDB lineage: Bacteria > Bacteroidota > Bacteroidia > Bacteroidales > Bacteroidaceae > Bacteroides. Next base: position 137,558 of record NZ_CAUFUE010000007.1, on the reverse strand, counting down.
TTACCGTGATGCGGTCTATACATTCTTCTTGCTGTTGAGGTTCCGGCAGCTTCTTTTCGGAAACAATGAATTCAGTCTCTTGTGCTACTGTGTCTTTCAGTGTCTGCAGATGGTACCACAAGGTTATGGCAATCCAGGCAGGTATCCCGAACAAGAACCGGAAGGGTAAAGTAGGTGCAAAAGCTATGTAGGAAATGCCCGCTATCCTCACCATGATATCGCATACCATGAAACTACCTGCTATCCAAAACAGAATACCGGCGGCAATCATAATGATGTTCGTTTTCAATATCGATACGGTGCCAACAACAAACCATGCCATATATGCCAGCGCCATGAACCATCCAACTGTCGTAATTCCGTCTATTATCGCAGGTAACCATCCGGCTCCGGTATACCACCACACCATTAGTACCTGGGCAATTACCAAAAGCAGTGCCCCGGCAATGGCAGGTATCCGGCGATAAGGATAATCTATTATCGGATGTGCTTTCATACGTCAGTCTTTGATTTCCACTCCACCAAAGGAGACATTGCCACGGAGGATTAATACACATTCTTGGTTCACGTTACTTTTTTGCCAGCGTTTGTCGTCGCATCCCCCGAAGAAGGCGTTGCACTTGATGATAACTTTCCAATCGGTCGGGATATATAGTTCTATCCCCCCCCAACTGCAATCCAAGTCTATATAAGTCTCTCCCGGAGCGATGTGCGTATGGCGCAAATCAATGGTCGTACCTCCAAAAGAGGTATGGATATCAGCCCCTTTGAAAAGTTCGTCTAACATCACGTGGCGCACTGTACCGAAGACATTATTGGAACGCAGAAAACCGTTTTCCGACTCACATTGCTGGTTGTCTGCATTGTTCTCAGCAGAAAACTGATTCGTTTCCGATTCCATCTTGCCATGCATGCGTCGCTTATTCCAGTGTTCTCTTTGCATCTTCACGAACCTGCGTCGGTTGTTCCATTCTTTGTTCCTTTTCCCTTTTATTAAAAAAAGGATGCCTGCCAACACTAAAACCAAAGGCCAAATCATCGCCTGTGAGTTTTCCGGCAGCCAAGACAGGCCACCGATAAGGAAATAGATACCTATTAATAGAACGATACTTCCTCCGATGTAATGCCGGTGTGCCATGGTATATACACCTATTACAATAAGAAGTGTCTGCCATGATACCAGTATGTCGAATAACTCGTAGGATATCCACCCCATATTGCGGGCGAACAATAATGCTCCTGAAAGGATAAAGATAGAAGCTATCAGTATTTTGCCGTAGCTTGTGTGTGATGAGAATTTTTGTCTTTCTTCCATTGTTTCTGTTTTTATGATTTCATGGCTCAAAGGTATAGTATATTATTTGTCTCTCTCTATGTTTTCCGGCTGATAACGGGCTGAATCCGATGAATGCCGGTTATAAATCGGTGAGTTCGGATGGATTAAATACAAAAGGTGGGATTTTTACGTTGCTCCAGAGGATTTACCTTAAACAAAAAAGAGACTCTATTCCTTAAAGAATGAGCCTCTTTTTTGTGGACCAGCCTGGGCTTGAACCAGGGACCTCCAGATTATGAGTCTGTTGCTCTAACCAACTGAGCTACAAGTCCGGTGTATCCATTTGTCGGATAGCGGGGGCAAAAGTAGTATTTTCTACTGAAATATGCAAGTGTTTCAGATAAAAATACGGATGACCTTTAGTTTTAGAATTTATAAGTACGTTTGGGGTTCTTAGGAAACCAACCCTTTTTCACCCGTTCCTCTTGCTCGAAGATTTCCTTTATCGTCCAGAAGGAGGAAAAGGCAAATACTCCCAAGAGCGAGGCTATCAGGATATTTTCGGTACAGAGTGATGCAACGATACCCCCTATGCCCAACAATAGGAAAATCCACCAGCATTTAGTACCCCAATAATATTCGGCTTTTACCACTACCGGATGGAACAGACCGATAATGAGAAAGGTACAAATGCCGATGACGAGTCCCGAAAGGTGATAATCGTTTAAAAAGCTCATCTTTCTATCTTTTTATTTTTCAGGGCAAATAGGAATCTCTTTCTTGATGCTCTGTTCCAGTGAAATCAATGTTTCAGTGGCGGTGACACCGGGGATTTCCTGCATCTTGTTGTTCAGCAAATCCATCAAGTGCTCGTTGTCGCGGGCATACACTTTAGTCAGCATGGTATATGGACCCGTAGTGAAATGACATTCCACGATTTCGGGAATCTTTTGCATTTCGGCAACGACTGCCTTATACATGGAACCTTTTTCCAATTTAATCCCTACGTATGTACATGTTCTGTAACCCAGGGATTTGGGATTTACATGATAACCGGAGCCAACAATGACACCCAAATCAATCAAGCGTTGTACGCGTTGGTGGATGGCGGCACGTGATACGCCACACTCAGCAGCTACATCCTTAAAAGGAATACGGGCATTTTGAGAAATGATTTCCAGAATTTGCCGGTCAAGATTGTCTATTTTTTCCATAATAGTAAATAAAGTAAAGTTCTTGTTGTTATCAAATAGTAAGCAAATATAGGACTTTATTTTAATTTATCTATGAAACAGAAAGAAAAAAAGAATAAAAGTGATAAGATGGCAGGGAGTGGGATAAGGTGGTAAAGTGCTATGGTGATAGGATAGTAAAATAATGGGGTGGTAAAGTATCATCACCTTACCACCCCATCGCTTTATTACTTTATCGCTTTCTTCTCTTACTTCTCAATTCCCAGTAATTCCACTTCGAATACCAGCGTAGAGAACGGTTTGATTTGACCACCGGTTTCTCTTGAACCGTAAGCCAAGTTGTAAGGGATGTAAAGTTCCCACTTAGAACCAACAGGCATCATAGTCAGAGCCTCAGTCCAACCCTTGATAACTTGGTTAGCACGGAAAGTTGCGGGTTCTTTACGTTTGTATGAACTATCGAACTCAGTACCGTCAATCAAAGTACCTTTGTAGTTTACTTTCACCTTGCAAGTATCAGCGGGAATTTCGCCGGTACCTTTAGTGATGATTTTGTATTGCAAACCGCTTTCGGTAGTTACAACGCCTTCTTTGGTTTTGTTCTCTGCGAGGAACTTTTCACCGGCAGCCTTGTTGTCGGCATACTTCTTTTCATTGGCTTTCTCTTTGATGACATCCATCTGAGTCTGCATGAACTGCTGAGCTTGTTCCTTAGTCATGGCACCCTTACCGATAACTCCGGCGAGGAAACCTGCCAACAGGTTCTCACGGCTGATAGACTGTGTAGAGTCGTTACCGAAAATCTGCTGATTGAAACCTTCAACCCATTGCTTGCTAACCATCTGGCCGATTTGCATACCTGTCATGTAAGCTGCATCTTTCTTGTCGATTTTGGTAGCTCCTTCGTTGAAACCTTTGATGAATTCTGCCATTTGAGTAGAATCAACGCCCTGTTGTGCCAGGTATTGGTCCAAACCTTCGGTACGAGCCATACCGATAGCGTAAGACAATGAGTCAACGTCTGTTTTCAAATCAGCTTTCGGGCTTTGTGCAGTACAAGATGCCAATCCGGCAACAGCTGCGATAGCCATGATAAATGTTACTTTCTTCATTTTGCTTTAAAATTATTTATTTAATACTTTAAGTAGTTCTACTTCAAATACAAGTGTGCTGTGAGGCGGAATCATGTCGCCTGCGCCTTGTGCCCCGTAAGCCAGTTCACTGGGGATATAAAGTTTCCATTTGGCACCTTCGGGCATCAGTTGCAGGGCTTCCACCCATCCTGGTATAACCTGGTTGACACCGAAAGTGGCAGGCTGTCCGCGCTTGATGGAGCTGTCGAACAGGGTTCCGTCGATGAGCGTACCCTCATAGTGGCATTCCACCTGGTCGGTGGCTTTGGCATAGGTACCTACATTGCCTTCATTGATTACTTCATACTGAAGTCCGCTCGGCAAAGTAACGACACCCGGACGCTTTTTGTTTTCTTCAAGGAACTTCTTGCCAGCCTCGATGTTGGCGGCATTCATCTTCTGTTCCAGTTCACTGAAGTATTTGTTTACTATATCGCGGGCTTCCGTATGGCTGATAGCCGTCTTGTTTCCCTCCAATATGTCTTTGATTGCTTGCGCAAAGTCATCTACTGCGATGCCTTTAGCGCCCATGCTTAAAAGATTTTGACCTATTCCCAGGCCGATAGCATAACTGAATTTATCCATTTTTACTTAATTAAGAGTCGCAAAAGTACGTCTTTTATTTGAATGATAGGGCTTTTCGTTATTTAATTTTTCTTATTTAAGTATCAACTATGTCTATCTTTTGTATTTTTGTAAGAAACAAAATTAAAAAGTAATATACGGGATATGAAGAATTTAGTCATTTTGTCCGGCGCCGGCATGAGCGCCGAGAGCGGTATCAGCACGTTTCGCGATGCGGGAGGTTTGTGGGATAAATACCCGGTGGCCCAGGTAGCTACTCCTGAAGGCTATGCGCGCGACCCTGAACTGGTTATAAATTTCTATAACGAGCGTCGCAAGCAATTGCTCGAGGTAGAGCCGAATGCCGGACATATCGGAGTTGCCGCTCTGGAAAAAGATTTCAACGTGACGGTGGTTACGCAGAACATCGATAACCTGCACGAGCGTGCGGGCAGCAAGCGCATCATCCACCTGCACGGTGAGCTGACGAAGGTTTGCTCCAGCCGCGACCCTTACAACCCTCATTATATAAAGGAGTTGAAACCGGAGGAATATGAAGTAAAGCTAGGTGACAAGGCAGGCGACGGAACGCAATTCCGCCCGTTCATCGTTTGGTTTGGAGAGTCGGTGCCCGAGATAGAACGAGCCATCGATTATGTGGAAAAAGCCGATATCTTTGTTATTATCGGCACTTCCATGAATGTATATCCGGCTGCCGGACTGCTGAACTACGTCCCCCGTGCGGCGGAAGTCTATCTGATTGACCCTAAGCCGGTGGACACGCACACCATGCGCCCCATACATGTCATTCAGAAGGGAGCTTCGGAAGGTGTAAAGGAGTTGGCGATGATGCTTAAAGGCTAAGGTTTGTGCCACCCTATTGGCACAACCTTGCCACTTCATTGGCACTGCCTTGCCAATACGGTGGCACAACTGTGCCAATAGGGTGGCACAACTTGGGCACTATTTGATTACCGCCCTCAGCACAAACCATGCGTGATGTGCTACGGTACTTATCAGTCCGTAATGCTTTACCATGATGCGGAAGCGCTCTTTGAGTGACGCTTTCCGGTTTTGCGTAGTCATTCCCTCCTCCAAGTAGTCGATAAGCGTGAGATGCGTGTTGTGCAGTGTCCGTGCTTTTTTCATAATCTTGATACACCAGTCGAAGTCGGCCGAGAAGCGGTACTGCAAGTCGTATGGCTCTACCAGTGCACGTTTGGCAAAGAACGCCTGATGACAGACTAGCATACCTTGCTTGAAACTTTTCCATGTCAGAACTTCGGGGGTAGAGAGACGGCGCATGCGGATAAAGTGCCCTTCTTTATCGACTAAAGCGGTTTCGCCGTACAGAACGTCAGGCAGTTCGCCGCCATTGAGCGTATGTACCATCTGCTGCAAAGTGTCGTCTTCGTGAAAACTGTCTCCGGCGTTGAGAAAACAGAGATAATCACCCGTGGCATGCCTGATGCCCTTGTTCATGGCGTCGTACAATCCTTTGTCCGGTTCGCTCACAACCAAGGAAATGCGTTCCTTGTAGCGGTTGATGATGGAAAGGGTCCCGTCTTTGGAAGCCCCGTCTATGATGATATACTCCACGTGACGGTAGGTCTGGGAAATGACGCTCTGAATGGTGTCCTCCAGTACCGCCTCCGCATTATAGGTCACGGTGATGACGCTGAACTTGGGTGTAAGATGGCTATGCATTTCTTCCGGTGACTTTATTGTATAGTTCAATGTATTTCTTTGCGATGGCGCTTTCCGAATAGTGCGTCACGGCTTTCCGGCAGGCCTGTTCCGACAGGCTTGGGTAGTCGGGCTCGGTCAGCGTCCAATAAATGCCGTTGGCGAAGTCTTCGGACGACTTGTATTGCGCCACATATCCGTTGTGAAGATGGTCTATCATTTCGGGAATGCCGCCCACGTTGAAACCCACGCAGGGAATGCCGCAAGCCATAGCTTCCATGATGGTGTTGGGGAGGTTTTCTTCCAGGGACGGGGTGACGAAGATATCGACTGAATTATAAATATCCACCAATTGGTGCTCATTCGTCACAAAGTCCAAAGGATATACCTTGAAGGGTAACAGGTTTTCCAGTTGTTGCGACCGGTTGCCGAAGACTACGACGCCCAGTTGCTCCTTCAGTTCGGGATGCTTTTCTGCCAGCAACTTGCACGACTCTATCAGGTAGTCGATACCTTTCCTCTTGTCCGTGATTTTGACGGAACCGAACAGCATCAGCTTGATGCCTTGCGGCAACATGCATTTGCTGCGAGCTTCTTGCTTGTCGTGAGGTTTGAAGAGGTTGGTATTGATGGGATTGGGGATGCAGGTAACCGTATGTCCGGTGAATAAGGCGCTTTTCTTTGCACGCTCCTCCAGCCATCGGCTGCAAGTGACGAACGTGATGTGTCGTCCTTTGTATAATTCCTGCTTCTTCCGGAAGACGCGGTAAGCGAGGTCTTTCTTGCTGCCACCTCCGTGGATAAAGGGGCAGTTGTGGCACTCCTGCTGATAGTGGGTGCATTCGCGGGCATGGTGGCAGATGCCTGTGCAAGGCCACATGTCGTGCATGGTCCATACTACAGGTTTGCCGGAAGCAAGTATCTTGTTGATGTTGTTCAGGGACAACATTCCCTGATTTATCCAATGGAGATGGATGACGTCCGCTTGTTGGAACTCCGGCAGTGAAGTGATGTCCGTACCGGTATTGGCTATGTCTACGGCAAAAATATTATCTTTCTTGAAGTGGTTTGCTTTCCAGATGACGATACGTTCCCAGACGAATTTCCACACCATGCGCCAGTTGTGGTTCAGCGAAACCACGGTAATCTGGTCGGTCTGTTTGTCGCGTACCAGGAGCTTGGCTTTTATTCCGTTGTTCTTGAGTGATTCCATGAGACGGCTGGCGGCTATGGCAGCCCCGCCGATACGCTCGGATGTATTGATTAATAGTACTCTCATAATCGGGGTTCTCCTCTATCTGTTTTTAAGTTTCCAATTTGGAATTTTAAAGACTTCCATTATGATTGCTTTTGGATTTCAGATTGTTTGATGCAAAAGTACAGCTTTTGCCGCTTTCTGTTCTACAAATCTGTCTGTTTTTTAGTCTGTAATCGCTAAACTCTCTATCTTTGCACCACATTAATTATATATATATCAATGGGAGAAAAAGGAATGAAATGGTTTGGGCAGTTGTGGCAAAGCTTCCTCAGCGTTGTGAAGATACTGTTGCAATCGAAGTGGAATACCCGTCTGCCGTCTTCTTTCAGCAACCCTGACGAGTTGTTGATACTGGCTAACGGCCCGTCATTGAACCGTACGGTGCAGGAAGCTTCGGGATTTGTAAAAGGAAAGACGTTGCTGGCGGTGAACTTTTGTGTCACTTCTCCGATGTTTGAAGAACTTCGCCCGGAAATCTATCTCATTGCAGACCCTTTATTCTGGATTGTTCCCGAGAAGCGGGTGCAATTGTTTCAAACGCTGGCGGAGAAAACTACCTGGCCGATGAACCTGTTTATTCCTGCCCGTGCTTTGAAGAATAAAGAGTGGCAGCCGATGCTGGCAGGCAATCCCCATATCAATCTTTGCATTTACAACACTACCCCGATTGAAGGTTTTCAAGGTTTTTGCAATTGGGTATTCCGTAAGGGGTGGGGCGTTCCCCGTCCGCATAATGTGCTGATACCTTCCATTGCGATAGGATTGCGGCTGCCTTTTAAGAAGATATATCTGGCAGGCGCCGACCACTCTTGGTTGCCGGAAATCACGGTGACCGACGATAATGTGGTGCTGATGCATCAGAAGCATTTCTACGACCAGAATAAGTCGCAGGCGGCTACCGTGAAACAGGAAAACCTGAACAGCGCCCGTCTCTATGTGATACTTTATCACATGTACGTGGCTTTTAAGTCTTACTTTGTACTCGAGGCATACGCCCGGAAGTTGGGAAAAGAAGTGATTAACGTTACGCCGGGTAGTTATATCGACGCTTTTAAACGAATGAAATTATGAAAGACGGAATAATCATTCAGGCACGTACCGGGTCCACCCGGCTGCACAATAAAATACTGCTTCCTTTCTATGGTGAGCAGCGCATCATTGATATCCTGATATCCAATATCAAGCAAACCTGTCCCGACAAGACAATAGTGTTCGCCACTACCAACCGTCCGCAAGACGATGTGCTGGCGGAAGTTGCACGTCAGGCGGGAATTCTCTGCTACCGGGGCGATGAAGACAATGTGCTCGACCGCTTTATCCGCGCTGCCGAGGCGTTTGGTATCGACCGCTTTATCCGTGTTTGTTCGGATAATCCTTTCTTGCGTCCGGACAGTTTCCGGGTATTCTTTAAGGAACATGATGCCTGTCCGGCAGATTACATCGCATACGGCTTTGCCGACGGCCGCCCTACCATCAAGTCACATTTGGGCTTGTTTGCCGAGTTGACCACGACCGACGCTTTGCGCCGTGCGGCGGCTGCCACGCAAGAGAAGCTCTACATCGAGCATGTCACCATTTACCTTTATACTCATCCTGAGGAATTTAAAGTACGCCTGCTTCCCCTGCCCGATGAGTTGGAGGGACGTTTCGACCTCCGGTTTACACTCGACACCATGGAAGATTTTACTTTGCTGCAAGAACTTTATGCCACTTTCTACGAAAAAACAGACCGCAGCGTACACGCTCTATTGCAATTGGTAGAGGCGCATCCGGAGTATCGTGAGAAGATGTTGGAGAATATTGCTAGAAATGAGAAATGATTAAATAATGAAAAGTACATATATTATCGGAGAAATAGGACAGAACCACAATGGTTCGGTCGATATAGCCAAATTGATTGTCGATTTGGTGTCCCGCCCTGTTCGCGAGGAGGTGTTCAATATGGAACTGCGTCCGATGGATGCGGTGAAACTGACGAAGCGTGACCTGAATGAGGAACTGACTGACTCTCAAATGAACCGGCCGTACGATTCTCCCCACTCCTTCGGGCGTACATACGGCGAGCACCGTGCTTTTTTGGAATTGACGGATGAAGAACATTTCGAAGTTTACAAGCATGCCAAGTCCCTGGGATTGGATTTTGTGGAGACGCTTTGTTCCAAAGGGTGCATGTCATTGTTGAGGCTCTTCACTCCTGACCGCCTGAAGGTGGCAAGCCGCGACCTTACCAACCTTCCTTTGCTGGAAGTGATGGCGGAGACTAAAATTCCTATCATCCTTTCTACCGGCATGGCGGGAAAGAAAGAACTGGATGATGCGCTGGAAGTTATCACCCGTTATCATAGTGATATCTCCATTCTGCATTGTGTGTCGCAGTATCCCACTCAGCCCAATAACCTGAACCTGAAAACAATCAGCTATCTGAAACAGCACTATGGACAGTATACCATCGGTTTCTCAGACCATACTATCGGCATTGCGGCGCCCGTGGTTGCTGTGGGTATGGGTGCCGAGATTATAGAAAAGCACGTCACCATAGACCGCCGCATGAAGGGCACCGACCAGCAGGGGTCCCTCGGACCTGACGGTGTGAACCGTATGATTCGTGATATCCGTATCGCGGAGCATTGGTTGGGAAAGGAAGAACTTTATGTAGACCCTGCGGTTTCGGCTGCCAAGGTGAAACTGGAACGTTCCATCGCCACCAATAAGGTGTTGCGCCCGGGAGATGTAATCACAGAAAATGATATCCATCTGCTCAGCCCCGGAGACGGCTTCAAGTGGGCCGATCGCGATAAAGTGATAGGACACCGGGTATTAAAGGAAATACCCCGTAATGAGATTATTTATCCTGAATCGGTCGAGGGGTTGATAAGAGAATAAAGTTGTACGAACTTGCGAACTTAGAAAATAGAATCTTATGTTACCGAAATTAGTGATTACTGATATAGATGGCGTGTGGACTGACGGTGGAATGTATTACACCGCTGAAGGTGATGTGATGAAGCGCTTTTCCGTAAAAGATGGTTGGGGAGTGATTTTTCTGCGTGAACTGGGTATACCTGTAGCTATAATGACCGGCGAGAATACCCAGATTGTTCAGAAGCGCGCTGATAAGCTGAAAATAAATTATTGTTATTTGGGAGTAAAGGATAAGGTGGCGCAGGCTGTGGAGCTTTGCCGTGAGCTGGGCATCGCTTTGAGTGAAGTGGCTTTTATCGGTGACGATTTGAATGATTTGCCGTTATTGCGTTTGGTTGGTTACAGTGCTTCTCCCGCTAATACCCCTGAATACGTAAAACGTGAAGTGAACTATGTGACAACCGCACATGGCGGTTATGGCGCTTTTCGTGAATTTGTGGAAAAGTTGCTGGCTGATAATGGGGTGTTGGAAAGTACAATCAATAAGTTTCTGTGATAGATATTATAGATATTTGTCTACCTGTCTATTGAATGCCTGTTCCGTTAAGGTGGACGGATGGGTCTGTTGTAAAACGCCGAGGTAAGAGGAAGCCATGGCGTGATTACTGAAACGCTTGGCAAAAGTTCGAATGAATTCTTTGTCCCATACTTGGGTCAAGGCTTTTTCAAGTGCTTGCGCCACTGCTGCGTCACTGTCTTTGTGAATCGCTATCGTGCATTTTTCATGGTAAAAATCTTCGAATGCATACAGATGGTCAAAGCATACAGCAGGTACCCCGTAATGGTACGCTTCAATAATGGAAAGACCAAAGCCTTCGTTTTTGCTTGCCAGAGCCACAACTCCGGCATCTTTTATCCAACGGAATACTTCTCCATGCGGCAGGTTGCCGGTGAAGATACAGGCGCTATCAATTCCCAGTTCTACAGCTTCTTTTTGTAACTCTCCATTTAATGAGTCATGCCCTATCAGGCATAGCTGCCCATTAGCTCGGATTTCTTCAGGCAATAATGCGAAAGCTCGGAGCAGTTGCAATTGATTCTTTTGCCTGCTCAAATTCCCGATGGCGAGTATACGATATCTTTTTTCCCAAAGAATATCGTTGGTTGCGTGTGTCGGGGGCTCTTCTATATTTAGGGCATTCGGTATTACATGGATATTTGCGCATTCGTTCCGATGACAGAACTCTAACAGTTTTTTACGCATTCCACTGCCTACAACTGTGACAGGTATTCCTGCTAAAATCAATTGGGGCAATACCCGTGTCTCTGCCTGTGTGGGGAGATTATGTTCGTTGCCCGGGCTGAATATGCCATGCAAAGCTATTACGAACGGTTTCTTTGTCTGTAAAGAAGCAGATATAAAAGGTAATACTTCAGGACCGATAGAGTGGATGAAGATTACATCGGGATTGATTTTCCGTATCAGATGTACGGCAAAACCGATACTAAGGGTATATTTCAGCAGTTTGATGCGATAAGATATGGGTATCTTATGGGCTGAAAAGGCATGGCGCACAGCGCGGGGTACATCTTTCAATCTGAGGTATCGGAACAGATATCTTATTTTCCTGCCCAGCAAGGTAAATTGCTTTTCTCCTGTTTCTGAATATATTTCAGTGGTATCATTGGTTAGTGAAGAAGATGAGACATAGACATCCGCTTCTTCAGCAGTGAGGGCTGAAGCTATTTGCGCCACCATCAGTGAGAAACCTGTATTGTATTTTTGAGGGAAATTCCGTACGGTGATATCTTGCGTGAATAGTAATATTTTCATTTGATAGTCTTCTTTTTAAATAAATATTGTACGCTTTCTTTGAATACAGTTGATTTCAGGCTCCATAGGAAGAATATGTAAAGCGAGGCGGCTAAAGTTATCTTTACCAATAATGAAAGGTAGAGGTTTTCTACGTAGCTTGCTATTAGGCTGGTGCAGTACATGACTGCTATCGATAGGAAAAGGTAGGGCATGATGTCTTTTAATATGTCAAGTAGAGGGATGCCTATATGCTTATAGGCGAAGTAATGCCATATCAACAGCCAAAGGATATTGGCGGAGGTATAGGTTATCAGCATGGTATTCAGCCCGTATGGATAACTGACCCATACACACAGCAGTTGGAAAAAGCCGAGTGCGATAGTATTCCACATATAGATATCAGGGCGTCCTATACTGTTCATCAAATTGGAGTAGAGTGCCGAGATGGGCATGAATGCTCCCCATACGCACAGTATCTGCATGATAGGCACACAAGGTAACCACTTTTCGGTGATGGTGATGGCGATGAGCTCGTGGGAAACGATGCCCAGCCCCAGCATGGCGGGGAAACTGATGAAAGCCGTGAAGCGCATCAACTTACGGAAGATATGTTTTAAGCGCTCTTTGTCAGTCGAGGCTTCTCTGAATACGGGTTGTCCCACGCTGTTTATCATCCCGAAGATAGTGGAATAACCCATCGTTGTCCATTTGCTTCCCTGCGAGTAGTAGCCTGCTTCTTGAATGGTATAGAAACGGCCTAGCAGTGCCGAAAAGATATTGTTGTTGATGTGTGTAAAGATTGTGGTGAGCAATTGCTTGATGCTGAAGGGAAGTAACTCGCGCAGGGCACGCAATCGGAAAGAAAAGTCCGGATGCCAGGGAGAGCGTATCCACAGCAATACACTGGTGGAAGTGGTGTAGAGTACCGTTTGCAAGGCGATACCCCAATAACCCCAGCCGTTGAAGGCGCAGGTGACACCCGCTGTGCCTGAGATAATCATGGCGGCTATCTGTATCTGGCTACGTTCTTTCACCATGAGGTTTCGGAAAAGGTATGCCATGGGAGCTGTCCCGAAACTACCTATAAAGAAACTCAGAAACTGAAAGCGTGCTAATGGAATAAGTTTAGGGGTGTGGTAAAAATCGGCTATGAATGGTGCGCAGAAAAAGAGTAGCGCATAAAGAGCCGCTCCTATTGTGATGTTGAACCAAAAAACGGCGTTGTAATCATCATGATTCACCTTTTTCTTGTTGACAAGCGCCAGTATAAAACCGCTTTCCGAAAAGATGCTTGCCGTAGCTGAAAAGATGGTAAGTACCGCTACCATACCGTAGTCGGTGGTAGATAACAGCCTTGCAAGGAATATTCCGAAAGTGAGATTCAACAGTTGCATGGCACCGTTGCCCAATCCACCCCAGAATAATCCTTTCGCTGTTTTCTCTTTCAATGATGAATCATTCATCATAATTGCCGTTTACTTCACTTCGCTACCCGGCTTCACCTCTTTCAGCAATGAAGTCACAGCCAGTGCGCCGTCATAGTTCTCGGCAGAAAGAATCATTCCCTCGCTCACCAGTCCGTTCTTGAATTGTCGGGGAGCCAGGTTGGCGATGAACAATACTTGTTTGCCTATCAACTCCTCGGGCTGATAGTGTTGGGCAATACCGCTTACGATGGTACGGTTTTCCAGTCCGTCGGCAATCTTGAATTTCAGCAGCTTCTTCATTTTAGGAACAGCCTCACACTCCAATATGGTACCTACACGGATATCCAGTTTCTCGAACTCCTCAAAAGAGATGGTAGGCTTGATGGGATTTGCCTTGTAACCGGCTGCCTCATTGGCTTTCTTTGTAGCGAGCAGCTTGTCTACCTGTGCCTGGATAACATCGTCTTCAATCTTCTCGAACAATAATTCCGGTTCTGCCAGCTTGTGTCCGGCGGGAAGCAAATCGGTATGACCCAATTCTGCCCAGTCGAAGTTATCCATGTTCAGCATCTTGCGCAGTTTCTCGCTGCTGAACGGCAAGAACGGTTCAAAGGCGATGGCAAGATTGGCTACCAACTGCAAAGAGATATTCAGGATGGTGGCAACACGCGACATATCTGTCTTGGCAAGCTTCCAAGGCTCGGTGTCTGCAAGGTATTTATTACCTATACGCGCCAGGTTCATGGCTTCTTTCTGGGCATCGCGGAACTTGAATACGTCGAGCAACTTCTCTACTTCGGCTTTTACGTCGGCAAACTCTTTGAGAGTCTCCTTGTCGTAATCGTTCAGTTCGCCTGCGGCGGGAACCACACTGTCGAAGTACTTCTTAGTCAGTTGCAAGGCACGGTTCACGAAGTTACCATATACAGCTACCAGTTCATTATTATTGCGTGCCTGGAAGTCTTTCCAGGTAAAGTCATTGTCCTTTGTTTCCGGAGCGTTGGCGGTAAGCACATAGCGCAATACATCCTGCTTTCCGGGGAAGTCCTGCAAATATTCGTGCAACCATACAGCCCAGTTGCGGGAAGTGGAAATCTTATCCCCTTCCAGATTCAGGAATTCGTTGCTCGGTACATTATCCGGCAGGATATAGCTCCCTTCAGCTTTCAGCATGGCAGGAAATACGATGCAATGGAACACGATATTATCCTTTCCGATGAAGTGTACAAGACGTGTTTCAGGGTCTTTCCACCATTTTTCCCAGGAATCGGGTAGCAGCTCTTTCGTATTGCTGATGTAACCGATAGGCGCATCAAACCATACATAAAGCACTTTGCCTTCGGCACCTTCTACGGGCACGGGAATACCCCAGTCAAGGTCACGGCTCACGGCACGCGGTTGCAAACCCATGTCGAGCCAACTTTTGCACTGGCCGTATACATTGGGACGCCACTCCTTGTGGTCTTCCAGAATCCATTGGCGCAGCCATCCTTCGTGCTTGTCCAGCGGCAGATACCAGTGCTTCGTTTCGCGCATCACGGGTTCACTTCCGCTGATGGCACTCTTGGGGTTAATCAGGTCTGTGGGGCTGAGGCTGGTTCCACATTTCTCACATTGGTCGCCGTATGCGCCTTCTGCGTGGCAATGAGGGCATTCGCCGGTGATATATCGGTCGGCAAGGAACGTTTTTGCTTCCTCGTCATAATACTGCATGCTGGTTTTTTCAATGAACTCACCTTTGTCGTACAACTTACGGAAGAAATCGGAAGCCGTGTCGTGATGGGTCTTTGAAGTCGTACGGCTATACACATCAAATGAAATACCGAAATCCTCGAAAGACTTCTTGATGAGCGTATGATAACGGTCTACCACATCCTGCGGGGTGATGCCCTCTTTCTTGGCGCGTATAGTGATAGGTACTCCGTGTTCATCAGAGCCTCCGATGAATACAACCTCTTCCTTTTTCAGTCTCAGGTAGCGGACATAGATATCTGCGGGAACATAAACCCCGGCCAGGTGTCCGATATGCACAGGACCGTTTGCATACGGCAGTGCCGATGTCACGGTGGTACGTTTGAATTTCTTTTCCATTGTGTTATTATGTATCTCTTTTGTTATGAACGCTTTTAGGATGTGCAAAGATAACGGTTTTCTGTTAAATACGAACAGTATATATGGACATAAAAACGAAGATTGCCTTCACATTGGTCTGCTCCAACGCGAAGGTTACTCATCATTTATTGAGTTTCATATCATATACGTATTACTTTTCAGTGAAAGCAGAATTCAAAATAAGTGTGATACAAATTTTAGAAAGAGAACATCACTTTTATCATGAATTCTCGTGGGCGTAAAGTATGGCTTGTATATTGTTCGGTTAGGTTGTCAATATATATATTGTCAAGGTGCGAATGGTTAAACAGATTGTGCACACTGGCCTCTATGTCAAACAATCGATGTGAAAAAGTCAGGGAGGCATCAGCGAAATAAGTGGCTTGTTTGTTTTTATTGTCATGCGAAAGAGAATTGCCAAGCTTTGCTCTCCATTGTGAGGAAAAGATAAGATTAATGTCCAATTTATGCTTGAAATGCCATGCCTCTACCGGGGTACCACCTTCGTATTTTAATAAACTTTTCATGTAAGAAGCCGAACTGCTACCCTCTACATTTATATAGCGCCAGGGTTGCAAGGAATATTCAAAGCCTAGGATGACGTTTTGGGTAGTAGAAGAAGTAAGTTGATTTTCAAGAAGTATCTTATTTCCTCTTTGGGAATAATTGGCATTCACCGCCATAAATAATTTGCTCCATGCAAATGTTTTTGATATCCGGCTTCTGGCACCGGAAACGTAGCTTGTATAAGGATGATGGTAAGTTTTGCATAGCGATAAAATCATATCGCTATTCTCATACCCGTATATTATATCCTGCCAATTCAATGTATAAAATCCACTTATGCTGATGAAGAGTCCCGTCAACGGATTGTTGAAACGTAATCTCAATGAATTGACCCAGCTTGTATTATAAGTAAGTTGGGGTTCGAATGCTGATGCCGACCGATAGGAGGAAAACAGATAGTTGGCATAAAGGTTGTAGATGTCCGGTTCGGAATATGAGTATAGGGAAGAAGCGTTGACAGTCCAATAGGAATTTATTTCATAGGCAATGTTCAACTTCGGTGTAGGCATAAAACGGCTCTTACGAAGCTGTTCATTCTGTGGAATTTTATAGTTCAGCGTGGAATGATGATATGCGAGCGGTATGCCTAATTGGATTTTCCAGTAATAATTCTGAAAGTTGAAACTCGGTTCTAAATAAAGTTTAGTCATTGTCAGGCGTACATCATTGCTGAATTTGGAATTGTCAGCAGATGCATTGTCTATCTGGAGGTCAGATGTAATGGTTCGGTTGGAAAATGTAACCCCCGTTTTGTATTTAAGATAAATACCGCTAAGCTTATGTTGGAAATAGCTGTAGGTATCCGACTGGAAAGCCCTTAATTTCGCGTTTTGTCTGAAACTCTCATAGACCTGTCCTTCATTTAATATGTTTTCATAGAGCCCCGGCGAAACGGTCATGTATTGGGGTAATTCCGTGTAGGCATTATCCGTGTAGACTGAAAGAGTGCGGTTTCCGAAGTTTTTTATCAACTCAAACCTGTTTTGCAGGTATTTTCTCTGTGGATGTATCCGCTCCCTGCTTTTTTCATTGTTTACAATTAAGTCGAGGCTGCTTTTGTATAAGCCGATTGTACCTTTTAGAGTGTTTTTAATGAAGACGGAACTGTCATTGAGCTGGTATGTCAATTCCCCTTCACCCCTATTCTCTTGTCCGGCATATTCTTCTTGTTCGTCAATGATGATGGTTTGAGAAGGGTAGAAATAAGTGGTCGAGGACTGATGGTTTGCAGTTGTTTCATCATGCAGGGCACTTAGTTGCAACCGTAAGTCGGTTTTCTTATTAGGTTTATACAGATGGTTGACGGCAATCAAGTGAGCATTGTTGAAAAGATACCGTTCGGGATCTACGCCACCGGCTTGCGAAGCGGAAGAAGAAAAGAAGTTTTCTTCATTGTCATTGGTCGTTTGGCTGATTAACCGGTTATACGTGAGCGGAACAATTTCTGCTGCTATATCCTTTCCGGTATTATTGTTTTTGTACATGGTCAGGTTTTGCATGTCCTTCCCGAATATCATTCCAAGTAAGCGATTGTCCCATAGAAAATCCGGGTGATGTCCTGCTCCTGCACCGAGGTCAAACAATTTGACGATACGGTTCTTCGCGCCATTGGACAGGGTCAGGTTCAAAGCGGCATTGTCACTGAACGACTTTCCGCGTAGTGCGGCTATTGGCTGGTGGGATTGCAACACCTGTACTTCTTTCACCATGTTGGCAGGAATGTTTTTGCTGGCTAAGGTATATTTCCCTTCCAAAAGATTCATGCCTTCAATATAGAAATTACTGATAGCTTTATCTTGGAACTTGATTGTTCCGTTTGCTTCTACCTCAATCCCCGGAATCTTCTTCAGCACATCTTCTATGCTTCTGTCTTGCGGCATTCTAAATCCGCTAACGGTATAGGTCAGCGTGTCTTTTACTTGCCTGATGCGTTGACTGGTTACCTTTACTTCCCTTATCTGTATGGGGGCTTCTTCCAATGTTACTGTCATTCCATTCCTGAAAGAAGATATTGGTAAAAACATTCGTCTGTAACCCATTGACGAGAAAGACAGGAAGCGGGGAGACCTTACCGTTTCAATCTCAAAAACACCTTTTGCATTTGTATAAGTATAGTTAATGATACTGCTATCTGCTGAAAGTAAAGAGACGGATACAGTTTCAAGCGGATTGTTGTTTTTCTGTTCAACAACAATCCCGGTGTACTTGCTTTGTGCATACAGTTGCATAACGCTCACTATACATAAAAAAAATAATCCGATTCTCCTCATACAGTTGTTTTTTATCTTTCCAGATAGTTGAATTTTGTTTTTGGGAAAGCAGAACCGGATTTCCCATTTTCTCCAACGGGAATAGGTACGAATCCTCCTTGTTTTCTCACAAAAGCTTCTTTATTTTCTTCTGATTCGGTCAACTCCTTGATATATTTTGCTTTATCACATTTTATATAGTTCTTTTTAGGGATGTTTATGGGTGTTCCGTCTATTTTTTTTATTTCGATACATGTAAATGAATAGTCTTTATCCGCATCTTCCGCTTGTATTATCAATCCGGGTAATCCCCATAATTTCCAAGGACCCTCTTGTACGGGTATGTCAGGAGTAAACCATGCTATCCATTTTCTTCCCAGAAAAGTCGCTACTGCTTTCTGGCAGCTATATCCAGCTAAAGTTCTTTTCTCATTTTCTATTTTCCATTCCGGGCATTGCATTTTCTCTGAGTAGAGATAAAAATGTTCAAATAGCTTGTCCGTATGCGTCAGTATTCCCTTTTGCGGATAATTCTTATAAATGGTATAGAATTGCATGCTGATAGGATACTTTATTTTATCCCTTGCATTTATTATATCGCCCAGCGATGCCCCTTTTGCCAACATGCTGTCTTGCAATTGTTGCCTGCTTCTTCTCCAAAGACTGAAAAATTCAGATGAACTCTTACTGATTCGAAGTATCATTTCGTCCTGACGTATCTTTTCTTTTTCCAGGAGATTGTCTTTGTAGGATTCTGCATAATGACATTCCATAAATGGTTTGTCCTGTGCAAACAGATATATAGGAATCAATAATATTACTATGTATAAAATTATGAACTGTTTCATGTTTTTCTTAATTTAAAATATCAGTCCGACAAATATTTGCCGGACTGATTAAAGAGAGGTTTAACAATTAGCTTCAATTCGATCCATCCAATAAAGAACTTCTCCTGCTGATGCTCTTGAATCAATAGCATAAACACGACCACATGCAACAAAATACTGATAGCTTTGGGCTACGGCAGCAAAGGTACTTGCACAAAGTAATGCAAATAAACCGATTAAAAATAATTTTTTCATATACTTAGCTTTAAAATTATGTGACTAAAACATTTAATCACATTTTATTGTATTATTTCGAAATAACCGCAATAGCATGTTTGTCCTATATTCAATTCTATTTTATAGTTACCGTTTTTTTCATTTAAAAGTAGTATATATGGTTGACCATAAGACGTAGTAATATTATCAAAATGAAACATCTCTCCTGTAGATAAGTCTGTTACAACCACTTGTAGATTTTCTAAAGGAATAGTCGAATAAATGTAGAGGATGTTATCATCATGGGTAACGGTTGGTATAAATGTGAGGGAACGCAACTCTACATTGTGTGCTTTCTCATGCAATTCGATTTTTCTCTCTTCCGCGAAAACGGAAAGGAGCATCATTCCGGTAAATAGTAGTAATATAAGCCGTTTCATAGTCATACTTAATTTGATTTCTATGCCGTCAAAAGTATGCTATTATAGTATTATATGAAAGCAATTAAGTACGATAAAAAGACGATTTTAATTCCTTGCTATACGATAAAAAGACGAAATCTATTAGAAATTCCTTATGAAATCATCCCACATTTTAGCTGTACCATCCTGATTATGAGTAGATCTATATAGTTTCTTTCTAGAAGAATCAATCGCTTGGCGGGAGCGTGAAAGCAAATTTGCGATATATTGAGGATTGATAGAAATCTTTAGCAGAACACATATACGAATTTCTTGTTCGCTAATTTTAGGATATAACTTTTGGAGGCGCCAAGTGAAGTTATTGTATGTTTTATCAATAGCGGCGATTAATTCGTCCCAATCCTTTTGAGTGATTTTAGATTTCTCGGATATATCTTTTGAATTGGGCATACCGGCTACATGATAAAAATCTTTATATATTTGTGAATCTTTCAATGCGGCTTCTGATAGAGTTTGAACCTTTTGCTTGACCTCTATTTGCTTATTGGTTAGCTCAAGCAGGTCTTTCTCGCTCTCTTCCAGATTCTTTTCCAATTCATTTTTTTTGCTTTCGGTATTTTGTATTTTTTCTTTGAGTTCTTCAATGCGTTTCATGTTTTCGGCAATATACTCTTGGCTGCTAAGATATTGCTCTTTAGCAATCTCTTGTAATTTTTCCTCCTGTCGCTCAGCCTGCATCTTTTTTTGTTTTTTGCGTTGCTGCCGAATGAAGTTCAGGGTAAGGATTGACATTAAAATAAGAATTATAACAGCGGTAAGGGAAATTATCCATACTCTCTGTTCTTGTGCGGTATCCTTTAATCTGTTAACTTCTTTCTCTTGCAATTGATAATTATATAGAGCGTTCACTTTCTGAATAGCTTCCGTATGGATTGTTTTTTGTATACTGTCTGTATATGTAAGGTATTTGTCTATATACTGGAGCGCATCGGCATATTTCCCTTGTTTACGGGCTATTTTACTTAGTCCTTCATATCCGCCTTGCTTATGATAGTGGTTGCCTATGGAAAGTAGTCTTGTATAATAATATTTTGCAGAATCGATTTTTCCCGTCTCAAAATACAAATCCGCTAATGTAGCATAATAAGGTGCGGGATATTTTTTCAATGTGTGCAGAGATACTTTTATAGCGTTGTCTGCTTTCTCATATTCACCTAACTGTGTGTATATGTCGGCCACTTCCTGATTAATGATGCCTATTAAATATGAGTTGTGGGTGTTTTGGGCAACTTGTTCTGCTTTATTATAATAAGATAAAGTACTATCCACATTATTTAGTCCAGTATAAGCTCTTCCTATATTGCGTAGGTTATAAACCATAAATACACTATCTTTTGATATCGTTGAATAATGATAAGCCCCATTGAAAGCATCCAGAGCTTTGTCATAGATATCCTGATATAGAAATATCATTCCCATTTGATTGTGCATTAAACTGACAAGTCTATAATCTGTGTACTCATTTGAACTTTCCAATGCTTTTTGAAAGTAATCAAGCGCCCGGGGTGCATCCCCTAAATCGCGATACACTCGTCCTGCATAATAGTAGGCCTCCGGTAATCGTTCCTTGTCTTTTTTCTCTTTGTAATATTCCACAACCGTCTTGATGAGGCTGTCCGAAGTATGCGTAATGTATGCTTTATCTTTTGCTTTTATGGTCAGTAGTCGATAGTACATTTGTGTGGCTTTGGGCTCAAAAGCCATACTTCCTTTAAGTTGCTCCAGCAAGGTAATAGCGCTATCCGGATTGCTATAGACTAATGAGTCGGCAACTCGGATACTTTGTGGGTAAGGTTTGTTGTTGCAAGCGCAAATACATGCTAGTAGTAGAATTGGAAGTAACAGTCTGATTTTTCTCATAGCTATATTTATTTAAAGTGTTACAAATATAGCTGTTCTTGTTGACAAAATCTACTTTTCCTAAAGAAATAAGCAGTTATTGCTAATGATTGTTTAAAATCCGACTAAAAGAACAATTTTATTTCCTCCTTACCAACTCCTTACCAACTCCTAACCTTCTCCCTACCCGCTCCCTACCAACTCCCTGTTTTTTCTCACTCTATAGACAGGGAGAAAACAGGGAGCGGGTAGGGGGAAAAAGAGAAATAGGACAGAAGAGAGACAACGCAGTTCATGTTTTGTGCGCAAAACGATTTTCATGCAAATTTGTTTTGCTGGCAATACAAATAATGCCTATATTTGTTTTATGTATTATATCCATCCATTTAATTAGGAAAAACTATGATAACAAACCAATTGCTGCATCCTGCCAGTATTGTGGTAGTGGGAGCGTCTAATAATGTACATAAGCCGGGAGGCGCTATCCTGAGGAATCTGATTAACGGTGGATATGCCGGAGAGTTGCGGGCCGTCAATCCGAAGGAAGCCGAAGTGCAGGGCGTAGTGGCGTATGCTGATGTGAAAGATATTCCCGAGACGGATTTGGCGATACTTGCCATTCCGGCGGCATTGTGCCCGGAGGCGGTGCAGGTACTTGCCGCCGAAAAGCAGGTGCGTGCATTCATCATTCTTTCTGCGGGCTTTGGAGAAGAAACCCACGAAGGGGCGCTGCTGGAAGACCGTATTCTGGAGACGGTGAACAAATACAGCGCTTCATTGATAGGTCCTAATTGTATCGGATTGATGAATACCTGGCATCATAGTGTGTTCAGCCAGCCTATCCCTAACCTGCATCCGCAAGGCGTCGACCTGATATCCAGCTCCGGCGCGACTGCGGTATTTATCTTGGAAAGTGCGGTTACCAAAGGTTTGCAGTTCAATTCCGTCTGGTCCGTGGGCAATGCCAAGCAGATTGGGGTAGAAGATGTGCTGCAATATATGGATGAACATTTTGATGCAGAAAAGGATTCTAAAATAAAACTGCTTTATATAGAGAGTATCGGCGACCCGGACAGGTTGCTGTTCCATGCTTCTTCGCTGATAAAAAAAGGATGCAAGATTGCGGCTATCAAGTCCGGTAGCAGTGAAAGCGGAAGCCGCGCGGCATCCTCGCATACGGGTGCCATTGCCAGTCCCGACTCGGCGGTGGAAGCTCTCTTCCGCAAGGCGGGTATTGTGCGTTGCCATTCGCGGGAGGAACTCACTACGGTGGGGTGTATTTTCACTTTGCCGGAACTGAGAGGGAAGAACTTCGCCATTATTACCCATGCGGGAGGGCCGGGCGTGATGCTGACCGATGCCTTGAGCAAAGGCGGCCTGAACGTACCGAAGTTGGAAGGCCCGCTTGCCGAAGAGTTGAAAAGTAAACTTTTCCCGGGTGCTGCGGTAGGAAATCCGATAGATATCCTTGCCACGGGTACCCCCGAGCATCTGCGCCTTTGTCTGGAATACTGCGAAGAGAAGTTTGAGAATGTGGATGCCGTGATGGCTATTTTCGGTACGCCCGGGTTGGTCACCATGTTCGAAATGTATGATGTGCTGCATGAGAAGATGCAGACCTGCGAGAAGCCTATTTTCCCGATTCTTCCTTCCATCAATACTGCCGGGGCGGAAGTGTCTGCTTTCCTTGCGAAAGGACATGTGAACTTTGCCGATGAGGTGACGTTGGGTACAGCCCTGTCGCGCATCATGAATGCGTCGAGACCGGCGAATAATGAAATTGAACTCTTCGGGGTGGATGTTCCTCGCATACGGCGTATCATCGACTCCATTCCCCAAGACGGTTATATAGAACCCCATCAAGTGCAAGCATTGCTTCATTCGGCGGGTATTCTGGTAGTGGAAGAGTTCGTTTCGGCCAATAAGGATGAAGTGCTTGCTTTTGCCCGTCGTGCGGGATTTCCGGTCGTGGCGAAGGTGGTGGGTCCTGTGCACAAATCCGATGTGGGCGGTGTGGTGCTGAACATCAAGAGTGAACAGCACTTGGCGTTGGAGTTCGACCGCATGATGCAAATACCAGAGGTGACCGGTATCATGGTGCAACCCATGTTGCGTGGTACGGAACTGTTTATCGGTGCCAAGTACGAAGAGAAATTCGGTCATGTAGTACTCTGCGGCTTGGGTGGTATTTTTGTCGAGGTGCTGAAAGATGTTTCCTCCGGCTTGGCTCCCTTGTCTTACGAGGAAGCATATTCCATGATTCACTCCCTGCGCGCTTATAAGATTATCAAAGGCACGCGCGGGCAAAAGGGCGTCAATGAAGATAAGTTTGCCGAGATTATAGTACGCCTTTCTACCTTGTTGCGCTTTGCTACGGAAATCAAGGAGATGGATATCAACCCGTTGCTTGCTACGGAGAAAAATGTGATTGCGGTGGATGCGCGTATCAGGATAGAGAAATAAGACGATATTTTCATTCATTGGGACGTATTTTATATTGCTTATTTGTATTTTGGGCTATATTTGGAGCCTTAATTAGATACTTATAGGCAATACTGAATATGAAGACAATAATATGGATGCTTGTTTGTTTTTTGTGGGGAATTGTAGGTCAGATACAAGCAGCGGGCGAACACTACTATTTCAGAAATCTTAATATCCAGAATGGATTATCCCAAAATACAGTCAATGCTATTTTACAGGATAGCAAGGGTTTCATGTGGTTTGGAACCAAAGATGGTTTGAACCGGTATGATGGCTTGTCCTTCCGAAAGTTCAAGCATGATGTAAATAGTGAACGCAGTTTGGGGAATAACTTCATAACGTTTCTTTATGAAGATGCGGCTGGGAGTATATGGGTTGGTACGGATGTAGGATTGTATATTTACTATCCGGTAAAAGATACTTTTACACATTTTACTCAATTGAGTGAAGAGAATACGAAGATAGAACGTGCCGTATCTACGATTACTGGTGACGATGCAGGAAATGTATGGATAGCTGTAGAATCACAAGGAATATTTTGTTATAACTTGCAGAGCGGGCAGCTCAAGAATCATACTCTAAAAAAGTTTCCTTTTATTTCTACAAATGTCAAAAGTTTGTCTTTTGACAATAGCAAAACGATTTGGGTTGGTTTCTATGGGGATGGATTATACTACTCGAAAGATAATCTGAAAACACTTCAACCTTACCTCTCCCCGATTGATGGTAAAGAGGTATTCCGTGGTGATGTAGTGACGAAGATAGTGGCAGGACCTTATAATTGCCTATATATCAGCTCGCTTAAAAAGGGGGTGCAAGAGTTGAATGTAACCTCCGGTAAACTTCATGGTTTATTGTTGACCGATGAGGATAGTGAGCTGGTATATTGCCGTGACCTGTTGGTATCTTCGGATAACGAATTGTGGATGGGTACGGAGTCAGGTATTTATATTTATAATTTGCGTACGGGTAAGTATGTACATCTGCGTAGTTCGGAGTACGATCCGTATTCTTTGTCAGATAATGCGGTTTATTCTTTATATAAAGACAATGAAGGTGGCATTTGGGTAGGTTCTTATTTTGGAGGAGTAAATTATTACCCTCATCCTTATACCTATTTTGAAAAGTACTATCCTAAGGGAGTAGAGGATGGTTTGCATGGTAAACGCGTTAGGGAGTTCTGCCAAGATAACCAAGGAGTACTGTGGATTGGAACAGAAGATGGTGGTTTGAATCGTTTCAATCCAAAGACAAAAGAGTTTTCTTTTTTTGGACCAAGCACCGGTTTTACCAATATACATGCATTGTGTCTGGTAAATGATTATCTGTGGGTAGGAACTTTCTCTAAAGGGCTGAAGATTATTGATACTCATACAGGCGCTATTGTGAAGACTTATCAAAAAAATGATTCTCCACGTTCTTTGATGGATAATAGTATATTTGCTATTTGCAGGACAACCACAGGAGATATTTACTTAGGTACTATGTTTGGTTTGCTTCGATACAACATCCGGACAGATGATTTTGATAGAATACAGGAATTGACCGGAAAATTCGTTTATGATATAAAAGAAGATTCTGACGGCGATTTATGGCTTGCAACTTATGCGAATGGGGCTTATCGCTATTCGGTAGGTGAGAAAAAGTGGAAAAACTATGTGCATGATGAAAATAATGGAAAAAGTCTTCCTTACAATAAGGTACTGAGTATTTTTGAAGATTCCCATCATCAGATATGGTTAACAACCCAAGGTGGTGGCTTTTGTATGTTTCACCCTGATACGGATGACTTTACGAGTTTTGGCACCCAAGAAGGGTTGCCGAATGACGTTGTTTATCAAATAGAGGAAGACAAGGAAGGGGCTTTGTGGTTGACTACTAACAATGGATTGGTTTGTTTTAATCCGGCAACGGAAAAAATGAAGGTTTATACTGTTGCCAACGGTTTGTTGGGAGATCAGTTTAATTATCGTTCCAGCTTTGAGGATGAGGATGGTACTATTTATTTTGGAAGTATTGATGGATTTATAGTTTTTAATCCTAAGACATTTTCTGAAAATAAATATTTGCCATCTGCTGTTATTACAGATTTTATGTTGTTTAATAAAGAAGTATATGCAGGGCAGGAAGACTCTCCACTAAAACAGAGTATAACTTTCTCTGATAAGATAACGCTTCGTGCCGAACAGAATTCCTTCTCTTTCCGCATTGCGGCTCTGGGGTATCAGGCTCCAAGCATGAATAGGTTGATGTATAAATTGGATGGTTTTGATGGGGAATGGCTTCCGGTAGGAGAAAGTCCTGTCATAACTTATTCGAACCTAAAATATGGAAATTATGTATTCTGTGTGAAAGCCTCGAATAGTGACGGAATATGGAATAAAAACGAAATCAGTTTGGCTATTCACATCCTTCCGCCTTTTTATCTTTCTATCTGGGCTTATTGTGTTTATGTATTATTGTTTATAGCATGTTCTGCCTATATTCTCTGGTATTTCAGGCAGAAAAATGCCAAGAAGCATCGTCGGCAGATGGAGAAGTTTGAGCAGGAAAAGGAAAGAGAGATTTATCATGCCAAGATAGACTTCTTTACGAATGTTGCTCATGAAATAAGGACACCTTTGACATTGATAAAGGGACCTTTGGAAAATATAATACTGAAAAAGGAAGTGGATGTAGAGACTCGTGAAGATTTGAACATCATGAAACAAAATACAGAACGATTATTGAGTCTGACAAATCAGTTATTGGATTTTCGTAAAACAGAGAGTAAGGGGTATAGTTTGAATTTTACGGAATGTAATATTACTGAAATTCTGAGAGAAACTTATATCAGATTTAGTTCGTTGGCCAAACAAAAAGGATTGGATTTTGAGTTGAAACTCCAGGAACAGGATTTTCATGCGCATGTAAATAAAGAAGCTTTTACAAAAATCATAAGTAATCTGTTGAACAATGCGGTTAAGTATGCAGATAGTTATGTATATGTCATTCTTGATGTTAATGTATCTCCTGATAAAAAAGAATTCTGTATCCGTACTATTAATGATGGGGTGATTATACCGGATGAAATGAAAGAAGAGATTTTTAAACCTTTCGTTCGTTTTGGAGAAGAAGAGAAGAAAGTCACGGTGGGTACAGGTATCGGTTTGGCTCTTTCCCGTTCCTTGGCGGAGTTGCATCAGGGAAGTCTTGTAATGGATGAGGGTGAACAGGTGAATAGTTTTCGCCTGACATTGCCAGTTATTCAAAATACTACGATTACTTTACCCTCGGAGGTGATTAGTGATACTATTTTGAGTGTAGGCTCTTTGACGGAAACCGAAGAAGATAAGGGTGATAGGCCGGTTGTATTAGTGGTAGAAGATAATCAGGATATGCTTTCGTTTGTAAAACGTCAGTTGTCTCACGACTATGCTGTGCTGACTGCCACTAATGGTATGGAGGCTTTACAAATATTAGATGGTAACTATGTTAATATAATTGTGAGTGATGTCGTTATGCCCTTGATGGATGGTTTTGAACTGTGCAAGAATATAAAATCTAAATTAGATTATAGTCATATCCCTATAATTTTATTGACTGCTAAGACTAATATTCAGTCTAAGATAGAGGGCCTGGAACTTGGAGCGGATGCATACATTGATAAGCCTTTTTCTGTTGAGTATCTCCGCGTGTGTATTTCTAATCTGATAACCAATAGGGAGAAATTGCGTCAGGCATTTGCCAATTCGCCTTTTGTCGCAGTCAATACAATGGCTTTGACAAAAGCGGATGAAGAATTTATAAAGAAATTGAATGAAATAATTTTGTTGAACCTTCATAATCCGGACTTTAGTATGGATGATATTGCTGATGGATTGAACATGAGCCGGTCTAATTTTTATCGGAAAATAAAAGGGGTGTTAGATTTAACTCCTAATGAATATTTACGCTTGGAACGTTTGAAGCGTGCCGCTCAATTACTGAAAGAAGGAGAGAGTCGCGTGAATGAAATCTGTTATATGGTCGGTTTTAATTCTCCATCTTATTTTTCCAAATGTTTCTTGAAACAATTTGGTGTGCTTCCGAAAGATTTTGTTGGATAGGAAAAAATAATATTTTCCCAAGAATATAAGAATATTCCCATTTGGCATGCATTTGCTATTCTTTTCCGGATTTGGGATATTTGTTTCATTTATTGGGATGTTTGTTTTATCTGAGATATGTTGTTTGGGCTACTTTTGTTGCAGTTAATGTAGTAAAAACATCTATTCAGAAAGTAATATTATGATAAAACAAACGTATCTCTTTTTAGTATTGTCCTTCTTTATTTTTCAAACGACTTCGGCGCAGTGGAAACCTGTCGGTGATAAAATTAAAACTGTATGGGCTGAAAAGATTGAGGTTGATAATCTCTTTCCGGAATATCCTCGTCCTATCATGGAACGTACGGATTGGCAAAATCTGAATGGGTTATGGAATTATGCTATTTTACCGATGGGACAGCCTTCACCGGTAACTTTTGATGGAAAGATTTTGGTTCCGTTTGCGGTGGAATCAAGCCTTTCGGGAGTAGGCAAAACTTTGGGGGTAGAAAATGAATTGTGGTATCAGCGTGAATTTGCAGTCCCGAACAAATGGAATGGAAAAAGAGTGCTGTTGCACTTTGGTGCTGTAGATTGGAAGACGGAAACATGGGTCAATGATATAAAAGTAGGCGAACATACCGGCGGATTTACTCCTTTCTTTTTCGATATAACTGATGCTTTACGGAAGGGAAAGAATAGTTTGATGGTAAAAGTTTGGGATCCTACAGACAAAGGACCTCAACCTCGGGGTAAGCAAGTAAGTAAGCCTCATGGTATATGGTATACTCCGGTAAGTGGTATTTGGCAGACCGTATGGTTGGAGCCGGTTTCTGCCCATTACATTTCGGGCATCAAGACGACTCCGGATATAGATATTAATAAGATTAAGGTAGAAATAGAAACGGATGATAAAAATCATTCTGACAAGTTGGAGGTAAAAGTGTTTGAAGGAAAGCATTTGGTAGCTATGGGAACTTCTGTCAACGGTTTGCCCGTTGAGGTTTCCATGCCTGCCGATGTAAAACATTGGTCACCGGATTCTCCTTTCCTTTATCAGATGGAAGTTTCACTGATTTCTAAGAATGAAGTTATAGATAAAGTGAAAAGTTATGTTGCTATGCGCAAATACTCAATGAAAAGAGATAAAAATGGGATTGTACGCTTACAATTGAATAATAAAGATTTGTTTCAATTTGGTCCATTGGATCAAGGATGGTGGCCGGATGGTTTGTATACGGCGCCTTCGGATGAGGCTTTATGCTTTGATATCCGGAAAACGAAAGATTTGGGATTTAACATGATAAGAAAACACATAAAGGTAGAACCTGCCCGTTGGTATACTCATTGCGATAAGCTAGGAGTGATTGTTTGGCAAGATATGCCTAGTGGTGATCGAAATCCCGAATGGCAGAATAGAAAATATTTTGAAGGAACAGAACTAACCCGAACTGCTTTTTCTGAGGATACATATCGTAAAGAATGGAAGGAAATTATTGATTGCCTGTATTCTTATCCTTGTATCAGTACATGGGTACCTTTTAATGAGGCTTGGGGGCAATTTAAAACACGTGAAATTGCAGAATGGACTCAAGAATATGATCCTACCCGGTTAGTAAATCCTGCCAGTGGCGGTAATCATTATACTTGTGGTGATATGTTGGATTTGCACAACTATCCGGAACCCAAAATGTATTTGTATGATGCTCAACGAGCCAATGTGTTGGGAGAATATGGAGGTATTGGATTGGTAATGAAAGATCATCTTTGGGAACCGGATAGGAACTGGGGATATGTCCAGTTTAATACTTCTAAGGAAGCTACCGCTGAGTATATGAAGTATGCTGCACAACTGAAAAAACTGATTTCTAAAGGTTTCTCTGCCGCAGTTTATACACAAACAACAGATGTGGAGATAGAGGTGAATGGTTTGATGACGTATGACCGGAAGGTGATAAAGATGGATGAGCAGTTACTGAGGAAAGCGAATGGTGAAATATGTAATTCTTTGAAATAACTAGTAATCTTATAAACTTAATGCTGATGAAAAGAAGGCTTATTTTATTTATTTTATTATTGTCCTTTTTACCTAATCTTAAAGCTGTAGGTCAGAAGGAGAAGGATCGTGAGTTAATTGATAAAGTTGCTATATGGCAAATTGAGCATCAATCGCAGGTGAAGCACCATGACTTGGCATGGACTAATGGGGTGTTATTCCGTGGTATGATAGAATGGGCTGATTATACGCAAGATGACCGTTATTACGATTTTTTGATGCAGATAGGAAAGAGGCATAACTGGAAATTTTTGGCACGTCTATATCATGCGGATGATATAGTTGTAGCACAGATGTACATTCGTATGTTTGAAAAATATAATAACCCGGCTATGATTCAACCAACTATTGCTAGGGTTGATTCTGTGGTTGCCAATCCTTCAAAAGCTCGTTTATGGTTAGGAGCACCTAAATGGTCTGAACGTTGGTCTTGGTGCGATGCTTTATTTATGGCTCCTCCAGTTTATGGCTTATTAAATAAATTATATCCTGAGAAGAATTATCTAGATTTCATGGATAAGGAGTTTAAGGAGGCTACTGACTCTTTATACGACACAGATTCAAAATTATATTATAGAGATAGACGTTATATTACAAAACGGGAGAAGAATGGTGAGAAAGTATTTTGGGGTAGAGGTAATGGTTGGGTTTTTGCCGGACTTCCTTTGCTACTACAGAACTTACCCAAGGAGCATACTACTTATAATTATTATTTGAAAATCTATAAAGAAATGGCTTCTGCGGTTCTTGATTGTCAGGATGAAAAGGGTTCTTGGCATGCTAGTATGCTTGATCCTAAATCTTATCCTTCTCCTGAGAATAGCGCCTCTGGATTCTTTGTCTATGGTTTGACATGGGGCATTAATCAAGGAATATTGAAAGGTAAGAGGTATAAAAAAGCCGCTTTAAAAGGATGGAATGCTTTGAAAAGTTATGTCCATGAAGATGGAATGCTTGGATATGTACAACCAGTAAGTGCTGCTCCTGAGAAAGTTACGAAGGACATGACAGAAGTTTATGGGGTGGGAGCTTTCTTGTTGGCAGGTATTGAAATATTGAAAATGAAATAACCTATTTATTAATCATTAAATTTTGTATACAATGAAAAGACATGCATTTGGTAAATGTAGAACAAGAGCCTTTTGGCTGATTGCTTTTCTGTTGTTTACTGTTCAGGCATTTGCACAGCAGAGAACAATTAGGGGAAAAGTCGTAGATGAGCACAATGAAGCAATAATTGGAGCGAATATCATGGAGAAAGGAACAACTAATGGTGTTATTTCGGACGTAAATGGTGTTTTCTCTATAAATGTGACTTCTAATGCAACATTGGTTGTATCCTATATTGGATATACTCAGCAAGAGATTTCTGTAAAAGGAAAGAGGGAACTTACAATTCGCTTGGTTGAAGATGCACAAGCATTGAGTGAAGTTGTTGTAGTTGGTTATGGTACGGCTCGAAAGAGAGACTTGACTGGTGCCGTGATGCAAGTGAAATCTTCTCAATTGGAAAATGAAAGTCCTTCTTCTATGCAAGACTTATTGCGAGCTAATGTACCGGGATTGAGCGTTGGATTTAGTGCTGGTTCAAAGCCGGGAGGAAGTCTACTGATTCGTGGTAAGAATTCAATTAATGCAGGAACTTCACCTTTGATTGTATTGGATGGTGTAATTTATCCCGGTGATTTGGCGGATATTAGTCCGAATGATATTGAACAGATTGATGTTTTGAAAGATGCCAGTTCTGCTGCCATTTATGGTGCCCGTTCAGCTAGTGGTGTTATTATTATTACTACTAAAATGGGTAAAAGTGAAAAACCGACAATTAACTTTGATGCTTCTGTCGGTATAGCTACACATGCTATAAAACAAGACGTATATGGAGCTGAAAATTTTACTTCTTGGCGTACGGATGTTTTTAACAGTGCAAATCCTACTCATCAACCTTATCAGTTTAATGATCCGCGTACGTTGCCTTCGGATATTTCTTTGGAAAACTGGATGGCTTATGATAATTCACAAGGAGATCCTGTAGAGACTTGGTTACGAAGAATTGGATTTAAAGATATTGAAATTCAGAATTATTTAGCAGGTAGGTCAGTCGATTGGGCTGATATGGTATTTCAAAATGGGTTACGTCAGGACTATAATGCAAGTATTTCAGGAAAAACAAAATCAATGAACTATTATTGGTCTATGGGATGGACAGATAATGAAGGATTGATTACAAATGATGAATTCAAGTCTTTTAGAACTCGATTGAATTTAGATGCGAAGATAACTGATTTTCTGACAGTGGGTATGAATACACAGTTTGCACAACGTAATGGGAGTGATATTGCAGCTGATTGGATTCAATATCAAAAACTAACTCCTTATGGAACCCCTACTAATGAAGATGGCACAATGAAACTGAATCCGGGAGATGATACTTCAGCAAAACATCCCTTGATAGATTCGTATTATACGGATAAACGTAATATTGTAAATAATCTTAATGCTAATATTTACGCTAAGGTTTCATTGCCATTTAATATTTCATATCAGATGAATTTCTCTCCGCGTTATGAATGGGCAACTGATTTTGTTCATAAGTCTTCTGAACACCCTGACTGGAAAAATATCGGTGGCTCTGCCTATCGTAATTTTAGACATGATTTTTACTGGCAATTGGATAATATAGTGAAATGGAAACAAACATTTGCAGATGATCATAGCTTAGATTTTACTTTCCTGTTTAATGCAGAAAAATTCCAAAGATGGAGTGATAAAATGAATAATGAGGGTTTTGATCCGAATGACCAATTAGGATATCATTACATGCAGGGTGGCATATTGCCTACGATTAGTAGCGATGACGAATATCGGACAGGAGATGCTTTGATGGGGCGCCTGTTTTATTCTTATAAAAATCGTTATATGATAACAGGTACAGTACGTCGTGACGGATATTCTGCTTTTGGACAAGAAAATCCTCGTGCTGTATTCCCTTCTGTGGCTTTAGGTTGGGTTTTCTCTGATGAACCTTTCATGAAAAAAGCAACTTGGCTAGATTATGGTAAACTGAGATTATCTTGGGGTATGAATGGGAATAGAGATATTGGCGTTTATAGAGCTTTGGCTAGAATGGGTACCAATAAATATATTTATGTGAGACCTGATGGTACTGTCTACAATGGTTCGTATGTTTATGTGAATTCATTGGCTAATAAAGGATTGAAATGGGAACGGACTGCTGCTTTTAATATTGGTCTGGACTTTTCTGTACTAAATGACCGTTTGAAAGGAAATATTGATATTTATAAAAATAATACGAAAGATCTTCTGATAGAACGTACTTTACCCAGTTTGATAGGTTTTGATAATGTGATGTCCAACTTGGGTGAAGTGGAGAATAAGGGTTTTGAGTTAAGTTTGACATCGGTAAATATTAAAGAACGTAATTTTACTTGGAACTCTACATTTAACTTTACCCTAAATAGAAATAAGATCCTTCATTTATATGGTGATATGGAGGATATATTGGATGCGAATGGAAATGTAATTGGACAGAAAGAAACTGATGATATTAAAAATAAATGGTTTATAGGTAAATCTATAGATGAAATATGGGGTTTGGAAGTAATTGGCGTTTGGCAACAGAATGAGGCAGAAGAAGCTGCTAAGTATGGTCTTCAACCGGGAGATTTCAAACTGAGAGATGTAGATCAAAGTGGAGATTATACAATTGAAGATAATGTTTTTCAAGGTACTACGAGCCCTAAATTCTCTTGGACATTACGAAATGATTTTAAGATATATAAGAATTTAGATGTCTCTTTTATGTTATATTCATTATGGGGGCATAAGGGTACATTTGATATAGCAAAGCATAGTGGTACTACAGTTTACAATGATAGACAAAACGCATATACATTACCTTATTGGACTCCGGAAAATCCAACTAATAAATGGGCACGTATTGACTCGAGTACTGGTGGAAATGGTTTCAATGTATACAGAAAAAAATCTTTTATCAGGCTTGATAATATATCTGTAGGCTATACTCTTCCTACTAAATGGATCCGTAAATTTAGTTTAAGTAATGTGAGAGTTTTTGCTAATATAAAGAATGTTGCTGTATGGGCACCTGATTGGGATCTTTGGGATCCTGAAAATAGTGGCCCTACTCCGAGAACTTATACGTTTGGTATTAATGTTACAATGTAATTTAAGAAAATCATGAATAATATAAGTAAACTTTTAATAACAGGTGCAGTATTGGTTGCACTGACAGGATGCGATGATAATTGGTTGAAACCCAAACCTCTGTCTTTTTATGCTCCGGAAAATATGCTTGTTGATGCTGATGGAATGCGAGCTGCTCTTGGAGTATGCGAAAAAAGAATTAAGGCTGAGTTTTATGGCGATGGACCGGCAATCATTACTGAACATATATTTTCAGAGGTTGCTATTGAAGGTACTACTGATAAAACGAGTGTTGCTCAAGATTTGAATACAGTAATTACTCCGGATAAGAACTTGAATAGTCCTAATGCCAATAGAGTTGGTTGGTATTGGAATGAAGCGTATGATAATATAAGATATGCAAATACAGTGATTACGCGTATTGATGATGCTACTTATGCTTCTGAAGAAGAGAAGAACGAGATTTTAGCTACTGCATATTTTTTCCGTTCTTATCATTATTATCGGCTAATTAATCAATTCGGTGATGTTCCTTTATTATTAAAAGAGTTCACTGCACCTAAACTTGATTTTTATACGACTAAACGAGAAGTCGTTTTGGATAAAATAAGACAAGATATGGAGTTTGCTTGTCAATGGATGCCGAAGGTTGTGGACCGTGGGAAAGCTTCACGTGCTGCCGGATTACATCTGATGACTAAAATATATTTGGCATCAAGAATGTTTGATAAGGCAATTGAAACTGCAACAGCTTTAATTGATGATCCGAATTACGAATTAATGAAAAATAGATTTGGAGCAGAAAAAACAGATGCTTCCAAAAATGTAATATGGGATTTACATCGTCCTGAAAATAAAGCTTTAGCAGAAAATAAGGAAACAATCTTGCTGGTAATTGATAGATATTTGGTTGAAGGAAGTGAAGGTGCTGGAATTAGAACAATGAGAAATGCCGTACCTTATTACGGAAATACAAAGAATGCACTTTTAACTCCTGATGGTAAAGCTGGTGTAACAGATGTAAAGGATGCTGCCGGTAAGGTTAAAATCTCTTTGGTTAAACAATATGGACGTGGTATTGGCCGTTGTCGTGCAACACCTTATTATACTAAAAGAATTTGGGATGATCCAAATGATTTACGTCATGCAAAAGGAAATTGGATGAATATGGAAGATTTGGTTTATAATGCACCGGCATTGGAAGGTAAGAATAAATATTATGGTAAACCTCTTCAGCTTTACGGAGAGAAAGGACAATTATTGTGTAAAGATACAATTCGTAGCTGGTTCGGTTGGCCTCATTATAAGCTTTTTATTCCGGATCCAGATAGATTATTACAACCTGAAGGTGGAAATACCGACTGGTATGTTTTCCGTTTAGCGGAAACTTACTTGTTGAGAGCAGAAGCTTATTGTTGGAAAGGAGATGCTGCCAGTTTACAGAAAGCTGCAGATGATGTGAATGAAGTTAGAAATAGGGCTGGTGCTGGAGATTTGAGTGCTGGAGATATGAATATCGGTACAATTTTAGATGAACGCGCCAGAGAGTTGTATTATGAGGAACCAAGAAAAACGGAATTAACCCGTATAGCCTATTTGTTTGCTCAGACTGGTACTCCTTCTTATACAGGTAAAGTGTATAGTATGGATAATTTCTCGGAAGTCAATTTCTTCTATGATAGAATTATGGAAACTACAGATTTCTATAATAAAGGTGTTAAAACAATTTCAAATGTGACTTTTACAATGAGTCCATATCATGTTTTATGGCCGATACCTGCAAATACTATTAATTCTAATACAAAAGGTCATATTAACCAAAATAAGGGCTATTCAGGAGCTGAGACAAATATTCCTCCGTTAGAAGCTATTGAAGAATAAATGATATCGAAGAATTCTCAGTGACTTTATGCTGAATAAAGTTACTGAGAATCTTTAATAAATATAATATTTGAGATTATTATGAATAGAATTAAGTTTATAAAATCACTATTGTTTGTGCTATGCTGTACGTTTATAGCAAGTGGTGCACATGCTCAAAAAAATAAAGATCGTGAGTATTGGGTTAATTCAATGATAAAGATTATTGATCCTTTATATACAAATTTGAGTCGGAACACATTGCGTAAAAATATGCCGGTCGAAACATTTGATGGCTTAAATAACGGTAATACAAGAAAAAATGTAACGCACCTTGAAGCATTAGGACGCTCATTTAATGGAATTTCTGCTTGGCTTAATTTACCTCCTGATGATACAAAAGAAGGCAAATTGCGGATTAAATACACAGATCTGGTAGTCAAAGCTATTACTAATGCTGTAAATCCAGATTCTCCTGATTATATGCGTTTTGATGGTCCTGGAGGGCAACCTTTAGTTGATGCAGCATTTTTTGCGCAAGGATTGATACGTTCCAAAGAGCAAATATGGCCTAAATTAGATAGAATTACACAGGATAGAATTGTAAAAGAATTAAAGGCTTCTCGAAAGATAAAACCTTCTGAATCAAATTGGTTGATGTTTTCAGCTACTATTGAAGCGGCTTTATTGGAATTTACAGGAGAGTGTGAGTTAAAAGCTATTCAGTATGCTTTGATGAGACATAAAGAGTGGTATAAGGGGGATGGATGGTATGGTGATGGACGTAACTTTCATTTAGATTATTATAATAGTTATGTAATACAACCTATGCTGATAGATGTACTTACCATCATGAAGAAGCACAATATTGAGGGGGCTGACTTTTATGATACTCAGCTGCAACGTCTTATTCGTTACGCTGATCAGCAAGAGAAATTAATATCTCCTGAGGGTACTTATCCTGTTTTAGGAAGATCTATGGGATATCGTTTTGGCGCTTTTCAAGTATTGGCGCAAGTGTCATGGATGAAGTTACTTCCTGAACATATAAAACCTGCACAGGTACGTTGTGCTTTAACGAAGGTATTGAAAAGACAATTGGTTAAAGATACTTTTGATAAAGATGGTTGGCTGACACTTGGGTTCTGCGGACATCAACCGGAAATAGCAGATAGATATGTGTCAACGGGGAGCGCATATCTTTGTACATTTATTTTCTTACCATTAGGCTTGCAACCGAGCGATGAGTTTTGGACTGCTAAATCTGAAGAATGGTCT
The DNA here is from genome assembly GCF_959029255.1 of uncultured Bacteroides sp. GTDB lineage: Bacteria > Bacteroidota > Bacteroidia > Bacteroidales > Bacteroidaceae > Bacteroides. Next base: position 100,118 of record NZ_CAUFUE010000007.1, on the reverse strand, counting down.
TCTGTGAAAATGTGGAGTGGAAGTCGAAATATCAAGAAAGATGGTTCTATAAGAAACTAATAATACTTAAGAATTATGATGAAAAATAGAGAATTAATTTTGCTTTTCATTGGGTTGACCCTTTTTTGTGTATTGCCAATAAATGCACAAAAAAGAAATTCAGATGTATATAAACATCCGGAGATGAGCCATGTTTATCAAAGAGAAATAATACGTATACCTGATTTGAAAGGGTATGTAACTTTGAAATGTGATTTTCATACACATACAATATTCTCTGATGGTAAAGTTTGGCCTACAGTACGCGTAGATGAAGCCTGGAATGATGGTTTAGATGCAATTGCTATTACAGATCATATAGAATATCGCCCAAATCAGAAAGTAGTAGTTGCTGATTTGAATAAATCCAATGAAATAGCTGTCAAACAGGGAGAAGATATTGATATGATTGTTATAAAAGGAACTGAAATTACAAGAAAAAAGCCGATAGGACATTTGAATGCTCTTTTTATTCAAGATGTGAATAAAATGAAATTAGACGATCCGGTGGCGGCTATTGATGAGGCTATACGGCAAGGTGCATTTATTATGTGGAATCATCCAGGTTGGCCTAATGACACAAGTACAATGTACAATATACATAAAGAATTGATTGAAAAAAAGAAAATAAATGGAGTTGAAATTTTTGGTAATAACTTTGATTTGTATCCTAAGGTAATAGAGTGGTGTAAAAAGACTGGATTGACCGTCATGGGAAACTCTGATATCCACTATACAGTAGCTAATACCTATGGCTTGGAAAAAATGGCTCGTCCTATGACTTTGGTCTTTGCCAAAGAACGAACCGCAAGGGGTATTAAGGAAGCTTTATTTGCAGGAAGAACTTTAGTTTATTTTTTCAAAAATCTAGCAGGGCGTGAAGATTTGATGACAGAATTGGTTGCTAATTCAATTTCTGTAAAGAAATTGTCTAATAAAAAGAATATGTTTGAAATAACTAATAATTCAGATATAGAATATCATATAACTTATGGAGATCGTTTGGGGATTCTGTTACCGAATAAAATATTACGTATCACTTTACCAACCGATAGAAAAGTAAAATTCACGAATTGTTTTGTTGGAGAAAATCAAAATTTGATTTTGAAATTGTGATAAGATGGAAATGGAAAGGCATATAATGAGTTTGGCAAGATATATCTCATGTATGGTTCCGTTTGGAGTATACGCAGTGAATGGATATGCTGGCAATAAGCAGAAAATGAATGTTTTATTTATTATTGCTGATGATATGAGACCGGAATTGGGGTGTTATGGAGTGGAAGATATTGTAACACCTCATGTGGATAATTTGGCAAAACAAGCCACTGTCTTTCTGAATGCATATTGTAATATACCTGTTAGTGGTGCTTCCAGAGCTAGCTTATTGACAGGTATGTATCCACATTATCCAGAACGTTTTACGGCTTTTGATGCAAATGCAGAAAAAGATGCCCCAAATGCAATTTCTCTTCCTGAATGTTTTAAACAGAATGGATATTATGTCGTTTCTAATGGAAAAGTTTTCCATAATATAGCAGATAATAATCATAGTTGGTCTGAAACACCTTGGAGGGTACATCCGGATGGATCTGGTAAGGATTGGGCCGAGTATAATAAATGGGAGTTATGGCAAAATGATAAGTCAGCCCATTATATTCATCCAAGAACTTTGAGAGGCCCTTTTTGTGAATCGGCTGATGTGTCAGATACAACTTACATAGATGGACGGGTTGCTCAAAAAACGATTTCTGATTTGAAACGGTTAAAGAAGGGAAAGAAACCTTTTTTTCTTGCTTGTGGTTTTTGGAAACCGCATCTACCTTTTAATGCTCCAAAGAAATATTGGGATTTATATAAACGGAATGATATAAATTTGGCTTTAAATCCTTACCGACCTAAAAAATTGCCGAAACAAGTTTCTTCTTCTGGTGAAATTAAAGGATATGGTAAGTTTAGTTCTTTTAAAGATGAACAGTTTCAGCGTGAAGCAAAACATGGTTATTATGCTTGTGTCAGCTATATTGATGCGCAAATTGGCTTGGTATTGGATGAATTGGAACGTTTGGGATTGGCCGAAAATACAATAGTGGTAATATTAGGTGATCATGGTTGGCACTTGGGGGAGCATGGCTTTTGGGGAAAGCATAATTTAATGAATCATTCGACTCGTGCGCCTTTAGTGGTTCATGTTCCTCATTATAAAGGAGGAAAGGCAAAAGGTATCGTTGAATTTGTAGATATTTATCCTACTTTATGTGAGTTGTGTGAAATACCAGTTCCGAAAGCTCAGTTACAAGGTAAAAGTTTTGTTCCTATATTGAAAGACTGTAAAGCGAAAACGAAGAAATATGCTTTTGTACAATGGAATGGAGGATATAATATTATTTCAGAACGATATAGTACTGCTGTATGGCTGAAAAATGATTCTATAATTGGCCGGTTGATGTTTGACCGTAAAATTGACTATGCAGAAAATGAAAATAGAGTGGATTGTGACTATTTGGAAAAAGAAATGAAGAAGCAGGAAACTTATATTTTAGAGAAAAAAACTAAGTTGGATAATTAAATAATTGTTGATAGCATTTTATTTGTTTGGAAGTATTGGGAAGTTATTTATAGAGTTATGTTATTGAAATAATAAGAAAAATATGAAAATAAAATATACAGTCATTCATTTTTGTTTATTATTAGCTGTTTGTGGGTGTTCTACAAAGCAAAATGAAATGAGCTTACTTGTTAATGCAAGTTTAGAGAGAGCTGCTATTCAGTCTAAAAAAATGGCGGAAAGCTTGCTGAATGAGGAAAATAAACTTCCTCGCACGATTGGAAAAAAAGGAGAGTTTGTAACTTCTGGATCACGTTGGTGGACAAGTGGCTTTTTCCCTGGTGTATTGTGGTATTTATATGAGGCAAAAGGTGGCGATTCATTGAAAATATATGCTGAAAATTTCACGAAACGTATTGAAAATGAACAATACACAACCGATAATCATGATGTTGGTTTTATGTTATATTGTAGTTTTGGAAATGGTTATCGCTTAACGGGTAATAAAGAGTATGAAAAAGTTCTTTTGCAAGGAGCTGAGTCATTAAGTACTCGTTTTCGCTCTAAAGTGGGTTGCATTCGTTCGTGGGATTGGAATCAGAAAGTTTGGGAATATCCGGTTATTATTGATAATATGATGAACTTGGAATTATTGATGTGGGCATCAAAGAATTCCAATAATCAGAAATACAGTGATATTGCTCAGTCTCATGCCGATGTAACGATGGAACATCATTTTCGTCCTGATTATAGTTGTTATCACGTCGTTTCGTATGATACTATTTCGGGACAACCAGAAAAGAAAAATACTTGTCAAGGATATGCTCATGAGTCTTCTTGGGCACGTGGACAAGGATGGGCATTATATGGTTATACGATGATGTATCGTGAAACGAAACAAGATAAATACTTGCAGCATGCCATGAATGTTGCCAAATTTATTATGAACCATCCTCGTTTACCTGAAGATAAGATTCCTTATTGGGACTTTGATGCTCCGAATATTCCTAATGAATTACGAGATGCTTCTGCCGGTGCTTTGATAGCTTCTGCACTCATCGAGCTAAGCCAATATACAGAAGGTGATTTTTCTGAACAGTGTTTATCTGTTGCCGAAACTCAGTTGAAGACACTTTCTTCACCTGAATATTTAGCAGAACCAGATACGAACTGTAATTTCATATTGAAGCATTCAGTGGGTAATAATCCAGGGAAATCCGAGGTTGATGTTCCTCTAACTTATGCTGATTATTATTATGTAGAAGCTTTAGTAAGATATAAAAGAGATATATTAAAAGAAAAATTATAATGAAACCTGTTTGATTATGATGTTAAGATTATCATTCTGGATAATGATGTTATTCTGTTCATTCGTAGTGAGTGGACAGGAAAACTATTATACGAACCCAATTTTACCTTCTGGCGCTGATCCTTGGGTTATGAAACATGAAGGATGGTATTATTATTGTGGTGGTGTACCTGGTGGAATTGGTGTATCTCGTTCACGTGACCTTCATAAGTTGAATCCTCTTATTCGTGTGTGGGAAAATCCAGCAAAGGGAAAGTGGAATTCTACTTGTATTTGGGCTCCTGAAATTCATTTTTGGAAGGGTAAATGGTATATCTTCTATGCGGCAGGGTATAGTGGGCCTCCTTTCATTCATCAAAAGACAGGAGTATTAGAGTCTGTATCCTCCGATGCAATGGGTAAATACATAGATAAGGGAATGTTGTTTACAGGTGATGTTTTGGGGGACTGGGAAAATAATCGATGGGCTATTGATATGACTTTATTGGAACATAAAGGACAATTATATGCAGTTTGGTCAGGTTGGGAGAATAAGGAAGTAACGGATAAAACAAAGCAACATTTGTACATTGCCAAGATGGAGAACCCTTGGACAATGGCTTCTGGTAGAGTAAAAATCTCTTCACCTGATAGATATTATGAACAAGGGGATCTCCCTCTTAATGAAGGTCCACAAATCTTGAAACATGGGAAAGATGTATTTATTGTTTATTCATGCGGACAATCTTGGTTAGATACATATAAGTTATCCTGTCTGCGTTTGAAAGATCAAGATGCAGACTTGTTAAATCCTAAAAATTGGATTAAAAGTGAAGAACCCATTTTTGAAGGAACGAATGATGTTTTTGGAGTAGGGCATGCAAGTTTTACGACTTCTCCTGACGATAAAGAATATTATATTTACTATCATACAAAAAAAGAACGAACTCCTGGTTGGAAGCGTGATATACGATTACAAAAATTTACGTTTGATGCTTCAGGTATGCCTGTTTTTGGTAAGCCCGTACCTACAGGGAAAAAACTTTCTTTACCTTCTGGTAGTGAGTCTTTGGTGAAGATTAAGCCGATGGTTGAGTTAGAACAGGATTTTTCGAAACTTTCTTTATCTGCTCGCCCGTATACTTATTGGTTCTGGATGAATGGTAATATTACGAAAGAAGGAATTACGAAAGATTTAGAAGCAATGCATCGTATTGGAATCGGCGGAGTTTTTAATTTAGAGGGAGGAACCGGCATTCCTAAAGGACCGGTCACTTATTTAAGTAAGGAGTGGTCTGAGCTAAAAGCACATGCTATCAAAGAAGCTGCACGGCTTGGTATTGATTATGTGATGCATAATTGTCCCGGATGGTCTTCTAGTGGTGGTCCATGGATTACACCGGAATATTCTATGCAAAAGTTAACTTGGAGTGAGACAAAAATATCTGGTGGAGAATTAGTAGAGACTGTTTTACCCCAACCGGTAACTGAATGTAATTATTACAAAGATATAGCTGTACTTGCTTTTCCTTCTTTCAAAAATGGAAATCCAGTACCATTTTCTGATTGGAAGTCTTTAAATAATAGTACTTTTAATTATAAAGGACTAATTGAGATAAAGGTATTTGAACCATCGCAAATTATTCGTTTGGAAGATATTATTGATTTGTCACAGAAAGTAGATCCTAACGGAAGATTACATTGGAAAGCACCAGCTGGTGAATGGACTGTTATTCGTTTAGGTCATACTTCAACCGGCAGACAAAATTGTGCAGCTCCTGATACGGGAGTAGGATTGGAATGTGATAAATTTAATAAAGAAGCTATAAAACTCCATTTTAATAAAATGATGGATATACTATATCCGTTAATAAAACCCTATGTTAACCAGATTCAAATTGGCTTAGAAATAGATAGCTGGGAAGTCGGAATGCAAAATTGGACTTCAGGATTTGAAAATGAATTTAGTGCAAGAATGGGATATGATCTCATTAAATATTTGCCGGCGATGACTGGTAAAATTGTTGAAAGTAAAGAACTTACTGAACGCTTTTTGTGGGATATACGTCGTCTGCAAGCTGATTTGCTTGCAGATAATTATTATGGAGAGTTTAATGCTTTATGTGATCAATATGGTTTAGTTTCATATTGTGAACCATACGATCGTGGTCCAATGGAGGAATTGCAAATTGGCTCTCGTGTAGATGGGGTGATGGGGGAATTCTGGAATGGCTTGTCTGCTATTTTTCAGAACAATCTGATGATGCGTCGTACAACGAAATTAGCTTCTTCCATAGCTCATATTAATGGTCAAAAAGTGGTAGGCGCAGAAGCATATACATCTGAACCGGAGTCAGGTAGATGGCAAGAGTATCCATTTGCTTTAAAGGCTGTCGGTGATAAGGCATATACTGAAGGAATTAATCGAATGGTAGTTCATCGTTATGCTATGCAACCACATCCCAATGCAGCACCTGCCATGACCCTAGGACCTTGGGGTGTTCATTTTGATAGAACGAATACTTGGTGGGAACCTTCTAAGGCGTGGATGGATTATTTAAATCGCTGTCAGACAATATTGCAAGAGGGTTTATTTGTAGCTGATTTAGCCTATTTTATTGGAGATAATATTGTTGGATATACAAAGGTACATCGTAAAGAACTAAATCCGGTTCCGGTTGAAGGATATGATTATGATTTGATGAATACCGAAACTTTGTTGAATAAGACTTGTATGAACAAGGGACGTTTGAGTTTACCAGACGGGATGAGCTATCGGGTACTTGTATTGCAAGAACAAAATCACATATCACTGAACTTATTGAAGAAGCTCCGTAGTATGGTGGAACAAGGGTTAACTATAGTAGGCTCTCGTCCAATACAAACTGTTGGGTTGTTATACCATTCAGTGGAAGATGAAAAAAACTTTAATCAGATTTGTGACGAGTTATGGGGAACAACACAAACTTCTGTTATAAAGCGCACAGTAGGAAAAGGAAAAGTCTTTTGGGGAATTCCTTTAGATGAAATATTTGCTGATATACAACTCATCCCGGATTTTAAAGTAGTATCTAATCCTAATAGTGCTCCAATACGTTACATTCACCGCAGAATAGGAGATGCTGAAGCTTATTTTATTACCAACCAACGTAGAACTACGGAAGAAGTCGTATGTAACTTCCGTGTTAAGGGTAAAATACCAGAATTCTGGAATCCGATAACAGGTAAAATATCCCGTGCTATGGTATATCACATTAATGGAGAGACAATATCGGTACCTATACAATTAGATGCATACGGCTCTGTCTTTGTAATCTTTCGTTCTGATTTACCTATACAAACTGTTGCCCGGTCTATTCAAAGAAATGGAAAAAGTATAGTTGATGCTTCAGAGAGGGATGGAGTGAAATACAATCAGGCAATGTATTCTGATATAAAAAATGGTTTCTCTGTTGCACTATGGGTAAAGCCGGAATCAGATGTGATGTTGAACATAGATAATCCTATGGGATATATTCCTCATCCTTGGACTGAATATTATGCTATTTATCCATCGTGTGGGGAACAGATGTATGGACAAGGGCATGCTACTTGCGGCTTAGCTATAGGACGGAACGGAATTGCTGTTTGGGAAAATGAGAAAGGTTATCCGGTATTTAAGTTGGCAGCTGAGAAATCAATTGAAGGTTGGACTCATGTTTGTCTTATATATAAGGAGGGAATGCCTTCAATATATGTGAATGGCGAATTTGTGGTTTCAGGAACAAAATCTTGTCAAATTATACATCCTGGCTTAAATGCCACTAAATTGAAAGAAGGAGCATCTTATTATAATGGAGATATGAATATTCCTGTTTTATATTCGAAAGTTTTATCTGATAAAGAGATACGCGATGAAATAAGTAAAGGTCGGGAAATGATGGAAAACGAATGTTCTTTAGATTTGATGTCGTGTACAGATACAGGTTCTATGATAGTTTGGGCCGATGGCTCATATACTTCTATGACTTCGGAAGGAGAATGCAAAGAGATAACTGTAGATGATATAGGAAAATCTGTTGCGATAGATAGAAAGTGGGAAGTCTATTTCCCTAAGGGATTAGGAGCTCCCGAGAAGATTACTATGCCAAAGTTATTTTCTTTACATAAACATACTGATACAGGGGTCAAGTATTTCTCGGGAACAGCAACTTACCATACAAACTTTAAGGTAAAATCTTCAATGTTATCTAAAAATAAAGTCGTTTACCTAGATTTAGGTGAAGTGGAAGTGATTGCTGAAGTAATTGTCAATGGCATAAATAAAGGAACTTTATGGTCTCGTCCATACGCTTTGGATGTTACTGATGTATTAAAACCAGGAAATAATACTTTGGTAGTAAAGGTGACAAACCTATGGACTAACCGATTGATCGGTGATGAGCAATTACCCGAGGAGAATGAATATGTGCCGGGAGGAGGGATGAATGGCATCGGTGCATTAAGCCGTGGTGCAATTAAGAAACTGCCGGACTGGTATAAAAATGGTGAAGATAAGCCACAAGGAGGAAGAGTGACCTTCACTACATGGAAGCATTACAGGATAGACTCTCCATTGGTGGAATCGGGTTTGATAGGCCCTGTGCGTTTAATACCTGGTAAGAAAATAGAAATTGAATAGGATATGAAACATATAGTAGAAAATATAATTAGATGTACAATCCTTTTGTTTTGTACTACTTCTTTATGGGCGGTAAATTATATACCTGAAAAGATGCAAGTGTCTCTGGCGGTTAAGGTTCCGGGTAATGAAGCAAAGAGTTATTTACTTCATGCCCAGAAATTGCAGAATAGTTATTTTAATTATGAGTGGACGTCTAATGAACAATTACCTGTTCTTGTTTTTCATAAAATTGAGGAACAAGAAGGGCAAGTCTGTTTGATGGTACAACTTACAGCGATACAAGATGTTTATTTTAATTATAGCCAACATTTCTTGACCGGTTTCAAGCATAATGATTGCCAATTCTATCTTCCGGGTTTTTGGTATCGTCGTAATCTTCGTTCCCCCCATGAAGCTCCTTCGTTTCATACATCGGATAGTTGGTTGGTGCGGGAAGATAGGTTGAGTGCACCTTTGACAGGCATATTTTGTGAAAAAGAACGTAAGTATGTAACAGTAACCCGTTTGGATGATTTTCAGCAAGAAGTTCTGACTACACATAAGGAGGGGGAAATTATTCTTTCCGGAGAAACTTCGTTGGGGTTTACCGGTTTTGAAAATATAGATGGAATATCTGCGCTTTCTTTCGGATTTCCTTATCAAGAAGCTCCTAAAACATATATACGTAAGTTGACATTGGCGCCTGCTGTAAAGGCATTTCAACTATTACGAAAGGGACAAACGCTTTCATTAAAATGGATTTTGCGGGAAAGCTCAGGAGATGATTTTTCCGATTTTATTCGTCAGACGTGGGAATATTGCTATGATACATATAAGCCACAACCTGTAGCTACTCCTTTTTCAGTAGCTGATATGAAGCAAACTATTAGTGAGTTTTTTGTGAGTAGCTTGGTGGAGAATCATCCGTTGACTTATAATTCAGGAATACATCTTAAAATAGCTGATTGTAATGGCAATGGTAAGGCCGAAGTCGGCTTCATCGGTCGTGTCTTATTAAACTCCTTCAATGCTTGGGAATATGGCTGGCAACAGGGGCGGGAAGATTTAAAAGCGAACAGCTTGAAAGTTTTTGATAGTTATCTGAAGAATGGTTTTACTGAGGCGGGCTTTTTCAAAGAATATGTCGATTTTGATAAAGATTTCGAAGAACCCATTCATAGTATTCGCCGCCAATCCGAAGGTATTTATGCAATGTTGCATTTTCTGGACTATGAAAAAGAATATGGGCGCAGGTATCCGGAGTGGGAGAGCCGTTTGAAACGTATGCTGGATATGTTTCTGAACCTGCAAAATGGGGATGGAAGTTTCCCGCGTAAGTTCCGTGACGATTTCTCTGTTGTAGATGCGAGCGGAGGAAGTACTCCTTCGGCTACGTTACCTTTAGTGATGGGGTATAAGTATTTCAAGGATAAACGCTATCTGGCAAGTGCTAAACGTACTGTGACCTATCTGGAAAATGAGTTGATTTCAAAGGCCGATTATTTCTCTTCTACGCTGGATGCTAATTGTGAGGATAAAGAAGCATCGCTCTATTCGGCTACTGCCACCTATTATCTGGCATTGGTGACCAAGGGGGAAGAAAGCCGCCATTATGCAGACTTGGCGCGGAAAGCCGCTTATTTCGCTCTGTCTTGGTACTATCTGTGGGATGTACCTTTTGCTCAAGGACAAATGCTGGGAGATATTGGTTTGAAGACACGTGGTTGGGGAAACGTATCTGTTGAGAATAATCATATCGATGTGTTTGTATTCGAGTTTGCTTCGGTACTCCAATGGTTGTCGAAAGAGTATGATGAACGGCGTTTTGCTGATTTTGCGGAAGTTATTTCCACTTCAATGCGCCAGTTGTTGCCCTATGAGAACCACTTATGTGGTATAGCTAAAACCGGATATTATCCTGAAGTGGTGCAACATACCAACTGGGACTACGGACGTAACGGCAAGGGCTATTACAATGATATCTTCGCTCCGGGATGGACGGTGGCTTCCTTATGGGAACTCTTTACGCCGGGGCGTGCAGAGAAATTCTTGCTAAAGTGATGATTCACGCAATGCATAGTCAACTTCAACTCCTCATTCGCACAATTAATAAAGATAGTATATGAAAAATTTAAGTGGTTTGGTTATTGGCTTGCTGATTGTTCTGTCAGCTTGCAACGGAAAACAAGTTCAGCAGGATGCTACCGACTCCGGGTTGAAAAGAGCAAACTTCCAGACGGAAGTAGATGGTAAGTCGACAGACTTGTTTGTTCTGAAGAATAAAAATGGAATGGAAGTCTGCATCACTAATTTTGGCGGACGAATCGTTTCCGTGATGGTTCCTGATAAAGAGGGTACTATGAAAGACGTAGTGTTGGGCTTCGATTCGATTCAGGACTACATAAAGTATCCTTCTGATTTCGGAGCTTCTATCGGGCGGTATGCAAACCGTATCAATCAAGGCAAATTCGCTCTCGACGGTCAAGAGTATCAGTTGCCCCGGAATAACTTCGGTCATTGCCTGCATGGCGGACCGAAAGGATTTCAATATCGTGTTTATGATGTCGATATGGTGGAGCCGCAAGCTCTGACGCTTTCCTATTTGTCGGAAGACGGTGAAGAAGGTTTTCCAGGTAATCTGACTTGCAAGGTTACATTCCGTTTGACAGATGATAATGCAATCGATATCAGTTATGCCGCTGAAACGGACAAACCGACCATAGTCAATATGACCAACCACTCTTATTTCAATCTGGAGGGCAATCCAGCCAATTCCAATGCAGATTATCTGCTGACTATCAATGCCGATTACTATACGCCGGTGGACAGTACATTTATGACGACAGGTGAGATTGCAAGTGTGGAAGGTACGGATATGGATTTCAGAACACCCATGTCTATCGGTCAGCGCATCAATCATTACGATTTCGAGCAACTGAAGAATGGAAACGGTTACGACCATAATTGGGTGCTGAATACCCGTGGAGATATTACTCAGAAATGCGCAACGTTGGAGTCACCGAAAACCGGTATTATACTGGATGTATATACCAATGAACCGGGTATTCAGGTCTATGCGGGCAACTTCCTTGATGGCAGTTTATCCGGTAAGAAAGGCATTGTCTATGCTCAGCGTGCATCTGTCTGCCTCGAAACGCAGAAATATCCCGATACCCCCAACAAACCGGAGTGGCCTTCAGCCGTATTGCGACCGGGAGAAAAATATAACAGCAGATGTATTTATAAATTCTCTGTAGCCGAGTAATCAGCTTGGGAGGGATAGCTGCCCTTGTTCCTTTTCGTAGGTTATCCCGCCCAATCTTCCCTATCCAGATTTCTATATCCGATAGCTTCCGCCAGATGAGCGGGTTGTATTGATTCGCCGCCTTCAAGGTCGGCAATGGTGCGCGATACCTTTAAGATGCGGTCGTAGGCACGTGCCGAAAGATTGAAGCGGTTCATGGCATTCTTTAGCAACTCAAGACCTTTATCATCCGGACGGGCATAGCGGGCAAGCAGCTTGCTGTTCATCTGCGCGTTGCAATACACACCCGGAACATCCGCATATCGTTCAGCCTGAATTTGGCGGGCACGTACCACACGCTCACGGATACTCTCACTCGATTCGCCCGGACGGGCATCGGACATCTTTTCAAACGGGACCGGTATTACCTCGATTTGAAGGTCGATACGGTCGAGCAAGGGACCGGAAATGCGGTTCAGGTATTTCTGTACCTGCCCCGGACTGCACACGCAAGCCTTAGTGGGATGATTATAGTATCCGCAAGGGCAAGGATTCATAGAAGCAACCAACGTGAAACTTGCCGGGTATTCCACCTTGCATTTAACACGTGAAATTGTAATCTTCCGGTCTTCCAGAGGTTGCCGCAGTACTTCAAGTACATTCCGGTTGAACTCCGGCAGTTCATCAAGAAACAGTACTCCGTTGTGGGCGAGACTGATTTCTCCCGGTTGGGGGAAGCTACCCCCTCCGGTCATGGCTACGGTGGAAATCGTGTGGTGCGGGTCGCGGAATGGTCGCTTGGAAATAAGTCCGCCTTCTTTTTCCAGTGTTCCCGCCACCGAATGTATCTTGGTGGTTTCGAGGCTCTCGCCTAGTGATAATGGCGGTAGTATGGAAGGAAGGCGTTTGGCAAGCATGGACTTGCCGCTGCCCGGTGCTCCAATCAGGAGTATGTTGTGTCCGCCTGCCGCCGCCACTTCCAGGGCACGCTTCACGTTCTCCTGCCCTTTCACGTCGGCAAAGTCCAGGTCGGAAGTACTTTGGCTGGCGTAAAACTCTTCACGCGTATTGACTAGTACCGGTTCGAGTTCCTGTTTTCCATTGAAGAACTCAATCACTTCTTTCAGGTTTTCCGCCGCATATACTTTCAGGTTGTTTACAACGGCTGCTTCGCGCGCGTTTTGTTTAGGAATGATGATACCCTCAAACCCTAGCTCCCTCGCTTTTATGGCAATTGGCAAAGCGCCTTTGATGGGTTGCAGGCTGCCGTCCAGACTCAATTCTCCCATCAGCAGATAGTTTTCCAATTTATCGGACTGAATCACTTCATTGGCACCCAACATGCCGATAGCTAAAGGCAGGTCGTAGGCAGAGCCTTCCTTGCGGATATCCGCCGGAGCCATATTGATGACAATATTACTTGTAGGCATCCGGTATCCGTTGACCTGCAACGCCGAAATAATGCGTTGGTGACTTTCCTTGACCGCAGAGTCCGGCAGTCCGACGAGATAGAACATACAGCCTCTGGAGCTGTTGACTTCAATGGTGATAAGGGTTGCATCAATACCTTGAACAGCCGCTCCAAAAACTTTAATGAGCACGTGAGTTAATGATTAATTATTAATGGTGAATGATGAAAAGGAAGCGATGAAATTAACGTTTTATCTTTTTTAGTTTCCTTTCCGTTTCTTTCTTTTCTTTGTTTTCTTTCTCTCTTTCCTCTATTTCCTTCAGTTTCTTTTCGTTAGCTTCTTCGTTCAGATTCTTTCCTTCAATTCTTCCCTACGGACTGAGTAGTATATTAGCCTGTAAACCCCGGCTAGAGAACGGCTTAACAGGCTCAGTGCTAAAGCCTAAGAACTCACAAACCTGCTCCCACTTCAGAGTGTCTGTTTGGATGGTTTCCAACCATTTCTCTTTATCTATATCCAGAGAAACTCCCAGCAAGGCAAATTTCTTGTTCTTCTGTTCCTTTTTATAGATGCGTCTGTAAACGGCATTACTGTCCCGGCTCAAGGTATCCCATGAAGCCCAGAACTGTACCAATAGATACTGGTCCTTAAAATCGGAACGGCTTATGCTTTTTCCTTTTGCATTGGGTAAATGAAAATAAGGAGTGCTTTTTCCTACTGCCGATTTCTCCTCTTCCTGGATGCGGTCCAGAAGCTCATCAATGGCAGGTCGGTCTTTCAACTCACCCGTCATGTGTTCGGTCAACCTTTTGATTTGGTTATAGTCGGGTTGAGGTTTCTGGATGAAATATTTGTCGAGCAGGTAAATGCTTGTCAATGAAGCCGGATGATTGTTGATAAAACTTTCCGCCTTTTCCTCCATCACTTTCTGCGAAGGCTTGCCCAGTCCTTTCAGTTCATTCAGGAAGGCTGATAGCTCTTCGTTGGCGCTATTGCCGGTTATCTCCAGTAAACCGGGTTCGGAGGCGGAACCTTTAATCTGAATCTTCTCTCCTTTGTCCATAAAAAGCGGATATTGAGTGCCGTCGCTAAACAGCAGATACGTTTCTACCAAAGTATCCGGGGTTAGGGTGGCAGAGAACTTATCATCTTTGACTAGCAACGTATCCATGCGGTCGTACAGCTTGTTAGCACCGAAGATATAGATAGTATCATTTCCCAATCCTTTGATTTCGCCGTTCAGGCTGACCGTTTCGGACTTCTTGCCGCCACAAGCGGATACTATGATAAGGAGGAAATATGCGAGATAAATATTCTTCATACGGCTTCTTCTGCTACTTTGCTGCGAAAATACTTCTTTTTGATGTGAATTAAAAAAAATGCCCGACATATTTCTATGCCGGGCACCTCTTTTCATCTATATACTTATTATTTGATGATGTTCATGAAGTCTGCATTCGTGAAGTATTTGGAGAATTCCAAGTCAGAAGCAGCTTTCTTAGCCAAAGTAGGATCCTTAGCAACAGCCTTCTTCAGGTTATCCATAACCATAGAAGAATTGTTAGTTCTTGCACCTACAACAGCCATCAGATAGTCAGTGTAAGCGTTCGGTTTTTCTACGTTAGCCAAAGTGTTTTTAGCCTTGTTGTAGTCCTTAGCCAGGATTTGTGCCAAAGCAGCACTGTTAGTCTTAGTATCGCCGAAAGCGTTGACTGCTCTGTCATACTGACCTTGAGCTACGTACAGGTTACCCAGTGCTTCGTTCAATTCCTTAGTACCGGAAGCCTTGCTCAGGTAAGATTCAGCAGTTGCTTTGTCACCCTTCTTCAAAGCGATAAGGCCCATGTTCATGTTAGCCTCAGGAGAATCCTTGATAGACAGAGATTTCTTGAAGTAACCTTCAGCCTTGTCATAGTTACCGGCTTGGTAAGACAACTTACCTAAGTTGTTATATGCACGATAATCGTTCGGATAGATTTGAGTAGCTTTGATGAAGATAGCTTCTTGCTTAGCAGGATCGTTAGTCAAAGTAGTAGCATACAGCAACTCTTCGATGTTCAATTGCTTAGCATCGCTGTCAGCCAAAGAAGCGATTTCTTCGTCAGACTTACCGATAACGTCATAGTTCAAAGTTAAACGAGAACGACGCAATTGCGGAAGGATTTCGTCAGCCAAAGTCTTGTAAACAGAAGAAATGTTTTTGATTTCAGTTTCTCTTTGTTCAGGATCAGAGTACATAGACAGTACGCGGAGAATCAACTCTTTGTCCTGGATATTAGATTTGCTAACCAATTCCTGGAAGCCTTCCCAGTCTTGTGCAGTGTACTTAGTGTCTACGGCAGCTTCGATTTTGCCTTTCTTCAGGTCTTTGCTGATAACCTTGGCTGTGTTGTTTTGACGATTTTCAGCCAAACCGGTATTCAACTTAACACCACCATCAGGAGAAGCGTAAGCAGAGATTTCGATGTTGCTAATCTTCTTGTTGGCAGCATCGTTTACGTTCTTAACTTCTTCGTTGAATGATTTTGCAGTCTTCAGTTCGCTTGCACGTACGTTAGCTTGTTGAATCAAGAACATGATGTTAGCATCATATTTTTCCTTGATGATACGTTGGAAAGCGTCGTCACCGTTAGCCGGGTTAGCAGTACCCAAAGTCTGACCAATCATTTCAGAAGTAGAGATTACACCGTCAGCTACCTTTACAGCAGGAATTGTGATTTCTTTCTTACCGACTTTAGCTTTGAATTCCAGATACAACTCAGATTTAGCCATTTCAGGAACATAGTCGAAAGAAGTCTTCATTGTGTAGCTACCACCAACCTTGTAAGAGATAGTCTGGTCGTTACCTTCAACTTTTTCGCCTTGGAATACAGCGGGTTGACCTTTAGCTTCGCCACCGTTCCATCTCAAAACCGGAGTTACTTCTACTACAGCATTCTTCTTGAAGTACTTTTCGGGGAATTTGCCATTAATGGTAGCGGGAACTTTACCACCTACGGCTTCCAATACTTGAGGAGTCACTGTGAAATAGTCAGAAGACAGTTCACCCATTTTGCTGCTGCATGATGTCAAAACAGCAACAAGTGCCACTAACAAAGGCAGATACAATTTTTTAGTCATTTTAGATATAAATTAATTGTTTGTAATTGAAATTCGTCCATTCACAATTCGCTGCTACAGTCCTATGGATATAGCCTCGCAAAGGTATAAATTCTCTCGTCAATTTGTTAATAATACTGTCACATTTATTATAATTTAATAAAAGCTATGTTCTTTTCTGTATTTTATGTTACGCGGGTGATGCTCAATTATTTCACTTCTCAACATATTCCGGTCGATATGGGTATAGATTTCCGTGGTGGCAATGGATTCGTGTCCCAACATGCATTGTATGGCGCGCAGGTTGGCGCCTCCTTCCAGCAGATGGGTGGCAAAAGAGTGGCGGAAAGTGTGAGGGCTGATGTTTTTGGTAATGCCTGCCTTCTCTGCCAACTCTTTAATCAGGTGAAACACCATGATGCGCGATATGCCGTTGCCCCATCGGGCCAGAAATACATAATCTTCGAAGCCTTTCTTTATTTTCCAGTGGCAGCGGTCTTTAAACCAGTAGTTTATCTCTTTTATGGCGCGGGGAGAGATGGGAACCAGCCGTTGCTTGCTGCCTTTCCCTTCTACCTTTATGAAGCCCTCTTCAAAATAGAGGTCGGATATTTTCAGGTTGCAGAGTTCCGATACCCGTAATCCGCAGCTATACAGCGTTTCAAGTATGGCGCGGTTGCGTTGGCCTTCATTCTTCTCCAGTTCCACGGTGGAGATAATCTTGTCGATTTCTTCCACGGTGAGCACTTCCGGTAGCTTGAAGCCTATTTTGGGACCTTCCAGCAACTCACTCGGGTCGGCTTCCAGATAATCGGCTATTACAAGGAAATGGAAGAAAGACTTGATGCCCGAAAGGATACGAGCCTGTGAGCGTGGATGGATGCCTATGTCGTGTAGTCCGGCGGCAAAGCGTTCAAGGTCATCGAGCGTGGTGTCGAGAACCCCTATGTTTTCGCCTTCCAGGAAATTCAGGAGCTTTCTCAAGTCCGTCATGTAGGCATCGAAGGTGTTTTCGGAGAGTGCTTTCTCCAACTTCAGATACTGTTGATACTTCCTGATTATCAACGCTTGTCTTTCCTTCTTCGTTGATTTTTCTTCTGATTTCATTTTTTTTCCTACCTTTGCGCCATAATTATGTATCCGGCGCTTTTCTGATCCTTGTTTGCTCCGTGTCTTATGGATTGGAGCAGGTACGGACCGGGTACGGACCGGATACGGAGCGAGTCCTTTTCAAGGGACAAAGGTATAAAAAATTGTGTTATGAGGATACAAATTATTAACGGTCCCAATATAAATCTGTTGGGCAAACGTGAACCTTCCATTTATGGCAGTGTTACTTTTGAAGACTGCCTTGCCGAACTTCGTAAAAGATATGCGGATGTGCAAATTGACTATTTCCAGTCCAACATTGAGGGAGAACTGATAGACAAGATACAGCAAGTCGGTTTTGATGTGGACGGCATTGTTCTGAATGCGGGTGCTTACACCCATACGTCCATTGCTCTGCAAGATGCTATCCGTTCGGTCACCTCTCCGGTGATTGAGGTGCATATCTCTAATGTACATGCCCGTGAGGCATTCCGTCATGTATCCATGATTGCCTGTGCCTGCCAGGGCGTCATTTGCGGTTTCGGGCTGAACTCTTACCGGTTGGCTTTGGAAGCGCTGCTGGATAACAAAAAATAAATATAATAAGTAAATAGGTATAAGATTATGTTATTGAAACAAACGAAAATCGTTGCAACGATTTCTGACCAACGTTGCGATGTGGACTTTATACAGAAATTGTTTGAAGCCGGTATGAATGTGGTGCGTATGAATACGGCGCACGCAGGACGCGAAGGCTTTGAAAAGTTAATTGCCAATGTGCGTACGGTGTCCAACCGTATCGCTATCCTGATGGATACGAAAGGGCCCGAAGTACGTACAACCGTGCTTGCCGAGCCGATTCCTTTTAAGGCGGGCGACCGTGTAAAGGTGGTGGGCAACCCCGACCTGCAAACTACCCGCGAGTGCATCTCCGTGTCCTATCCCAACTTTGTGCACGATTTGAACGTCGGCGGACAAATCCTTATCGATGATGGTGATTTGGAACTGACGGTAGTGGATAAGACTCCCGATTATTTGCTTTGCGAAGTTCAGAATGAAGCTACGCTTGGCAACCGCAAGAGTGTAAACGTACCGGGTGTCCGTATCAACCTGCCTTCTTTGACGGAAAAAGACCGTAACAATATCCTCTACGCTATCGAGAAGGATATCGACTTCATCGCCCATTCCTTTGTACGCAACAAGCAGGATATTCTTGATATCAAGGCTATTCTCGATGCTCACAACAGTGATATCCGCATCATCGCCAAAATTGAGAACCAGGAAGGTGTAGACAATATTGACGAAATTCTCGAAGTGGCGGACGGTGTGATGGTGGCTCGCGGCGACTTGGGTATCGAAGTTCCTCAGGAACGCATTCCGGGCATCCAGCGCATGTTGATACGTAAATGTATCCTCGCTAAGAAGCCGGTAATCGTTGCCACACAGATGTTACATACCATGATATCCAATCCTCGTCCTACCCGTGCCGAGGTGACCGATATTGCCAACGCTATCTACTATCGCACCGACGCGCTCATGCTGAGTGGCGAAACCGCTTACGGTAAGTACCCCGTAGAAGCTGTGAAGACAATGACTAAAGTTGCCGCCCAAGCCGAAAAGGATAAACTGGCAGATAACGATATCCGTATTCCTTTGGATGAGAACAGCAACGACGTAACCGCTTTCCTTGCCAAGCAAGCCGTAAAAGCTACTACCAAGTTGAAAATCCGTGCCATCATCACAGACAGTTACAGCGGACGTACCGCCCGCAACCTGGCCGCGTTCCGTGGAAAATATCCGGTCCTTGCCATCTGCTACAAGGAAAAGACGATGCGCCACCTCGCCTTGTCCTACGGTGTGGAAGCCATCTATATGCCGGAGCTTGCCAACGGACAGGAATATTATTTCGCCGCCCTTCGCCGTTTGTTGAAGGAAGGCCGCTTGTGTCCTGCGGATATGGTGGGCTATCTGAGTAGCGGTAAAGAAGGTACGCAAACTTCCTTCCTCGAAATCAACGTGGTGGAAGATGCTTTGAAACATGCGGCAGAGAGTGTATTGCCTAACAGCAATAGATACTTATAAATAGTTGATAGTTGATAGGTGATAGTTGATAGTTACCATGCGGCATTTTTACCGGCCTGACTATCACATGTCATCTATCAACTATCAACTATCACCTATCAACTATATATGACATTAGACGAATATATCCTGGAACATATCGACCAAGAGAGTGATTACCTGAAAGCCCTCTATCGAGACACCCACGTCAAGTTGCTTTATCCCCGGATGGCTTCGGGACATTTGCAGGGACGCATGCTCAAGATGTTTGTCAGGATGATACGTCCCCGCCAAATTCTGGAGATAGGTACTTATAGCGGTTACTCAGCCCTTTGTATGGCGGAAGGACTTCCCGAAGGCGGGATGCTCCATACCTTTGAAATCAATGACGAACAGGAAGACTTTACCCGTCCTTGGTTGGAAAACTCGGTATACGCCGATAAAATCAAGTTCTATATAGGCGATGCCCTGGAACGTGTCCCGCAGTTGGGACTCACTTTCGACCTTGTCTTTATGGATGGAGACAAGCGCAAATACATTGAATATTACGAAATGGCATTGGCGCATCTTTCGGCAGGCGGGTATATCATTGCCGATAACACCCTATGGGACGGTCATGTCCTGGAAGAACATCCGCATGCTTCCGACCTGCAAACCATCCGTATTAAAGAATTCAATGAGTTGGTAGCGAAAGACAACCGTGTGGAAAAAGTGATTCTGCCCTTGCGGGATGGACTGACAATTATCCGTAAGATATAAAGAAAAGGTTCTTGCCGCTTCTTCTCTTGCCGTTTCTTTTTCATTATCCCTTCTTCAGGAGCCGTTTGCTGAGATACCTCACCGGATACCAGACGGACAGGAATCCCACGGCAATCACCGTTATAAATATCAGTATGATATCCGTGGCGTGTACACTCACCGGATAGGCATCGACCACAAAGCTGCCGTTGCCGCCTCCCAATGAGATTAGCCCGAAATGTTGTTGCAGGAAGCATAGCAGCAATCCGATGCCGATGCCGATGACTGCCCCGAGCAAAGAAATCAACCTCCCCTCAAACAAGAAGATACGGGAAATCAACCGGTCGTCTGCCCCCAGATTACGTAGCGTCTGCACATCTTCGCGCTTGTCCAGTATCAGCATGGACAGCGAACCGATGACATTGAAACAGGCAATGGCGAGGATAAACGTCAGGAACAGATAGGAGATAAGTTTCTCAATTTCCATAATACGGAATACGTCGGCCTGCTGCTCATAACGGTTCTGCACCACAAAGCGGTCGCCGAGTATATTCTCCATCTTTTTCTGCACAGCATCCGTATTCGACCCCGGTTTCAGTTTCAGCTCAATGGCGGAGACTTCCGTGTCGTAATTAAACAAACGGCGTGCAAAGTTCAGGGAAGTAAGGATATAGCGGGAATCGTATTTTTGTTGGTTGACAACAAACACCGCTCCCGGAGAGAACAAATAGTCTTGATTGAAAGCGGCGGAAGGATTAGCGATATTTACCCTCGCATTTCGCTTGGGAGCAAACACCAGTAACGGGTCAACGAACTGGATACCTGTACCTAGCTCCGATACCAGTTCCACGCCCAGGAAACCATAGTCCACAACCGAGTCTTCCAGGATAAATTCACCTGTTCCGTAGAGTAGGCTGTCGATAGAAGTCAGTTGCTCAAAGTTATTTTCCACCCCCTTTATAACCGCCATCGCCTGCCGGTCTTTATACTGCACCATGGCGCTCTCTTCCAACGTTTCCGTCCAGACCTCTATCTCCGGCAGTGCCCGTATTTGCCGGATGCGTGACTCTTGCGGGTCGAAAACTTTTCCTTCGCGGATGGTAATTTTCAACTCCGGGTCGAAAGCGGTGAAGAACCCTGCCACCATGTCCTGAAAGCCATTGAATACAGACAAAGTGCATACCAGCGCCAGAGTAGCCAATGCTACTCCGCATACCGATACGCCGGAAATGATATTAATGGCGTTGTGCTTTTTCTTGGAAAAGAGGTAACGACGGGCAATGTAGAATGGCAGGTGCATAATTAATGTTTAATCATTAATCACTAAACATTATTTCAGCAGTTCGTCAATCCGTTCCAGATAATCTAATGAATCGTCCACAAAGAATTTCAATTCGGGGATGATACGCAACTGATGGCGTACGCGTGTGCCCAGTTCAAAGCGGATGGATTTCATATTCGCATTGATATTCTTGATGATTTCCTCGCCCTTTTCCGACGGGAAAATGCTGAGATAGGCACGGGCTACACTCATATCGGGGCTGATGCGCACGGCGCTCACAGAGATTAATACACCGGGCATGGATTTGGTTTGCAACAAGAAGATGTCGCTCAGCTCCTTTTGGAGCAAGCGGGATATTTTATTCTGACGGGTAGTTTCCATATACTTTTCTTTTTTTGCTATTAGAACATAAATAGAATACAAACAGAACACAAAGTTACTGAAATATATTGTTTTGCCTTCTATTTATATCATTTTTTATGCTTTCCCTGCGTTGTTAGGCTGATGAAGTTCCCCTATGCCTACATAGAGTTTAAAAATGAAAAACATCTGTCATGCTATCACACTTTGTGGGTTAATCGATTGAAATATAGTATTATGTAGTGTGATAGATGGGTGTGATAGATGGTGGATTGACAAACTATCTATCACACCTTGTATCGTCCTGATTTTTATACTAAAATAAAGAATGTATTTCTTTAAATATATATTTCATTTAATACGTATCTTGTTTTTAATAAATAGATGTATCTGGTTAGTTCTCAATATGAAACACTTTGTTTTATATAGGTAGAACAAAGTGTTTTCTATAGTGAAACAGATAGTTTCAACCAATTGAACTCCCTGTTCTAATATAGAAAACAAACAGTTTCAATGAAGAAAACACCTGGTTTTATATAGGTAAAACTAGATGTTTTTATCGCAATAAAACACTTGCATTATTGATATAGCATTATTGATATAGTAAGTGCATTCTTGACATAATAAGTGCATTTACTATGCTTAAAACGCTTTATATAGATATTATTATGCCTGAAAACGCATTTTATGATGCTTATGCAGATGTTTTTAGTATGTTATACTTCTTCCATTCTTTCCAGTTCCCAACCTCTGAACTGCATCACGATGAGGTGATGTTGTGTGCCCCGGCACATCTGCTGTACTTTGGCGCCTTGGGCGTAACCTTGGAGGGAAACGATAATTTTTCTTTCACCACAGAGGACACAGAGGGCACAGAGGTTTAAACCTTTTGGAGGTTTAAATCTTTTAGGCGCGAATTACGCGGAAGACGCGAATTTTAAAGCTGCGCTGTGTTTCTGATTTTTTCGACGCGGATTGAGCGGATTAAGCGGATTTTAATTTTTCAGATGCAGATGATACAGATGACGCTGATTTTTTTACTCTGTTACTATCTGTCATTGGTAGCGGAGTCGAAGTATCTCCTCTCTTGGTATACCAAAGGGATGAGAGCCTTCGACAGGATGATAGATAGAGTTACTTTTAATAAAAATAGAGTTGCTGTTATTTAAGAAAAAAAACGCTTCATCCGCGCCATCCGCGTCTGAAAAATTTAAACCTCTGTGCCCTCTGTGTCCTCTGTGGTGAATTAAATTCCTATTTATGTCATCCCCCCATTAAATATAACCCAAACAGAACATCCTTTTTCAGACATAAGAACAAATAAGAAAACACAGATTATATGAGGCATTGGTGACAAATGATAAGGTTTCCATACTCTGTCTTAATATGGCACCTTGTATACTTGTTTTAGAGAGCTTCGGACGGTGGAAATTCAGCTCCCGATATCTCTAGGTTAGATTTTGTCGGCAGAATCCGCCAATTTGTAGATTTTATTTGCAAGTCTCTCTGTTATTCTTTACTTTTGAATCGAAATTAAGAGTTTGATATGGATGGCATAAAGGTGAAGATTTATAATAGTGTATTTTATTATGTAGAGACTCTCTCTAAATAGCGTTTTTTCATGTATTATTGACTGTGGCCGTTCTTACCCGTGAGGGTAGGAACGGCCTTTTTTATGTCAAATTATTGTGGTATGTCAGGGGAAATTGGGGATTATTCCTTCTTATAGTATTTCTTGCGTGCCATCACCACCAGGACCATTATTCCTAAAATCAGCAAGGCGAATGCCCCGTAAGCGATGCTTTCCGTGACATGCAGGCTCTTCGGGTCGAAGCGCATTTCGATGGTGTGCTTTCCGGCGGGAACATACATGGCGCGCAAAATGTAGTCGGCACGCGCCAGCTTGGCGGGTTGCCCGTCTATGGTGACTTGCCAGCCGTCGGGATAATAAATCTCGGAGAATACGGCGATGCCGTCTTTGGCATTTTCTGTTTCGTATACCAAGCGGTTCGGTTCATAACTTGTCAGGCGGATGGTGGACAAACTGTCTTTATATCCTTCCGTAGCACCATTCAGCACGTCCTTGAAACGGGCATCCACTACGGCAGTTTCCGTAGGAAGGATGGTATCCAGGGCTTCTATTTCCTGATTGGCGTTATCTACGTATTTCACCTTGTCTACGAACCATGCATTGCCGTATGCGTACGGGTTAAGTATGGGCACGGTTTCTCCCTGCTGCCCGGCGGGGAAGATGAAGTACTTCGTGTTCAGCATATTCAGTACGCGGAACTTGGAAGCGTCCACACTGTCCATTTCACCGCCTGCGGTGGCCACTTCCTTGTAAACGGCCTGCATTTCGGGACTGATGTGGCGTTCTATCATTTCCTGGTAGCGGCGCAGCTTGGCGGCATGATAACCACCGACACTCTTGTGCCAATAAGAAGTGTTGTTCTCATTGAATGTATTGCTGGCGAGGTTCAGTACACGATAGTCCAGGGTCTTGTCTTGCAAAATCAGCTCGTCTGCCTTTGTCTTGGTGAATGATTCGGTTTGGGTGGAACGCGGAACAAATTGGCTGTCATTGAGGTAACGCTTGTTGATGCCCCACATATCAACGATGCACAACACGATGATGGCGCCGATGGTGATGGTTTTATTCAATTTGCGGGCGACATAAAGTCCCAGTAATGCGCAACCGATGCCGATAATGAAGAAACTGCGCAACGCATCGGCGCTGACGAGAGCGGAACGCACTTCCTGCAAGTTGGCAAGTATGCCCGATAACTCATTGGCAGGTATCATCTGTTGGTTGACGGCATTTTGCAGCATTTGCTCTTCTTGGGCAGGAACGAAACCTGAACCGAGACTGCCCGGGGCAACTGCAAGCAACAGGGCGACACCGGCGGTAAGCGCTATGCTGATGCCGAGCGCTTTCCTGTTTTTCTTCAATATTTCGGGCTCATCCAATATGCGCTTCAAGGCGAAGATTGCCAAAAGCGGTATGGTGAATTCTGCTATGACGAGGATGGATGATACGGCGCGGAACTTGTTGTACATCGGAACGTAGTCGATGAAGAAGTCCGTCAGCGGCATGAAGTTCCTGCCCCAGGCCAGGACGATGGAGAAGAAGGTGGCGCCAATCAAAGCCCATTTCAATGGCCCTTTCACAATGAAGCAACCCAGCAGGAAGAGGAACAGCACGAAAGCGCCTACGTAAACGGGGCCTGCCGTCATGGGCTGGTTGCCAAAGTATTGCGTCAACTGGCTGTATAATCCGCTGTACATGGGATTGGCTTTCTCCATGGCCGTTTCACTCTGGACGAGCGGGACGGATGCTCCGCCTTTAAAATTGGGAACGAGCAGGGTGAGAGTTTCATCGATACCGTAGCTCCATTGGGTGATATAGTCACGGTCCAGTCCACTGCTGGTCTGCTTGGCCGCATCGCCGGTTTGCACCAGTTCGCTCTTGCCACGCATGGTTTCTTTGCTATATGTATAGGTGTGGTAAAGATTGGAGAGGTTGGCGGCTACACCGATGAGGGCGGCTACAAACAGCACGGCGCTGGCTTTAAAAAAATTAGGCAATGTTTTGTTGCGCCAGGCATCCTCAAAGTAGGCTCCCATGATGAACAGGATGACAAACAGGAAGTAATAGGACATCTGCACATGGTTGGACATGATTTGCAGGGCAACGAAGAAAGCGGTTACAATGCCGCCTGCCAGCAGTTTACCCCGGTATGCCAGTACGATACCCGCTATTGTGGGGGGGATATAAGCGAGGGTGATAAACTTCCAGATGTGTCCTGCTGAAATCAGAATGAAGAAGTAGGACGAAAAAGCCCATAGTATACCTCCCAAGCCGGCGAGCCATACCGGCATGCCGAATACCCGGAGCAGGATATAGAATCCCAGCATCAGGATGAAGGTCAGATTGACATAGCCGGGCAGGAATAGCTGGTAAACCTTCTGCGTCCATCGCAGCGGGGTGCCCGATTCGTAAGACGGAGCTATCTGATAGGTCGGCATGCCGCCGAAAAGAGAGTTTGTCCAGCGGGTATTCTCTCCCGTCTGCTCGTGATACAGGGCAGCTTCTTGTCCCGCACCGGCTCCGGCAGCTGTATCGTGCTGGAACAGAATACGGTTTTCTATATCCGCTGGAAAGAAGTAAGCGAATGAAAGCAGGGCGAATGCCAGGATGGCAATCAAATCAGGAAGGAGCTTTTTTATCATTTATGGTTTCGGATTTATGATTTATGGGTACAAACTTATACATAAATATTGATTTATACATCAGCCAGATAGATAAATCTGCTGAATTATCGTACCTTTGTCCCTCCATAAATCATAAATCTGAAATCAAAAATCTGCAAATATGACGATAGGTGTTATCAGCGCAATGGATAGTGAACACCGCCAACTGGTGGAACGCCTGCAAGAGAAGAAAGTGTTGGACGATGGTAATTCCCATTATGTGGAAGGACTTTTGGGCAGTAATTGCTTGATACTTACGCAGTGTGGCATCGGCAAGGTGAGTGCGGCGGTGGGGGCTACCGAGTTGATACGCCGATTTGCTCCTGATTGTATTGTCAGTACCGGTGTGGCGGGTGGCATTGATGCTTGTCTGAAGGTGACGGACGTAGTGGTGAGCGAGCGTCTGGTGTATCATGATGTGTGGTGTGGCGAGGGGAATGAATACGGCCAAGTACAAGGGTTTCCCGCTGAGTACAAAGGTTGTCCTTCTTTGCTGAAACATGCTCTGTCGTTGAATGATGCCGGACTGGAGAGCCGCGTACATGGCGGACTCATCTGTACCGGCGACCAATTCATCACGAACCGCACCGAGTTGGACGTCATCAAACGACGTTTTCCTGATGGACTTGCGGTTGACATGGAGTCCACAGCCATTGCACAGGTTTGCTATCTATACAATACACCTTTCCTCAGCTTCCGCATTATCAGTGACACGCCGGGGGTGGAAGACCATTCTTCACAATATGCCGATTTCTGGGGAACTATGGCGGAACGTTCGTTCCTCACGACTTGGGCTTTCCTTTCTACAATCGATAGGTGATAGTTGATAGTTTGAAGAAATCATAAATCATAACTCATAAATTATAAATTATAACTCATAACTCATGAAGAAGATTCCTAGCTTTACCATTGATCACATCCGCTTATTGCGCGGCATCTACGTTTCACGCAAGGATGAAGTGAACGGAGAAGTTATTACAACTTTCGATATCCGTATGAAAGAACCCAACCGCGAACCGGCTTTGGGACAAGGTGCTTTGCATACTATCGAACATCTGGCTGCCACTTACTTGCGTAATGAACCGCAATGGCAAGACAATATTATTTATTGGGGGCCTATGGGATGCCTTACCGGTAATTATCTCCTGATGAAAGGTGATTTGCAGCCGCAGGACATTGTGCCTCTGATGCAAGATACTTTCCGTTTTGTAGCCGAATATGAGGGCGAAGTTCCCGGAGCTGCCCCGCAAGACTGTGGAAATTATTTGCTTCACGATTTGCCGATGGCTAAATGGGAGTCCGCCAAATATCTGCATGAAGTACTGGAAAAAATGCAGGAAGAGAATATGCGCTATCCTGAAAAATAAGTTGGTTTTCTTTGAAAACGGGGTATTTCGGATTAGAAGGTTAAAATCGTTTTCTTTTTTATATAAAAGCTGCGAAATTAAGTTGAGGAATATAAAAGTTTATTGTATATTTGTTGCGGTCAA
Source organism: uncultured Bacteroides sp. (assembly GCF_959029255.1). GTDB lineage: Bacteria > Bacteroidota > Bacteroidia > Bacteroidales > Bacteroidaceae > Bacteroides. Next base: position 72,575 of record NZ_CAUFUE010000007.1, on the reverse strand, counting down.
CTAGTCACTAATACTCAATAAACGCCTTAAATGGTTGATTATAAAAATAAAACCAAAGAAGAACTGCTTGAAATTATTCGGCAGTTGGAAGAACGGTTGGATTCCCAATCTGTTCCTGAATCTTCTTGCTCCTGCCCTGCTGTCGGTCGTTTTCGCGAAGAATATTCTCAGGAAATTCTCGACACTTTTCCCGACATGATTACCGTTTCCGACCATGATGCCAATTTTATAGAATTGGTGTCTGCTCCTCATACCAACCATGTGGAAGGTGTTTCCAATGAAGAGTTGTTACACTCCAATCTCAAGGATGTGGTTCCTGCGGAGGCTTATAAGCGTATCCGCGCTAATATGGACGAGGTAATTCGTACCGGAGAAGCGCATACGGCGCGACATTCGTTGATGTTTCACGGAAAGATGCACCACTACGAAAACCGGGTGTGTCCGTTGAGTGATGAGTATTTGCTTTGCATGTGCCGTGATGTGACGGAACTTGTTGAAATAGAGAAGGCGTTGATTGACGCCCGCACCAAAGCGGAAGAGTCCGACCGATTGAAGTCGGCGTTCTTTGCCAATATGAGCCACGAAATACGTACTCCCCTGAATGCGATTGTCGGTTTCTCCCGACTGGTGATAGAGCCGGGACATGAGAGTGAAAAGAAAGAATATTGCGAGATTATAGAGCGCAATTCGGAATTGCTGCTGAATTTGTTTAATGATATTCTGGACCTTTCTTCGCTGGAAGCAGGCTCTGTGATATTTGTCAAAGAGAAAGTAAACCTTTATTTGATTTGCCTGAAAGAATATGAAGCCTTCCGGAACAAGGTATCCAAAGGGGTATTGCTGAAACTCGATGAAATAGATACGGGATTGACTATTTTGGGAGACCGGATACACATTACGCAGGTATTGAACAACTTGCTGAGCAATGCCGTGAAATTCACTTCCTCCGGTGAGGTGCATCTTGGTTTCCAGCGTAAGGGTAATTCGGTGCAGTTCTACGTCAGGGATTCGGGCATGGGTATTCCTGCCCGTCGCGTTGCAACCATTTTTGAACGTTTCGGCAAACTGAATAATTTTGCCCAGGGGACTGGCTTGGGCTTGACGCTCTGCCGTATGTTGGTAGAGCGTATGGGAGGACGTATCTGGGTACGTTCGGGAGAGGGTTTCGGAACGACGTTTTATTTTACGTTACCGATTGATTAGTTGACAGTTGTCAATTAATCAAACTATTTCTATCCCCTGTTCCTTACAAAGTTGCAGCCCTAAGTCTTTCAACTTGAACTTTTGTATCTTGCCGCTGCCCGTCATGGGGAACTCTTTGATAAAGAAGATATATTTGGGAATTTTGTAGCGTGATATCTTGCCGATGCAGAAGTCGCGTACGTCCGATTCGTGCATGTTCACACCTTCGTGCAGAATGATGAAGGCTCCCACAGCTTCACCGTATTTCTTGGAGGGGATACCTGCCACCTGTACGTCCTTCACTCCCTCCAGCTGGTAGAGGAATTCTTCAATCTCACGTGGATAAATATTCTCGCCTCCACGGATAATCATATCTTTGATACGTCCTGTGATGCGGTAGTTGCCATCTTCATCTTTTATACCCAAATCGCCGGAATGCAGGAAGCCATTCTTGTCGATGACTTCGGCAGTGGCTTGCGGGTTCTTGTAGTAGCCTTTCATGGTGTTGTATCCGCGATTGCACATTTCTCCTTGTACGCCAACCGGACATTCTTCGCCGGTTTCCGGGTCGATAACTTTTACTTCGGTGTGCTCAAAGTCGCGGCCTACGGTATTGCAGCGCACATCAAACGGGTCGTCGATGCGGGTGGCGGTCATACCCGGAGCTGCTTCGGTGAGTCCGTAAACACTGGTTACCTTCATGTACATTTTATCTTCTACTTGCTTCATCAGTTCAACCGGACAAAGGGAACCTGCCATGATGCCGGTGCGCAGGCAGGACATATCGAACAGGTCGAACATCGGATGATTCAATTCGGCGATGAACATGGTGGGTACGCCGTAGAGGGCGGTGCAACGTTCCTTGTGGATGGAAGCAAGGACTACCAATGGATTGAAGCGTTCTACCATGACTTGTGTGCAACCATGTGTGAGGCAGTTCATTGTGGCAAGCACCACGCCGAAGCAGTGGAATAGCGGTACGCAACAACAGAGCTTGTCATCGGCGGTGAACTTCATGTGCTCGCCCGTCAGGAAACCGTTGTTGGCAATGTTATAGTGGGTGAGCATTACGCCCTTTGGAAAGCCGGTAGTACCGGAGGTATATTGCATGTTCACCACGTCGTGGCAATCTACACTGTTCTTGAGTTCGGCCAAACGGCTATCTTCCACATTATCTCCCAGCAGCAGGATTTCAGAAGTGTTATACATTCCGCGATGCTTCTCCTGTCCTACGTAGATGACGTTTTTCATGTAAGGGAATCGCTCGCTTTTCAGGTGTCCGCGCTCACAGGTCTTCAGTTCCGGCAGCATGGTATAGGTCATTTGTACGAAATCACTATCCTTTTCACCGTTCACGATGCAGAGAGTGTGCATATCCGAGTTCTCACACAGATATTCCAGTTCGGCTTGTTTATAGTTGGTGTTTACCGTGACGTACACGGCACCTATCTTAGCGCAGGCATATAAGAGAGTCAGCCAGTCCGGCACATTTGCCGCCCAAATGCCGACATGCGTTCCGCGTTCCACTCCAATGGCGATAAGCCCTTTTGCCATGTCGTCCACCCGTCGGTTGAACTGGCTCCAGGTGAAGCGCAAGTTGCGGTCGGAGTAAACAATGTATTCTTTATCAGGTGTAGTTGTTGCCCAATGCTCCAGCCATTGCCCGAGCGTTCTTTCGTATAACATGATAGATGATAGTTGATAGTTATCGCCTGATTAAATCGGTGTATAGATTACTGCTAATATTTTCGCTGCTTGTCCCTCGTATGCATGTACGTGATGGGGCACGATGGAGTCGTAGTAGATGCTGTCTCCTTCTTCAAGCAGGTAAGAGTTTTTGCCGTAGCTGATTTCCATTGTCCCTTCCATGACCATGATGAATTCTTCACCTTCGTGTGAAGAGAGTACAAAGTCGCTATCGTCTGTAGGAGCCACATCAATGATGAACGGCTCCATGTGACGGTCGGCTTTCGACTTGGAAAGTGAATGATATTCCATGTGTTTGCGTGAATGGATGGCATTGTTAGAGAAACTGATGCTATCCTTGGCTTCTGACTTGCGGCATACCACAGGACCGTTTTCGTCCTGGTCGTCAAGGAAAGTTCCGAGACGCACACCGAGTACGCGGGCTATTTTGATAAGTGGTGCCAACGACGGAAGGTCGATGTTGTTTTCTATACGCTCAATCTGTTCAATAGCGAGCCCTGAACGCTGTGCCAGTTCTTCCATGCTGATGGATTGACTCTCACGGAGTGACTTGATTTTTTCTCCAACAATCTTACTTGTATCCATAATGTTAGTATTTTCAGCCTAAAAGGTTTCGATTTATAGTTGTTGAACCGCAAAAATAAGATAAACTTTCACTTGGTGCAACTATCTGCATGGAAAAGTTTGATTTATCCTTACTTATTCTCAGTTTCCTGTCTATTCTTTGATATCCATGTCTCCCGTGAACGAAATGGCTTGACGGTTCGTGGGCTGAATGTGAATGCTGGTGGAGCCATTGGGGTAAATGGTAAGGCTGTATCCGTATTTGTCTTCTTCATTATTGACTTTGAAGTCAATTTGTACTTTCCCTTTTTTGAGGTGTTTGGTTTGATACTGGCTGATTGGGGCGTTGAAGATTAGTCCTTTACCACCGCCGTAGGGGATGTTATAGGCTTCTCCGAAATAAGGCAAATAAGAAAACACCGAGTCGTTTCTTATCTCTACGGAATAATTAGAGGTCAAAGAACGACTGCTGCCTTTCATGGGTAACATGTGGTTTACATTGATTTTGTACTGTTTGGAATCCACGGCTTTTTTCACTTCGCGTTCAATGCGTGCTCTCCTTTCGCTTCGGCTTTGGGCGCTGGCGGGCTGTATGGCAAGCATACAAATGAGCGACAATAGGATAAGTTTACTTGTTTTCATAACTTTACTGCCTAGGTTTTTACAAAGATAAAAATTATGTGTTTCAGTTGTCAACGGTTTTGCTATTTTTGCATTGAAATAGGATATATTTATAAATTCACTGATGATATACATAGAGACTCCACGGTTATTATTGCGTGATTGGGAAGAGAAAGATTTGAAACCTTTCTCGGACATGAATAAGGATTCGCTCGTGATGGAATTCTTTCTGAAAAAACTGACTGAAGATGAATCTCTGGATTTTTATGACAGGATCAGGAATGAGTTTCTCCAATGTGGTTATGGCTTATATGCCGTCGAATTGAAAGAAGACCGCTCTTTCATGGGATATACAGGATTCCATAATATTACTTTTGAGGTCGATTTTGCCCCGGCTGTTGAAATCGGTTGGCGGTTGCGGCAGGAATATTGGAATAAAGGTTATGCAACGGAAGCGGCAAAGGCTTGTCTGGACTATGCGGAAAAGCATCTTCCGTTTACTACGGTTTACTCTTTTACGTCATTGCCTAATATACGTTCTGAAAGGGTGATGCAGAAAATCGGAATGAAAAAGATAAAGGAGTTCCCGCATCCTTCTGTTCCCGACGGGCATCCGTTGAAAGAACATGTGCTGTATGGAATTGATTTATAGGGGGAGACAGTAGAGGTTTGGTGAGGATGCATTATATCTTAGCAATCCTAAAGAGAATTGCCTCATTGACATTATTTGCGCTCGTTTTGACATTTTGCATTTTCGGTATCCCGAGAATCACGTATTTCCACCCGTTAGCAGGTACGGGCTGAAATTCGCGAACGAAAATCAGTATCTTCTTCATGGATAGCGGAATACGGAAATATATACAACTCAAATAGATGGGAAATGGCCGGCTGTCCATGCAAAAGCACTCTTTTCCCGGAAGAAAAAAGGCACGCCGAGAGGAAATGTTCATCTTTCCCGGGAGGGAAGTTAACATCCCTCGCGCTGGAAGTTAATATCTCTCGTGCGGGAAGTTAATATCCCTCGTGTGGGAAGTTAATATCCCTCCTTCGGGAAGTGTAAAATCAGCGGATTTCCGGTAAAAACGTCGCAGATTAATGCTCTAAATCTTGCGTTTTCGCCCTATTTCAGGTTTTTCGGAAAGCGAGCGTGTCAGTAAAACGGGTGATTTGGAAACAAAAAGCGTCCGATAAGTGCCGTTTTGAATACAAAATCAAAAATCAAATCAATCCCCACTAAATATCTACTGCCCCTTTATAGGACCGGCAATTGATGAGTGATAAACAAAAAAAGGGAAATATTCATTGAATATTTCCCTTTTTAATGCTTTTGCCGCAAGTAGATTACTTACGCAAACCGAGTTCTTTAACAATAGCACGATATCTGTTGATATCACGGTCTTTCAGGTAAGTCAGCAAAGCGCGACGTTTACCTACCAACATTGTCAAAGCTCTTTCAGTACTATAATCTTTTCTGTTGAGCTTCATGTGCTCAGTCAGATGAGCAATACGGTATGAAAACAATGCTATCTGGGCCTCTGCTGAGCCAGTATCAGAGTTAGACTTTCCGTATTTGCCGAAGATTTCTTGCTTTTTAGCAGCGTCTAAATACATAATGTTTAATTAAAAAGTTGATAATAATTGTCTCTTTCGAGCGTGCAAAGATAGACATTATCTTTTATACGGCAATGATATTCAGCATTTTTTTCTGTCCTATACTATATATCTAATGCAAAATTAGTACCTTTGCAGCCAAATAATAGGTATTATATGCAAAATATTAGAAACATTGCAATTATTGCCCATGTTGACCATGGGAAAACGACGCTCGTAGACAAGATGCTTCTGGCCGGAAATCTGTTCCGTAACAACCAGAGTACAGGTGAATTAATGTTGGATAACAACGACCTGGAGCGTGAACGAGGTATAACGATTCTTTCAAAGAACGTTTCCATCAATTACAAAGACACCAAGATTAATATTATTGATACTCCGGGCCACAGCGACTTCGGAGGCGAAGTGGAACGTGTGTTAAACATGGCGGACGGATGTATCTTGCTTGTAGATGCTTTTGAAGGTCCCATGCCGCAGACACGTTTTGTGTTGCAGAAAGCTTTGCAAATCGGTTTGAAACCTATCGTTGTGGTAAACAAGGTGGATAAGCCTAACTGCCGTCCTGAAGAAGTATACGAAATGGTATTCGACTTGATGTTCAGTCTTGAAGCCACGGAAGAGCAGTTGGACTTCCCGGTTGTGTACGGTTCGGCTAAAAATAACTGGATGAGTACTGACTGGCAGAAGCCTACAGACAACATCTATGCTTTGCTCGATTGTATTTTAGAGAATATTCCGGCTCCCAAGCAGTTGGAAGGTACACCGCAAATGTTGGTGACTTCTTTGGATTACTCTTCCTATACGGGTCGTATCGCCGTGGGACGCGTACATCGCGGTACGCTGAAAGAGGGCATGAACGTGTCTTTGGCTAAGCGTGACGGAAGTATTGTGAAGTCAAAAATAAAGGAATTGCATACTTTCGAAGGTATGGGTCGTGTGAAGGTATCGGAAGTTTCTTCCGGTGATATCTGTGCGTTGGTTGGTATCGAAGGTTTTGAAATCGGTGACACGATTTGTGATTTCGAAAATCCGGAGGCATTGCCGCCTATCGCCATTGATGAGCCTACCATGAGCATGCTTTTCACCATCAACGATTCTCCTTTCTTCGGTAAAGAAGGTAAGTTTGTGACTTCACGCCACATTCACGACCGCCTGATGAAAGAGCTGGATAAGAACCTTGCTTTGCGTGTCCGTAAGAGCGAGGAAGACGGAAAATGGATTGTTTCCGGTCGTGGTGTACTCCACTTGTCTGTATTGATTGAGACGATGCGTCGCGAAGGATACGAGTTGCAGGTAGGACAGCCGCAAGTTATCTTCAAAGAAATTGATGGGGTAAAACATGAGCCGGTTGAAGAATTGACTATCAACGTTCCTGAGGAGTATGCCAGCAAGATGATTGATATGGTGACACGCCGTAAGGGTGAAATGGTTAAGATGGAGACTGCCGGTGAACGTGTAAATCTTGAATTTGATATGCCGTCACGCGGTATCATCGGTCTGCGTACCAACGTACTGACAGCTTCTGCCGGTGAAGCTATCATGGCGCACCGTTTCAAGGAATACCAGCCTTATAAGGGTGAGATTGAGCGTCGCACCAACGGTTCCATGATTGCGATGGAGTCGGGTACGGCTTTTGCATACGCAATCGATAAGTTGCAAGATCGCGGTAAATTCTTTATCTTCCCGCAAGAGGAAGTATATGCAGGTCAGGTTGTGGGTGAACACTCTCACGATAACGACCTCGTGATAAATGTAACGAAGTCCAAGAAACTGACCAATATGCGTGCTTCCGGTTCTGATGAAAAAGCTCGTTTGATTCCTCCTGTGCAATTCTCGCTTGAGGAAGCGTTGGAATATATCAAGGAAGACGAATACGTAGAGGTTACTCCGAAGTCCATGCGTATGCGTAAGGTTATTCTGGACGAGTTGGAACGTAAGCGTGCCAACAAGAACTGATTAAAATTTAGTTGTTATATAAAAAAGAGTGCTCCACGGCGGTTTACCCGTAGTTGGAGCACTCTTTTTATTTGTCTCTATCTGTCTTTTGGACGGACAACCCTTAATCAATGAATTTGATTTTCGCCGCATTTCTCGGCTTTGCGGCGGGAGTCTCATCAGGATAACCGAATGCGATGCAATACAATAATTTATAACCTTCCGGTATATCGAGTTTCTTCAGATACTCAGCCGCAGCCGGTGAAGTTGTCAGGAAGCGTGCCGGTCCACCCAGGCAACAAGTGCCGATACCCATTGACCAGGCAGAAAGAATCATATTCCCACCCAGCAATCCGCAATCAATTTGTGACATGTCATAAGAAGTGTCGTTGGCAATAAATACCACCGTAGAAGCATTTCTGAACATATTCTTGAAGTTAGGGTCTTTAGCGGCATTCGGATTTTCCTTCTTAAAGACTTCAGTCACTCCGTTGATAAACTCAGGGTTGTCTACTACACGAATTTCCCACGATTGTTTGTTCTGTCCGTTGGGAGCATTGATGCCGCATTCCAGAATAACCTGCATCGTGTCCCGGTTTACCGCTTGCGGTTTGTACTTGCGAATGCTGCGGCGTGACAGGATGGTTTCAATCACTGCATTTTCCTTACTGTTTGCGGGAGCAGTGCTTTCGCTTTCTTTCTGTGCTTGTGTGCCACATCCGCAGAACAACATCAGGCTTGCGCCTAGTAACATAAACTTTAAACTCTTCATACACTGTGTTATATTAACGTATTTGCTTTCTGCAAATCTAGCAAAAAAAGCGGCTCCCGTTGCCGGAAGCCGCCTTAAAAATATGTAATCTGGTTTTATTAGAGTTTCGGACCAGCTGCAACCAAAGCTTTACCAGCTTCGTTACCGGTGAACTTAGAGAAGTTCTTGATGAAACGTCCGGCCAAATCTTTAGCTTTTTCTTCCCACTTGCAAGCGCATTCGTAAGTGTCGCGAGGATCAAGAATCTTCGGATCAACACCCGGAAGAGCGGTAGGAACAACAAAGTCGAAGTAAGGGATAACCTTAGTAGGAGCCTTGTCGATAGAACCGTCAAGGATAGCGTCGATGATACCACGAGTATCTTTGATGGAGATACGCTTGCCGCTACCGTTCCAACCAGTGTTAACCAAGTATGCCTTAGCGCCAACCTTGTTCATCTTCTTAACCAATTCTTCTGCATATTTAGTAGGATGCAAGCTCAAGAAAGCAGCACCGAAGCAAGCAGAGAATGTCGGAGTCGGTTCAGTGATACCACGTTCTGTACCAGCCAACTTAGCAGTGAAACCAGACAGGAAGTAGTACTGAGCTTGTTCCGGGTTCAGGATAGATACCGGGGGCAATACACCAAAGGCATCAGCAGACAGGAAGATTACCTGATGAGCGTGAGGACCTTTAGAAACAGGCTTAACGATGTTGTTAATGTGGTAGATAGGATAAGAAACACGAGTATTCTCGGTTACGCTCTTATCTGTAAAGTCAATCTTACCGTTAGCGTCAACTGTTACGTTCTCCAACAGTGCGTCACGTTTGATTGCATTGTAAATATCGGGTTCGCTGTCTTTGTCAAGGTTGATAACCTTAGCATAGCAACCACCTTCGTAGTTGAATACACCTTCGTCATCCCATCCGTGTTCGTCGTCACCGATCAACAGACGTTTCGGGTCAGTTGACAAGGTAGTCTTACCAGTACCGGACAGACCGAAGAAGATAGCAGAGTCAGTACCTTCCATGTTAGTGTTGGCAGAGCAGTGCATAGAAGCGATACCACGCAACGGGTTCTTGTAGTTCATGATAGAGAACATACCCTTCTTCATTTCACCACCGTACCAAGTATTCAAGATAACTTGTTCGTTAGTCTTCAAGTTGAATACAGTAGCTGTTTCAGAGTTCAGACCCAGTTCCTTGTAGTTGTCAACTTTTGCTTTAGAAGCGTTGAATGATACGAAATCAGGTTCTCCGTAGTTAGCAAGTTCTTCAGCGGTCGGACGGATGAACATGTTAGTTACGAAGTGAGCCTGCCAAGCTACTTCCATGATGAAACGTACTTTCATACGAGTAGCTTCGTTAGCACCGCAGAAAGTATCAACAACGAACAGACGCTTGCCGCTCAACTGTTTTACAGCTTTAGCTTTCAGGTCAGCCCAAGCTTCTTCAGTGCAAGGTTTGTTGTCGTTTTTGTATTCTTCAGAAGTCCACCATACAGAGTCTTTGCTGGCTTCATTCATTACAAAGAATTTATCTTTAGGAGAACGTCCGGTATAGATACCAGTCATTACGTTCACAGCACCTAGTTCAGTTACTTGACCTTTTTCGAAGCCTTCCAGACCCGGTTTGGTCTCTTCAGCGAACAATACATCATAAGACGGGTTGTGGATGATTTCCTTCACGTCTTTGATACCGTACTTGCTTAAATCTAAATTTGCCATTTTTTTTAAGATTTTAAAATTGGTATTTGGTTTATAATCTCTCTTGTTAATCTCTTTTTACCTATCTTCAAGGGATGAAATCAGTGCTCAAAAAGCTCTCTTTTAGCCTGCTTAGTAGTAGGTCCCTTGTTTTTCGACTACAAAAGTAATACTTTCTTTGGAAAGAAACATCCGATTAGAGAAATTTTTCTTTAATAAGAAATCTTTTATAAAACCGTAACAATATCTGCAAACTGAACGTTGCAAATTGGGTGAAAATCGTTTACTTTGCAACGGGTAACATATTAGCACATTATATATATATGAAGATTATCAACTTTGCCGAGACAAACTCTGTCTTGAATCAATACGTTGCGGAAATCCGTGATGTGGAAATACAGGGTGACCGTATGCGTTTTCGCCGGAACATAGAACGTATCGGAGAAATTATGGCGTATGAAATGAGTAAGGAACTGACGTATTCCGTCAAGCAGGTACAGACACCGTTGGGCGTGGCTCCTGCCAGTACCCCCGATGATGATGTGGTGATAGCCACTGTTTTTCGCGCCGGCCTTCCATTGCACACCGGTTTCTTGAACATGTTCGACCGTGCGGGCAATGCTTTTGTTTCCGCCTACCGTTATTATAAAGATAAGGAGTGTCGCACGGTGGATGTGCACATTGAGTACATCGCTACTCCCGATTTATCCCAAAAGACTTTATTATTGGTAGACCCCATGCTTGCTACCGGTGAAAGCATGGAACTTGCCTGGAAGGCTTTTCTTACAAAAGGCATGCCTGCCAAGTTACAAATAGCTTGCGTCATTGCCAGTCAGCAGGGCGTAGACCATTTGCAACGGCTTTTCCCCGGTGATGAAGTTACTTTGTGGTGCGCTGCCATCGACCCCGAGCTGAATGAGCGCTCTTACATCGTGCCCGGTTTGGGAGATGCGGGAGATTTGGCGTACGGGGATAAGATATAAGAATAGGGTGTAGGTTGATGATTTATTTTGCCACAAAGAACCTGTGTCATTTGTGGTGAAATAAATCATCAATCAGCCAAATCATTTCTCCCGTAGTTCCGCTTTATAATCGTTCCCTTATAGGAACCCTTGTTTGTTTGAAACAAATCCTCGTCATCGAAAGGACGTAGTTTCCGCCAGAAAGAAAAATCAGCTGACGAACATATCAGTCCTACAATCCCGACAAAGAATATATGGACATTTCCGGTGCAAAAACCGTGTATGGCGGGTAACAACCCCAACAGGATACCAGGCAAGAGTAATGCAATCCGGTAATATTTTAATGCAATCGGGGCTGACGAGTAAAATCCGAATCCCGCCCAATTACATTGCCAATTACCGAAAACTCATTGATAATTATTATACTTTTGTCTACCCCATAAACAACACTCATCTGTTGGCACCAGCCATGCGGCTAATTCTGCCAACGGGTTAATACTGGTGTTTCGGATTGGAAACAGTCAGCCCCTCCACCTTTGCTTGTTATGTAGCAAGGTGAAGGGGCTGATTAAGAGTGGCGGATGTGTGTTTATTTCACTTCCCAGGTATCGTTAGTCATCAACAACTCTTCGAAATTGCGGTATTTCTTCTTGCCTGCCACTTCTTCTATTTGTTCGTAGACAGCATCGTCGTAAGTAGGAGCTTCAACGTCACGGATAACGCCGAGGGCAATCGGGAAGTCGGGACCTTCCATCAGGGCAAGTTTCAGTTGCAGGGTATTGTCTTCGCAATGGGCGTCATGAACGAGGATGTCTTTCTCCGTGATGCCGTTCTCGCCGAGTTTCACTACCTTCAGCCCGAAACCTTCCTGCATCAAGCCATATTCGTTGTTCTCCCCGAAAATCATGGGCTTGCCATGTTCCAGATAGATGGCGTTCTTGGCGCGGTCTTCCTTCTTGGCTACGGAGTCATGTGTGCCGTTGTTGAAGATAACGCAGTTCTGCAGGATTTCGCAAACGGAAGTTCCTTTGTGGTTGTAGGCAGCTTTTAAAATCTCTATCGTACCCGTGGCATCCGTTGCCACTGCGCGGGCGAAGAAATGTCCGCGTGCGCCGAAGCATAGCTCTGCCGGATGGAACGGATCCTCTACCGTACCGTAGGGAGACGATTTGCTGACAAACCCGCGTGGAGAAGTCGGGGAGTATTGTCCCTTGGTCAGACCGTAGATGCGGTTGTTCAGCAAAATCATGTTGAGGTTGATATTGCGTCGGTTGGCATGGATGAAGTGGTTGCCGCCAATGGCAAGTCCGTCACCGTCGCCGCTCACCTGCCATACGGTCAGTTTCGGGTTTGCAACTTTGCAGCCGGTGGCGATGGCTGCGGCACGTCCGTGAATGGTATTCATGCCGTAAGTATTCATGTAGTGGGGCAGGCGGCTTGAACAACCAATACCTGAGATTACCGCTGTTTCATGGGGTGGAACGCCGATTTCGGCCATAGCTTTGTGTAGGGAAGCGAGGAAGAAGTGGTCGCCGCAACCCGGACACCAGCGGGGTTGCCCTTTCTTAAAATCTTTTGCTGTATATTCGCTCATGATGTTTCTTTTTTACTTGTTGATAATTTCTTCAAAAGCCTCTACCAGCTCGTTCACCAGGAACGGCTGTCCTTTTACTTGGTTGAACTGATAAGGGACGAAACCTTCCACCTTCATACGCAGGTATCCGGCAAACTGTCCCATGTTTTGTTCGGCAACAACCACTTTGGGGTAGCGTTTCATCACTTCCGCCGTGTTCTTGGGCAGCGGGTTGATGAACTTGAAGTGTGCCAAAGCCACCTTTTTGCCTGTTGACCGAAGTTCGTCCATGGTTGCGTGCAGATGTCCGTAAGTGCCGCCGAAACCTACTATCAGCAGGTCAGCATCGTCTTTATCGCCCAATACCTCTACATCGGGTACTTCTATTTTGGCAATCTTTTCGGCGCGCAGGCGGGTCATCAGGTCATGGTTTTCGGGATCGGTGGAGATAGCTCCTGTTTTGTTATCTTTTTCCAAACCACCCAGGACGTGTGTGAAGCCCTCTGTACCGGGGATAGCCCAATAACGGCTGCCGGTTTCCGGATCACGTAGATAAGGTGTCCAGCTGCCCAACATATCGGGGCGTACGTAGGGCGGATTGATAGGGGGATATTCTGCAAGCTTAGGCAGTTTCCAAGCTGCCGAACCATTGGCTACGAAAGCATCTGTCAACAGAACCACGGGGGTCATGTGCTCCAGGGCCATCTTTGAAGCCATGTAAGCGCATTCAAAACAATCGGTAGGCGAGGTGGCTGCAAGCACTGGCATGGGGCTTTCGCCATTTCGACCGAAGAGAACCTGGAGCAAGTCGGTCTGTTCTGACTTGGTGGGCAAACCTGTTGCGGGACCTCCACGTTGCACGTCGAGTACCACAAGGGGCAGTTCCATGATTACCGCCAAGTTCATGGCTTCCGATTTCAGGCACACGCCCGGTCCGGAAGTGGAAGTTATTGCCAGCGCGCCGGCAAAGGATGCTCCTACGGCTGAAGCGCAGCCGGAGATTTCGTCTTCGCACTGCACGGTTATCACGCCCAGGGATTTATGTTTGGAAAGTTCATGCAGCACATCGGTTGCCGGAGTGATGGGATAAGAACCCAAATAGAGTTTAAGTCCCGCCTTCTCGGCTGCGGCGATGAAACCGTAGGCGGTCGCCTTGTTACCTGTGATATCCATGTATCGACCGGGGACAGTAGTCTTGCTCTCTATCCTGTAAGTATGAGACACGCTGGAATGGGTGTTGTGTCCGTAGTCGTATCCTGCATGGATAACCTTGATATTGGCTTCTGCAATTTCGGGCTTCTTGGCGAATTTCTCGCGGATAAAGTCTTCGGCAATCTTCAGGTCACGGTTAAACAGCCAGCAAACCAGGCCTACCGCAAACATATTGCGGCATTTCAGCATGGATTTGTTGTCCATCCCCGTGTCTGCAAGGCAGTCTTTCACCATCTTGGAGATAGGGGCGGCGATAACATCCTGCTTGATGCCCATTTCTTCGACGGGGTTATCGGTCTTGAAAGCCGCCTTTTCCAAATCCGCTTTCTGGAAAGCGTCCGTATCGATGATGATGCAGGCGGTAGATTTGGCAAACTTATATTGTGTTTTCAGTGCGGCGGCGTTCATCGCTACCAATACGTCGCATTTGTCGCCTGGGGTATAGACTTTATTTGCGCCGATATGTACCTGAAAGCCGGATACGCCGGTAAGTGAACCTTGCGGGGCGCGGATGTCTGCCGGATAATCGGGGAATGTACTGATGTCATTTCCTACCGTAGCCGAAACTGTTGAAAAGATGTTGCCGGCGAGTTGCATTCCATCACCGGAGTCTCCGGAGAAGCGGACTACCACTTGCTCCAGTTCTTTGACCATCATGTCGTTTGCCATAACTTACGAATTAGTATTTTGATTAATTTTGGGACTTATAATGTTTTACGTAGCCGACAAATTTCGCAAAGTTAATCGGATTAACAAAACTTTTTTCGGAAAATCAGCAGAATACATTATCTTTGTACCCACATTCTACTGCTATATGCAGAATCTATGCAAAAGGTCTTGTAGTTCAACGGATAGAATAGAAGTTTCCTAAACTTTAGATCCGGGTTCGATTCCCGGCGAGACTACTTCCCCCTCTAAAAATGCAAATCATTTTGTCAGTGCGTTTGGTATTTACTATACTAACGTTTGGTATTCGCTGTACCAAATGCTGGTATTCTTTGTACCAGCCCTTGGTAGCGTTCGTATCGACAGGTGAAGAGTGCTTTGGTATGGACATAAAAAAAAGGTAAAGACCCTTTTAGGCTTTACCTTTTTATACCTTATATAAAATAAGTGTTTTATTTCACCTCTGCGGCAACAGTCTCTGTAGCTACTTCAACATCTTTCTTGTTCTTCATCAGCAAGTATGCGATAGGAGATGCAACGAACAATGAAGACAATGTACCGAATACAACACCCAGAATCATGGCGAATGCGAAGCTGCGGATAGAGTCACCACCGAGGATGAAGATACACAGCAATACAATCAAAGTACTCAGTGAAGTATTGATAGTACGTGCCAAAGTCGTGTTTAGTGAGTCGTTGAACAACTGGAACTTATTACGCTTCGGATATAAATGGAAGAACTCACGTACACGGTCGAAGATTACCACCTTATCATTGATAGAGTAACCGATAGCCGTCAGGATAGCACCGATAAATGTCTGGTCGATTTCCAGAGAGAACGGCATCCATCCCCAACAGAGTGAATAAGCACCCAAGATGATAACGGTGTCACAAGCCAATGCTGCGACAGAACCGATACTATAGGCAATGTTGCGGAAACGAATCAGGATATAGATACCGATAGCGAGCAATGCCAATACAACAGACCAGATAGCAGACACTTTGATATCATCTGCGATGCTCGGACCTACCTTCTGTGAACTGATGATACTACCACCCGTGTGGTTTTCGCGGTCGATGAAAGTTTCCAGAGTGATGTTCTGTGTCAGTACGGGTTTCAATGTCTCGTACAAATATGCTTCGATTTCCGAGTCAACGTTGTTGCCTTCTTCTTCGATGCGGTAGTTGGTGCTGATACGTACGGTCTTGCCGTCTGTACCGATAGCAATAACACTCACGTTTGCATCACCGAACTTACTTGAAATCAATTCGCGAACTTGCTCCGGTTCTACCTTGTTTTCAAATTGTACCTTGAAGTTACGTCCACCGGTGAAATCGATACTCTGGCTTAAACCACGAGTTACGAGTGAACCGATACAAATTAACAGGGCGATACCGGTAATTGTGAACCACAATTTGTTTCTGCCCATAAAGTTGAAGTGTACATTCGCCATCAAGTTTTTGGAAATTCTGGAAGAGAATGTCAAGTTCAACAGTTTGTCTTTGCTCATGAAGTGCTCGTAGAACAAACGTGTCATGAACACAGCTGTAAAGAACGAAATCAAGATACCGATAATCAAGGTAGTGGCGAAACCACGGATAGGACCTGTACCGAAATTGAACAAAATGATACCGGTGATGATGGATGTCAAGTTGGAGTCGAAGATAGCGGAGAATGCGTTGGAATAACCATCGGCCAATGCTTTCTTGACACCCTTGCCTGCTCGTAATTCTTCTTTAGTACGTTCGTAAATCAACACGTTGGCATCCACAGCCATACCGAGCGACAATACCATACCGGCAATACCGGACATTGTCAAAGCTGCCTGGAAAGATGAAAGGATACCGAGTGTGAAGAACAAGTTCAGCACCAAAGCGCCGTTGGCAACCATACCCGGAATGAAACCGTACATGGAGCACATGTAAACCATCAACAGTATCAGTGCTACAACGAATGAGACGATACCTGCGTTGATGGAAGCTTGTCCCAAAGACGGGCCGACGATATCTTCCTGTACGATGTGGGCAGGAGCCGGCATCTTACCTGATTTCAATACGTTTGCCAAGTCTTTTGCTTGTTCAGGAGTGAAGTGACCGGTAATTTGTGAGTTACCACCGGTGATTTCCTGATTTA
The DNA here is from genome assembly GCF_959029255.1 of uncultured Bacteroides sp. Classification (GTDB taxonomy): domain Bacteria; phylum Bacteroidota; class Bacteroidia; order Bacteroidales; family Bacteroidaceae; genus Bacteroides. The sequence goes on along the minus strand of NZ_CAUFUE010000007.1, from coordinate 55,951 downwards.
CGTTAGGTGCGGAATATACATAACCATCCAAAACAATAGCGATTGCTTTGCCTACGTTCTGTTTTGTCAACTGTGCCCAGCGGCGTGCACCGTCTGAGTTCATTGACATACTTACGGCAGGTTTGCCATAGTGGTCATATTCATCCTTGGCGTTTACTACAACGTCACCTTCCAGCGGAGCACGTCCGTTGCGCTCGGTAGACTTGATGGCATAAAGCTCGAAAGTCTGAGCTTTCGGATCATATTCGTATGGAGATACACCCCACTTCAAACGCAAATCCTTCGGTAACTCGGATTGAATTTCCGGCATGGAAAGATATTTGTTGATATCGGCAGTATCCTTGTAGTTGGCGTATGCTACTACAGGACCTTGTCCGTTCGGATTAACTTGCATGATAGCCAGCAACGGGTGGTCTTTCTTGATTTGTGCAAGGTCAGCAGCCTGTACTTTACTTTCACCCTTCAAAGCTGCGGCAAGGCTGTCGGCTGTGCTGGTAGCCTGAGCTACGGCAGGAGCTTCGGTTGCTGCACTGTCTGTTGCAACGCTGTCTGTCTCAACTGTGTTTGCCAATATGGCACGCAACTTGGAATCAGCCGTTTGCAAATAGGGTGTAACATCTTTCGCATTGTAAGTTTCCCAGAATTCCAGATTGGCAGAGCCTTGTAATAATTTTCTTACACGTTCAGGTTCTTTGATACCCGGAAGTTCCACCATGATACGTCCCATTTTGTCTTCCAGGCTCTGGATGTTGGGCTGAACCACACCGAAACGGTCGATACGGGTACGGAGTACGTTGTATGAGTTGTCAACGGCTGCCTTTACTTCTTCACGCAGTACTTTTTCAACTACTGCATCCGAAGATTGCTGAGTTACTTTGTCTTTTAATTGTTGGGTTGCGAACAACTCCGAGAGACGTGCGTCGGGAGCAATTTTGTGATACTCTCTGATAAATAATGTGATGACGTCTTCCTGGCTTGTGGTAGCCTGTTTAGCAGCTGTAGCCAGTGCTTTGTTGAATGCTTCGTCCGGTTTGTTGTCTGCCAATGCTTTGATAACATCGGGCACTGAAACTTCAAGGATAACGTTCATACCACCCTTCAAGTCCAAACCTAAACTGATCTCCATTTCACGACATTGTTTCAGCGTCCAATTGCCGAACCACACTTTCTCATTAGCCAGAGAATCGAGGTAGTCTTGCTCTACTTTCTCATTACCATTTGCGAACTCTTTTGCCTTGTTTGTGTAATGGCGAGTCACAAAAGAGAAGGAGAGATAGAACACACACACCAGTGTGAGCAATATCGCAAAAACCTTTACAAATCCTTTGTTTTGCATGTTACTTTTAGTTTATTATGATTACTTTTCTATTTAATTTCTATTGCATATAAGGCTGCAAATATAGCCTTTTTTTTACAAATCTTACTTCATACCGCGATTTTTTAACATCGGTTCTAATTGTGGCTCAGCACCTCTGAAATTCTTATAGAGTGTCATCGGGTCTTCGCTATTGCCTTTTTCCAAAATGTTTTGTCGGAAAAGGTCGGCAGTATGTTTGTCGAAGATGCCGTGTTCCTTGAATGCTTCGAATGCGTCATTGTCCAGTACGTTCGCCCACAGGTAGCTGTAATAACCTGCCGCATAGCCGCCGATGATGTGGTTGAAGTAGGTAGTACGGTAGCGTGGAGCTATTTCGGGAATTAAACCGAGTTTATCCATGGCTTCCTTTTCGTATGCCACTACATCGAGTCCCTGTGTATCTGTCAGGTTATGCAGATTCATGTCGAGGATGGCGGCGGCAAGCAATTCGGTAGTCATGAAACCTTGGTTGAAGGTCTTTTGATTCAGTATTTTTTCTACGAGACTGTCAGGGATGACTTCTCCGGTCTGATAATGTTTTGCATACATTCTCAGTACTTCGGGTTCGGTTGCCCAATGTTCATTGATTTGGGAAGGCAGTTCTACGAAGTCGCGGGCGACGTTGGTTCCGGAAGTACCTTTATAGTTACACTTGGTTAGCAAACCGTGCAAGCCATGCCCGAATTCATGGAATAGGGTCTCTACTTCGTCAATGGTCAGTAGCGAAGGAGTATCACCTACGGGTTTGGTAAAACTGGCTACATTGCATATCAACGGGCGTATGTCACCTTGTTGTTCGCGGTAGTTGCTCATCCATGCACCGCCACGCTTGCCTGCACGGGGAAAGTAGTCTACATAAAAGATACCCAGTTGCTTGCCATCTGCACCCTTTACTTCAAAAACTTCAACGTCGGGGTGGTAAACAGGTACATCTTCCATTTTGGTGAGGGTGACGCCGTAGAGTTTATTGGCTACGGCAAAAGCGCCTTCCCTAACATTTTCCAGTTTGAAGTAAGGTTTGATTTGGTCTTCTTCGAGGTCATATTTCTCTTTACGCAGCTTTTCGGTGTAGTACCACCAGTCCCATGCTTCCAGTTTTTCCCCCTTGCCTTCTTTATCCATCAGTTTCTGGAGTTCGGTAGCCTCGGCTTTAGCTTTAGGGAGGGCATAGCTCCACAAGTTGTTCAGAAATTCCATCACTGTGGCGGAGTTCTTTGCCATGCATTCGTCCAATACGAAGTTGGAGTAGCAGTCATAGCCCAGAAGTTTAGCTTTTTCTAGTCTGAGGGAAACGATGTCGGTTATTACCTTCTTATTGTCGTTGGCGTCATTATTGTTTCCTCTATTAATATAGGCTTTATAAATTTTCTCGCGCATGGGTCGGTTGGCAGAATATTGCAGGAAGGGCTGCCAACTGGAGTTTTGCAACGTGAAGAGCCATTTGCCATCTTGGCCGTCAGCCTTGGCATCGGCTGCCGCTGCCTGTCGTACACTTTCGGGCAATCCGACAAGGTCTTCTTCTTTGTCAAGGTAGAGCTTGAAAGCATTGTTTTCATTGAGTACATTGTTCCCGAAAGTGATGCCGAGAGTAGAGAGTTGTTTGTTGATTTCACGTAAGCGGGCTTGTTTGTCTGCGGGCAGGTTGGCGCCTGAACGTACGAAATCTTTATATATTTTGTCCAGTAGCCGTTCCTGTTCCGTGGTCAGGTTCAGGTTGCCTTTTTGCTGATATACCGCATTCACCTTCTTGAACAACTCCTGGTTTAGCAAGATATTGTCACTGTGTTCCGACATCATAGGACCTATCTTCATTTCCAGAGCGGCTAACTCATCGTTGGTTTCGGCTTCCGTCATATTGAAGAAAACACCTCCTACCCTGTCGAGCATAGGCGAACTGTTGTCGAAGGCGACAATTACATTTTCAAAGTTTGGAGCTTCGGTATTATTGATAATTGCCTGTATATGGGCATTTTGTTCCTCTATACCTTTCAGAAAAGCGGGTTCGTAATGTTCCAGCTTGATTTTGTCGAACGGGGGAACTCCATTCGGGGTTTGAAACTCGGTGAAGAACGGATTGCTTTCCGTCTGGGTGGCACAGGAGTACATCATACAACTTGCAGCTAAAATTAAAATACTTCTTTTAAACATGGAATTAAGTATTAAGTATAAGATATAAAGTATAAGGCATTAATTTCTCATTTCTCATCTTTCATTTTTCATTGAAATGTAGCACCATATCGGGTAGTGGTCGGACTCTTTTATGGAGTGGTCTACCGTACAATTGTAGGACTTCAGGTTTTTACTGATTAATATATTGTCTATCCGGAAATAGAATTTATTCTGATTATAAGAGATACCCAGCCCACGTCCCGATTGAGTAAAAGCGTCGCCCAGATTTTCTGCGATGACACGATGGGCGTAAGAAATAGGGGTGTCGTTGAAGTCTCCACAAACAATGACGGAAGGATGACGGGAAGAACGGATTTCCCGTACAATGGTATCGGCTTGAGGGGCGCGGATGGCGGAAGCTTCTGCTAATTTGCGAATTAACAGACGTGCACCACTTTTTACTTTCTCTTTTTCCGGAGATTTCAGCATACCTTCGTAGATGTCTTTGTCGGCCTTTGTCAGCTTGTTGGATTCCAAGTGGTTGTTGATAAGCGTTATAGTGTCCTCTCCCAGCTTCAATTCGTAGACGACCGACCCGTTATATTCACTTGTATATTTCAATACGCGGGCTGATAGGATGGGATATTTTGAATAACAGGCTATTTTGTTGGTATATCCGTTGGCGCTGCCCACTGCGTTGATGCGATGATGGGGATAATCTACCAATTCTTTCTCGATATCTTTCTGCGTCAGATAATGAGGTGACTCCACGGTTGCATATTCTTGTAGGCAGAGGATGTCGGCATTGCTTTCTTTCAGATAGGTAAGTATGGCGTTTTTGCCGTCCTTTTTGCTGGCTCCGTCAAATCCCATGATGTTGTATGAAAGGATTTTGATACTTCCTTCAGGCAAGTTGTCTGTACGGAAATTGATGGGAAGATACGTACGTATTTGGGAGTAACACAATAGGAGGCCGATTAAAGGGAGAAGGGCGGACTTATAGCGTTGTATCACCAGCCAGAAAATCAAGAAACAACCATTAATCAACGCAAAGATAGGGAAAGTCAACCCAAGACAGGACTGCACCGGATGCGTCACCGGATAGATGTACGGGCTGTAAGCGGTCAATAGCAAAAGCCCCGTAAACAAAGCATTAATCGCCAGTATGATGAAAGCGACAAAATGTCCGAAATGCTTCATTCTTTTTGTGGATAGTTGATGGTTGATAATGGATTGTTATCGTTTGCTTGCATCAAACAAACTCTTTTTTTCTTCTGTAGTCAGACTTTCATATCCTGATTTTTTCAGTTTGTCGAGGATACGGTCTATCTCGTCGTTTTGAGCTTTCTTACGGGAATTGTAATCATAATCCTTTTTTCTTTCCGTCCCGTAATGAACTTTCATCTTGGGCTTGCGGGGCTTAAGGCTGAATAAGGCAGTGATTGCATCGAGGAGTTTGTTAATCCATGATGTAATATCGGTGCCTTTACTCAGGCCTGCGGCAAACCAAAGCCCTGCCAATGCTCCTCCTAAGTGGGCTATATGGCCACCGGCATTGCTCGAAGTGATAAAGAGTAGGTCTGTACCGATGACAATCAGTGCCAGATATTTCAAACGGATTGTTCCGAAAAGGAAAAGTCGTATCGGATAGTTCGGTTCACGATAGGCTGTTGCTGCCACAATGGCAAGTACGGAAGCCGATGCGCCCAACATGAAAGAATATTCTATCATGGGTTGGAAATAAGGGAAAATGTTATAGGCTGCCATATAGAGCACACCTCCGCAAATACCTCCCAGGATGTATACGCCCCGCAGATGCTTTGCCGAGAAAAAGTTCAGGAACAATGCGCCAAACCAGTATAGCCAAAGCATATTAAAGAGAATATGCATCAATCCCGCATGCATAAACATGTAGGTGAATATAGACCAGGGCTGTATGATGAACCGCGAGAGTGAAGCGGGAAGTTCCAACCACTCGAATACACCCGCCAAACTTCGATTGAAAAGTTGCAATATGACTTCTGTCAATGTAGTGAGGACGAATACTCCGACATTGATATAAATCAGTTGTAAATAGATGTTTCCTCTACGAAATGTATCTTTTAAGTCAGTTATAATAGTTGCCATTTCCTCTGCTTTTTTTTCTCCAGTACATAATTAATACGAAACCGAATATCATACCACCCAAATGTGCGAAGTGTGCCACATTATCCCCCGCATTGTTGGCAAATCCCGCATATAACTCTATCAGGGCATATCCGATGACGAAGTACTTGGCCTTGATGGGGAAGGGCAACGGGAAAATAAACATCTGTTGGTTGGGGAATAGCATTCCGAATCCCAGCAAGATGGCATATACGGCTCCTGAAGCTCCGACAGTGGTCATCATATTAAGATATTCTTTCATCGGAATGACGGAAAATCCTGTGTTGACGCTGTCGTAGGCCGAGAGTACTGTCTCATAATGGATATATTGCACCAGCTCCTGAATAAGCCCTGCTCCGATACCACATACCAAATAATAGAACAAGAAACGTTTAGGCCCCCATACCTGTTCGAGGATGCGCCCAAACATCCATACGGCAAACATGTTGAAAAACAGGTGTGTGAATCCTGCGTGCATAAACATATAGGTAATCAACTGCGCCACGTTGAAATCTCCGGCAAGGAAGAAGTGCAGCCCTAGATATTTAGCTAGGTCAATGCCGTAGCTTTGAGCTACGAGTGTGCCGAGAAACATCAGCACATTAATAATCAAAAGGTTCTTGGTTACTGTCGGTATACTATTCATAATCTGTATATTCGTTCAATTTATTTTCGCTTTGTTTGGCAAAAGTACGAATTAATTCTGTTCTATAACAGAAAATGTAACTCCTATTCCTTTTTTTTCATCTTTTTCCAATCTTTTTTTAATGTTTTTATTTGATATTCAGAATTATTGCTCTATTTTTGTAGGAAGTTGTGATAACGAATTTATCTTTTGTGTAACATATTAATCAATTTGTATTATGAATAAGGCAGATCTTATTAGCGCAATGGCAGCTGAAGCTGGATTGTCAAAAGTTGAGTCTAAAAAAGCATTGGATGCATTTATCGCATCGGTAACAAAGGCTTTGAAAGCAGGTGATAAAGTATCATTGGTTGGCTTCGGTACTTTTTCCGTAGCTGAGAGAGCAGAGCGTACCGGCATCAATCCGGCAACAAAGGCGGTTATCCGTATTCCTGCAAAGAAGATTGCTAAGTTTAAAGCAGGTTCTGATTTGGCTATCGAATAAATAGGGCATAAATAAAACTAAAGGAAAGGAGACGCATACAACGTCTCCTTTTTTTATGGAATTAAAAATAGTTCGTATCTTTGCACGCAGAAAATACATTAAAATCATGAATATAGAACAGAAATTGGTAGCGTCCGTAATTAGCGGACTGAAAGCGCTCTACGGACAAGATGTTCCTGCCGCACAAGTGCAGTTGCAGAAAACCAAGAAAGAATTTGAGGGACACCTCACGTTGGTTGTTTTCCCTTTCCTTCGTATGTCCAGAAAAGGACCGGAACAGACCGCGCAAGAGATTGGCGAATATCTTCAGGCTAACGAACCTTCGGTTTCGGCATTCAACGTAATCAAGGGTTTCCTTAACCTGACTATTGCTTCCTCGGCATGGATTGAATTGCTGAATGGTATTCATGCAAATCCGGAGTATGGAATTGTCCCTGTAACGGAACAGTCACCACTCGTGATGATTGAATATTCTTCTCCCAATACCAATAAACCGCTTCACTTGGGGCATGTCCGCAATAACTTGTTGGGCGGTGCGTTGGCAAATATCATTGCCGCCAACGGAAACAAGGTGGTGAAGACCAATATTGTGAACGACCGTGGTATCCATATCTGCAAGTCTATGCTGGCATGGCTGAAGTATGGAGAAGGTGAAACACCCGAATCATCAGGCAAAAAGGGCGACCATTTGATTGGCGACTACTATGTAGCTTTTGATAAGCACTACAAAGCGGAAGTTAAGGAATTGATGGCCAAATATCAAGGCGAAGGCTTGAGCGAAGACGAAGCTAAGGCAAAGGCCGAAGCGGAATCTCCTTTGATGAAAGAAGCTCGTGAAATGTTGGTGAAGTGGGAGGCTAATGACCCTGAAGTCCGTGCTTTGTGGAAGAAGATGAACGACTGGGTATATGCGGGCTTCGATGAGACCTACAAGATGATGGGCGTGACTTTTGATAAGATTTATTATGAGTCCAATACTTATCTCGAGGGTAAAGAAAAGGTAATGGAAGGTTTGGAAAAAGGTTTCTTCTATAAAAAAGAAGATGGTTCCGTCTGGGCCGACCTTACCGGCGAAGGACTGGATCATAAGTTGCTGCTCCGTGCCGACGGTACTTCTGTCTATATGACACAAGATATCGGTACAGCCAAGTTGCGTTTCGCCGATTATCCTATCGACAAGATGATATATGTGGTAGGTAATGAACAAAACTATCACTTCCAGGTACTCTCCATCCTGCTCGATAAGTTGGGCTTTGAATGGGGCAAAGGATTGGTTCACTTCTCCTACGGGATGGTGGAATTGCCCGAAGGTAAAATGAAAAGCCGTGAGGGCACGGTAGTAGATGCTGATGACCTGATGGCTGAAATGATTGCAACCGCTAAAGAAACTTCTGATGAACTGGGTAAGCTGGACGGTTTAACGAAAGAAGAAGCCGATAACATTGCCCGCATCGTGGGGCTGGGTGCTTTGAAGTACTTCATCCTGAAAGTGGATGCCCGCAAGAACATGACTTTCAATCCGAAAGAGTCCATTGACTTCAACGGCAATACCGGTCCGTTCATTCAATATACATACGCCCGTATCCAGTCTGTATTGCGCAAAGCAAAAGAAGCGGGTATCGTTATTCCTACTCAGTTGCCGGCAGGGATCGAATTGAGCGAGAAAGAAGAAGGCCTGATACAGATGGTTGCCGACTTTGCCGCTGTTGTAAAACAAGCAGGTGAAGACTACAGTCCCTCTATCATTGCAAACTACACGTATGACCTTGTAAAAGAATATAACCAGTTCTATCACGACTTCAGTATCTTGCGCGAAGAGAATGAGGCAGTAAAAATCTTCCGTCTCGCATTGTCGGAAAATGTTGCCAAAGTGGTGCGCTTAGGTATGGGGCTGCTGGGAATTGAGGTGCCTGACAGGATGTAAGTCGGCTTCCATTGGCGAAGAAGAGAATTAGACATAAGAACAAAAGAATAAATAAAAAAGGCTGTGCAATATACTCCGTTCTTTTGTTCTTATGTCTAATTCTGTTTTTTACCTCAATTTATTCTTATGTCTCAATCTCTTTTGGAATTCAATTTATCTTTCTGTCTAAAACTTCTCCCCGTACCGTATAAAAGAGTACAGTGTCTCCGTGATATATGCAGTCGATTAAACGTAGAATATCTTCTTCGGTAATGGTATTCATCATGAGAGTTCCCGATGCCAAGATAATCCATGTGGCACATCTTTTCTCTTTCCCCTTTCATTGAGATTTACTATAAAAGTAGTGTTATACAGTCATTTGCTTAAATTATTTTGTTTAAAATTTGTTCTTTTCCGAAGCAAAACCGAGACAGGTTAGCCCAATCAATTATTTTAGCTATACCTATACACCCTGTTATTGTGAATATAACTGCTACGCACATAAAGCAAATCCCTGTTTGATCAAACGAAAAGAAAGGTATGAACATTTTTGATAAGATTGTGAAAATAGGGGAGAATAGTAAAATAATAAGTGTGTTTTGTCCAACATAAAAACTCATTTGTTTTATTCTTTTTGGGGTGTAATTATATAGAAACAAAAATAAACTAACTGCTAAATAAGTAATAATGATACCGGAAAGAGAGAATTTGTTTAAATTCTCGGGAAAAGAACATAAAATAACAAGAGGGATTAAAGCCAAAGCTGAAGGACGGAAAATGGTAAGAAAACTGAGTTTACTTTGATGTATGGCGGTACCTATTATGAAATAAAGCGCATTGGCAAATGATAACATTCCAAATGAGGATATAGTAAATAGGCTTAAACTTAGCACTATCAAGCGGGAAATCATGCTCAATCGTATGTAGTTATATACGATATAATAGACAATGCCGCATAGTACCAATGTATGTAAATACCAATAAGGTCCCATTGGTGAAATGAATATTTTATCCAATATTGTCCATAATGTAATTTCGACTACTTTCTCCCTAACTGGCAAGATACTTGACATTAATATATATCCCAGTTCCATGAAAGCATATGGAATGAATATCCAAAGTATCCCCTTGAAGAATGAGTTTGTTTTCTTTTTAATATTAAAAAAATAACCGGAGATAATAAAAAAAGCCGGCATGTGAAAGGTGTACACAATATTTTTTAAATGAGGATATTTATCTTCTATGTATACTAAGTGGAAGATTATCATTAATATGATAAATATACATTTTAAATAATCTAATTCTTTTATTCGATTTTCCAACTTTTTATTCTAAAGATTATTCGTAATATACTCCGTTTTCTACATTGCCTATAAAAAAGATGTAGGGCTGTTGGGGGAATATGGAAACGAACTCTGAGGAAAGGATTTCTCCCGATTCATTTTTAACGGTAACTTTTAGCTCTTCTAAAAGAACCTCTGAATAGAGGTAAATTATATTATTATCAATGCTGGCAGATGGTTTCGCATTCAATGAACGCTCTATTTCATATCTAGCTTCAACGTGTGTGAGTTTTATTTTCACTTCCTTAGCCCATGAGCCAATAGATAATAGTAATGTGCAAATAATAATAAGCAAACGTTTCATGTGTCATTGTTTTAATTGATTTCGTTTGCGAATTTATTGGATTTTATAAGCCTGTTTAGACTAAATCTGTGCGGTTTTTGTGCGGTTCTTGTTTTCCTGTACGATTTTGTGCGGTTTTGGCTAAATTCTACTAAAGTTTTTGGATGAATGCATCCCATTGTTCTGGTTTCCCTGCTTCACCATGTGTCTTTTCATACAGCTTTTTACGGGCCGACACAATTGCAGATTTAGAGCGACCGGTAAGTAAAGCAATGCCGGTTACGGTGATTCCTATTTTGAGTAACAGGCAGATTTTCTTTTCCATCTCGCTAATCGGATAAATACTATGCAGACGAGTGGTGAAATCTTTATAATAATAGTCGACCGTTGTGCATAATATTTTCCAATCTTTTGAATCGATCGTGCCATTGCCATTCGCTACATTGTGAAATTTATAGTATATGTCTGTTTGACGCAATGCTTTTTCAGCCAAAGACTGTTCTCTTTGAGTTGCTTCAATTTGGCTGTTCAAGAGCATAATCTGTTCTTTTTGTGTCGAAAGTAATAGTTTCATTTCGTTACTATTTTCATTACTTTGTTCCAGTGCACTTTCCAGTTCTGCTATTTTTTGATTGTTCTCTTCAATGAATTGACTGCTATTCCGGTATTGTTCTTCTTTTATTTGGTTCAATTTGTCCAATTGTGCTGCCAATTGAAGTTTTTCACGCTTGTTATATTGTATGTGTGCTATAGAAATAGCTATTATCAGTATTACAGCAATGATAAAATAAATAATTAATTGTTCTTGTTGAGCATTTTTGAGACGCAATTGATTGTTTTCCTTTTCTCTAAGTTGATAATTGTAGAAAGATTGCATTTTACGGATTGACTCACTGTCTGTAATTTTTTGAATAGAGTCTGTCCATTCATTATAAAGCTCTATGTGATCTAATACTCCTTTGCAATCGCCCATCTTTTGCGCTATTCTTGCCAATCCCCAATGAGCTGCTTGTTGGGCATAGACATCCTCACATTTCGCCAACTTTTTATAATAGTAGTATGCAGAATCTAATTTTCCCATGCCGTAATATAATCGGGCTGTAGTAGAATATCGACCCATATACTGATGGGATTTAGGCAAATCCAGTGAGTTTAGTAATGTCAGGGACAAATCATATTGTCCTAATTGTGTATATAAATCTACTAAAGAACGGTTTATTTTGTCCATGAGCTCTTTTTCACCGATTTTCTCAGCATGTTTGTAAGCTTCTTGATAGTAATACAAAGCACTGTCCGCATTTCCAAATGCGGTAAATGTAATCCCAATGCTTTGGAGAGCATTTATCTTGCTCTTTTCGTCATCTATACGTATATGGTGGAGGTAGTTTTTTTTGAATGCTTTCATAGCTTCTTCATATGCCCCTTGAAAAAGGAATAACGCTCCCATTTGGCTATACACTACTCTCCGCAGCCTATAATCCGTAGTTCCTTCTAATAGCTCTGCTGCTTTCTGATAATAATCCAATGCTTGTGGTGCATCTCCCAAGTCGGAATATACCCGCCCTGCATAATAATATGTCTCTGGCAAATGCTTTTCATCATTCTTGTTTTCGTAGTAATGTAGAATTTGTTGTATGAGACTATCTGATGTGTGAGTGATATAAGCCTTGTCTTTTGCCTTTATACTCAAAAGGTGATAATACATTTGTGTACTTTGGGGCTGTGCGGTGATACTGTCTTTTATTTGTTCTAGCAGTTTGTATGCACTATCCGGGTTACTATACACCAGCGTATCCGCTATCTGCATTGTTTGTGGATAGGGCTTGTTACCGCATGCGTAGAAACATAACGATAACAGGAGGATTGATAAAGTTTTAGTTAGTCTCATAACGATTTGTTTTCATAGTTTTTTAATAGTAAAGAACTCAAGGTTGGTTTCATATATCTGACAAATATACTGAAATTCTGATAGCTTGTCAAAGAGTATCTCGAAAAACAGTACGATTTCACTTTCTTCATGTATGCATTTCACTTTTGACTTTTGCCAGTTGATTTTATAAGCTATTGGATATGTATATGTGATAAAGAAAAAGGTAACTAATTCGCAATGCATTAGTCACCTCTTTCTTCTTAAAAATATTCTTAAGTGTAAATATTATCCCTTCTTCTTTTTATACCAATCGGAGTTTGATTTACCCTTTGATTTTACCCATTTGATAAAGTCCGGATAGGTGTCATATATTTTCACCCTTTCATCTGGTATTCCAAAATCAAGGCTTGGGATGTTGATGCCAAATGGCATTAAATCCACTTCGCCTTCATCATAGCGGGAAATATAATAAACTCCCGCCGCTATGTTCGACAAATCGTCTTTGGTATCGAAAAGCTCAAGGTTGGCTTTGCCGGTAGGAGTGTAGTTTACCAGATGTACTTCCGTACCTCTGTCATCAACAAATATGAATGGATTATATGGGGGAGATACCAGTTTCTCTTCCACATCGTTTAATTGTATAGTAACGGTATATACCTTATTTAAAACTTGTTTGATATTGTCAAACAAGATAACGGTAGGATGCGATTGTTCCTGTTCTATTTCCCATCCTTCGGGACCCGAAATTGTGATATTTCTAACTCCTTCCGAAGGAAGTTGGGACAACTGATAACCGAAGCCGCATATTTTTGAACCTCCATTGTGGACGGGGGTGAATTTATCAACTATTTTATATACTTTATTATTCAAGACATTCCGGTAAATAGTAGATTGATATTTAATTACTGCATCATTCATATCATAATCTCCCAGTGAGGGCCATTGGTCTTCATAAGTTAATGTTCCCTCCACCGTGTGTTCTACGTTGCTGGGGGGATTTACCGACGGTAGTTCCGGGCCATCCGGTTCAATGGCATTAGGCTCTGCTACTTTCAGGTAAAATACGGCATCACAGTAGTCTTGATCGTTGTTGTCTTCAAAACCGATAGCGACAGTCTGATTTGTTTTTTGATAACGTAATGCGACTACATGCTGGATTTTTAATTTTTCAGAATTCATGTCACTATAAGAATAGCGCGTCCCCATACCCTTTTCGATATTGCCAATTACTTTTGTATCTTTGGAGTCCACACCTTTGAACCCCATACCCTGTAAGCACCATCCTACAGTAGTACCGGCCGGGAATTTGTCTTCAAACTGTTTTGTGTCTTTGTTCCAGTATTTCAGTTTTACTTCGTGCCCACAAAGCAATTTGCCTGACTCTTTAGAAATAGGGGAAGCATTTGGAAAGGCAAGTAATTTCTGGATATTGTTTTCTGTAGGAATACTGTTTGTTGGATAAGTGAAGTATCCGATACTATTGTTCCAACCTGCCCCACTGCTAATGAACACCAGACTCAGTTCCGTGTCTTTTATGATTTTAATTTCAGAAGCTCTGCTGTCTTCCGTCCAGTCCTTGTGGATATCTATGATTCTTTTACCTCTCACTTTGCTATACGTCTCTTTAATGCTATATAGAATATCTGCTGCGGGCATACTCAATTCCGGTTCTATGTTGGTAGGGAGCCCATATTTGTCCCAATCCACTCCGGGCATGGTCATCCAGTCATCAAGATATTTGTATCCACCGGCCGTTGTTCCTCTTGTCCGGGCTTTTGCCGAGGATATATAGGCGGCCTGGTTAAAACTTACTTTACCGGCTGTTACAGTAAGTTTCACGGGTGATACCGCTCCCGGATAATCGCAGTAAAGCCATAGCTCGGTGATATCAGAAGGGATTGTTATGCTGCCCGAATAAATGCCTCCCTTTTGGGTGGAAGCCGCATAGACGGGAGACAACTCACTGTCTTTTTCCCAGATATCTTCTCCCTCTTTCATGGGATTCCGGACATATAGTTCAAAGATGACATAATAATCATTAGCCAAACCGTAGTCTATGTCCAGCTTGATTTCCTGCATCAAATTAAAGTCAAAGACTTCCGAAGGTAATATCGGTTGATTTTGCTTCTCGCCTTGAAAAATATCATTGGCGTTGCAACTACTAAGGATGAAAACAAGCAATAAAATTGCATTTTTACTCAATAACCCTTTGTTCATAGCTTCTTATTTATTATGCCATATCTTTCCAAAATTGCATTTAGTACAAAAATAGATGAATTTTAATTAATAATCAATTATTTCTCATTGTTTTTCTACGGAAAAAATCTGATAACTAGGAGATTTCCATTTTTTTTAGGACAATCCCTATCGAACAAATCAGCCGGTCACGAACGTAGGGGACGATTACAGGTTACGTTTGTTCCTGCAAAATCCTACCGTTCGTGACCGGCTTTTTTTATTTAATATCAGGCACGAATGCCCGGTTTGTCTTATTCCTCAATAATCACGCGGAAACCGACGTTGAAAACACGTTGATAAGGATAGTATCCTTTGCGTGAATATGAAGTGGAGAATTTAGGACGTTCTATGTACGAACCGCCACGTACTACCATATAGTCTGAAGTTTCCTTGTTGTTCACTTTATAAGGATACGGCAGATAAGCCGAACAAGTCCACTCGGCCACATTACCGTGCATGTTGTACAGGCCGAACGGGTTGGACTCATAAACTTTGCCGCCTGTCTGTATAAGCTGCCCGTCGTCCACGTTCTTCTCCTTCGGCAGATAAGTGTAATACTTATACCAACTGCTGTTAGGACTCATAGGTTTGGGGTCTACACCCTGTACGGCGAAAAGGAGCGTTGTTTTGTCTGCCAGGTTTTCCTTTTTACCGAAATCCGTGTTCTTGTTGCCATACCAGAAATCGTCGTCACTACCTCCGCGGCAAGCCCATTCCCATTGCGCTTCAGTAGGCAGGGTGATGTTCAGGCCGGTCTTCTTGCTCAGCTTCCGGCAGAACTCAACGGCATCGTTGTAGCTCACACGGATAACCGGTTGTTGAGGCTCGTTTGCCGGATAACCTTGTACCACATGGTCTTTCCACATCTGGTCTACGAAACGGCTGTCGTGTTCCGGGAAGATAACATTGAACTGCTCATTGGTAATCTCCAATTCGCCCATCCAGAAGGGTTTGTCTATTTTTACCTTAGCGGTAGGATATGCATCCGGTTCGCCGTTGTAACTTCCCATGACAAACTGTCCGGCAGGAATACGTACGAAATTGATTTTAACGCCCGGAGCTATTTCTACGCTTCGATGTGTTTCGCCCGATTGGGCTTGCATAGCTTTAGCTGTGGCAGCGTCAAACGGCCATCCTTTTACTTTCAGTTCTTTCGCTTTTACGGCTTTCTCCGGTTCGGGCATCACAGGGGTAATTTCACCTTTACTCTTCAGGTAATCGGCATAATCTCTGATTTCTTTCTTCCAGTCCACGCCGGCGCCGTTGCCATATTTATTGGTCAATTCTGTACGCCGTTTTATCTGGTCATATCCTTTGTAAGGAAGAGAGGTCAGGACGTTGGCATTGAAGTAACCCTTGTCTGGCGCATTGTAGTCTATCCAGTTATACAGTGTCAACCATTCTTTGTCAGTCAGTTGTACGTTATAATGTCCTTTTTTCAGCATACGCACCAGTTCGCTGGTGTTGGGATGATATTCGTATGGTTGTAGCACTACCATGTCACCTTCTCCCCCTTGGCGGTGTACGTATGGGTGCAGGTTGAGGTAGGAAAGCCCATAACCCAGCTTGTCCTTTTTACCGCCACGCAGGTCGAAAGCCTTGTCGCCATTGTGGCAGGCGATGCAAGCACGGTCCAGGATGGGTTGCATTTCCAGGTCGAATGTGAAAGAACGCGTGCCGCCTTCGGGAACGGTCAATGCCACGGGAGCTTTCTGCGAAGCTATCACACGTTTGGGCATCGCGATTTGGTTTTGGTCTTCATGGCAACCGATACATGACACCACTTCACCCGGCTGTCCGGTCACCCAACTGCGCATCCATTGAATAGCTACTCCGTCTTTATCCAACGGTTGAATGGATACAGGCGTGTTGGCAGGTACGCTGAAGATAGCCGAACCGTCTTCTTCCACGGGAACGGTACCCAGCAGGCGTTTGATATCCCAACCGGATTGTATCCCATGCCAGTTATGGTCAGAACGCGTTTGTACGTAAGCATATTCGTAAGCATGAATGCGAAGTGATTTCACGGTTCCGCGAGGAATACCTTTCAAGCCTTCACCTTCATAAATATCTTGAATAAAGAATGTAGAGTTTTTCTCATTCAGTTTCACCCGGTCGGGGATTGCCGGCGGAGTCTGAGTCTTTCTTACGAGGATAGGACTGATAAAGCCTTCCCCTTCCGCCTCCATGATGCAGGTCACGTTATCATATACGTCTACCAGATAAATGCCCCATAAAGATTCAGGAGACAGTTTGGCGGCTACCAGATAGTATTTGTCGTTCAGCACCGTTGGCTTGATGAATTGGGGCCATACGCCGTCCACCAAACGGTCTTTGATGAGTTCCTTTACAGGTCGGTTGCGATGGGGGATTTCCTGTACCATACCTGCCACGTTCTTGCGGCCCTTGGTGGGGTCGAAGATAATCATACGACCGGAACGTGCAACCCCGTGATGACCGGAAATGATGCCCACGAAGGCAGAAGCATGATTGGGGAGCGGCTGTACGTCGAAAGTACTGTTGGGGAACATGGAACCACTTCCGTAGAGAGCCTTGTTTTCCGTTCCGTCGGGGTTCATGTGCATCACGATACGTGAGTAGTAATGCGTCAAGTCGGTATATTCCCATCGGGTATACATTACGCGCCCATTGTTCATGACTACCGGGTTCCAGTTGGCGTCCTGGTCGTATGTGAGACGGCGCAGACTGCCTTTTTCAGGGTCGTAGAGCACCAGGTTACCTACCGCGTCACTACCGTTCACGCAAGGAACTCCCTGGTAACCGATGTTTGAAATAGCCAGAATACGTCCATCCGGCAGATAAGTACCGTCATAGAATTCCAAATCCGGTTCTTCATTGTTGATGAGCGGCTTGAAACCGCTTCCGTCCAGCTTCACCTCAAAAACGTTCCAGCGTTTGTCATCGCGTATTTGGGTGAACATCACGCGGTCTCCATTCCAATGCAACCTTAAATCCGCGATGGAAGAGCCGTTAGCCGGTTTATATACTTGTCGCATCTGTATATCGTTGCGCAGGTTGCTTAACTCGATGATTTCCGCATCGAAACCTCCCCGCCGTGCCGATTCCTGATTACTCCAGTTGTTACTTTGCGTACCCATTTCAGGAGTCATTATGCGGCGTGCCTTGGCGCCCACCTTGTAACGTGCCGCTACAATCTTATCGCTGTCCAGCAGGGGATTGCCTAATAAAATAGCCCGGCGATTATCCAAAGCCTTACGGGCATCGGCTATGGCTTTCTGGTCACCTTTATAGATACCGTTGAATCCTTGGGCTGCCAATGAAAGTGTTTCGTTATAAAGCGGTTCGTATTTGGCTACATCAAAGTTTTTTTGCTTCTTCATGTCATTGTAAGCCAACTTCAAGGCGTCCATATTGAACCATTGCAGCTCCTGTTGCATCAGATAAATGTTCTGCACCTCTTCCATCAGCAACAGATAAGCCTTTGTACGTTCTATCCCTTGCTTTTCCGTCTCTATCCGGTTCAACTTCCCAATGAAATAAGCCGACTCGTCAAGTTTACCGATTTGTTTTTTTATAGCATTCTTTTCAGTGGAAGTATCACCCGAAATGAGCCAAGCTTCCAATCCCCCGAAAACATTTGATAGAAGTCCGGCTTCCTTGGGATACTTGGTTTGCAAATCTTTGGCGATGTCGGAAGGAATAACGTTGAGCGCCTGGAAGTAGACACTTCCTGTTTGTGATTGGTCGTCAATACCTACCTCAGCCTCAAAACGTACATATTTCTTGTTGAGGGCATAAACCAGCATACCTTCAGCATGGCAGAATACGCCGTGTTCAAATTTCTTTCCACCCACTGACAATGGTTTGCCATAGGCGTTGATGTTCATACGGGGTTTGTCCCATCCCGCTTTACCGTATTCGTACTTTACCTGGTCCAACCAGACGGAAGAACCGTCAGCCGCAATCAGCCGTGCATTTCCCCATACGGCTTGATCGTAGTCCGAACCATCGCTGCCTCCGGTAGTCACCAGTACCAATTTGTCCATCCCTTTTACGTCTGCAATAAAGGTTTCCGCACTTTGCTTGTGTTTCATCCATTGTGAGACGATGGGCATACCCGATTTTCTTAACTCTGCTTGTAGTTCTGTCTTAGCTTTTACAGAAGCGTCAAGCCATGTTTCCGCTTTTTTGGTACCGGCACCCGAAGCGCCGATAGAAAAAAGTAAGAAACAAACTGCCAATAGTTTACTTCTATACTTCATGATAGGTTAACAATTATGTTTGTAAAAAAATATATCTTCAAGATGCCTTGGATACACTCTGCATGATAAAATGACAGAGATGTTTCCAAGAACAACTTTCAAGTTTTCTATTTAGTCGTTTTCTTTTTTGTGTATCGTTTCTTCTTTGCCTTTGGCGCGGCCGGATCATCTTGGATTTTAATCAACTCCAGGCAGGCCTGTAAGCTCAAGTCTTGCGGGACGATATCCTTCGGTATTTTATAGTTACTGCCCTTATAGGTTATATAAGGACCATAACGGCCATTCAAAATCTCCAAATCAGGCTCTTCCTCAAACTTTTTAAGATGTTTCTGGGCTTCGGTTTCTTTCTTCTTCAAAATCAGCTCGATGGCTTCGTCCAGGGTTATAGACATCGGGTCCATAGTCTTGGGCAGTGAAGTGTACATGCCGTTGTTGTAAATATAAGGTCCGAAACGTCCGTTGCCCACCGTAACTGTTTTGCCTTCGTACTCACCCAAAGTGCGTGGAAGTTTGAATAACTCCAGAGCTTCCTCCAAAGTGATGGTTTCGATAGACATGTCTTTCTTCAGTTGGGCAAAACGGGGTTTTTCCTCATCGCCTGCCGTTCCTATCTGTACCACGGGGCCGAATCGCCCGATTTTTACAGAAACCGGTTTCCCGCTGGCAGGGTCATCGCCTAAGATACGTTCACCGGCTTTGTGCGCATTCTTGGTGGCAAGGGTAGTCTCTACCGACGGATGGAAATTTGTATAGAAATGTTCCAGAATGGTAGTCCATTGTTCCTCTCCCTCGGCTATTTCGTCGAATTGCTTTTCTACGTTTGCCGTGAAGTTGTAATCAAGGATATTCGGGAAGTACTCCATCAGGAAGTCATTGACTACCGTGCCCGTATCGGTCGGTAATAATTTGGCTTTCTCTGCTCCTGTAATCTCAGTCTGGGTACTGTCAGTTATCTGATTGTCTTGCAACGTAAGTACGTTGTAGGCACGTTCCTGACCTTCTTTCTCACCCTTCACCACATATTCGCGTTGCTGGATGGTCGAAATGGTAGGAGCGTATGTAGACGGGCGTCCAATCCCCAGTTCTTCCAGTTTATGTACGAGGCTTGCTTCCGTATAGCGCGGCGGGTGCTGCGTGAAGCGTTCGGTAGCTGTGATGTCTTCACGTTGCAACGTTTGTCCTTTTTTAAGAGGAGGCAGCAAGCGTGTTTCATCTTCCTGTTCCACATCTTCGTCGTACGATTCACGGTAGACACGGAGGAAACCGTCGAATTTAACCACTTCACCGGTGGCGTTGAACGTATCCGTATCATTACTGATGCCGATGGTCACAGTGGTCTTTTCCAACTCTGCGTCAGCCATCTGCGAAGCGATTGTACGCTTCCAGATTAAGTCGTATAATTTCTTTTCCTGCGGACTGCCTTCTATCTTGGCATTTTCCATATAGGTAGGGCGGATAGCCTCATGCGCTTCCTGCGCACCTTTGGTTTTGGTGGCAAAGTGGCGCGGATATACATAGCGGTCGCCCATCATTTTGGCAATCACTTCCTTGCTGCTGTTCACCGCAAGTTCCGACAGGTTCACGGAGTCGGTACGCATATAGGTAATCTTTCCCGATTCATACAACCGTTGGGCTACCATCATGGTTTGAGCTACCGTGAAGCCCAGTTTGCGGGCGGCTTCTTGTTGCAGGGTAGAGGTGGTGAAAGGAGCCGCAGGCCCTTTCTTCAGCGGGCGGGTGGCGATGTCATTGATGGTGAACGTAGCAGTCTTGCAACGTTCCAGCAGTTTCTGCGCTTCGGCTTTAGTCTTGAGACGGTGGGCCAGTTCGGCTTTCATTTCCACCAATTTGCCTTCAGCGTCCGGCACCAGGAATATGGCAGTCACACGGTAAGCAGCTTCTGTGTGGAAAGCTTGTATTTCGCGTTCCCGTTCTACGATGAGGCGTACGGCGACGGACTGTACACGACCTGCCGAAAGGGCGGGTTTTACTTTCTTCCACAATACGGGTGAAAGTTCAAAACCTACGATACGGTCCAGGATACGGCGTGCCTGCTGGGCGTCCACCAGGTTGATGTCAATATTGCGCGGTTGCTCAATGGCTTTCAGGATAGCCCCTTTGGTGATTTCGTGGAAAACGATACGTTTGGTGTTTTCCGGTTTTAGCTTCAGTACTTCGTACAAATGCCATGCGATGGCTTCTCCCTCGCGGTCCTCATCGGATGCCAACCATACGGTTTCAGCTTCTTTGGCTTCGGCTTTCAGCTCTTCTACAACCTTTTTCTTATCTGCCGGAATTTCATAATGCGGTTTGAAGTTTTTATCGATATCAATACTGAATTCTTTTTTCTTCAAATCACGTATATGACCATAGCTGGAGAGGACTTTATAATCTTTCCCAAGGAATTTCTCAATAGTTTTCGCTTTTGCCGGAGATTCGACAATGACAAGGTTTTTTTGCATAAATTTCTGTTTTGTAGTGACTCCCGCCACTGAATTCGCCCGCAAAAGTAGGAAAAAAACAAACTTACCACCTTATAATATAAGGAGATTTTAGCAAAAATGACCTTTTTTGTCCGTATCTTCTTCAAATTTTACGATTAAAACTTAAAGCTTACTCCTCCGAGGAAGTTAATTCCTTCTGTGGGATATCCCCAGTAGTATTGATAATTTTTGTTCAATAAATTATTGATGCGTGCGTAAACGGAAATTCCTTTGAAAAATTCGTAACTCCCTCCCAAGTATAGGTTGCTCACAGGATTGGCTTTTTCGCCTTCCACCTTTTCACGGTCGATGTGTTGATAACCCACGTTGACCCATGCTGCGGATACCGGACGGAAACCTGCCTCGAATTTTGCTTCGAGGGAGGGCTTGAAAAGCAGGCCGTACTTGTTGATGTCTTCATCGTCGATGCTCCAATTACGATAAATGCCTGAAGCCGAGAATGAAATGAGTCCTTTGTAATCGTAGCTTGCTTCTGCGCCGACATACGCATTTTGTGTGTCGGCTGTGCCCAGCAATAGGTGATTTTCTGTACTATGTGGATAGTCGCCTGTACTATGTGGATAGTCTCCTGTAATATCGTAAGCGGAAAATTGCATTTGCAACAAGTCGTTTTTAAGATTTTGATATCCTCCGTAAAGATTGAACCACAAGCCGGTGGCGGGGCTTGCCTTGAAGCCAAGCGCGGCGTTCAATTGCTCGTAGGTGGCTTCCGGCTGTATCATTGTCTGCCCGTACGGACTGACGGTTTCCATCCGGCGGAAATCATTCAATTGCTTTCCTCCTTTGGCTTGCGCATAGAGTTGGTAACTGTCGGAGAAGGTATATTGCACCATTACATCCGGCGAGGCATAGAACTCCTTTCCGAAACCGAAAGCAAAATCTACGTGGGCCCCCAAGCGGATTTTCCAATCGTCATTCTCAAAAAGATAATAAGGGGTCAGATTCAGCGCAGTGTAATCTTCAAATTGATTGTTTTTATAGAAAGCGTTGTCCATGGCAAGTGCCACTCCGACGGACTGCTCTTCCGAGATAGGAGCGCTTGCTTCCGCCAGAGTGCGTACAATGGATTCCTTCGTATCGGTATAACTCAATTCATGTTGACGCCCATAAAGCAACAGGTTAGTCTCTGCACGAAACTGAACCGGCAGTTCGTCGCCGGTAGATTTTACTCCGAAATGCAGGCTGCCGGCGGTAAACTTCTGTTTATTGTTCACTGAACCCGGCAGGAAATTGAAGTTACTCAAATCAAAATTACCGGCTACGTTCATATCCACCTTTTTGAAAGCATGCGTGTAGTCCATGCCTGTGTATGTATGATAGTAATAGGCGTTCCATTTCACTAGGTCGCCCGGCAGCTCCAGTTTGCCATCCATACCGTTCATTTGTAAAGTCAGGTTCAGGCGGTCCCGGTCCGAGAAAGTAAACAGGTAGTTGGCACGCGCGTCCAGATTCCCTTTGCTTCCATAGCCCAGGCGAACGTATCCGGGCAGAGCCTTCGTCTGTGTTTCTTTACCCGTATATGCTTGCATCACGGTTGCCGGAATTTGCCCCGCAGGCACTAAGGTAGCATCATACTCCACCGCTTTTTTGCTCACAGTGGGCGGCTCCACCTGCGGCATCACGTTTATTTTGGACGCATCCATGATATCCGGGTTATATTCTTGTTCCACAACGACCGTGCGGTTCACCGTAGAGTCTTTGGCTTGTTTTTGCGCCTGAACCCCTAAAGGGAAGGCTATCAACGCTAATCCTCCGAGGATATATTGTATCTTTTTCATAATCATCAAATGTTTGAATTATTTCAACTTTTCCAGCCGTTCGTTAATCATGGCTGCAATATCATCGTCAGCCTGGTAGTTTTGCTGCAAACTCAATAAATATTGGCGTGCGTCCAGCTTTTTGTCCATTGCCACGTACACATCGGACAACAGTATGAAGCTGCGTGCCAGCCAATAGGCATGTGGGGTGCTCTGGTCGATGAAGTTGAGTATCTCTTTTTCTGCCGCAGCCTGCTCACCGGCATTGTACAGTTGCTGTGCCAGCAAGTATTTAGCTTCCGCGCCATACAGCGTACGGGTGTCTTTTGACAACACCTTCAAGTCGTCCATCGCTTTCTTCACCGCCTTTTGGTTCAGATAGGCTTTGGCGCGATAGTACAATGCTTCGTTGCCCAATTCAGGGGTCAGCTTTGCTTCGGCGAGTAAGGCGGTGGCGGCCTGTATCACTTCTACGTCGTCCTTCAACAGCGCGGCGCAGCGCAATACGCCGGTAGCTCCCAATTGCCGACGCTCCGCAGTGGCGGCGCGGGCTTGCAACTGTTTGTAGTCGGCAATCGCCTGTTCATATTGCTTGCGGTTGAACAACACCTCTCCCCGCATCAGCAAGGCTTCTTCGGAATAAGGACTGTCGGGATACTCAAGTAACTTCCCGGCATGCTCCAATACACCTTCTTCATCCTTCTGGTCTTTGCTGATGAGACATAAGTAATAGTGGGCGTTCAGGCTGAATGCGCCGCCGGGATAGCTCTGCAAGTAGCGGGTGAAGCTTGTCTTTGCAGGGGGTATTTCGCCTTTCATGTACACTTTCTCGGCGGCGATGTAGGTCAGTGAATCCTGTTCGCTGGGCTCGAAGCGTATCTCTCCCGGCATTTGCGCGGCAAGCGCCGCAAACTCGTCCACACGGTTGGCATCCACATAAATCGATTTCAAGTCACGCATGGCAAGGCGTGCTTCTTCGCTGCCCGGATATTGGGTGATGACATGTTTGTATGCTTCAATCGCCCGGTCATAGTCGTCATTCTGATAGTATAGCAGGCCGATTTCGGTAGCTGCCTTCCGGCTGACGGGACTTTCGGGATATTTGCTCAGTAATTCGCGGAACGTAGCAATCGCCTGGCTGTTGCTATTGCCCTGCACGTACGAACGCCCTTTTTCGTAAAGCGCATTTACTGCGTACGGCGAATTGGGATATTTACTTGCCAAGCGGTTCAATAGAGCCACTTTTCCGTCATAGTCCTTTTGCAAACCCGCTACCAGCGCCAACTGGTAATAGGAATAATCGCCCGCAGGCGTCCCCAGATTTTCGGCACGGGTATAATATTGCTTGGCTTCATCGAAACGGCGCACGTGCAGGTAGCAGTCACCGATGCGGTTGTAGGCATCGGCAAGCAATGTGGAGTTTTCACCTTTCTCCAGTTGTACGAATTTAAGGAAACGGTCTTGCGCGGTAGTATATTCTTTCTTGTGGAAAGCGATGTATGCCAGGTTATAATAGGCCAGTGCAAACATTTCCGTATTCTTTTGAGGGGTGATTGCCAGGTAGTCGTTGAAGTTGCGGGCAGCCTCCTGCATACGGCTCAAGCGGTAGTATGATTCGCCCCGCCAATAAAGGGCGTCGGCTTTGGTCTGGAGGTTATATTGTCCCAGCGCGATGCTCTGGCTGAAAAATTGGATGGCCTGTTCAAACTGTGTATTGGCGAAAGCCTGTGTGCCGAGTTGGAACAGGATTTTTTGTTTGGCTTCCAGGATGGCCCTGCTGGGACGCGTGATGCGCTCGATGGATTTCAAAGCTGCGTCATAGCTGCGGGTATTCATATACACCTCCACCAGATAATCGCTGACTTTGTCGGCGTACTGCGAATGGGGGAATTCGTTCAGGAACTTTTCAAAGACCGTAACCGACTCACCGAAAGCGGAATAAGAGGTTTCGTGTATGCAGAGCGCATAGTTATAGGCGGCCTGCTCCTTGATTTTTAAATCGGCATCGGAAGCGGCGGCCTGTTCAAATGCCATGCGTGCCTTGTTCTTGTCGGACAATTGCAGGTATGCCAGTCCTATATGTAGCCACGCATTCTGTGTCAGGGCATCTTTTTCGGTAGTCACTTCACCCAGGATGACAGGTACTTGGGTGTATACTCCGGTCTGATAGCATGACATTCCCAGCATGTAAAGCGCGTCTCTTCTGTGGGTTGCTTCCGCATCGTTTTCCAGGTATTTTTCAAAAGCTTTGATGGCTTCATGGTACTTGCCGAAATGGTAATCAGCCGTACCTTGTATACGGTACATCTCTCCGGTGTATGTATGATTGGGGAAAGCCGACAGGTAATTCTGCGCTACGATTTCGGCTTTATCATAGTTCTTTTTTATGAGGTAAATTTCGGCGATGTAGTAAGGCGCCAGCGCTTTGTACTTAGGATTGTCCTGCAAAGACAGGAATCCGCTGAGGGCATCGTCATATCGTTGCTGGGTGTAGCGGATGTAAGAAAGATAGTAGGTGCAGTCCGCTGCATATTTGCGGCTGGTGCTGCGCAGGGTTTCAAACCAGATGGCAGCTTCTTTCACATTGCCGGTTTTCAGATAACAGGTCGCCATGCGGTAAGTCATGTCATTTCTCTCCTCATCGCCCAGCAGGTCCAGCCGGGCGGCATTGAACATTGCCAGTGCATTGTCGTATTTTCCTTCAAAGAAATAGGCGGATGCGATGAGGGCATAAATGCGGTTGGCGTGGGGTGTATCGGGATAGTTCTCCAGATATTCGCGAAGAAGTTCTATGCTTTGCGGGCTTCTCAGTTCATATTCGGCGCATACCAGCATGTATTCCGCTTCTTCCCTTTCTCCGGTGGCGGACAAAGGTTTTCCTTCAGCATCCATTTGTTTCACAAATGCCTGTAGCGGTGAGATGGCGGCTGAATATGCTTTCTGCCGGAACAGGAATTGTCCTTCCCGGTAAAGTCTTTGGGGAGAAGTTGTTTTCTCGCTTGTCTGGGCGGCGGCGAGCAGGGGTACACAGCAAAGTGCCGTGCAAAGTATTCGGGAAATTTTATGTTTCATCTTCTGCTATATAATGAGTATTTCACAAAAATACAGGTTTTGACCGAATTTCGTTTCATTTGTTTGTTCTTTTTAAGAATCTGTTTTGAATGGGGGGTGTTGAAATGCAGATTAACGCGGATTTTCGCAGATTATGAAGGTTGCGCTGTCTCTGAAAAGATATGTTTTGCGAAAATCTGCGTTAATCCGCGTTTTAATAATAATCTATTTTGGGACAAAGATATGCGGCTTCTTTTCCCGGTCTGATACCTACCCGGTCCGTAGCAAGTCCAATGCAAGTCCAATACAAGTCCAATGCAAGTCCAATCCTAAGCATTGGAGATGCTATGGAGAATCTATGGATTTAGTAAGAACCGGATACGGTTGAGTTATATCTCAGATGTGTTTTAAATGGTTTCATCCGGCAAATGAGTAGTTAAATGATAATTTACCGGCGTAGCGCCGGAGCAGGTTTTCCTTTCGGATGGGGTATTTTCAGACGCGGATGACGCAGATGACGCAGATTTTAAGGCTGCGCTGTGTCTTTGATTTTTTCGACGCGGATTTAGCGGATTAAGCTGATTAAGTTGATTTTTTACTTTGTTGCTACTACTAAAAGAATCTGCGTCATCTGTGTCATCTGCGTCTGAAAAATTAAAATCCGCTTAATCCGCTAAATCCGCGTCGAAAAAATTAAAACCTCTGTGACCTCTGTGTCCTCTGTGGTGAAAGAAAAATCACCAGTTGCATTTATATCAGTTGCGCCATCATCCGAAGGGAAACTTTGTTCCGGCGCTACGCCGGTAAATTTCCATTTATAAAACTATTCAAATGTCGGGCGACCCTTGAAATATTTCTCAGGGATGGATAAGCCCCTCATTCAGCGCTTTTTCCAATCCTTTACGGATAGACCCCAAGCCGAATTCCGCAGTATTTATTTCTTTCAGAGGTATGAAGAAAGCATCGGCGGCATCGTCCATTGCTTTCAAGTGCAAGGTATCTGCCACCGTGCAACGGTAAAACATATCCAGTGTGTGTACGGGGAAGCCTGAATAGATATAAATATTCGGTAATGAAAACAGGTATTCCGCTTTGATAACTTCCATACCCGTTTCTTCCTTCACTTCACGCGTCACGCCTTCCTCGCCTGTTTCTGCCATATCGATGAAGCCTCCTGGAAGGTCGAGCGTCCCCTTAGCGGGGTCTTTGGCGCGTCGGCACACTAACAGTTCCTTCCGCTCATTTAAAATCAGTGCTACCGTGGCAGCCGAAGGATTGAAATAATAAACGAAGCCGCAGTCGGCGCATTGCTTTGATTTTTCATTATGGACCTCGAAATGCTTTGAACCGCATTTCGGACAATATTGGAATTGAAAAAGAGGATGTTCCATGATTTTTCAGCGTTTAAGTTTTCGTTGACGGCAAAGATAGAAAATAAAGTGCACGCTTCTTATTGTTAATTATTATTTTATTTCTAATATTGCAGTGAGTATTTTAATTATAAACAATCTCCTTATGAATATATAAGAAAAACACTAATCTTAAATTGAAACCTACATGAAAAGAGTATTTTTATTTGTTTGGGCTTTATATTCGGCGTTTTCAGTGATGGCACAGAGGTACGAAACGACTGTGGCGCCTCTGAATGGTGAAAAATGGTGGGGAGGATTGGTTGCATTGGGCAGCCGTATGCCTTTTGCATCGACGACGGAATGGTATGACTTGGGCAAGGTAAATCTGAATAACCAGATTGTTCCGTTACTGTTATCTTCAGAAGGGCGTTACGTCTGGAGCGAACAGCCTTTTTCTTTCCGGTTGCGCAATGATACATTACTCCTCCGTTCCGATTATACAGAACTGGGTGCGGTTTCTGCCGGAACGACGTTGAAGGACGCTTATCTTGCCGCTTCTGCCGCTTATTTCCCACCTTCGGGAAAGATACCCGAAGATATATTCTTCTCCAAACCACAGTATAATACATGGATTGAGCTGATGTATAATCAAAATCAGGCTGATGTAGAGAAATATGCCCGGGATGTATTGGCAAACGGCTTTCCCACAGGCATCTTTATGATAGATGATAACTGGCAGAAATATTACGGCAATTTTGAGTTTAAACCTGATAAATTTCCCGACCCGGCGGGAATGATTGCACGCTTGCATGAGCAGGGCTTTAAAGTGATGCTGTGGATTTGTCCCTTTGTCTCACCTGATAGCCCGGAGTACCGCTTACTGGCAGAGAAGGGATATTTGGTGAAAAGGAAGAGTGATAATGCTCCGGCAATGATTGATTGGTGGAACGGAGTGAGCGCCTGCTATGACCTGACAAATCCGGAGGCCGCTTCTTATCTGGAAGAACAACTGCGCGGCGCGCAAAAGAAATATGGCGTTGACGGTTTTAAATTTGATGCCGGAGATGTGGTTCACTTTACCGGAGAGTATGCCTTCCATGACCCGGCAGCCAATGCCTGTACTTTCTCGCAGAAATGGGCGGAACTGGGGCTTAAATTCCCATACAATGAATACCGCACATCATTTAAGCTCGGAGGTCAGGCGCTGGTACAGCGTTTGGGTGATAAATCCTATTCTTGGAATTCCTCTTCCCTGCTGATACCCGATATGCTGGCGGCAGGGTTGCTGGGGCATGCATACGCTTGTCCCGATATGATTGGCGGGGGAGAGTTCAGCTCTTTTCTTAATATCGATACCGGTAGCTTCGACCAGGAGCTCATTGTACGTTCCTGCCAGATACACGCGTTGATGCCGATGATGCAGTTTTCGGTAGCGCCCTGGCGCATCCTCGATAAGAGACATCTGGATATCTGTTGCAAGTTTGCCCGATTTCACGAACAGATGGGAGCGTATATACTGGAAACGGCAGTTCATGCTTCCCGCACAGGAGAGCCTATTGTGAGACATCTGGAATACAGTTTTCCCCATCAAGGGTTTGAAGGCTGCCACGATGAGTTTATGCTGGGCGATAAATATTTAATAGCTCCGATGGTGGTGAAAGGCACTCATAGGGAAGTGAAACTTCCTAAAGGTGTGTGGCGCGACGATATGGGAAAGAAATTCCGGGGACCGAAAACCTTGGAAATTGAAGTTCCGTTGGAGCGTCTGCCTTATTTTGAACGGATTAAATAATTATTTCCATGAAGTATGGAAGAACACGCGCTTTTCTCTAAGATACAACAAGGGGACGTCGCTTCTTTTGAATGGTTATACAAGAAGTATCATCCTAAAATGTATGTTTTCTGTAAAGGAATCTTGCATGACGGCGACAAGGCGAAAGACTTAGTCCAGGAATGCTTTATCGCCTTCTGGGAACACCGTACACAAATCAACGCCCCGGAGGCGATGAGCGTTTATCTGTTCCGTATCATGAAGCATCTTTGCCTCAAACAAATCCGCCGCGATGCGCTGCTCAATAACTTCTCGAATATGAATGAAGTGGCTTTGCAGGAGTTGGAACTTTCTTATCATACACCGGAGACCAACATCCTGAATGACTTGTATTTTGAGGAACTGAGTGAAAAATATCAGGAAGCGCTTGGAAAATTACCGAAACAGTGCCGGAATATCTTTCGGATGAATCGGAATGACGGCATGCGCAGCGAAGAGATTGCCGTTGCCCTGAACCTGTCTGTCCGTACGGTTGAAAATCAACTGTACCGGGGATTGAAACAAATCAAGAAGTCCATGCAAGATTACCTTCCCATATTGGCGCTCCTGGTGTTTAAGAACTTACTAAAATGAAACGAACATGGTTACTATCAATGAAGATTACTTTATAAAATATCTGAAAGGTGAACTCACGGAAGAGGAAACACGCCGGTTGGTGGCATGGGTGCGTGAAAATAAGGATAACCGGGATTTGCTTTTTTCTTTGAAGGATTCTTATCTGTATCTGAATTATGAGAAAGATAAAAAAGAGGCGGATACCGAACAGGAGTGGAAGAAACTTTCTGAAAGGTTGGGCTGGACTGACAAACCCGCCCCTTTTGATAAATATCGGATATTGAAACGTGCGGTTTCGTATGCGGCTATTGTTGTTTTTTGTATTTTTGTCGGCTGGACAACCGGTTGGGTTTATACAAAACTGAATGCTCCGCGAGGGTTGGTGACTTTAGAGACGGAAATTGGGCAACAAGCCAAGACCGTGCTGCCGGACGGTACGACCGTATTATTGAATGCTTGCTCTAGGCTGACCTATTCCCTGGAAGAGTGGAATAATACGCGTGATGTAAGTTTGGAAGGAGAAGCTATTTTTGATGTGGTTCATAAGGAAGACCGCCCGTTTTATGTACATACCCGCAGATATGATGTGCGTGTGCTGGGTACGAACTTCAATGTCATGGCTTATAGGAATGACCCGGAAGAGGTTGTTACCTTGAAACACGGTAAAGTGGAAATCGGCGTGCCGGGAAGTAGTAAGAATATGTTTCTCAAGCCGGGAGAGAGTTTTGTTTATGATAATTCGTCAGGAACCTACCGGGTGGAGTTGCGCTCATTGAAGAATATATATGCCTGGAAACATAAGGAGATTATTTTTGAAGGTAATACTTTGGAGGAAAAGAAAGAGGAACTTTCAAGACACTTCGGATATGTGTTTGATATTGCTTCTGAATTCAGGAAAATGAGCTACAAAGCTACGTTGCGTGACGAGAGTCTGAATGAATTTCTTGCCGCGTTGGACAGCATCACGCCACAGTTGTCCTATCACATAGACGTGAACCGTAAAGTTGTTAAAATAGGGAAATAAAAGAATGGAGAAAATAGGTACTGCTTTTATCGGTGCAGGATATCGGGGGATGCAATTGTTGCGATTGTTACAACAGAATCCTTTTTTTGAGGTCGTAGCGGTCGCCGACCCCGGTATTCCGGATGTGGGTATTCCCGGTATTGCTTGCTACAACGATGGAGAAGAAGATTATCTGAACATGCTCGAGCGGCATAAACCGGAATTGGTGTTTATCGCTTCTCCGTGGCAATGCCATATATATCATGCCATGCAGTGTGTGGAGAGAGGATGCCATGTGGCTCTGGAAATAAAAGGAGGACTTTATCTCAACGAATACCAGCCTTTGATAACTTTGGCGGAACAGCGGAACTGCCGTGTCTATCCTTTGGAAAATACATTGTTCCTACGGGAAATCCTGGCTGTCCACGATATGGTGGCGGATGGGGTGCTGGGAGAGGTCGTATATATGCGTGGAGGATACCGCCACGATTTGCGTTCCTTGTTACTGGACGATGCCGGGAATATCGGTAACCGTGATAAAACGGAAAGCATCTGGCGGAGTAAATTTTATCAGCACGACAATGGGGATATTTATCCCACACATGGCTTGGCCCCTCTCTGTATGATTGCGGGCATTAACCGTACGGACCGGGTGAAGTATCTCACGTCTTTTGCTTCCATGCCCGCAGGCATGCTGCACCGCATAAAGGAACTGGGGGGCGACACCGGGGTGCAAATAACAATGGGCGATATTATCTCTACTCAGATGGAAACGGAAAAAGGGGTTCTTATATCATTGACTCACGACACTACTCTGCCTCGTCCCCGCAGCCTGGATTTTGAGATACAGGGAACCAAAGGTATCTGGCAGGGTGATTGCCGGCGGATTTATATCGAAGGAAGCAGTCCTGAAGAGACTTGGGAAACGGATGCCGCTTATATAGGGCGATATGAACACAGATATTGGCGGCAGTGGGGGAAGGATGCTTTGGCTCAGGATACCCATCACCGGGGTATGGATTATATTATGCTCAAAGCGTTGGAGGAAGATATGAAAGGGGTGTCTTCTTATCCGGCGACTTTACATGACCTTGCTTTTTGGACTTCTGTTACTCCCTGGTCTAAAACTTCCATTGCCGAACGTAGGACTATCAGTTGTTGATAGCATAAATACCCACTGAAAATAAGAAAAAGAAACGATGTAATTAATCAATTTGAAATCATTTGATTTCAAATTGATTAATTACATCGTTTGCTTTCTTATAGCATATCCTTAGCGCTTGATACCTATTGAGCAGTGTAGTTCAGTGTGAATGGCGCCGAACCGTTGGGAGTAACCGTATTTCCGTCCTCTGATAGAGTGACACCTTCTTTTAAGTCAACGGTTATTTTGAAGTATCCGCCGCTGGTAGGCAATAAGAATCCATTCTCCGCGCTACTGATATTGGCTCCGGTGAAGTTTGTATTAGGCAATGTTACTTTCTTTCCGGTAGAAGGATGGGTCAGATAGAATTTAACATCGCCTCCCCACGGGAATACGTAGCAAGAACCTTCATAAGTGGTTCCCCCTGTCTTAATCAATGGGAGTATGAGGTCGTCACTCCATACCACACCGGTGCTTGTCTCGGAATATGCCCAACTCCAGCCGTCCATATATATCACATTGGGATATCCGTCTACCGGACATGCGTATGATGAACCGCTGAAAGCATCCAGCCGGATGATATAATCGGCGGAAGGTGCCAGCAGCGTCCAGGTGGCATTGCCACTTCCTGAGAATATATTATTCTGAACCTTGTTTTCAGTAAAGAGCGATAAGTCTACCAAGTCGGAAGTGACGGATTGTCCTTTGGTCAGTGCCACTTTCCCCTCGTAAATATAACTTGTGCCTTCCTTTAATTTCAGTTGCGCTCCTGCAAAGTCTATTTCATTGTGCATTGCCACACCGTTTGCTTTGACCTGCCCTGTTGCAAATTCAAGGGCCCGGTCACTGCCCATTACGGACACTTTGGTACATTCGTCCCCTTCAAAATATACACGAATTTCAAATGCGCCTCCTGCGGTGATGGGGAAACTCCGGCCGGTGTCGTTTGTAGTGCCATTTAAAATCCGATTGCCGTCCCATAGTATGTATGCATCCGTTCCGGCTTTCTTTAAGCGGAATACTCCGGCGGCTATGGAACCCCACATACCCGTTTCGGGGTCTTCTCCTTGGGGCGGGAACCAAGTGTAGTAGCGCAAGTTACCGCTTTCATAGCCCTGCATGCGCATCTTTGCTTTTTCTTCTTTAATTTCCCCATCTTGCCAATGACCGGAAATTGTACCGAGGATGTAATAGCTGTCCGTAGTGGGAAGAGTTACCCATCCATGTCTCTCTCCAAAGGTCAACTCAAAGGTCTTGGGGTTGAATGTAATCTTGCAGGAAGCCTCGGAAGCGCTGCCTATAAGGATGGAATCTTTTGCCATGCTCTGAATTTCCCCATTCTTTGTTCCCCAATACAAACCGGTATTGGTAGGGGTAGTGGAGATGATGCCTTTTACATTGGCGGGAAAAGTTTCTTCAACCTCAAAGACATCCCCGTTGGGTGATAATTCAACTACGGATTTGTTTCCCAGCAGAAGGTAGAGCTTATTGAAAGTGGGGACTTTCAGCGATGTCAAGTCGAAGCTTTGCGTAAGTTTCCCCGTACGGCTGTTCTCAAGGGTCACTTCTAACTGAAGATTTTCCACTTCCGCATTCTTGGGCAAGGGGATGGATAGTTTCTCGTTCATCTGAAAACTCTGCCCGAGGAGCATCTGCTCTTTCCTGTAAAGTTCTGTCTCGTTTTTGTCTTTCAGGAGAATGGTGTACATTTTGAGGTTTCTTTCGTCGGTAAGCGTGCCTGTAACGGAGACCTTGTCTCCGTATGACAAACCATCTTGGGGAGATACAATTATATTCATTTCCGGTTTGGGCGCATTGTCTGCGGTTGCCGTGTCATCGTCATCGCATCCATAAAAGAATAGCGGGAGGACACTTACTGATAGTATAAATAATTTTTTTAAGAACATAGTCATATTTTTTAAAGGTTAAGCTTTGAGAAATATTTTGTGGTCGTACATCCATTTTACAATCAGCCATACAATGATTGACTGAAAACAGATACCAACCAGCGGGTAATAGTTTCCGAGCCACTGTTCCAGCCCGAAAAAGAGAGAGTCTGATATACAGCGGAAATTGACGACCTCAAATAAACAGTAGGCGGCTATGGAATTCATACCATAATATTTCAGCCAGCCTATTCCTGTTTTCCATCCTTTGATATCAATCAGATAGTAGAATATTCCCATCAATAAAAAACATACTCCACCATAAAAGAGAGTCATGGAACTGCTCCATATATGCTTGATAATCGGGAAGAATGGATTCATTAGTAGGGCTGCTATAACCAGAACAATTCCTGTCACCGATAATCTTTTTAATCGTTGAGCGGGGCTTTTGGGGAGCCGGAGTATATGTCCGGCAAAGCTTCCAAGCATCACTGTGACGATGAAATTGAAGCTGCTTAAAATCCATGTGTAGTGATAGGAAGAGCTGAAACTCCAGGTGCCATCGTTCCAGATAACTCCGTCACGCAAAGGTCCCAGGATATAGCGGTCTACTTCTTCCGCTATATTGGTTTCCGGTTCATAATTCATCTTACCTGCTGTAGCGAAAACCAGCAGGTAAGCTATGAAAGACAAGGCGGTAAAACCTACTTGTGTGCGGAATGAGCAACGGATGTAGAGCAGGGCGGCTACCACATATCCTACGGCAATTGCCTGGAGCGTATTGGCGAATATATGAAACTGCCTGATGTCCAGCGCCAATAAATTGCCTTGTACTACCCAGCCTAAAAAGAACAGGATAAAAAAGCGTTTGAACAATCTCAAATAGAAGTGACGGTCTACTTTTTCTCCTTGTTTATATTTGGACATAGCGAATGGAATCGTGATGCCCGACATAAACATGAAGAGAGGCATTATCAGGTCCCAAAATGCCACTCCTTGCCATTCCACATGGGTGAATTGGCGGGTTATGGGGGCCAGCACCGGATTGTCCTCTATCTCGAGCCAGGTAATCAGGATGGGTTGGAGCATTAACAGGCAGAACAAGTCAAAGCCTCTTAACAGGTCCAGGGATGCCAAACGTTTATCAGCGGTTGCCATAAGCCTACTTCTTTAGCGTGAATTTAATGGATGACTGGCTTGCAGGTAATCCCTGGGACGCATCAACCTGAATGTCCACTCCCAAGTCGTTGTATCCCGTTGCTTCTTCCCAGCAATTCCGGTTTCCCAGGCGTATGGCATATTCCGGGCGGTCGTGTATCGCGCTTTCCGGATCGGGCAGAAACAGGTACAGCTTGTAATTACCCGTTGCCAGCTCTTGGGGCAATGCGACTTTTGCCTCTATGGTGGCTGTCTTAAAGGGTTGCCACTTCCGTGGGTCATCTGGCAGAGAGGCTGTATAGGTTGTCTTCCCGTCTTCCGAGCGCAAAATAAGCTCTACTTTTCTAGGATTGAAAGGAGGGGCATAACCTAGGTTTTGCAAGGTGAGTACGGCGGACAGCTCACTGCCGGGAGTGTGCTTTTCAGAGAACTCACCTTTTTGTAATACAATCCGGTAGCCCATTTCGCGGATAATACCATCCATACATCCTCCCGTTATCCAGTTGTCATTGACACCTCTGTAATAATCTTCATTCAGGTAAGACCAGCGCAGGTTACGCATTTCCGATTGCGCTTTGTCACAGTCGGCAGGGTCCACCCCTTCCGGCGGGCAGGTTTCACCTCCTATCGGCAAATAGAGTCCTTCTCCGTTCAGGTAATTCTTATCGACAGTTGCGTCTGTGTAGGTTCCATAATCATCGACACTCGCCATGAAGCAGTCATTGTGATGCCCGATGCGTGCAACCGCCTTGCCGCTATAGGCATCTTCTGCCCGGATGGCGGTTTTTATTCCTACATAGTTGCGTTTATAATTGGGAGTCCTCACTTGCACGGTACGCTCGGCAGGCAAGACTTCCAGAATTTTATCCAATACAGCCTTGCGGGCTGCATCGTTATTCAGGTTGTTGGTGGTATAATACCACTCTCCCCACGAACCGATAAATCCTGCCTGCAATACAGCTATCACGTCTTTGTTTTCCTGTAATATGGGTTTCACCTGTTCCAGGTGCTGTAGGATGGTTGCAAGGGATGCATCCGGTTCTTCAATCGCCAGTGAATAGGCAAACCGAAGGATGATTTTTATTCCTGCTTTACGGGATACTTCCATATCTTTCCTGATTTGTGACAGAAAGGCATCGCTGATTGGGGTGTCCTTGAAGTTCCCCAGATAATAGAGCCGGTAGATAAGGGAAATATTGTTTTGTCTGTAGCCACGCAGGGTTTGTTCCGAAAGTGCAGGTGTGCCTTTACTGTCGGTATATTTGTAGAAACCTCGTTCCGGATTGGGGAACAAATCATTGACAGGAATATAATTCACTGTTTTTACCGGGTTCGTCACAGTGCCGCCGCCGTTGGAGGAACCGCCATTATCCGTATCGGAGTGATTGTCACTTCCACATGCCGTAATCCCTAAAATGAAACAGAAGGGTAACAGGGCAATTAAGCTATTTCTTTTGAATATCTTATTTATCATAACCTGGATTTTGTTTTACTTGTCCCTTGCCGTCTGTGATGACGGAAAGAGGCAATGGGTATAATTCTTTGTACTTGTTTGCGTATGGGGTCTGTGTAACGTCAATGGCACGTTGTACAAACTTGTCATGCCGGATCAGGTCTGCACGGTATTGGCCGTTTTCGCACCAGAATTCATGGCTTCTCTCTTTTAGAATCACGTCTATGAACTTCTCCTGCGTATTGACATCTTCCATTTTAAGACCTTTCAGCTTGGCACGTTCACGTATCTTGTTCACATAGCCCAGTGCTTCGGTGTAATCAGCCTGTGTCGCTCCCGGTTTCATGACGAGCGCTTCCGCCAGTGAGAGGTAGACATCCGCATAACGGTAAACAATCACATCGATATCGGAATATCCTCCGGAACCCAATACTGCCGGGTCGTATCCGATTTTCAGCGGGATAGGTCCTGTAGCTAAAGGAGAATTCGGCGTGTTACGGTCTATGACCTCACCTGCGGCATTTGTATAATGGTCTAGCAGGTAGGTTTTCCGAGTATCATTGGACTCAAAGGTGTCATAGAACCACCACGTACTGGTGCATATTCCCCAGCCTGCCCCCATGCCATTCTGATTGAAATCGGTGGGGAGCGCTCCCATGTGCCACTGATTCATGTTAGGTCCTTCGCTGGATGAAGGAATTGACCAGATAATCTCTTTATTCGCACTACCTTGTCCGCCTACTTCAAACATGGCGGGATATTCACTCATCAGTTGATAACCATATTTGGAGGTCATCAGCTCACGGGCTAGAATTTCCACTTGTTTGTAGTAGTCTTTATTAAGTACCGTTTCGTGCAGATAAAGGCGGATGAGAAGCATTTTTGCCAATCCGTTGCTGAATTTACCATATTCCGTAGCTCCGGGATAAGGCAGGTATTCCGACGCGAATAAGAGGTCGTCCTCAATGAATTTCACCATGTCTTCGTGCGACAGGCGCGGTAACGGCGCTTCTTCCAGCGGATTCAGCAGGACATCGATGGGAGCCACCACTAAAGGACCATACATGTCGAACAGGATGTAGGAGAGCATTCCGCGTGCACACCTCACCTCTGCGCTGTAACGGTTCTTCAGTTCATCGGATAAGGTGCTTTTGCTGATTTGGTCCAGTACGAGTGTGCACCGGCTCACTTTGTTGGCATATCCGTAAGGCTCTTTGTTTTCATAGTAAAAGAAGGTTACTCCCTCGGTTTCGGGAAAGAAATTTAGCAGGGAACAGTCGTATGCCGTCCCCCATGTTTGGGTTAGAATTTCTGTGGTTGCGTCGTTGACAAACATAACTCCCCGTTCGGAAGGAGAGTGTATTCCGTCCCACCAGTTGCCCCGTAGCGGGTAATAACAGGAAAGGACGAGGGCTTTCAAGTCCTCTTCGCTCTTAGGAAAGTTTGAAGGGTTGATTTCGGAATAATCTATCGGGTCAAGGTCTATACAGCTACTCAGGCATGTACCTATAAATACGATGGCTGCGAGATATGTTTTAATGGTTCGTTTCATAATTGCATGTTTTAAAATTATAAGTATCAGAATGAGATATCAACTCCGAAGCTGAATGTTCTCGCATTGGGATAGGAAGCGGCATAATAATCCGTTTCGGGATCCAAGCCCTTATATGGGGTGATTATAAAGGCATTGTTGATGCTGGCATGCAGGCGCAGGTTGGAGATTACTTTGGTATTTATCAACCAGCGCTTGGGCAGTGTATATCCCAAAGTAATGTTCTGCATGCGGATGAACCAAGCTTTCTGATAATAAAAATCACCCGAACTGTACGTGTTTTCCCATCCCTGGAAAGTACTGGGGTTGGTTGCGGACGGATTATCCCATGTCCAGCGGTCTTTAACCGAACGGAGAGCGTTCAGTCCGTAGCGTGCAATACCGTCTGCGGAGATGCCGTATTCCATGGCGGTGGGGTCTTCCATGATGCGGTCGAACATTCCATTGAGATGGAAACTGAGGTCAAAGTCTTTGTATTTAAATGTATTGGTCATACCTGCCAGCCATCCCGGGTCGCTCGTACCGATTAGTTCCATGTCGGCATCATCAATAATATTGTCAGCATGTCCCAGCAACTGGAAGCGTCCGTTTGCATCGACTACGGGGTCGCCGTTCGCGTCGCGTACATAGCCGTTGATGTCTTTAATAACCAACTGCCCGGGGACTAATTGAGGCTGTGCGGCGGGAACTTCCTCACCTATTTGCAGAATATGGTCGGCGCGGCGTGAATAGATGGCTCTGATTGGTGCATCGTATTTTTCATACACGGCAGGCTTCCAGTCGGGAGTACGTTCTTTCCAGCGGTCTTTATATTTTGTAAACGTGAAGTCTGTGGACCAGAAGAAATTCTTATTCACGATATTCTTGGTGTTCAAGGTTATTTCGACACCGGTGCTTTGAGTCTTTCCTATGTTCGCTATAACTTGTGTTATAGTCTGGTAGGAGTTTAGAGGCTTGTAATTCAGCAAGTCCGAAATAACTTTGTGATAGTACTCCACAGAGCCGCTGATACGGCTGTTGAAGAAGCCGAAGTCAAGTCCGATGTTCCACTCGGTGGTGGTTTCCCACTTTAAATCCGGGTTTTCGAGCCGTCCCTGGAATACTCCGATTTGCTTGGATTTATCTTCCTTGTTGTAAGCTTCCTGTGCATAATAACTGGCAAATGCGTTTGTGCTGATATCCGCGTTACCGGTCTGTCCCCAACTTACTCTGAACTTCAGCATACTCAGCCAGTCGGAAGCCTTCTTCATGAAGTTCTCTTCACTGAGAGTCCACCCTACGGCAACAGAAGGGAAATACCCCCATTTATGGTTTTTGGCAAATACACTGGCGCCATCCGAGCGCAAGGTGGCTGTCAGCAAATAACGGTCTTTCAGAATATAATTGGCACGAAAGAAGTAAGAGAGCATTTTGTTTTCCGAACTGCTCGACCCTACGATTTTGTTTCCAGCGCCTGCGCCAAGATTATTATAAATAAATCCGTCCGTCAGGAAGTTATTGTTTCCGGCATTGAGGCCTTCGTAGTTGAATTGCTCATAGGAAGTTCCTGCCAATAGATTTACCTTATGAACTTGGGCGAATGTCTTCAGATAAGTAGCCGTGGCTTCGAGCAGGTATTGGTTGTTGTCTACATTGTACGCGCTCGCCACCCCTTGGAGGTTATATCCGTTTAAAGTGCTTTTAGGCTGGTAAGTTTTTCTGCTTTGAATGGCACGGTCTATACCGGCATTTACGCGGAGCGTTAAGCCGTCCAAGGGGTGGGCTTCAACGAATACATTGCCCAGCAAACGGTCTGTGTTGCCACGGTCGATGTTGTTCAGCAACGAATAAGGATTGGGGCGTGTACCCACAAGCGGGTTGGTGGGATATTTCCCCGTTTCAGGGTCGTATGCTTTGATTTGAGGCCCCATTTCAACGGCGGAACGGATGAGGCCGGAGTTCTCCCATCGGTCTGAGCCAAGTTGGGTATTGTCATTGATAATACGGGTCATGGTAAGGTTCAGACCGGTTTTGAATATGCTCAGGAACTCCTGGTCGATGTTTGCCTTCAAGGTATAGCGCGTCATTCCGGAATTGCGTATGATACCTTCGTGATTGAAGTAGTTGAATGATACCATATACTGTGTACCTTTGCTTCCCCCTTGCAGGTTGATGTTGTGTTCCTGTATTTGACCGTTACGGGTCACTAAACCCAACCAGTCTGTACCTGCTCCGGCATTGGCGATTTCCTGTTCCGTATAAGGGCGGGAATATTTAATACCGTTTACGGGAGAAGCCAAAGCCTCTTCAAGGGTTTTGCCACCCCAGGGAGCCACTTTATTATTCCATACCCATAATTCCCAAGTAGACCTGTTCTTTTCTTCCATCCATTCCGGCAAGGAAAGCAAGTCATAATTATCCGAATATTTCTGGTAAGAGTAATTGTAGGAATAGCTTACTTTGGCTTTCCCTTCTTTTCCGCGTTTAGTAGTGATGATTACTACGCCATTGGCGGCACGTGCTCCATAGATGGAAGTAGCGCTGGCGTCTTTCAACACCTCAATGGATTCAACGTCATTCGGATTTAAGAAATTGAGTACACCTTGAGTACCCGGGTTCATCTTTCGGTCTGATGAAGCGACTTGGTCTAACTTGGCGATTGGAAAACCGTCTACGATATACAGCGGGTCATTGTTGGCATTGATGGAGCCGGCTCCGCGTACAAGGATATCAAGACCGCCACCCGGTTGTGCGCTGTTTTGACGTACATACAGACCGGCTGCCTTTCCTTCCAGTGCATGTCCGATGGAAGAAACACCTGCCAACCCCATTTCATCCGCCTTTACGGTTGAGATGGCTCCTGTCAGGTCTCTTTTCTTCACTGTTCCATAGCCTACCACCACAACGGCATCCAGCATATTGACATCTTCCTGTAGAATGATTCTTTGCCAGTTATTATCTTTCAAATAAATCTCTTGGGGAATACATCCTATATAGGAGACGACGATTGCATCACTATTCGCAGGGAGTGACAACCGATAGTTTCCATCCATATCCGTTACGGTGCCTACCGTTTTTCCTTTCACTTGAATACTGACACCTATCATCGGAACTCCATCTTCTCCCACCACATTTCCTGTTATCTCTTTGGGAAGGGCTTTCCCTTTTCCGGGCTTGGGTGTTGCGGATTTCTTCAGAAGAATTTTTTTATTGGTAATTGTATAGGTAATGTTTGTGCCGTTCAGCGCTTTGTCCAATACTGTTTTTAAATCTTGGTTTTGTGCTTTCACGTTGATGAGCCGGTTTACATCAACACTTCGCTCTTCAAAAAAGAATTTGTAATCTGTCTGTTGTTCCACCTGTTTGATGAATGTGGAAAAAGGTTGATTGACCAGATTTACAGTGACAGTCTTTTGGGCATAAATAGGTAAAGATACCCAACCTCCAAATAGAAGCAATAAGCTTAGGCACAGCCTTCGGATGAGGCTTGCGGATATAAGCCGCTCCTGTCGTGTACTTTTCATACGCATAAGATTTTAATTGTTTAACTGAGGGTTATTACTTACAATAATTTTGTTTTATATTTTAAAAGAGACAGTTGGACTAAAGAATACTCACACCCTTTTGTGTGTTATAAAACATAAAAGGTGTGTCAAAACAATAAGCGAGTTTTTGTTTTGACACACCTTCTTATAATCATTCCTTCTACCCCGATGCACCGACCATAAGCGTTTATCGTTCAGACACTCTGATGGCATCTTCATTTTTACTATTTGAATGGCTTGATTATCAGTATGCTATTTTTTTTCTATTATTTTCACTCGATTACGATTTAAAACTTAGAAGCAGGCTTATTAATATAATCTAAAGATAAATTCCGCGAGTTGGTGCATCAAGCCACCGGTTTCAGCCCGGCTATTCTAGATGGAACCCGGCAAGCTATAAGATGGAACTGGAACGTAAAACCTCTCCTTATATATCTCGTTCTTCGCTGAGTGAAGATGGACGGAAGAAAAGATTGATGCAGCATTTGGATAAGCATGGATGTGTCACCCGGACAGATTATGAAACAATGACCGGACAAGCAAAACATCAGGCAGTGGCCGATTTGAACCGTTACCTTTCGGAAGGATTGATACGCAAATATGGCAGTGGAAAGACAGTGGTATATCTCAAGCTATAATTGAAAATGGAGTTATTTAGTCAGTAGCATTATACCTACGCTCCTCACTGTTTTAAATTCTATATCAGGTTCGTCTTCAAATAGTTTACGAATTTTTGCCATGAATACGTCAAGGCTGCGTGATGCAAAATAATCATCTTCCGTATTCCAAAAACGGCTGAGTATGGCCTCCCGCTTTACAGTTTCATTTTTGTTTTCTGCGAGCAATTGGAGAATCTGGGCTTCTCTGATAGTCATGGTTTTCACTTTTCCGGTGTTATTATCGAGCAGGGTGGCATGTTTGGCATCTAATGTGTAGTGCCCCAGCTTGTAATGGTCTGTCTCTGTTCTGGTTTTAGCACCCTCTTTCATTCTGAGAACGGCATGGATGTGGGCATCCAGTTCATTGGGTACAAAAGGTTTCTTAATGTAATTCTCTACTCCTGTTTTATAACCGTCTGTCACGTCTTTGGGAGAGACACGCCCTGACGCAAATAATATAGGTATATCGCCATCGGTTTCACGAATACGTTCCACCATCTGTAAGCCATCCATTACCGGCATTTCTATGTCCGATATGATAATGTCCGGATGTTGCTCTTTCCATATTTTCAATCCTTCTTCGCCGTTGGATGCTGTTAATACTTCATAACCTCCGATGAGTTCCTCCAAACCACTTTGTACGATATAGCACAAATTGGCATCGTCTTCTACTAATAATAGTTTAATCATAGCTTTTGTATTATTTGGGGTAAAGATATTATAAATTCAGTAAATTCTCCTTCTATGCTGTTTACGAATATATTTCCTTCGTGAGCAGTAATTACTTGATAAACAAAGTTCAATCCTAGACCAAACCCGGCCGAACCATTTTTTCGGGTTCTTTTGGAAGCGGCGCCACGTTCGTATTTGTTGAAGATAGTTAGCTGATATTTCTGTGGTATTCCAAGTCCGTTATCGTGGACTTTTATGATAGTATTTACATCATTATCATAGGAACTGATTTTTATTTCTACTGATTCCTTGGAATATTTAATGGCGTTATCTATAAGGTTACTGATAACTTCTTCCAGATATTCTTTATCGGCATATATCTCTTCTGCTTTCAGGTCTATAATAAAATGTATAGGTTTGACTGATTTAGCGCTGAATTTCTCTGTTAGTTTTTCAATAATGGGTGGTAGTGCCACTTTTGATTTATTCATTTCCAATCTTTTGTTTTCTAGTTTGGAAATTGTGAGAATTTTATTTGTCAGTGTAAGCAGATGATCCGCTTCGCTTTCAGCTATGTTGAGGAATTTATTTTTCATTTCCGGCTTTTCGTCCAATTTGGGATTGTGCAGGAAGTTTAGGCTCATCATAATAGTACTGAGAGGAGTTTTCATATCATGAATCATGGCATTGGAGAAATCTTCACGGAGTTGGGAGATTTTGTTTAATCTTGTGATTGTTTTAGTTAGATAAACGATGCATCCGATGATTAATATCATAGTAAGAACTGAAGATATCATTAAAAGAGCCATACGTTTAATAATGGTATAATATGGATTTATTAGAACCATTTGTATTCCTTGAGTAGAATCTGTATTAATTGATATTATCTTTGATTTTATGATACCTAAAGAATTGATATTTATGTTGGCATTGCTGGTTTCAGTAATTTTCTTTGTATAAGGATTAATTTTGCAAATTACTATTGAGCTTTCAATATTAGCCTCTTCCAATAAAATAGTGGCTATTGAATCAATCTGCACTAATGATATACCAAAGCCTAATTTTGCGAGTCCTTCGTTTAAGTCAACTATTTCAGGGGCCAATTCATTTTTCTTTTTATTGATAGGGATACCGACGCTGGTTATTTCTGTTCCTTTAGGTGCTTTTTTGAATCTTATAGAAATTTCCCGTCTTATGGATTTAATTAATATGTTATTACTTTCTT
Source organism: uncultured Bacteroides sp. (assembly GCF_959029255.1). GTDB lineage: Bacteria > Bacteroidota > Bacteroidia > Bacteroidales > Bacteroidaceae > Bacteroides. Next base: position 12,003 of record NZ_CAUFUE010000007.1, on the reverse strand, counting down.
TATATATAATGTCAGCAAGTTGTACATATATATTGTATAGCCATAGCGTTTGCAAGATTACAATAGCTAATAAACCGAACAAAGCTAAAATTTTGGTATACTTAAATTTCATTTTATTTGTTTTTCTGAATGCAAAGATAATAACATATTTACAATATTGGATAACGTTTTGGTAACATATTAATAGAATAATATCAAATATCTTTGCACTATAAATAAAAACAATAGTAATATCTAAAAAAATAAGAACATGGAACAAATGATTTTTGAATTAAATGTAGAAGAGTTAGATACAATTTATGGTGGTGAAGAAGTAGTGGTTTATAGTTTAGATGAGCATGGAAATGTTGTATTTAAAACAATAAGTGTATAAAATTATGGTGATGGTTGGTTAGACTGAAAAATCGTTAACCTAATGATAACTGAACGATAACATAAAGCTTAAATCATTCACCTTAATTTTGCATCATCAAAGAAACGAAATTATTATTCATTTAAAAATAAAACAATTATGAAAAAGTATGAATGCCTAGAATTAGAACTACTAAGTAGGGAGGTTTTGAAGAATGTAATAGGTGGTACTTCAATGTCACCTTGGCGGGAAAAAAGTTATTTAGAGGAACATGGTCTTTACCAAATATAAAGCCTCGATAAGTATTAACCTAATGATAACGCAATGATAACATAACCTTGATTTTATACAACTTATCTTTGCAACATCAAAAGTAAATTAATTTAGTATTGACATTAAAAATAGAAGTTTATGAAAAATGAAATTGTGACAAATCTTAAAACAGAAGAATTGGTGACTGTAATTGGCGGCGCAGGTTTTCAACCGTCGAATAAATTTATAATACCTCCATATTTACCGGAGAATTTAGGTAATGTATGATGTATAATATAGTATCCAATAAACATTAACCTAATGATAACGCAATGATAACATACTCCCGGATTTATACGGCTTATCTTTGCAACAACAAAAGTAAATTCATTTAGTATTAACATTAAAAATAAAAAAACATGAAAGAAAATGAAGTTTGTATGATTAAATCATTGAATGAAAGTGAACAAACCACTGTAATGGGTGGTGTAGCCTGGGCTCCTGAAAAAGGGAAAGAGAAAACTCTACTTGAAGAGTTACTTGATGTTAAATGGTGGTAAGAGAAAGTAAAGCTTATAATTTATGAGAAAGGTAAACTTAGAAAGTAAGTATTTTATTAATTCAGTTTTAATTGGTGGATTAATTGGGGGCTTATTGTATATTATTATTTGTGTAATTTAGAAAAAAGTATTATTATGAAAGAATTAAGTGTAAGTGAAATGTATGAAGTGACAGGTGGTTTTTGTGGTTTTAACTGGAATATCTTTTTGAAGGCAACTTTAGGTGGTGCAGCAATCGGTGGTTCTGTGTATATTGCAAATAAGACTATGGCATAGTCTGTTGTTTTGAAAGTAAGATAGTAATTAATATAGTTTATAACATCAAATTGAAAAAGTATTATTATGAAAGAATTAAGTGTAAGCGAAATGTATGAAGTGACAGGTGGTTTTTGTGGTTTTAACTGGAATATCTTTTTGAAGGCAACTTTAGGTGGTGCAGCAATCGGTGGTTCTGTGTATATTGCAAATAAGACTATGGCATAGTCTGTTGTTTTGAAAGTAAGATAGTAATTAATATAGTTTATAACATCAAATTGAAAAAGTATTATTATGAAAGAATTAAGTGTAAGTGAAATGTGTGAAGTGACAGGTGGCGTTATTGTTGAAATTATTTTAGGTTTTGCTTTTGGCGCAGTTTGTGGGGTTAGTGCTGGTGTAATAGCAGATAAAGTGTGTGATATATTTCAATAATGATTAAAAGGAGGTTGACTAAAAAGTTTGAAAAATTTAATTTCATGAGAGTATGTTAACTTTGAAATTGACTCAAAGAATTAGATGTCATATTATAGCGTTAATTTATTCTGAAGTAATAGGCCCGGTATCGTACTGGGCTTATTTTTTTAATTCTTTTATGGACTTTCGAAAAAACTATTTTTAGATTCCAAAACATAAAAATTATTATACTTTATAGTGGTTGTATTTTATATAGTTTTTAAGAATTTTGTAGCTATTTGTATGAGTGAGATTAAATATAGGGAGAAATTATATTGTTAATCAACATATAAATCAATTAGAAAATAGAAAAGAATTTTGAAAGGCTTAAGGAAGAAGTGGTTTGGATTCTTTAAATTGGCTATTTGGGCAAAAGGCTTATAGCTAATCTGTTTTAGTGATATTAACCTAATGATAACTTAACGATAACCTAACTCTTTTTTTATAGTCCGTACTTTTGTTGCATTAAAAGCAATAAAAGTATTAATTTATAAAACAAAGAGATATGTTATTACCGAACGAATGGATAGAAAATAGTATTGAGACATACATCTATCAACACACAACAAAATCCCAAATTATCTATTGGGTAGTATTACTGGCTATTACGGCAACTATTATCGCACTTCCTTTTATCTATGTAGATATCTCTGTGCAGGGTAGCGGAATAGTAAGGCCTGTTGCAGAAAAGGCGGAAATAACATCCGCTATTACGGAAATCGTGGATTCGGTTTATGTTCGTGAAGGCGAACAGGTGAATAAAGGTGATATTATTCTGAGATTCCGTACTAATAACTCCGATTATAAAATTAATTATCAATCCGGTCGCCTGAATGATTGCGAAATGCATTTGACCGATTTGGCTTATCTGGCAAAAGGAGACTGTCCTTCTATATTTCGTTCTCCGGTTCGCCAGCAAGAATATACTTACTTTACTAAAAAGAAAATAGAACTTGAAACCTCCTTGGTTCAGGCAGAAAAGGAATATAAGCGTAATAAGAACTTATATGACAAGAAAGTAATTTCCGAAGAAGAATACGACAAGTACTATTTTCAATGGCAGAGTCAACGGAATGAACTGGCTTCATTGGTGCAGAGCCAGTTGAATACGTGGCAAATAGATTTAAACAACTATCGCAACTCTTTTAATGAGATGAATGCAAACCTCAAGCAGGAGGTGAAAGATAAAGATATGTATATTGTTCGTAGTCCTGTAGATGGAACGGTTGACCAATTTTCTGGCTTGTATAAAGGTAGTAGTGTACAAGCCGGGCAATCGTTGGCGATGATTAGTCCGGATTCCACACTTTGCCTGGAAGTTTATGTTACTCCCCGTAATATCGGTTTTATGAGCGTGGGTATGCCCGTTAATGTACAAGTGGAATCTTTCAACTATAACGAATGGGGGACAATACCGGGTACGGTAAAAGAAATTTCTTCCGACTTCTTGACAGATGCTCAGGGTACTTCTTTCTATAAAGTGAAATGTGAGATGCAGCGTGATTATTTGCAACTGAAAAGCGGACGGGTAGGGAAACTGAAAAAGGGTATGACGGTAAGTGCTCACTTTATGGTAACAAGACGTTCTTTATTCGATTTGCTATACCAGAAGGTAGACGACTGGGCAAATCCCAGACAGTATGAAGATGAAATGCTGATGGCGCAAAAATGAATTGGATAAATTAGGATAAAAAACAGAGATAAGTTATGTATAAGAAATGTATTAGAATTAAACAGCACGATATAACGGATTGTGGTGCGGCCTGTTTGGCTTCAATCTGTGCATATTATGGTTTACAATTTCCGGTGGCACGTATCCGCCAGTATGCGTTTACAGACCAAAAGGGGACAAATGTGTTGGGATTGATTGAGGCAGCTAACAAGTTAGGCTTGTCGGCTAAGGGAGTAAGAGCGAAGTTTGAAGGTTTGAAAATAGTGCCGAAACCTACCATAGCGCATGTGATTGTACATGAGCAGCTCCAACACTTTGTGGTGGTTTATAAAGTTGAGAAAGAATATATCACGTATATGGATCCCGGTGACGGGCGAATGCATAGAGTGACAAATGAAGAATTCCAAAAGATATGGACCGGTGTATTGGTATTGATGGAACCGGAAGAAACTTTTAAAAGAGGTAAAATGAAAACCAGTATGACGAAAAAGTTTTTTTCGCTGCTTGCACCTCATAAAAGTGTAATGCTTCAGGCGGTCTTTGGGGCATTAGTCTATAGTATTTTAGGACTGGCTACTTCGATTTATGTAGGCAAGATTACGGATTATGTATTGGTGGATAAGAATATCAATCTGCTTAATCTGATGGGTGTAATCATGATTTTCATCTTACTGTTGCGAACGTTTATCGGGGCAATGAAAAGTATTCTGGCGTTGAAGACGGGGCAACGGATTGATGCGGCATTGATTTTGGGCTATTACAAACACTTATTGACCTTGCCGCAACAATTTTTTGATACGATGCGTGTGGGGGAGATTATCTCACGCGTGAACGATGCGGTGAAAATCCGGAACTTCATTAATAATGTATCACTCGATTTAGTAGTGAACATCATGATTCTTTTGTTTTCTGTATGCCTGATGTTTGTCTATTCCTGGGAACTGGCTTTGGTAACTTTGGCATCTGCACCTTTGTTTCTATTGATTTTCTGGGGATTTAATAAGTTGAATCGTAAATATCAACGAAGTATCATGGAGAGCAGTGCCGACTTGGAGTCGCAACTTGTTGAATCAATAAACTCTATTTCTACCATCAAACGCTTTGGGATAGAGGAATTTGCAAACCTGAAAACAGAAACTCGCTTTGTGCATCTGTTGAAAAACACGTTCCGTAGCATTTATGGTTCTATCGTGGCGCAAGGGGGCATTCAGTTTGTATCTACGGCCATTACCATTGCCGTATTGTGGCTGGGTAGTCTGTTGGTAGTCAATCAGGAGTTGACGCCGGGTGCATTGATGGTGTTTTATTCTTTGATTAGTTACGTCATTTCTCCCATAGGCTCGTTGATTTCTTCTAACCAGACTATTCAGGACGCTTTGATTGCTGCCGATCGTCTATTTCAGATTATGGACTTGGAACGTGAACAAGATGATAGCCGGAAAATAGTATTGGAGCCGGGTATGGTGGATGATATAACTTTTGAGAATGTATCATTCCGATACGGTTCTCGTAAGGAAGTGTTCAACGGTTTGAACCTTAAGATAGAGAAGGGTAAAACAACGGCGGTAATCGGTGAGAGTGGTTCGGGCAAAACAACGTTGGTGTCATTGCTTCAACATATTTATCCCATTCAGGCCGGACGTATCCGTATCGGTGATTATGATATAGCCCAGATTGATAACAAGAGCCTTCGCAGGTGGATAGGTACGGTTCCGCAACAGATTGAGTTGTTTGCCGGAACGATTATCGAAAACATTGCGGTAGGTGATTTACAACCGGACATGAAACGTATTGTGGACTTGGTGGAGCAGTTGGGTTTGAAAGAGTTTATAGAGAAGCTGCCTAATGGTTATATGACCTACATTGGCGAGCATGGTGCCTCTTTGTCGGGTGGTGAACGGCAGCGCATAGCCATTGCCCGTGCATTGTATAAAGAACCGGAAATACTGATATTCGATGAAGCTACCTCTTCGTTGGACTCCATATCAGAACGCTACGTGAAACAGACGCTGAATGCGTTGGCGCAAAAGGGGAAAACGATACTTGTCATTGCGCACCGGCTGAGTACGGTTAAGAATGCAGATACTATTGTTGTAATTGACAAAGGACTGGTCACGGAAACGGGGACGCACCGGGAACTTTGCAGTTCCGGCGGTATATACAACCGGCTCTGGAATGAACAGTTTGATTTACTTGAATGATTAATCTATTAATAACGACATTTTTATGAAGAAATTGATATTTGTATGGGTAGCTGTTACGGCTCTTATGAACCTTGGAAATGTATCTGCCCAAAACAAAAAGTGGACGCTTGAACAATGTATCGACTATGCGGTGCAGCATAATGTCGAAGTAAAACAGAGCCAGAATCAGATTAAAAGTTTGAAGGTGGAAAGGAATACCTTGAGAAATAGTTTTTTGCCGGATGTGAAGGCAGGCGCTTCGCAGAAGTTTGCTTTTGGCAGGTCGCTGAATCAGAATAATACGTATGAGGATAGTAACATACAAAGTTCTTCCTTTTCCATAAGTGCGGAACTGCCCCTTTTTACAGGATTTAAGACAAGTTCTTCCATCGCCCGGAATAAGTTTGATTTGTTGGCGGCAGAAGCAAATAAAGAGCTTATTGAAAATAATTTATCTCTGAATATTACTAGTGCCTATTTTCAAATCTTGTTGGATAAAGAGATTTACCGGATTGCACAAGGGCAAATCAGACTGACGGAAGAGCAGGAGGAACGAACTAAACTTTTGATTGAAAATGGAAAGGCTGCACAGTCCCAGTTATATGATGTAAGGGCTCAACTGGCCGATGATGAGTTGACCGCAACCGAATCGAAAAATTCACTCCGGCTTGCCTTGTTGGATTTGATGCAGTTGATGGAATTGCCGGGAAATGGTCGGTTCGACATAGATTCTGTAGATAAAAATATATCCGCTATAGAATCTATGAACCCGGAAAACGTTTATAACTCGGCTTTGAGTTGCATGCCCCAGATAAAACAAGCCTATTATTCGTTACAAAGTAAATCTAAAGATGTGAGGGTTGCCAAGTCGGGATATTATCCTGTATTATCTTTGGGAGCAGGTGTCAGTACGGGATATTATTATTACGGTAGCGGATTGAGCCAGTCTTTTAAAAACCAGTTTGACAATAATATGCAGAAAAGCATCTATCTCACGGTGAGTATTCCACTTTTCGACCGATTCTCAACACGGAATCAAGTGCGGGCTGCCAGAATAGAAGAAAATAATGCCGGACTATCTTTGGAAAATGAAAGGAAGACATTGTATAAGGATATTGAGAAAGCTTACGCCGATGCTGTAACCGCCTTTGAAAGATATAAATCGTCTATGAAGGCTGTGGCAGCCAATCAGGAAGCGCACCGGTATGCATTGGAAAAGTATACTGCCGGAAAGTCGGCTGTGTACGAATATAACGAAATAAAAATGAAACTGGCGGACGCTCTTTCCAAACAGTCGCAAGCCAAGTATACTTATTTGTTAAAAAAGAGAGTGTTATCATTCTATTCTTGTCATTCTTTGATAGACTAATTTTTCTTTTTATCTTTGAAAACCTAAATTCCCCTTATGGATACTTTTGCCGCTATTGATTTTGAAACAGCCAACGAACAGCGTACCAGCGTATGCAGTGTCGGGATAGTCATAGTGCGGGATGGTGAGATTGTGGATAACTACTACAGCCTTATTCGTCCTGAACCGGAATACTACACCTATTGGAATACCCGTGTACATGGGTTGACTTTGGCGGATACCGCCCATTCTCCGATTTTCCCTACCGTATGGCAGGAGATTGCTCCCCGGATTGAAGGATTGACCCTTGTAGCCCATAACAAGGCTTTTGATGAGAGTTGCCTGAAAGCGGTTTTCAAAACTTATAGCATGGATTATCCTGACTATGATTTTTGCTGTACTTTGCAAGCTTCGCGGCGCGCCATTAAAGGACTTCCCAATTATCAGCTACACACAGTGGCGGCATGTTGCGGATACCGGCTGGAGCAACACCATCATGCCCTGGCAGATGCCGAGGCGTGTGCTTGGATAGCAAGACGCGTGCTCTAAGCGTCGGCTGCGTTTATAATGTCATAAGCCATTTTTTCAGTTCTTCCAGATAATTCTTTTTGTAGGGGAAACTGTCTTTGAAACCGAAACTGTGCCCACCATCAGGGTAGATGTGCAGGGATACCGGGACATGGTTTCTCAGTAACGTTTCTGCATAGATGAGGCTGTTCATCGGATTGACGGCAGGGTCATCTTCAGCAGCGGCGATAAAAGCCGGAGCTGTATTCTCATCAACCTGATATTGCAAAGAAAAAGCACGTTCTTCCGCTTCGGTAAGTTCTTTGCCGAACATCCGTTGGCGGGATGGTAAATGCGTCAATGCGCTTTCCATGCTGATGACAGAATAGAGCAATGCCTGGAAATCTGCGAGGTGGGAAACCCCGGCATAAGCTGCCATATATCCGCCGATGGAAGCGCCGAGAACACCGATTTTCTGGAAATGTTTCTCCTCTATGCCTTGGCGTAAAAGATGGATGGCGCGTGTAATATCTTCTGAAGTTGCCAGATGGTTGCCTTCGGGCAGGCGGTATTTTAAAACGGCGTAGGTGATGTCTTGCGCATCGAACCATGCAGCGTAGTCACCTCCTTCGTGTTGCAGGTTTACTTGGCGGAAACCTCCGCCCGGACACATGATGATGGCTTTTTCCGTTTGGGCTTCCGGCAGAAAGAGCAGTAATGTGCCTTCAGGCGCTTGTTCCATAAATTCTATGATATGGCTGTTGTCCGCTGTCATCAAATCCAATTCCCGGCGTTTGTTATTTTCTAATGTAATAGCTATTAATTTCTTCAACATGATATCTCCTTTCTTTGTTATCTATTAACAAAGATACGCTTTTACGGGCTATCTTGTTTATACAAAAAAGTTATCCTCGATTATAGGATGTAAAATGGGTTGATTGTTTTTTTCTTTTTACCTTTGCCGTTGATTGATAATTTAACTAAACTATAAGTATGAAAAAGAAATCTTTTTATTTGATGTGCGTTTGCCTTTTGTTGGCGAGCTGTGGAGGTGGTCGTGAGAAAACGGCGGAAACGGAAAATGAAGTTGAGAAAACGGCTATGGTCGGAAACGATAAAGACGAACATGGCTGTATTGCTTCTGCCGGATATACCTGGTGTGAAGTGCAGAAAGACTGTATCCGTTTGTGGGAAAAAGGTATTCGCATGACCTCGGTGACTGATGCTCAGAATATCTTGTTCTTGGTATTCAGCCCGGACTCTACGCAAGTGGAGCTCTTCTTCTCGAAAGAGGGTGCTCCGAATGAAATTCTCGATCGTCGCGGCCTTCCTGCCGGTGGATATGCCTGGAATGTGGAAGATGACGATACGAAGAATGTACGTCAGGAAAATGGTGAATGGACTGTCAGCCAGCGAGGTAAACTCATCTATAAACAGGCTGAATAAATAAATCCGAAGGCATGGAAGATTTAAAAGCTTTAACCGAAGAGGTTTGTCACATAGCCCGTGAAACGGGATATTTCTTGAAGGAGGAACGGAAAGGTTTCCGCCGGGAGGTAGTGGAAGAGAAGCATGCGCATGATTATGTTTCTTATGTAGACAAAGAATCTGAAAAGAGGGTTGTAGCGGCGCTTAAAGCGCTGCTTCCCGAAGCCGGGTTCATTGTGGAAGAAGGGTCGGCAGTTTATCGTGATGAACCTTATTGCTGGGTGGTAGACCCATTGGACGGAACAACGAATTATATTCATGATAATGCACCCTATTGTGTGAGCATCGCTTTGCGAACCAAAAAGGAATTGTTGCTGGGCGTTGTCTATGACCCTTGTCGTAACGAATGTTTCTATGCCTGGCAGGGCGGAGGCGCTTACGCAAATGGGGAGCGGATACAGGTTTCGCCCGTACAGAGTATAGAAGATGCTTTTGTGGTGACGGAACTTCCTTATAATTCCGAACAATATGCGCGTACCGGAGAACACTTGATACATGAATTGTATGGTAAGGTTGCGGGTATACGTATGACGGGCTCGGCGGCATTGGCTATCTGCTATGTGGCGGCGGGGCGTTTTGACGGTTGGTTGGAAGCGTTCTTGGGTAAATGGGACTATTCGGCTGCGGCGCTTATTGCGTTGGAGGCGGGAGGAAAAGTAACGGACTTTTATGGTAATGGATTTTTTATGGACGGGCATCATGTCATAGCTACCAACGGACCGTTGCATCCGGTGTTTTTGAATCTTATCAAGGAGGTGCCTCCGCTGGATATGTAAAGTTATATTTTTGCTATGGAAAACACATTTAAAACTTGGTTCTTATCTTTTCTTCAACTCTTATTCCCGCGCCAGTGTGCGGTGTGTGGTTCTCCGATGCAGGAGGGTGAAGAGGTCATTTGCATGCGGTGCAATATGGATATGCCGCGTACAAACTATCATTGTGTAAAAGACAATCCCGTAGAACGTATGTTTTGGGGAAAAATCCCTTTGGAACGCGCCACTTCCTATTTCTTCTATCGTAAAGGGAGTGATTTCCGTCGTGTCCTGCATCAGTTGAAGTATGGCGGAAGAAAAGATATTGGCGAAGCGATGGGGCGTTTCATGGCGGCGGAATTGGCACTGGCGGATTTCTTTTCCGGGGTCGATGTTATAGTACCTGTTCCATTGCATCCCCGCAAACAGCGCATGCGTGGATATAACCAGAGTGAATGTATTGCCCGGGGAGTCTCTTCCGTAACGGGTATTCCTATAGATACTTCCTCCGTAATGCGTAAAAAACATACGGAAACGCAAACTCGCAAATCGACTTATGAACGCTGGGAGAACGTAGACGGCATTTTCCGGCTTCGTTGTCCCGAACGATTTGCAGGAAGGCATATCCTTATTGTGGATGATGTTTTGACCACAGGGGCTACTATAACCGCCTGTGCCGATACTTTTCTGGGCATAGACGGTATTCGTATCAGTATATTGACCCTTGCGATGGCCGGTTCCTGATTTTTTCAGAAGCGGTAGCGACCGCCAATCATAATTGCTCCCGTATAGCCTATTCCGAATTCGGTAAAAAAGGCAAAGCGTTTACCGTATTCAATACCTAGAAAATTGACCTGATAAGCGAATCTTGTACGGTGATAGACTTTGTCATTTATAGTATTGTTGAGGAAATAGGCTCCTAATCCTACCGAGGAATAGAGCGAGAAATTGGGGCGCGTAAACCAATGATAGCGGAAAGTAGGCAGTATGTAAAGATAGAATCTATTATCTTTTATGTTGTAATTGTCGGTATAGACGCTGCTTCTGTATCCTTTGTTTCCGGTTATTCCGCCGGTGACTCCCAGGTTGATTTTACGATTAAACCGGTACATGTAGTTGATGTTTAATGCCCCGTAATAGTTTGTCTTTTTGCGTTGATAGGCACCGAAGGAAAGAACCGGGAAGATGGTTTCTTCCACCATGCTCTGCCCATCGCTGATGGGGAGGAAGCCGTAACCTATGGAAAGTTCATGGTGCAGAAAGTTATTTTTAGGGGATACGGGCATTTCCTGCGCTTTGCATAATGTTCCTAAGAATAAAAGGAAGACAATAATAGATAAATGAGTTTTCATTTTGTTTATGTTTTTAGAGATAAAAGTAGTCGCTTTTTGTGATTCTCGTATATAAAGACCGGACTTTTAATTATATTCCCTATCGATTTTTCTATAAATATATGGGCAGTAGAAAATAAATGGGGATATGTATCTATTTTAGGGCTCCTAAAGAGAGCCGCCTCGGCATTAGTTGTGGCCGTTTTGACTTTACCTTTGCATAATCAGATATAAATGACACTTTGTATTTCCCGCATCCCGAGAATTGCATATTTCCACCCGTTGGCAGGTGCGAGTGAAAATACGCGAACGAAAATCGGTATCTTTCTCATGAATAGCGGAATACAGAAATATGCACAACTCAAATAGATGGGAAATAGCCGGCTGCCCATGCAAAAACGCTCTCTTCCCGCGAGAAAAAGGGCATTTCCCGGAGAAGTGTTCATCTTTCCCGGGAGAGAAGTTAACATCCCTCGTGCTGGAAGTTAACATCCCTCGCGCTGGAAGTTAATATCTCTCGTGTGGGAAGTTAATATCCCTCCTTCGGAAAACGCAAAATCAGTGGATATTTGGTAGAAACGTCGCTTATTTATGCTTTAAATCGTACACTTTCGTTCTGTTTCGGGCTTTTTAGAAAGCAGGTGTGTCAGTAAAACGGGTGATTTAGACTCAGAAAGCGCCTGATAAGTTTTGTTTGAAAATCAATTTGACAGACTGGTGCGTCAAGCCTTAACTTAAATCTATGTTAAACAGATAAGATAGGAAAGATTGAAAACAAAAAAGGTCCGCCGCAATGACGAACCTTTTTGCTCTTCCTCTTGGACTTGAACCAAGGACCCTCTGATTA
>NZ_CAUFUE010000006.1 GCF_959029255.1 uncultured Bacteroides sp. | reverse complement strand
AATTCTTGGAACGCCTGAAAGATAAGCATCACGGCAATACGGATTTCTATGTTTTTACAGAAAACGAGATTGAACAGTTAAAACAATCTCGTGCAGCAGGAACAATTTCCAATTATTATAAGCTCATCAATACGATGAGGGGATGGGGACCTACCCTTTCTTTCAGTGAGATTACTTTGGACTTCATTCAGCAGTTCCATAACCATGAATTTGAAGTCGGCAATATTTTTTCTACCGTCTACAAGAAGCACTCTAACTTGAAATTCCTGATTGGTATTGCTGTCGATAAGGAGAAGCTGGCAAAGAATCCCTATGATCCGACACGATAAACTTTTTCAATACGGGTTCTGTCGCTTGCTCCTTATCTTCTTCCTCTTTAAGTTCTGATATGTAGATGTTTGTTTCTTGGGATATTGTCATGTCTGTTCATTTGCTGGGTAGCGTTCCTTTGCAGAAACGCTACCACTCTTTCCATTATCTTTTCGATAGCGGATTCTGTAGTTACAATTACTGTTTCCATACTTTTACTTTATTAGTTAGAAAATCTGTTTATTATTTGAACACTAAATTTTATTTCTTACCTTTGATACTGCAAATATAGAAATAATATAGTTAAAGCTAAACTAATGGTTTAGTACTTAACTTTTAAATACACTTATATGGTTCATCTTGAAAGAATAAAGGAGTTGTGCGAAAAGAAAAACGTAACAATGAAACAGGCTGCCATTGAATTAGGTATGACGGAGCAGAGCTTGTATAAAATTATCAAGGCTAACTCTACTAAAATAGATACATTATTGATTATGGCTCAATATTTTAATGTAGAACCAGCCTATTTTTTCGATAACTATTCTGCCGGTGTTTCAGATGGGGTTTGTATCAGTAAGGAAGAACTGGAAGGACTTATTAAAAAGGTGATAGCTTACTCAATTCATGGTTTTGGAATGGTGAAACTTGAATGGGATGCTAAAGAACAAAAGTTTAATCCTTATTTTGATGTACTAAAAAAACAGTATAGTCCTGATGTTTCGGATTTAAAGTACATTTCCTCTTTACTGGAAACAGATGTTCATATCACCGACAAGACAACTCCTAAAGATGTGGCACGGGTATTGATGACCAAAGATGAATTTGATTTCACTTCTACCTATTATTACGGCATCCGAAAAATGGAAGTACAGGAAGAACTTCAAAAGCTCACAGCCTTTTTGGATAAGCATAGTATTCCTATCTCTGATAACATTAAGAAAGATATGGATGAACTTAAAGGTAGGATTAAGTATTATGAAAGTAAGAGTATTATAGGAAATAACAAGATTTGACCATAAACAATGGAACAGATATTTAATAAAGAGCAGCAGGAAAAGGCGCAATTCATTTTGAATCATCCTTTGGCAAAGCTATCGGATTTGCGTTCCAATGAAATAAAAGACTTAGCCGTTGTATGGTGTTACTATTCCGGCAAGATAGAGGGTAATACTTATACTTATGTAGAAACAGAAGCATTGCTTAAAGATGGCATTACCTCTGAAAAGAAATATGAGGATGCCAAGATGTTGAAGAATTTATATAATACTTTTATCTCTGAACTGGAGTATATCAATAAAGGGAAAAATCAGGAAGTGATAGATGAGCGTACTTTGTTCAGGGTGCATCAATCCATATCTACCGGGCTGGTTTCTGATGAAGAATCAGGTTATTTGAGAACGAGAGCTGTCCGTATCAGCGGTACGGAATATGTCCCGCCAAAGGATTTGCATGATATTCGGGTAAAGTTGAATGAAATACTTTATCAGCAAGAGCAATTGACAAATTCATTGGAACGAGCCGTTTATCTTCATTGCAACATAGCCAAACTGCAACCTTTCATTGACGGGAACAAACGTACCTCCCGAATGATGGAAAGTATTGTATTGATGAATGCTGATATTATCCCTGTTTATTCTTCAAGGGATGCCGATATACTGAATTACAGGAAAGGACTAATTGGCTTTTATGAAACAGGAGATTATTCTCCGTATGCCGATTACTTCCTGAATAAGCAAATAGAACGAATTAAAGAAATAGAATAACATGAATGAAGATATAAATGTTATGCTGAAAGAGGTGGATGTTCGGAGAGAACAGCTATCTGCTTTACGTCCATTGCCCGAAGAAGCCTTGAAAAAGATTCAGGATGCTTTGGATATTGAATACACTTACGAAAGTAATCGTATAGAAGGTAATACGCTCACCTTACAGGAAACAGCCCTTGTAGTGAACGAAGGCGTTACCATTTCGGGGAAGTCCATGCGTGAACATTTGGAAGCAATCAATCATGTGGAAGCTATCAGCTATATCAAAGATATTGCCAAACAAGATATAGAGATAAGCGAACGAACCGTCAAAGAGATACACACCCTTATTCTTCACGGGATAGACCGTGAGAATGCCGGAAGGTATCGCACGGTTCCGGTTATGATTTCAGGTAGTACACATATGCCACCGCAGCCCTATCTGATAGAGAAACAGATGGAAGATTTCATTTTCCGTTTCAAGAGAATGGAAATAGAAAAAGTGCATCCTGTTCTTATTGCTGCCTATTTACATGATGAATTGGTGCGGATTCATCCGTTTATAGATGGTAATGGGCGTACTTCTCGTTTGTTGATGAACTTGTATCTTCTTCGTCATGGCTATGTTATTATTACTCTGAAAGGTAGTAATGATGAAAAGGTAAACTACTACAAGGCTTTGGAAAAGTCACATACGGAACAGTTGTCGGAAGACTTTCAGAAGTTAATCGTTGAAGCCGAGATAGCTGCTTTACGGAAATACTTGTCTGTCATGGCTTAGACGCACTATCAAAGAAGAAATAGAATAAATCTTTCCATTTTACTTTTGGTAAATTATTCAATAGTAGTGTCTTTTATTCTCTTTGATACAAATAAAAAACTTTTTTTATTATTCTTGTTATGTTGTTTTGTCGTGTAATTTTTCCCTATTAATTTTTAGAGATAAAAAATCTATTGCTTTCCTGCTGTTTCTTGCAAATGCACTTTTTGATGTTATATTTGTAAGAAATAAGTATCTACAATAGAAAGAATATTAAAACAGAAGTTATAAGAGATGGTAAACAAATATCCGATTTTCACCATGACGTGACCTCGGCGTTTGGGTAAATCCACTTTGTTGAAAGTATCTTTCTGCTCACATTGGTCACTATTAAGATTATTCTTGAGGAAAATTTAAACAAGCTCCTAATCTTGTGGAAAGTAAATAAAATGTGTGCTTTGTTTTTAACCGGACGGACGAAATACCTGAAGTTAAGGCATGACACACCAATCTGTCAAATTGATTTCAAAATAGCTCTTATTGGGCATTTCCAGTCTTCAAATTACCCGTTCTGCTGACACGGCCGCTTTCCGGAAAGCCCGAAATAGAGCGAAAACGTACGATTTATAGCATAAATATGCGGTGTTTTTACCGGATATCCGCTGATTTTACGCTTCCCGAAGGAGGGATATTAACTTCCCGCACGAGAG
This sequence comes from uncultured Bacteroides sp., assembly GCF_959029255.1. GTDB lineage: Bacteria > Bacteroidota > Bacteroidia > Bacteroidales > Bacteroidaceae > Bacteroides. Next base: position 193,110 of record NZ_CAUFUE010000006.1, on the reverse strand, counting down.
ATGTTAACTTCCCACGCGAGGGATGTTAACTTCCGGCACGAGGGATGTTAACTTCCCTCCCGGGAAAGATGAACATTTCTCTTGAGAGCACTCTTTTTCTTCTGGGAAAAGGGTGCTTTTGCATGGTCGGTCGGCCGTTTCCCATCTATTTGAGTTGTACATATATCTATATTCCGCTATTCATGAGGAAGATACGATTTTTCGTTCTCGAATTTCCGTCCAAACCCGCCAACGGGTGGAAATACGCGATTCTCGGGATGCGGGAAATGCAAAGTGTCAAAACCGGTACAAGTAACGTCGGGACGATTCTTTTCAGGATTACTAAGATATATGCATATCCCCATTAAATTTCTACTGTCCTTAATTCCGATTGAACATGACCAGCATTCCACTTTTTTATTCTTTTTGATACAAATAAAAAAGTCGCTTTTATAATTTTCTATTAACTTTGTCGAAAGTTAAGTATCTGGTAGCTATGAAGAGCTAAATAGCTTAATAAGTGAAGTAATAGAACACACATACTATGAATAAGATGAACGATAATTTGAAGCAATTGCTGATATATGTAATGATTGGTACTATAGGTGCTTGCGTTACAGGATATTTCTTGTATCAGGACAAGAACGCTTATTGGAAACAATGTGCGCGTGATTCTTTTCAAGTGGCTTTGAAGCAGGAATTGGAAAAAAGAAGTGGCATAAGTGTGTATTTTGCTGCATCAAGAAGCGTCCGTTTATCTACAGATGTAAAAGAATCTAAAGTTGTTACGTTAGAGGATAAATATGGAAAAAGGGAATATGTTATACCTTATTTTAAGCATTGTCACAATATAGAAAGTAATGTTCGGCAAAGAGGATTGTATAGTGTTATATTAGATGAATATCCTTTGAATGCCAATGAGTTGAATGAAGTGTGGGATAGTTTGTTGACTGATATGGGATTTCGTGGCAAGATAAGTACCCGGATATCTGTGACCGATTTGTTGGAACATGAAACCTGTACGTATTCAGATAACCGGTATGTAAAGGCCGATAGTCTTATATCTTATTATATGGGGGCTAGATGTGAAGTTGGAGTGACGGGATATATACATTGTTCATGGTGGGATATTTATACCGTGAAAGAGGTAATATTGCTAAGCTTTCTTATTTTGGGTTGTTTGTTACTATTCTTCTTCGATAAATATATAGCACGTTTATATCACCGTTTTTTTGTAAAGGAAATACCGGTAAGAGCCGCAAAGGATGTTCCAACTCATATCTATCAGTTAGATGATAATTTGTTTTTTGATGTATATACCAGAAAGTTATATAATGCTGATAAAGATGAAATATTGACTTCGCAAATGGCTATATTGTTGCAGGGCTTTCTTGATGCGAAAGATTATAAGCTTACTATTGAGGAAATTGAACAGTTGGTATGGCCTGGTGAAGTTGTTATAACCAGTCGAGTACATGCTGCTATTAAAAGATTGCGTGCCAGTTTGGCTAAAGTTTCTAGTTGGACTATAGAAAATGGATATTTGACTTATCAATTAAAAAGCCCCATTTCATCGAAGAAATCCGAATAAATAGTGAGACAGACACCGATTGCAAACAGTCTGAAAAAGTATGAAATTCATTGATTTCAGACTTTGTCAGACTGAAAATTAGGCGATTTCCTTGTTTTCCTGTTATCTTTGCTTCGTCTTTTTGAAAACGACATTGCTATTATTTTATTTATAAAAAACTTATTATGAAAAAGAAGGTATTATTTATCGGTTTGTTTTTGATTGCAGTAGTTGCAGTCTCTGTTCAATCTTATTCAGAAAAGAATAAATTAGGAGATTTGATATTGGAGAATATAGACGCTTTGGCAAGTGATGATGAATGGGGGGAAAATGTTGAGTGCTGGGGGTCTGGTTCTGTAGACTGTCCTATCACTCATGTTAAAGTAAAATTTGTAATGGAAGGTTATAGTCTTGAAAGTCTTTATTAACATAATCCTTTTTTCCCTTTTCATTTCGTGTACTTCACCGTCTCAACAGAAAAATCTTAATTATGAAGATTTTCCTCAGATGAAGGAGCTGAAAGCAAAGGAGATATTGTTGGATACTGCTGTGTTCCGTTATCCTTTTCGTATACGGATACAAAAAGATATGGCTGTGGTGCTTGATTTGCATGGTACGGATCATTTTTTTCAAGTGTTCCGTTATCCTGAGTTCAATTATATCGCGTCATTTGGTGAGTGTGGTGATTCACCCAAAGATATGCTCTCTGCCGAAAATGTCCGATGGAATGGGCAATCTTTGTGGGCATTAGATGCCAATAAGAGTGAATTAACAAGGTTTGTGTTCTTTGAATCCGGTGACTCACTGCTTCGTGATGAAGCGGTGTCACTGGACAAGAAGATTCTTCGTGCTTTGGATTTTGTGCAATACGACGATTCAACCTTTATTATCCCCGATTATTCCGGTGATAATCGTTTTTGCATGGTTAGTCGTAAGGGGGAGTTGCTTCGTAAGTTTGGTAGTATACCTACTGCCAGTGAGGATGCTTTGGCGCATTCACGACCTGCCTTGGCGCAAGCATGGCGCAGTTTCATTGATTATAACCCACAGAACGGTATCCTTGCTGCTACTACACAACTGGGTGAAGTCCTTGAAATCTACAATTTAAAAGATACCACCCATATTGTCCGTGTCGGTCCATACGGGGAACCGGAATTTAAGGTATCCAAAGGTTATGGCATACCAATTGGTATCATGGGTTTTAGTGATATAAAGGTGACGGACAAAGCTATCTATGCTGTCTTCCACGGACGTACTTTCAAAGAATTGTCACGACAACCCAAAGGAAAAGAAGTGGACGGCGGGCAATACATATATGTCTTCAGTCTGCAAGGAGAACCTCTTATGAAATATGTCTTAGACCGTTATATCTATGGCATTTCAGTAGATGAGGAACGAGGTATTATTACTGCTACGGATGTGAATAGTGATGAGCCTATAATAGAATTCTCAATGTGAGAAAGAGATAGATAAAATGATTGTTTAACCAAAGGAAAGGAACAGGCAGGCTTGGCATGTTTTTGTTTGCTGCAAATACTAACCTGCCATGTTCCCTGACTTGTAAAATTATACGCCGATGCAAATATAGTGTTTTTTAGCCACAGTAAGGAATTGAAATGAACTAAGTTTGTTTTGATTCAATGAGCATTTTGTTTTAATTGGAAATTTAATATTAAACATTTAGAAAAAGAATGAATATGAAAAAAGTTTTAAGATATGTATTTGTTGCAACTTTTGTTGTAGCTACTGGATATAGTGCTTATACATCTCAAAAATCTAATAATATTTCAGATTTGCTATTAGCTAATATGGAAGCTTTAGCAGACGATTCTGAAAGTGGAGGAAGTCCTTGTGGAGGACCTAAACAGAATGGAGAATGCCAATCTACTAATACTGAGAATTGTAAAGATTTGACAGGCTGTCAATAATGTATATTAAAAATGTTATAAATAGTCAATAATTCTGTCGGTGCCTTTTGTTGGATAGAAATGATCTATTTGTAACATTTTTATTTAAAAAAATAAGTAATGAAGGTGAAGAATAAAATATGGATTGTATTTGTATCGATGATTTTCATGGCTTGTACTCATGATATAAAGAACGAAACTGTTCCTGTAGAGTTTATTAATTTCGGCTCTACTAAAAAAGTTGACATTGAAGAGCTATTGTGTGATACTTTAACTGATTATATTTTATTAAAAAATACAAATAAAAATCAGTTGTTTGGCAGAATTGATAAAATAAAATTATGTAATGATCGAATATATATCGCAGATACTCGAATGCGTTCATTAGTGGTGTACGGTAAAAATGGTGTAGGAATAGCTAAAGTTGGAACTGTAGGGCAAGGACCAAGAGAGTTGTTGAGTATAACTGATTTTGACGTTGATAGTTTAGGTAATATTTATGTTTTGGATGGACGTTTGGATAAACTGTTGATATATGATAACAATTTTGTTTGTGTTAAGGAAAAGAAATTACCTTTTGAAGCTGATATCCTGAAAGTTCTTGGAGATTCGCAGATACTATTTGGCCTTTCTTCTTGGAATAAAGGGAAAGCTGCAGGTACAAAGATTGTTATTACAAATGATACTTTCGAAATTGATCATGAATATTTTGAATATACAGATGCGGTTGATCCTGCATATTGGATTTCTGGATATCGGTTTGGAGAATCAGATGTATATATTGCATATAATCAGACTGTTTGTAATGATGTTTATGTGTTTAATAGTGTGGGAGATTTAAAAAAGATTTTTAGATTTGATTTTGATGATGAGAATGTATTAGATGATGATAAAATAAATATTGAAAATAAACTTTTGAATTATGATAAATATACAATGCTGAAAAATATATTAACTGTGACGGATAAATATATTATCGGCTTTCTATGGGAACATCGTAAGACTCGAATGTTCATATTAGATTACGTTTTAAACATTTGTTATTTGGGGAAAGTGATATCTGATTATGATCGTCGGATTGGATGTGGGTTTTGTAGAGATGGATTAATATCATATATGGATTCTGACAATGAATTATATCCAGATACAGTAAATGCACATTTACGAAATGAGGGGGTTGTTTTGAAAATTCAATCAGTTAAATAAATCATGAAATATATAAATTTATGTTGGGCTCTTATACTTTTACTTTCTTGTCAATATAGTGCTGAAAATAAAATAGGAAACGTATTAAAAGACTGGATGTATAAAGAAATCTTATTTCCTGAAGAATTCATAAGTGATTCTTTAGCTGAAACGGATTTTACTATTGTGAGTTATGTCGATTCTGTTGGTTGTTTAAGTTGTAAGCTGAATTTACGAAAATGGGAAGAATTGATGTCTGAATTGAGTAATATTGCAGATATAAAAGTTGGTTGTCTATTCTTCTTACAAACGACGGATACGGAGCGGATAGAATATTTGTTGCAGTGGGATATGTTTACTTATCCTTTATATTTTGATGATAAAAATTCTTTTAATCAATTAAATCACTTTCCGAAAGATGATAAATTTCATACATTCCTTTTAGATGAAAACAATAAAGTAGTAGCTATCGGTAACCCTGTTCATAATCCTAAAATAAAAGAGCTGTATTTGAATATTATTCAAGGTAAGAAAGACGTTGAAGGTGGTGAAACATTGAGGACGGAAATAAACATTGAAGAACCATTAATTTCATTGGGGCGCTTTAATTGGAAGGAAGAAAGGAAAGCTACATTTAAGATAGAAAATATAGGAAAGCATCCTCTGGTTATCAATGATGTAACCACTTCCTGCGGGTGTACATCTGTTGATTATTCCAAAGAGCCTGTCCGTCCCGGAGATAGTATCTCTTTGCAGGTTACTTATAAGGCAGATTATCCGGAACATTTTGATAAGACGATAACGGTATATTGCAATGCCAATCCCTCGTTGGTTCATTTGAAGATTATGGGGGATGCTGAGTAAAATTATATCTGTATAATTGGAATGATGGGACGTGTAGGTTATAACATATCGATACTACTACTGACCGTATTGCTGATTTCATGCAGCAGCATGGAAGACAAGCGTTTGGACATCTGTTTACAAGCGGCGGATAGCAATGTGGAAGAATTGGAAAAAGTGCTGAAGCATTATGAGAAAGAACCGGAGAAGCTGAAGGCTGCCCGGTTTTTATTATCAAACATGTTGTATAATTATGCCTACACGGATGGAGAAATAGATAGTTTGAAACGGGTTTTGACGATGGCTATACCACAACAAGGAGTCCTCTCACGAGAGATAAGGGATAAATGGAAAGGTATACGCTATAACAAAGCGCAGAAAGAACTTGATATTCGGAAAATAAAGGCTGATTTGTTGATAGAGAATATAGATTTGGCTTTTGAGGTATGGGAACGCCGTCCATGGAGTAAACATTATTCTTTTGAAGATTTCTGCGATTATATTCTTCCTTATCGATTGGATAATGAACCTTTGGAGCGATGGCGGAAGCTGTATTATGATCGTTATGCTAGTGCGCTTGATTCGTTATATCAAGGAGCAGATGTAGTGAAAGCCGCTGAGTTGCTGCATGATTATATTAAGAAAGAAGGATTTGTACATAACCGTGATTTTACGCTTCCTCATTTTGGAGCTCTTTTTCTATGGAAAAACCGTATCGGATATTGCCGGGATAAAACGGATTTGCTTTGCTATGCGATGAGGGCTGCGGGCATACCTGTAGCATCAGATTCTTATTTTGTATCTAATACGTATGTAGGAAATCACAATTGGGTGGCCTTAATGGATACGACCGGGCAAACAATTCCTTTTGAGTTTGAGCAGGATAAGGACATTGTACGTGATTTGATTGATGCCCGTAAGCGTGGCAAGGTATATCGCAAGATGTATTCCATACAACCTGAAAAAATAGAGGGGCAGTATGAGGATAAAGAACTTTATGCCCGCTTCAGGCAACCTTACTTGAAAGACGTGACGGCGGAATATCGGTTTGTTGATAAGCTGGAGACGAATATTGGTAATATTGGTAAAGAAAAGTATGCTTATCTGTCAGTGTTTGATGGCAGCAAATTCGATCCGATTGATGTGGCGAGAGCCGGAAAAGACAAAGTGGTATTCTATAATGTGGAACCAGATATGCTATACCAGGTTACTTTCTATCGGAATGGGGAGTTTGTACCTGCCGGAGAACCTTTTTGGTTGAATGGGATGTCGTCTGTACGGTATTTCCGACCGGACGAGCAACGTAGGATTACGGTGCGTCTTAACCGTAAGTTTCCTGACAGTAGAGTGAAAAAGTATCTTGAAACGGCTGTAGGGGTATGTATAGAAGGTGCCAATCGGAAGGACTTTAGAGATGCCGAACTTTTATGTCAGGTGGTAGACAGTCCTAAAGTGAATTATAATATAGTAAATCTGCCAAAGGCGCATAAATATCGCTATATCCGTTATAAGGCCCGGAAGGGACGCTTTTTGCAGTTAGGAGAGTTTGTTGTATTCAGTGATACGGTGCAGCAAAATAAATGGATACCTCTAAGGATAGAGGCGGATACGATACTGCCGGAAGAAGAAAAAAGAAAAATAGAGGCGGTAAACGATGGCGATTGGGTCAGCTTTTACAAATCGAAACGTAAAGGTGAAGCGTTGATTTTTGATTTTGGGCAACAAGTGGCGGTACATAGTTTGGTCTATGTCCCGCGAAATGATGATAATTATGTACGTGCGGGAGATACGTATGAATTATTCTATCAGGATGGAATAAAAGGATGGGTTTCACTAGGCAAACAGACAGCTACGTCTGCTTGGCTGGAGTATGACAATGTGCCCGGGGATGCATTGCTTTGGTTACGAAACCTTACAAGGGGTAAAGAGGAGAGAGCTTTTTATTACGAAGATGGACGACAGATTTTTCCATAAGATATATGTTGTATGGGCTATGATAGCTATACAGTTATTATGGGTCGGATGTACTACGGATGAAGACCGTCGTATAGAGGACACTTTGGCTTTTGCCGGAGACAATCGCCGGGAATTGGAACGGGTGTTGAATTACTATAAGGATAGGGGAGAAACGCTGAAATGGAAGGCTGCCAGATTTCTGATTGCCAATATGAAGGACAAGTTCGCATATAATGTACCGGAATTGGACAGCATCCGGCAGGCGATGGTCAATGTGAAGACAAAGAATGCGATTGAGAACAGGTGGAAAAGCTTTCCTTATAGGAGTTTGCCTAAAGTATATGACGCCCGTGTTATAACTGCCGATTATCTGATAGAGAATATAGAGTTGGCTTTTGAATCGTGGCGGAGGTATGAATGGGGGAAATATTATTCTTTTGATGATTTCTGTGAGTATTTGTTGCCCTACCGGATAGGGGATGAACCGCTGGAAAGGTGGCGTGTGGAGTATCGTGATTATTTTGTTCCGTTGCTGGACTCTTTGTATAAAGGAACGGATGTGATAGAGGCGGCAAGCGCGGTGCAACATTATGCGGAGCGTGCCGGATATAGACATAATGTAGATTTCAACATGCCGCATCATGGGGCGCTTTCTTTGAGGAAATGCTGGATGGGGACGTGCAGGGAGTATTGCGATTATATCATGTATATGTTTCGTACATTGGGAATTCCCGTGACGAGGGACCGGTATAAATATTCACCGGAAATCAGGCATAGCCATGAATGGAATGCGGTGGAGGATACGACCGGAAGATTTATTCCCATAGAGTTTCATGAATCGGGAGTGAAACGGGATTGGGAAAATAAACGGAGAAAAGGAAAGGTATATCGCACTTGTTTTGCCAGGCAAGTGCATCCTACATTCGATGGTGATTATTACTTGCGTGATGTGACTGCGGAATACTTTGGTGAGAATATCGTGAAGACACCCATTGAAAAAAATGAAGACGGGTTTATTGCCGTGTTTGCTTTTGAAGGTTGGATGCCTGTGGGGCGTTATGAACAGGACGGTGGATATGCCCGTATTGAAAATATTGAGCCGGAAGCAATCCTTATGCCGGTGGTGAAAGGAAAAGGCGGTCTGGTAGAAAATGGTTACCCTTTCATGCTGGAAGGGAGGGAGACCAGGGTATTTAAACCTGATTGTACAAGGAAGGAGAGGGTGAGGTTGACCCGGAAGTATCCGGTGACATCCTACATGAAGGATCATTTATACAGAATTAATGGAACTCGTGTGGAAGGTAGTAACCGGCTTGACTTTGAAAAGGCGGATCTTTTGACGGTGGTGCGGGACAGTGGGTTGTATTTGAAGCGGCATATCAAGCTCCATCCCAAGAAGCGTTATAGATATTTGAAGCTCAATCTGATTAGAAAAGCGCAACTGGAGATTGCGGAATTGTATATATATACTGATACTGCTTTTACAGAACAACTGCGTTTTGAATTTGTGGAGGATATGCTACCCGCATGCAGCATGCCGGGCAGGGAGATAGATAAAGCGCAGGACGGCGATTGGCTTTCTTTGTTTCAATCGTATAAGCGAAGCGCTTTCTTGGTGCTGGATTTCGGCAGGCCAGTGGATATAGGTGGCATCTTGTGGATACCTCGTAATGATGATAATTATGTGAAAAGTGGTGATTGCTATGAGTTGCTGTATCAGGATGGCGCGAATGGTTGGGTGTCACTGGGCAGGAAAGTGGCGGACGATGATTTTATAGAGTTTGATGATGTGCCGTCTAATGCTTTATTAAGACTGCATAATTGTACCAAAGGAGTGGAAGAACAGGTATTTCTGTGGGAGAATGGGGAACAGCGTTTCTTGGGACATTTAAGATAACTGAATTGTGGAAATAAATCAAGGACTTAGCATGCGTACTTCGTTTCGTTTACTTAAAATCATTGATTGGGGAATAAATATCTTTCTCTGTATCTGTGGTATCGGGCTTTTGTGGCTGATAATTCAAGTTTTTTGCGTCACATCGTTTCATATACCCAGTGACTCTATGGAGCCGGAATTATTGGCGGGTGATGCAATCTTGGTGAACAAGATGAAGTATGGCGCACGGCTGTTCAACATCATGGAGGCGGTCAATGGCAAACAGGTGAAGATTAGACGTCTGCCGGGATTGGGAGAAGTAGAACGGAATGATGTAGTGGTTTTTAATTATCCTTGTTCCAAGAAGTGGAGGCGGATTGAGATGGACGTGATGCAGTATTATGTGAAACGTTGCGTGGCGTTGCCGGGAGATACGTTCCGGATTGTGAACGGAAGATATCAGGTGGATGGCTATCCGCATGAATTGGGGAATGTGGAGGCGCAAGACCGTTTTATGACAATCATTAAGGAACGGCAACTGTCGGATGAGGATACCGGAGTCAGGGCTTATCCGGGGGGGACACAGAAATGGACGGTGAAAAACTTCGGGCCGTTCTATATTCCAAAGGCGGGAGACAGTGTCCGGTTGGATAGTGTTACTTTCAGGCTTTATAAGAATGTGATAGAATGGGAACAGCAGGAGAAGTTGAAGTATAAGGATAATCATGTATATATGGGTGACCGGATACTTTCGGAATATTGTTTTCAAAAGAATTATTACTTCATGGCAGGTGATAAGGTGGAAAACTCCAAAGATTCCCGCTATTGGGGATTGTTGCCTGAAGAGTATATTGTAGGCAAGGCATGGAGAGTTTGGAAGTCGGTAGATGAAAACAGGGGAACCGTAAGATGGAACAGAATATGGAAAGCGGTAAATTAAAGATGTGGAAACTCTATACGGTAGTTGTTCTATTGATAATTGCCATGCTGCTGTTGCTCTCCTTGGTGAGTGTAACTAATGCTGAGTTGTCGGCGGGTGAAATCATCGGGCAATGGATATGGTTTGATAAAATGACCCTGGTGGCGGCCGCAATTATCTTGTTTATACCTTTCGTGTTGAAGCAAAAGAAACATTTGTCTTACCCTGCGTATTGCTTGTCGATAGCGTTGATGATATGGGGTGGTGTGGAAGCTGTCTGGGGCTTGTGCCAGTTGTATGGATTTGCAGTTTCGGGGCATTCACGATATGCGCTGACGGGATCGTTCTTTAATCCGGGGCCGTATGCCGGTTATCTGGCGATGGTGCTGCCCGTATGCTTGTATCGATGGCTGGAATTGCGGTTTCCGTGGAGGTGTATCATGGGGGCTGATTTGAAAATAGAAAAATGCATTGCAATGGGGGCGGGGATTAGTATTCTCTGTGTGCTCCCTGCCACTATGAGCCGTTCGGCATGGCTGGCAGCCGGAATATCTTGTATATTTGTGGTCGCTATGGAGCGCAACTGGGGAAAAATCTGGCTTGAAATGTGGAAACGGGAAAGAAAGCGCGCGGTGGCGGCTGTAATCGGGGTTGTGGCAATGTTGCTGCTGATGTTTTTCCTGATGTGTATGATTAATCAGGATTCTGCCAGAGGACGGTTCTTTATGTGGAAGGTTGCTTGCCATGCCATAGCAGAGGAACCTTGGAGTGGGCATGGGGAAGGAAGTTTTGCGGCGGCTTTTGGAGAGGCGCAGGAGAGGTATTTTGCAAAAGGTGACTATGAAAACTGGGAGGAGCGTGTGGCAGGAAGTCCGAAATATGCTTTTAATGAATATCTGAAAGTGGCGATTGAATATGGAATACCGGTGACGGTTCTTGTATTACTGGTTATCGGTTTTTGTCTGTATTCGGGAATACGCCAGGAGCGCTACGGGGTATGTGCGGCTATAATTTCGCTGTTGATTTTTTCTTTTTCATCTTATCCGCTTCAACTTCCGGTATTTATTGTTACATTAGTCGGCCTATTGCTGGTATGTGTGATAAATAACAGGTGGACAACCTGGGTGATGATGATGATTGTGGTAGCTGCATACGGTATATATCGCTTACCGGATGACCGCAAGATGCTGGATGCCTGCCGTAAAGAGGTGAATGTACGGATGCTTTATCGGGCGGGAGCTTATGAGGCGGCATTGGAAGATTATGAAAAACTTTATCCTTTGTTGAAAGAAAAAGATGATTTCATGTTTGAGTATGGGCATTGCCTGCATAAACTGGGAAGATATGAAGAGTCAAACCGAATAATGGAAGAGACGATGAAGGTGAGTAACGATCCGATGGTGCTGAATATAATAGGTAAGAATTACCAGCAAATGGGAAATTACCGGGCGGCGGAAGGTTGGTTTAAACGTGCCATCCATCGCTTGCCGGGAAGGATCTATCCATATTATCTGTTGGCAAAGCTGTATGCTGAACCGAACTTTTGCCAACCGGATAAATTTGAAGAAATGAAACGGGTAGTGTGGACGAAAGAACCGAAGGTTAATTCTACAGCCATACGGGAAATGCGGGAAGAACTTGACAAGATAGATATTGAAAATATAGATAACTGAATATAAACATGAGGACACAAAATTACCGGAACCTGCTATATGTAGCGCTTTTGTTATTGACTGCCTGTTCCGGCGAAAAGAAAGGGAAAACTGTGGAGGAAGGGGTGGCAACCGTGCTTCCAAGCAATGATAATGAAGTGACGATAGAGGTTTTAAAGCCTCGTGTATTCGACCATGAGTTGGTGAGCAACGGGAAAGTCGTTGCCGGAGGATTGGCGGATTTGCGCTTTGAAACAACCGGCATTGTATCGCATATCTACGTAAAGAACGGTGAATACGTGCGTAAGGGGCAAAAGCTAGCGGAACTGGATAAATTCAGGCTGAAGAATAAGACCGCGCAGGCTAAGGATGCCTTGGACCGTGCCAAACTGGAATTGCAGGATGTGCTGATAGGGCAGGGTTATCCTGTAGATGATACAAGCAAAGTGCCGGCTGACATCATGCAACTGGCTCGTACCAAGAGTGGCTACGAACAGAGTCTTTCCCAATATGAGTTGGCTAAATATGAAGAGGAACACGCCACGCTGTTGGCTCCTTTTGATGGCGTGGTAGCCAATCTTTTCTCCAAACCTTATAATGCCGCAAATACTTCGGAGACTTTCTGTACTATTGTCGGGTCGCAAAATATGGAGGCTGATTTCACGGTATTGGAGAATGAGCTTCCTCTGATTAAGACCGGTGACAAGGTGGTGGTCACTCCATATTCTGATGCAGCTTCCGGTTATGAAGGGCACATTGTACAGATAAACCCGATTGTGGATGACAAGGGAATGGTTAAGGTGAAAGCATTTGTAAACGGTAAGGGGAAGTTGTTCAGCGGTATGAATGTGCGGGTGAATGTGCACCGTTCTTTGGGTAAGCAGTTTGTAATTCCTAAAAGCGCTGTGGTATTACGCTCGGGAAAACAAGTGGTATTTACGCTGAAGAAGGGGCTTGCCCGCTGGAACTATGTACAAACCGGACTGGAGAATGCCGATGAGTGTACGTTGGTTACGGGAGTTCCCCAAACGGATAAAATAGAGGAAGGAGACACGATTATCGTAACCGGAAATGTGAATCTGGCACACGAGTCACCGGTGAGGATAATTAAAAATTAATAATTAAAAATTAAAGAGAGAAGGATGGTTGACTTCCTTATACGGAGACCGATTGCCGTATTAATGGCGTTTACGGCGTGTTTCATTGTGGGGCTGGTGACGTATTTCACTTTGCCCGTCTCCCTGCTGCCCGATATTGCCATTCCTGAGATTACGGTACAGGTGTCTGAACAGAATACGTCTGCGCGTGAACTGGAGAATACGGTAGTAAAACCTTTGCGGCAACAGCTTATCCAAGTAGCGAAGTTGAAGGACATGAATAGTGAAACCCGGGATGGCGCAGGTATTATCCGTCTGAATTTTGATTATGGCACGAATACGGATCTTGCTTTTATCGAGGTGAATGAGAAGATTGATGCCGCCATGAACTATTTGCCTAAAGACGCCGATCGTCCTAAAGTGGTGAAAGCGAGCGCTACGGACATCCCTGTGTTCTATTTGAATCTGACTTTGAAGAACGACAGCGCTTACGGGGAAACCGATGGACGTGCTTTCCTTGACTTATGCGAATTTGCGGAGAACGTCATCAAACGACGCATAGAGCAATTGACGGAGGTGGCGATGGTCGACGTGACCGGTTTGCTGGAACGGCAGTTGCAGATTGTTCCCGATCCGGATAAGCTGGCGGTGCTGGGCGTTTCCATGGAAGATATTGAAAATGTGTTGGCTCAAAATAATGTGGAGCCGGGTAGTATGACCGTACGTGACGGGTATTATGAGTATAATATCAAGTTTTCCACCTTGCTGCGCACGGATGAAGATGTCAGGAATATATTTCTGCGTAAAGAGGGGCGTATTATCCGTCTGGGTGATTTTTGCCGGATAGGTATTGTGCCGGTCAAAGAGAAAGGCGTTTCCATGAGTAACGGTAAGCGTGCGGTGACCTTGGCGGTCATCAAGCAGGCGGACGAGAACATGGACGACATGAAGCGGGCAATCACCGGAACGATGAATTATTTCAAAAGAGTTTATCCGGATATTGAGTTCAATATCAGCAGGAACCAGACTGAACTGCTGGATTATACGATTTCCAATTTGCAACAGAACCTGTCACTGGGTTTCCTCTTCATTTGTATTGTGGCGGTGTTGTTTTTGGGTGATATCAAATCTCCGTTCATCATCGGACTGAGTATGGTGGTGTCTATCGTCATTTGTTTCCTGTTCTTCTACCTCTTTAAAATGTCGCTCAATATTATTTCCCTGTCAGGGTTGATTCTGGCGTTAGGTATGATGATTGACAGCAGTATCATTGTGACGGAAAATATTTCCCAGTACCGGGAGCGGGGCTATACCCTGAGACGTGCATGCGTGGCAGGTACAAGCGAGGTGATAACTCCGATGCTCAGTTCGTCGCTGACTACCATCGCTGTTTTTGTCCCGTTGATATTTATGAGCGGCATTGCCGGGGCGCTGTTCTATGACCAGGCTTTTTCGGTGACGGTGGGATTGTTGGTTTCTTATTTCACGGGTATCATGCTGTTGCCGGTACTTTACATGCTGGTTTACCGTACCGGAATACGTCCGAAATCCTGGTTTGGGCGGATACGTATTAATAATCCGTTGAAGGAGCATACGCTGGATCGTTTTTATGATGCAGGAATCAATTGGATATTTTCCCACAAAACATTGAGTGTTGTTTTCTGTGTCATCTCTGTTCCTCTTTGCGTCTTTTTTTTCTTTTTTATCGGGAAGGAGCGTATGCCTGAGATTGACCAAAATGAGCTGATTGCCCGTGTAGAATGGAATGAGAATATACATGTGGATGAGAACCGCCACCGGGTGGATGCTTTGTTTGAAGAGTTGAAGGGAGAAACGGTGGAGCAGACTGCATCTGTCGGTCAGCAAGAGTATTTGCTGAATCGCGAACAGGCGCTTTCATCTTCCGAAGCTGAATTGTATTTCAAGACTGGAAGTCCTTCGGAGATAAAACCTTTGCAACAGAAGGTGTATCAACGCCTGAAAGCTGAATATCCCTTGGCGGTGGTTACTTTTATGCCTCCCGAAACGGTCTTCGAGAAGTTGTTCGTAACCGGAGAGGCTGATGTAGTGGCTGAACTTTATGCACGCAATAAGGAAAAAGCTCCGGTAGCGGAAGAATTACAGGGTTTGGAACGCAGGTTTAACGAACGGACAGGAGTGGCACCGACCGGAATACCTTTTGAAAACCAGTTGAACATCAGTATTCTGCAAGAAAAGCTCTTACTATATAATGTTGCCTATAATGAACTTTACCGGGAGTTGAAGACAGCTTTCAAGGAGAACAGTGTGGCGATGCTGCATTCCTATCAGCAATATTTGCCTATCAGTATAGTTGGCGAAGAGAAAACCGTGAATGAGATTTTGCGGCAGACTTTGATACAGACACGTCCTGACAATAAAGGCGAGATAGAATATATCCCCTTGCGTGATTTGGTTAGAATCAGTCCGGCGGAAGACTTGAAGACAATTACTGCGGGTCGTAATGGAGAATATATTCCTTTCTGTTTTTATGATGTGGAGGATGCGGAACCTCTGATGGCGGAAGTGAAGCAGGCAGTGGATGCTACGGGAGATTGGGACACCGCTTTTTCCGGAAGTTTCTTTTCCAACCGCCAAATGCTGGACGAACTGGTGGTGATTCTCTTCATTTCCATTTTATTGATGTATTTCATCCTTGCCGCCCAGTTCGAGAGTTTTGTGCAGCCTTTGATTGTTTTGCTGGAAATTCCTATCGATGTGGCATTTGCCCTGTTGTTGCTGTGGGTGTGCGGACATACTTTGAATTTGATGTCGGCTATCGGGTTGATTGTGACATGCGGTATCATTATCAATGACTCTATTTTGAAACTGGATGCCATCAATGAATTGCGAAAAGCCGGTATGCCGCTTATGGAGGCCATTCACGAGGCCGGAAGGAGAAGGCTTCGCCCTATCATCATGACATCGCTCACTACGATATTCGCGATGGTTCCTCTGTTGTTCTCTTTCGATATGGGGTCTGAGTTGCAGAAACCGCTTTCCATCGCGATGATTGGTGCCATGTTTATCGGGACACTGGTCAGCTTGTTTATTATTCCGCTGATATATTGGTTCATTTATAAGAAGAAAACTGCTTGATATATGAAAAAACTGAATTTTATACTTCTATTGAGTTTATGTTCGCTCTATTGCTCTGCCCAACGCCGGATAACACTGGATTTGCAGCAGACCATTTCTATGGCGAATGACAGCTCTTTGGAAGCATTCCGTACCAAAAATATGTATTTGTCCGGCTATTGGGAATACCGCACCTATAAGGCAAACCGCTTGCCCAGTTTGACGCTGAACATGACCCCGGCACAGTATAACCGTGATATCACCAAACGTTATGATTCGGAACAGGACCTGGATGTGTATCGTAGCCAGCAGTCTTTTTATGCGTATGGTAATCTGGCTATCCGGCAGAACTTTGATTTGACGGGTGGTACGTTTTATCTGGATACGGAACTGGGGTATATGCGGAGTTTCGGCGGTAATAAATACACTCAGTTTACGAGTGTCCCGGTGCGTTTGGGGTATTCGCAGAGCTTGCTAGGATACAATCCTTTCCGTTGGGAACGTAAAATTGAGCCTTTGAAATACGAGAAAGTCAAGAAAGAATATATCTATAATGCGGAA
Source organism: uncultured Bacteroides sp. (assembly GCF_959029255.1). Classification (GTDB taxonomy): domain Bacteria; phylum Bacteroidota; class Bacteroidia; order Bacteroidales; family Bacteroidaceae; genus Bacteroides. The sequence continues at coordinate 176,469 of NZ_CAUFUE010000006.1, read as the reverse complement.
CAGGTATCCGAACAAGCTACCACTTATTTCTTTGCGCTTGCCATGGCACAGGCTGAATATGACTTGGCAAAAGAAAATGCGATATCCACCGATACCCTTTACCGTATCGGAATGCAACGTTTGAAGATAGCTTCCATCAGCCGAGCGGATTTGTTGACGTTGAAACTCGATGTGGTGAATGCCCGCAATACTTTGCAGAATGCGACCAGCTCGTTGAAACGTGCCATGTTTTCACTGGCTTCTTTCCTGAATCTGGAAAAGAACACTGAGATAAGGGTAGAGCTTCCCGGTCGTCCGCAAGCCTTGACTATTCCGGTGGATGAGGCTTTGATGGCTGCACAATCCAATAACCCGGATTTTCTGGAACTTCGCCAGAATGTTCTGGAAGCCGAACAGAAAGTGGATAAGACCAAGAAAGAATCCCGGTTCAATGCCAGTATCAATGCGAGTGTAGGTTTCAATCAGGTTGCGGAGAAACTGGGCGGGGCATATCAACATCCCATGCAGCAGGAAATGGTATCTGTCAGTGTATCTATTCCGTTGATAGACTGGGGAGTGCGGAAAGGAAAGTATAACATGGCGCGTAACAGCCTCAATGTTGTGAAAACATCTGCCCGCCAGAATGAAATCAGCATTGAAGAGGAAGTGATAATGACTGTTTCCGATTTCAATGTCCAACAGAGCTTGGTGGCAAGTGCCGAAGAGGCGCTCGACCTTTCTGTGCTGGCTTATAATGAAACACGCCAACGTTTTATTATAGGTAAGGCGGATATCAACAGCCTGGCTCTTTCATTGAACCGCCAGCAGGAAGCGCAACGCAATTATATCTCAGCTTTGAAAAACTACTGGCTGTATTATTATAAGATAAGGAAACTGACGTTGCATGACTTTGCAACGGGGTTCTCGTTGTCGGAGAAGTTTGATTATAATAACTGATAATGTAATGAAGAATGAAGAACTAAGAATGAAGAATTACTTTGCAGCGTGCTTGTATAGCGTAGCCAAATTCTTCATTCTTCATTCTTAGTTCTTCATTTCTCCCAATTACCAACCTAACATAAAGTAGCAAATAATGAAATCCGCTTCTTCCTTTACCGTCATAGTAACATTCGTTTGTCTGGCTTTGGTCGGTATCGCTCTGATACCGCTCTTACCGGTCAAACTGAATCCGTCACGTAGCCTGCCGGGCTTTACGGTAGGTTTCAATATGCCGGGGACCTCGTCGCGGGTTATTGAGATGGAGGTGACCAGCAAGTTGGAAGCCATGCTGGCACGTATCAGGGGAGTGAAGGGGTTGAATTCCAATTCGGGCAATGGTTCGGGTAGCATCACCGTTGAACTGGATAAGCATGCGGATGTGGATGCGGTTCGTTTTGAGGCTTCCACCGTAATCAGGCAGACGTGGCCCGGGTTGCCTGAAGGCGTCACTTATCCGACAATCCGGATGAAAGTGCCGGACAAGGATGCGGCGCGTCCTTTTATGTCTTTTACATTGAATGCTCCTTCCACCCCGATATTGATACAACAGTATGCAGAGGAACATATCAAACCACGGCTGGCTCAGATTGACGGTATATATAAGGTGGAACTGAGTGGCGCGACTCCGATGGAATGGAGATTGGAGTACGACAGTGAGCAGTTGCGTACATTGGGAGTCACGCTGTCTGATATCCGGGAAGCCGTAAGGCAATACTATCGGAAAGAGTTCCTGGGTACACACAATGTGGATGCGGGGAATGGCAGTGACCAATGGATACGTCTTGCCTTAGTGCCCGATGGAGTTTCGGATAGTTTTGAACCTTCTAAGATTGTGGTGACTACTGCCGGAGGAAAGGTAATCCGTCTGGATGAGTTGGTAACCGTAACTCATATCGAGGAGTCTCCACAAAGTTATTACCGCATCAACGGATTAAATTCCATTTATCTGTCTATCACAGCCGAAGAAAACGCCAATCAGTTGCAACTCAGCCGCGAGGTTATGCAGGCGATGGAAGATATCAAAACGGTTCTTCCTGCCGGATATGAAGTCCATGCGAGTTACGATGCTACTGAATACATCCGGGATGAACTGGATAAAATCTATTTCCGTACCGGGTTGACGGTACTTATTCTGTTGGTGTTCGTGTGGCTGATTACCCGTAAATTGAAGTATCTTTTTCTGATAGTCACCAGTCTGGCTGTGAATATAGCGGTTGCGCTTATCTTTTATTATCTTTTCGGACTCGAGATGCAACTCTATTCGCTGGCAGGTATTACGGTATCATTGAACCTCGTGATAGACAGTACAATCGTGATGGCCGATCATATTCTTCATCGCCGGAATCTGAAAGCTTTCATGTCTGTATTGGCGGCTACGCTCACCACTATGGGGGCATTGGTCATTATCTTTTTTCTGGATGATAAAATCAGATTGAATTTGCAGGATTTTGCGGCGGTAGTGATTATCAATTTGGCTGTATCCTTGTTGGTATCCTTATTCTTTGTACCTTCTATGATAGAGAAGATAGGATTGGTGAAGCATACAAATTCAAGAAAACGCAGAAAAAGCCTTTTGCCATTCAGGAAGAAACAGGGAATGGTCGGCATCAAGAGGTTTATTAAACGTTTCCCGGTTTACTTTACCCGTTGTTATGCCGTACTTATCCGTTTTCTTTGCCGATGGCGATGGGCAGTTTGCATATTGTTATTGCTTGGGTTCGGTTTGCCGGTCTTTCTGCTTCCTGAAAAGTTGCAGGGAGAGGGGACGTGGGAGGAAATCTATAATAAAACCCTCGGCTCCCACACCTATAAGGAGTCTGTGAAACCTGTTGTAGACAAAGCTTTGGGAGGTGCATTGCGTCTTTTTGTACAGAAGGTATACGAGGGTAGTTATTTCACACGTAATGAAGAAGTGGTTCTCTATGCCAATGCAAACCTGCCTAACGGAAGTACGCTGGAACAGATGAATACATTGGTAAAGCGTATGGAAACTTATCTCAGCGAATTTAAGGAAATCAAACAATTCCATACTTCTGTATATAGTCCCCGGCGGGCAAGTATCAGTGTCTATTTTAAGAAGGAGTATCAAAACAGTGGCTTCCCCTATACTTTGAAAGCCAACATGATAAGCAAGGCTTTGAAACTGGGTGGCGGCAGTTGGGGTATTTATGGATTGCAAGACCAGGGTTTCAGTAATGATGTGCGTGAGAGTGCGGGGTCTTATCGTGTAAAGATGTATGGTTACAACTACGACGAGCTTTATGAATGGGCTGAAAAGTTGAAAGCGAAACTGTTGACACACCGCCGTATCAAGGAGGTACTCATTAACTCGGAGTTCTCATGGTGGAAAGACGACTATCAGGAGTTTTATTTCAACTTGAATAAGGAGCGTATGATACAGGAAGGGGTTAGCGCGCAACGGTTGTTTGCGGCAGTACAACCTATCTTCGGTAAAAATATGGAAATAGGTTCGGTTTTGACGGAAGAGGGGACGGAAAGAATCAAACTTTCTTCCCGGCAATCTCATGAATATGATATTTGGGCAATGCAGTTCTTCCCATACGGGGCAGAAAATGACAAGCATTACAAACTCTCTGAACTGGCAAGTGTGGAGAAGGGGCAAATGCCGCAGCAGATAGCCAAGGAACGGCAACAGTACCGCCTTTGCCTGCAATATGAGTATATCGGGTCTAGTGAAATGGGAAATAAGATTTTGGAGCGTGATTTGGAAGAGTTCAATACTATTCTACCGATGGGATATACAGCCGAGTTTCAGACTAGTTCGTGGGGATGGGGTAAGAAAGACAATAAGCAGTATTTGTTTTTACTGGTGGTAATAGCTATTATCTTCTTTACTACCAGTATCTTGTTCAACTCTTTGAAGCAGCCGCTCGCTATTATATTCGTTATACCTGTATCCTACATCGGGGTATTCCTGACCTTTTACTGGTTTCGTTTGAACTTTGATCAGGGAGGTTTTGCTTCATTCGTGCTATTATGCGGTATAACGGTGAATGCCAGTATCTATATACTCAATGAATATAACAGTATTCGTCGTCGTTTTCCGCGTCTGTCTTCACTACGCGCCTATACCAAAGCGTGGAATGCCAAGGTTGTACCTATCTTCCTGACGGTTGTTTCCACAATTTTGGGTTTCATTCCTTTCATGATTGGCACTGAAAAAGAGGCATTCTGGTTTCCGCTTGCCGCCGGTACTATTGGTGGGTTGGTGATGTCGGTCATCGGTATCTTTTTCTTTTTGCCGGTATTTTGTTTGAAGAGAAAAGAACTTAAAAAAATTGTCTTTAGGCAACATAAAAATATGAAATCAGTTTAAATGTCCACCACTAATGAAGGGTGGATAGTCTATTTATTAGATTATCTTCTTTATAATTAGCGAGTTGAGTGTTGTAAATTCTTGTCCACTGTCTTTTATTTGATATGTCTTGCGCGCTTCGTATTTTCGTTGCGCTTTAAAAACCTATTGAATATGTGAATATGGAAAGTACAGCGTGCTCTCTTGATGAATTGTTGTGTCAGTCACTCTCATTGTATCGTCAGAATCGCTTTTATGATGACTGTTTGGAAAGCGAACAAAAAGCCTCACGCATGCTGGAAGAAGCATGGGCTATGGTATATAAGACGAAGAACTGTGCCGATATGGCTAAACTGGGATGTATCTTGGAATGTCTTGTTCAGAAGTTTTATATAGATTATAATACGGATAAGGCTTTAGATGATGTAGATACAACTTTAATTGCTTTCTGGAAGAAAAACGAAGCCAGTTATATGGAAGTGTTTTCTGTTTATTTATGGTTCGGATATTATTTCCTATTGCGTTTTAGGAATAAGCAGTCTGTGTTTCATTCCCGTAATAAACGAATGATGGCAGAAATTATCTCTTTTCTGACAGATACTTTCCGCAGATTTAAAACCAAGTCAATCTCAGTAGAGGTTTTGGCTCTTTTTTCACCTGATGTATGGAGTGAAACTGTCTGCTGGGTAGAGCAGGTACATGATTCTTGCCTTTGTGAGAAGCAAACTCTTCACTTGTTACAACAGCTTTATGATATGGGAACATATGAAGTTAACCAAGAGAGACTAAAGGAAGATGCCTTACTTCAGCAGATATTGACTTTCTATTGTTTTTAATAGATGCCTATCAGCTTTTTTTCTTTTCTTTTTATTTCTTGCCGGGATATGTGTATCTTTGACATCTTAATAAAAATTTATTTCCAACGAACTAACTACGAAAAAATACGTTTTAACCGTTGAGGTGTGAAACGTGTGATTAACAAAAAATGAAGAAACTACTATTTATTTGGTTTTTTATCGCCATTAATTTTGTAATATCTTGCACTCAAAAAGGTACATCTAACCTTTTTGATAAGGTAGAAAGGTATATGGAAATATATCCCGATAGTGCTTTATTGTTTTTACAGCAAATTCCTCATCCTGAAAGTCTTGAAGGAAAACAACAAGCTGACTATGCACTACTCTTGACTAAAGCAAGAGATAAAAACTATTTGGATAGTCTGCAATCTGATTCTTTGATAAAAATTGCGGTAGATTATTATAGGAGCACTGAAGATAAAGTGAAGGAGGGGGAAGCCCTCTTTTATTATGGAAAGGTAATGGCTTTGCAAGATAGTGTTACGGTTGCGATGAATGCTTATCTGGATGCAGAAAAGGTGTTAGAAGGTACTTCTGAGTATAAACTGCAAACAATAGTACAAGAGTTTATAGGATATCTGAATTTTGACCAAGGAATGTATGATGTTGCAATTGATAATTATAGAAAGTCAATTGATTATAGTAAAAAAGCAGGGGATACATTACGTACAGCTTATGGTTATAGAAACTTAGCTTCTGTTTATATAGCAAAAGAAGATAATGATAGTGCTTATTGGTATGCTGAACATGGTATAGCAATGTTATATGGTGATAGCACAGTACAAGCTATGCCTTCTTTATTACAAATATTAGGAATTATAGAGAGAAATAATGAAAACTATGATAATGCTATAAAGTATTTTTTGGCAGCTCTTAAATATGAAAAGGATTTGTATTTAGCCAATTGTTATAATCTATCTTTAGGAAAGATGTACATGCAAAATGGACAATTAAAAGAAGCAAAGACTTGTTTTCAAAATGGAGTGGTATCTAAGCGTATTTTTACACAGGCTGGTGCATATGATAATCTTTTTCAATTAGAAAAGAAAGTCGGGAATTATGCTGAAGCACTTTTTTATAAAGAAAAATCAGATTCATTATTAGAAATCACTCAAAATGAGGAGATAAGGAACTATATATTAATGTTGCAAAAGAGATTTGAACGTGATAAATTAATATTGCTTAATAAACAACTTGAACAGAAGAAACAAACTCAGTTATATTTTTTGTTATTTATTATCATGCTAATTATTATAATAAGTGGTATTGCTTTTATTCTATTACGAGTGATATATAGAAGAAAATTCAAAAGAAATTTAAATATAATAAAAGATAATGAGACTATTATTCAAAAGTATATTTATCAAATAGAGGAATTAAAACTAAAAGAAAATCAGACAATAGAAAATGATAGAGAAAAGATTGGTAAACTAAACCAGAAAATACTATTGTTAACCAATGAAAATAAAGCTATTCGTGAGAATATTTGTGTCAATGCTGTTTTCCTTCTTGATCAGTTAAAAAAGAGAATGTTGATAGTCAAAAGAATGAGTAGAGAAGAGAAAATACATATTTTTGAATATACAGATTTATTATTTGGAAACTTTTTATCTCGTTTAAAGAAGAATTATGAGCTTACAGAAAACAATCTTATGTTGGTAACTTTGCTGAAAATAGGCTTTTCTTCAAAGGAGTTGATGTTTGTATTTGATTGTGAAATGAACTCTGTATTTCGAATGAAACAGCGATTAAAAGAACGATTACATTTATCTAATGAGGATAATTTAGAGGAGTTTATTGTTCTTTATTGACTTAAATATCTCTTAACTTGTCCACCTATAGTATAATCTAAATTGTGATAACTAACTGAAATACAATTTATAATGTAAAAATGGATTGTCCATAATCTGTTGCTCTAAAGTGCTGATTATATTGACTATTTTTGAAAAATATATAAGTTAAAATATTAAGGATATGAAATTAAAACTATTTTTGGGGTTATTAAGTTTCTGTTGTTTACTGTCAACAGGTGTAGTAAAGGCTAATTCATATGCGTCAGCTAATGTAGTAGATTTGAATTTCTTTGTTAATGATAAGACATTTGAACTTCCTAACGGTCCTGAAAGAGGTTCTCGTTCTGTTATTCCCCTAATCCCCTTCTCTGCCTATCAAGAAGGTAATTCAATCGTGTTAGATTTTCTTGAACCTATTATTGGTAAAGTAGAGGTAACTATTTCTCAGGATGGAGTACCTGTTTATTCTTCTTCAGAAGATATTCAGGAAGCGATATCTAAAGATATTCAGTTATCTCAAGAATTATCCGGAAGTTTCTTATTAGAGATAAGAGGAGCTAATGGTGCCTGTGCATACGCCTGGTTCACTCTCTAATTAAGAAATTTACTACTTCCTTCTCCATCCAAGTACCCTTTTTTGAACATATCAACAAAGAGAAAAAACAGAGAAAGTAGTAATGGGCCAAATATAATGCCCATGAAGCCGAATAACGATAGGCCGATAACAACTCCGAAGATGGTGATAAGTGGATGGATATCTGCCATCTTCTTTTGGATAATAAAGCGTATCAAATTATCCAACTGTGAAATAACTACTGTTCCGAAGATAGCCAACCCCGCAGCTTGGAACCAGTTTCCTATTAATGCCATGTAGGCGGCAATAGGTATCCATACCAGTGCCGTACCTACCATTGGTATAATACTGGCGAAACTAGTAAGAAAGCCGGATAGTAGGATATTGGGGGCACCGAATATCCAGTAACCAATCATGGCAACTCCGCCTTGTATGATAGCCAATAGAGGTATACCGATGGCATTTGAACGTACAATCAAATTAATTTCACGTATTACGTTTTGTGTATTGGCAGCATTAAAAGGCAAGATATCATCAATATATTGCTCCATTTTCCTTCCTCCTATCAACATGAAGTAGAGTACGAACACCAATACGAACATATTAACGGCAAAACTGCTGATACCTCCCATCAAAGCCTGGCCTATGCGCGGAAGGATTGATATTACATAAGAAATTATATCTCCCCCCAGTATATTATATCCTGTTTTTTCTTTTATGATTTTAGCTGCTTCCTCAAACGGGGCTGTAATTGCTTGAGGATCGAGATTGATATTCTGCAAATTAACAACCGCCAGCCATACCACTAAAGCCAGTGGGACAAGAAAGCATAGAATAGCCTCCGCCGTAATGATAGTGGCAGCCAGACTGCGTTTCATCTTTTTTTTCACAGAAAGATAAAACATCTGGTTTCTGACGAGGATATAAATAGTCAATGCTCCCAACAAACCGCCAAGGAAGGGAGTGATTTGCCGGAAAAGGATGATACCCAATCCTAAGATGATGGTTATTAGCGAATATTTCCAGTATTTCTCTTTGGTACTCATAGAGTTCATTGTTTCTTTTGACAAGAAACATTGCAGAAACCGGAAAAGTTTTGAAAAGTATCGTTGTTGATTAAGATTTTATCCTTCGTCGAGCCAGCCTTTCCCTTGACGTATTATTTCTATTTCACCGTGGGTACAATCCACCACGGTAGAACCTTCGGTTCCACCAATTCCTCCATCAATCACCAAATCTACAATATTACCGAATTTCTCATCTATCAGTTCGGGGTCAGTGATATATTCGATGTCTTCATCTTCTTCATGGGGCAGGGTAGTGGTCATGATAGGAGCATCGAGCAACCGCGCTATTTCCTGGATAATGGGATTTTCCGGCATACGTATGCCTACTTCTTTCCGGTTGCGGAATATTTTAGGCAAACGGGTGGTTCCGTTCAGGATAAAAGTAAATGCTCCGGGCAGGTTGCGCTTCATTAACTTGAAAGTATTGTTGTCCACCTTGGCATATTCGCTGATACTGCTCAAGTCGTAGCAGATGATAGAAAGATTATTCTTCTTCGGGTCTATCTCCTTAAGCTGGCAGATGCGTTCGATGGCGCGTTCTTTCAATCCATGGCAACCGATGGCATACATCGTATCAGTGGGATAAATGATGATACCACCATCATTCAGAAGGTCTATTACCTGCTGTAAATCCTCAGGATTATTATTTTTCTCATAAAGTTTTAGAAGCATGGCAGAATGGTATTTGATTTTAAAAGTACAACACAAAAGTAGATAATAAGTTTCTTGTAATCAAATGTATAAGGAAGAAATTTATGGATAACGCAAAAACTTATTTAGCGGAACGCTTTTTACGAAGTTCCTCTGCCAATCTCCATTGCAACGCCGCTTCCACTTCTTTTCCAGCCTGCATCAAAGCATCACCGAAAAGTTCGTGGGCACCTGCATGTTCAGGCTTCAAAGTAGTGGCTTTATCCAAATCGGCTATGGCACCTTCTATTTCTTCAAGTTTAAGGCGTAACTTTCCACGGTTGTATATAGCTTTGAACTCAGCCGGACGGAGCCTTACCGCACGGTTCAGACATTCTTCCGCCTCCAGATACTGCTTTTCGTTGAACAAAGTAATTCCTTTTCGTACCCACGCATCCGTATATTCGGGATAGAGCTCCAATGCTTTGTCATAATTGGCAAGTGCGGCTCGGGCATCATGTGCTTGGGTGATGCACTCGTTTCCCATCTGGTAATATTCGTGCGCATAGTTTTGCAGGCGTTGCCGCTGTTCTTCCATTTCCTGCTTCAAGCGTGCATTGTCTTCTTTCAACCGGTTGATAATGTTCAGTTTCTTACGGATGAGCCGTTGCACCACAGGCTTTTCTATATCATAGCGGGAGTGGATAGCCTTGAAGAACTCGTTTAGGAAAGTTTCAAAGTCGCCGTTGTCAAAAGCCTTGGAGGCAGCCACATATTGCACATCCGCCTGTGCCTGTTTCAATGCACGCTCAATGGCTTGGCGGTTATTGAAGCGTTCGGCAAAGCTGACAATCTCAGGGCGTACAAATACATCCGCACGGCTGATGGGCTTTTTTAACTGTATCCCTTCCAGAGAAGTGCACCGGCTCAGTGCCACATACGCCTGTCCTCCGGCAAATACTCCTCCGGTGAAGTCGATAACCACCCGGCTGAAAGTCAATCCCTGACTTTTGTGCACTGTTATTGCCCAAGCCAGCCGTACCGGATATTGAGTGAAAGTCCCGAGCTCTTCTTCCTCGATTTGTTTCTTCTCTTCGTTGTATTTATAACGGATATTCCGCCACGATTCCCGCTTCACATCACACTCTTTGCCATCATCCGTGATGACATAAAGAGTTTCTTCTATGGGGTCGAAGCCGCTGATAATCCCGATTGTACCGTTTACCCAACGCCGATCGAAATCATTCTTGATAAAGATGATTTGCGCTCCCGTTTTCAGGACTAACTCCTTGGAAGTGGGGAGGCTGCTCTCCGGGAAGTCCCCCATGATTTCACCCTGGAAAGTCACCGGCTCACCGGGTAGTTCCGCTAATTTCTTGTCGTTAATGAAGTCCACATTGTCACGGCGGGTGGCAAGGGTGATATACATGTCCGCTTCCGATTGTTCTATCTGCGTGCCATAGCGGGTATTGAGCAATTGCAGGTCTGCCGAACTAACCGTATTGTTACGGATGTGGTCCAGGACACTGACGAATACCTTATCCGTTTGCCGGTACACTTTCTGTAACTCGATAGAAACAAGGTCGATTTGGTTGAAAACCCGTGCGGAAAAGAAATAAGGAGTGGGATAGAAGCGGTTCAGTATCTCCCGTTCATCCCCTTTCACCACAGGTTCCAGCTGGAAGACATCACCCACCAGCAGTATTTGTTTGCCACCGAAAGGCTCGCGCAGGTTTCTGGAATAAACGCGTAGCACCCGGTCTACCGCATCGATGATATCTGCCCGCACCATGGATATCTCATCGATGATGATAAGTTCAAGTTCCTCAAGCAGCTTGCGATGGGGTTTGGTATATTTAAAAAACTCATGGATACGTCCGCGTTGCAAACTGAAGTTCGGATCATCGGGCAGCAAGGGGTAAAAAGGGAATTTAAAGAAACTGTGCATGGTGCTGCCACCGGCATTGATAGCCGCGATTCCCGTAGGCGCCAGTACCACATGCTTCTTTTTAGTTTGCTCGCAGATGTAACGGAGAAAGGTCGATTTGCCCGTACCCGCCTTGCCCGTCAGAAAAACAGACTGACGGGTATATTGAATAAGGTTCAAGGCGTCTTGAAACTCTTTATTCTGTGTATCGGGAACGAAAGACAAGTTATTTACTATTTACTATTTACTATTTACTATTTACGATTGACAATTGACGAGAAAGGGGGGATTGACTGCTATCTATTCTATCAGTTATCTATCGGTTATCAGTCAATTATCTCAAAGTGTCTCAAAGCATTGGCTATGCCATCATCGTCCACTCCGGTCGTTACATAATCGGCTGCCGCCTTCACGTCATCTTCGGCATTCCCCATTGCAATGCCGATACCGGCGTGGCGCAGCATGCTGATGTCGTTACCTCCATCTCCGAAAGCCATTGTTTCTTCCAGGCGAATACCGAAATAGCGGATAATCTCGTCTATGCCTTTCTGTTTGGTGTTTCCCTTGGCTGTGACGTCGGCAAAAGCCGGGAACCATCGTCCTATCTCACAATTGGGGATGGACGGAAGTATTTCTCTCTCCTCATCCTCCGTAATAAAAGGAGTCATCTGGAAAACTTCTCCGATTTGTAACGCCTCTTCGGGAGTTCTTGCAGGTATCACGTCTACTTTCAGGAAATCGTGGAAGATCTTTTTTACCAATTCATTCGGTTGGCAAACACATATATCGCTTTCGCCTACCACAATGCAGGGAATATCTTTGGAAGTACAATAATTCATTAATGCTTTTACATCCGCAGCAGGGATGGTACTTTTGTAAATCACCTCTTTATCCACGAAGCAATAACCGCCGTTCATCGTGATGTAACCATCTATCAGTCCACGGTCTTGCAGCGCGGAAAGATTGTTGATGATAATTCCGGGACGTCCGGTCGAAATGAATATCTGCATACCTTTCGCCTTGGCGGCAGTCAGCGCTTCGATAGTAGAAACGGGTATTTCATGAGTATCGAAACTCACCAAAGTGCCGTCAATGTCAAAAAACAAGGCTTTTATCATAAGTGTATCTATATTACTTGTGCGCAAAATTACTTAAAAAGCGAAGATATTTCGTACTTTTGCAAGCAAATAAATGATAATTTGTTCACCACAGAGGACACAGAGGTCACAGAGTTTCTTCTCTTATACTCATGTTAGGCTTCGTCATCGTGAGCCTGTCCGTACATAAGGAGAGTAGATTAGTCCTGCTCAAAACCTCTGTGACCTCTGTGTCCTCTGTGGTGAAAACCGAATATCCTTTTATTGATTAGCGAAATATTTAAAACTAAAAAAGCAATAGAGAATAATGAAGAAACATTCCTTTAAAGATTGGTTGATAGCCGTCCGCCCGTGGTCGTTTCCCGCATCGGCAATGCCGGTAATCGTGACTTTGGCGTATCTGTTCTGGATGAAAGCAGACATAAACTGGACAAACGGCATCTGGGCTTTACTCAATATCATAGTGTTCCATGCCGCAGGAAACACATGGAGCGATTATTTCGACCATAAGCGAGGGGTCGATGCCCGGGATACATTCGGCGCTAAAACCCTTACCGATGAGATGTTTCTCCCGAAAGAAATCTATCGGTTGGCACTGGGGCTGCTGGTGGTTGCCGTGGTTGCCGGTACTGCGCTGATGCTTCGTACGGGGCTTCCCTTGTTGTGGATAGGCCTTGGGGGAGTGGCATGTTCCCTTCTTTATCCTCCCCTGAAGTATAATGCACTGGGCGATGTGGTTATTTTCATGGCATACGCCCTGCTGCCCACTCTGGGCACGGCATACGTTGCCACCCTTGCCATCAATTGGGAGGTACTCTGGATAGCCATTCCCGTGGGGCTGATAACGGTAGCCATTCTTCATGCCAACAACACGCGTGACATGCAGACCGATGCCCGTGCAAGTATCAATACCCTGGCCATGCGATTGGGAAGCAAAGCATCCGTGTTCCTGTATTGTGCCGAAATCCTGTTCCCCTTCGGATGGGTGGCAGGTTGCGCCGCTTCCGGGACTTTCCCCCTATGGACGCTCCTGATTTTACTGGCTTTGATACCCGCTATCGGTAATGTCCGTGTCATGTCACAGTATCCCGGGAAAGGTTTCTCAGTCATTGCCAATCTGGACGAACTGACGGCTAAACTCCAATTGTTGTTCAGCCTGATATTCGCTTTATCATTTGTTTTAGCAGCCCTGTTGTCATGAATAAATTAGTTTTTACCATCTTTTTGGCAGCCGTGTTGTGGACGGTCATGTTCTCTCCCTGGACTGCCCCCTTTGTCAATTTCTGGTGGATGATGACCGGTTCGGCACTCACCTTGTCCGTATTCGCCACCTTGTTCCGTCCCGGTTGGTGGCGCGATGTGAAGTGGAGCTTGTCGAACATTCTGCTGGGCTTTGGTGTTGCCATTGCTTTGTGGTGCGTGTTCTGGATAGGCGATAAGGTTTCCACCTGGATATTCGATTTCGCACGTCCTCAGGTAAACCTGATATACGGGATGAAAGAAGGAGAGTCTCCTTGGTTGCTGACCGCCTTGATGCTGTTCCTGATAGGCCCTGCCGAAGAAATCTTCTGGCGTGGCTATGTGCAGCGCACACTTTCCGAGCGTTGGAACCCCAATAAAGGTTTCATTGTGGCAACCGCCCTGTATGCCTTGGTGCATGCCGGTTCCTGCAACTTTATGCTGGTTATGGCGGCATTGGTAGCCGGCGTGGTGTGGGGAGCGCTTTTCCGTTTTTTCCCCAATCGCTTTGCCGCCATCATCCTTTCGCACTCTTTATGGGACGTGGCGGTCTTTATATTTTTCCCGATATGATTAATTCCACCGCAGATTACGTAGATTAGCGCAGATTTTTTCTCTCATCTTATGTGTGTTACACCTTGTAATCTCCGGTGATAAAAATAAACTGATTATGAAATATAACTTTGATGAGCTGATAGAGCGTCGCGGCACCGACTCGGTGAAATGGGACGGAGTGAAAAATGTTTGGGGACGTGATGATTTACTTGCCATGTGGGTGGCCGATATGGACTTCCGTACTCCTCCTTTCGTAATGGAAGCCTTGCGCAAGCGGCTCGAACATGAAGTGCTGGGCTATACTTTTGCTTGTGAAGAGTGGTATACGTCCATCTGCAACTGGCTGCACAAGCGTCATCAATGGGACATCACCCGTGAAATGCTGACCTTTGTACCCGGTATAGTCCGCGGACAAGCATTTGCCTTGCAGTGTTTCACCAATCCGGGAGACAAAGTCATGGTTATGACTCCGGTATATCATCCTTTCTTCCTGGTTACCGAGCGTTTGGGGCGTGAAGTAGTGTATTCCCCGCTTGACTTGCGTAACGGTCAATATCAGATTGATTTCGAACGTTTCAGCCGGGATATCCAGGGCTGCAAAGCACTTATTCTCTGTAACCCCCATAACCCCGGCGGCCGTGTGTGGACTGTAGAAGAACTGCGCCGGATAGCCGATATCTGCAAAGAGAGCTGCACGCTGGTTATTTCGGACGAGATACATGCCGACCTGACTCTCCCGCCTTATAAACATCATCCTTTTGCCACAGTTTCAGAGAATGCGGCACAAAATTCTTTAACTTTCATGGCACCCAGCAAGGCATTTAACATGCCGGGATTGGGCAGTTCATACGCCATAACCGTCAATGCCGATATCCGTCGCCGTTTCCGGCAATTTATGGAAGCCGGAGAGTTCTGTGAAGGCCATTTGCTGGCATATATCGGCGCCGCCGCCGCTTATATGCAGGGTGAAGAGTGGCTGTCACAATTGCTCGACTATCTGAAAGACAATATCGATTTTACCGAGAATTACTTGAAAGAACACATCCCGGGAATCAGCATGATACGTCCCCAGGCATCTTATCTCATTTTCCTGGATTGCCGTGCATTGGGCTTGCCACAAGACGAGCTGGCAAAACTCTTTTCAGAAAAAGCCCATCTTGCTTTGAACGACGGCACCATGTTCGGTAAACCCGGCGAAGGCTTTATGCGGTTGAATGTAGGCTGTCCGCGTTCGGTATTGCAGCAGGCTTTGGGACAGTTGACGAAGGCGATTGATGGAATCCGTTAAACATACTTCCCTGATGACCGGGGCATAATGGGGGAGCGCTTGTTCCTTTATTACCTGTGATGTGATGCCCGCCGACCTTCATTGCGCAAGATGCCATCTTGTGTTGTTCAAGATGCCATCTTGTGCAGCATGAGATGCCATCTTGCGCAGTGAAGGTCAACGAAGATGAAATGTTGATAAGTAAGTTCTATAATGCGGGAGTTTTAGATTCCTCACGACGGGTAATTATCCTATCATTACTCCCCCTTTTGCACCAATTTTTCCCCCTCATTGTTCCGGTTATTCCGTATTTTTGCTTCCACTTACTAATACTCTGATTTATGAAAACAATTTTCTTTTCTCTGGTATTTATATTAGTCGGTGCAGCATCTTTTGCGCAACAACCGGTGCCCCAAAAGCCACGTATCCTTATCAGCACGGATATTGGAGGAACCGACCCCGACGACAACCAGTCGGTGGCACACTTCCTGATGTACAGCAATGAGTTCGACACCGAAGGACTTGTTTCGTCTCCTTCATTTGGAAGCGGAAGTAAAGATGAAATTCTTCGGATGATAAATCTGTATGAGAAAGATTTGCCGAAATTGAGCAGGCATATAGAGGGATTGGCCGCTCCCGAATATCTCCGTTCCATAACCAAGCAAGGCAGGAAGGGTGCAGCGCCCTATTGCGGGTTTACGTCTGCCACCGAAGGTTCTGATTGGATTGTGCAATGTGCACGCCGTGAAAGCGACCGCCCCTTGTGGATACTTGTTTGGGGAGGGCTGGATGATGTGGCGCAGGCGCTGCATGATGCTCCTGATATCCGCAGCAAAATCCGTGTCTACTGGATTGGAGGCCCCAATAAAAAGTGGAGTGTAAACAGCTATGTATATATTGTGCGTAATTTCCCCGATTTATGGTTCATTGAGAATAATGCCTCTTATCGGGGCTTTATCAGCCAGAAAAAAGTGAAAGACTCCTACAATACCGGTTTCTATGATACTTATATGAAAGATGCAGGGAACCTGGGAGCCGATTTTATACATTATTATCAAGGTCTGCCGAAGTTGGGTGATACCCCTGCTTTGCTCTATATGATGGACGGTAATCCTGAAGACCCGTGCAGGGAGTCTTGGGGTGGCAGTTTTGAACCCTTTACCCATAGTTCGCGGACAGTATTTCATCGCCCCGCGACGGCTAAGGATACCGTGCAGGTATATTCCATTATTGAGTTCCATGTTCAAGGGCCTGTTTTAAAGGATGTTCCGACGGATTCGGCTTGCATCACTTTGACTATCGGAAAACAGAAATGGTCCGGTTACTATTTGGGCGATGGAGATTATGCAGTCCGTCATTCCACCTACTACCTCGGTGCTTTGCCCTATACGATAGAATCCGGTATTCCCGGCTTCCCTCGTCAGGAAGGGGTAATTACAGTGGAGAATCTCTGGCCGGGTAAGGTGCGTGATACGGATTACCGGCTTGGCGCGAATTGGTATACGGATAAAAGTGCTCCCGAATATTTCTGGAGTAACTTGCAAGGTGCGCAGACCGTCTATAAGTGGCGTAATGAAGTGATGGAAGATTGGGGAAAACGGTTGAAATATCTGAAAGAAGAGGCAGACGCTGCTCAGGCGGGAACTTGCTTGCCCTCTTTTCCTGGTGCCGAAGGGTTTGGACGCTATACCTCCGGCGGGCGTGGTGGAAAAGTCTATCACGTGACGACTTTGGAAGATGGAATGCAGGAAGGTACCTTCCGATATGCCCTGTCACAAAAGGGTGCGCGTACCGTTGTTTTTGACGTGGCGGGCACTATCTTTCTCAACGGCAACCTGCGGATTACAAACGGCGATTTGACTATTGCCGGTCAAACGGCTCCGGGACAAGGCATCTGCGTTGCACGCTATCCGGTGACAATCAATGCCGATAATGTGATTGTCCGCTATCTCCGTTTCCGGGTAGGCAATGAAGGAGGGGGCGAACCGGATGGTTTGGGAAGCACCGATTGCAGGAATGTGATGATTGATCATTGCTCCATCAGTTGGTCGGTAGATGAGTGCTGTTCCATTTATGGGGGAGAAAACCTGACCGTACAGTGGTGCATCTCTTCCGAAAGCCTCCGTACGGCAGGACATGCCAAGGGGCGTCATGGCTATGGTGCCATCTGGGGAGGAGCGAGGGCTTCGTTTCATCATAATCTGCTGGCGCATCACGAAAGCCGTGCGCCGCGTCTTGGCCCGCGTCCTTTCACGCAACGACGCGAGTATGTGGATATGCGGAATAACGTGATTTACAACTGGGCGGGCAATGGTTGTTATGGCGGTGAAGGCATGCAGGTGAATATTGTCAACAACTACTATAAACCGGGACCGGCTACCCCTGAAAACAGTCCGGTGCGCTATCGTATAGCTGCGCTTGGTATACGCACTACCAAGTATTGCCATCGGGCGGACGGTACGCCCAACGTTTGGCAGCCCATGGAGCATGTATGGGGAAAATTCTATGTCGATGGTAATGTAATCGAGGGAAATAAGGATGTGACCCGTGACAACTGGACGAAGGGTATTTATGAGCAAATCGACAACAATTCCTGCGATAATACTTTCACGGAACAGGTCAGGAAAGATATGCGTCTGTCCGCTCCTCTGGAAACGGACGTCATCACTACGCATACGGCGAAAGAAGCCTATCGGCTTGTCTTGAAATATGCCGGTTGTTCCAAGCGGCGCGATATCATTGATAAGCGTATCGTAAACGAAACCCGCAAAGGAACGGCTACTTATATAGGTAGTGTTACCCGGGGAGCCGAAAAAGCGCCCGGACTCATTGATTTGCCGGCTGACGTCAAACCCAAAGGAGCCGCCAGCCCTTGGCCCGAATTAAGTGACGGTGGTGTATCTCCTGCCGACCTGAAGGATACGGATGGTGACGGCATGCCCGACAAATGGGAAGTGTCTCATGGATTAAACCCGGAAGATGCGTCGGATGGTGTCACTACCACGTTGAGTAAGGAGGGATATACTAATCTGGAGGTGTATTTGAATGAGGGCTTATAGGGGAATTAAGGGAAATGAAGAATTAAGAATGAAGAATGAAGAATTAGGCTGCGCTACGTAAGCATGCCGCAAGGTAATTCTTCATTCTTAATTCTTAATTCTTCATTAAATTATCGTTTACTTCCCGCAATTCACCATCACCACATTCTCCCCCTCTTCAATCTTTACTACCGGTTCATCCGCTACCGGTTTCTTTGAACGTACATCATTCAGAAACACATTCTTGCACTGCTTGATGCTGAGAGAAGTTCCTTCTTCTACCGTAAAACTGACATTATTGAATCGTAAGTCGGTGGCGGTTTCTGCTTGAAAGCCTTGTTGGGCTGTCATGTTTACATTGGAGAAAGACAACTCGCTGATGGGCATTTCCTCTATACCTTTCATATAACCTATCCGCTTGATATCATTTCCCGTGATGTTGCTCAAATGGATATTCCTGAATATGGGAGTGCGCTCGCTCACAGGTTCCACTTTCGACAGGCGGTCATAGAACAGGTCGAAGATAAAAGCATCCCCTTGAATGTTCTTCATCACAATATTATCTACCCGGATGTCTTCCACCACTCCGCCACGTCCACGGGAAGCTTTCAACCGGATACCGGCATTGGTACCGTCGAATACGCAATTTGATATCGCCACTCTTTTCACACCGCCGGACATTTCGCTCCCTATCACTACACCGCCATGGCCGGAAAGCATGATGCAATTTGTAATCGTGATGTTCTCGCATGCTTTTCCATATTTCCGCCCGTCGGCATCACGACCGGATTTGATGGTGATGCAATCGTCTCCTACGCTGATAAAACAGTTCGATATCCGCACGTTGCGGCAGGAACTCGGGTTGATGCCGTCGGTATTCGGCCCTTTCGGGTCGCTGGACGGGTTGTTTATCGTTACCCCCTGTACGGTGACATTATCACAGAAGGCCGGATTGACCGTCCAGAAGGGAGAGTTTATAATCTTCACATTCTCTATCATCACATTGCTGCATTCGTAGAACTGGATAAAGGGCGGACGGAACATGCGGCGTTCCAGGGAAGGTTTGTAATATTCGGATATTTCAAGGTCTTTATTGGCATCAGTCCACATCTGTTGCAGTTTATCAAGAGAAGGTAACTTGCCTCCGTTGTCTTTTATTTTTTTCCGGGTATCATACTCCCATTGCCACCATTTGAAGCCGTTTCCGTCTAATGTCCCACGTCCTGTGATGGTGAGGTTGTCTGCAGAACGTGCGTAGATGAGCGGAGATAAACTCTGCATCACTGTTCCTTCCCAACGCAGGGTGACGAAGGGGAGATAATCTTCGAACCTGTCCGAGAAACGAAGGACCGCGCCGGATTCAAGATTCAGGGTAATATTACTTTTCATGTGAATGGTAGCCGTGAGGTAAGTTCCTGCCGGAAAATAAAGGGTACCACCCCCTTCGGCGGCGGCTTTTTCAATGGTTTGGTTGATTAGTTGCGTGCATGGGGTGATACCTTTGGTGTCTGCTCCCAAAAGTTTCATGTCGAATGTTCGGGATGCGGCAGTTACCGCTACCATCAATCCCATCAATAAAATAGATAAACGTCTCATTAAAATTCTATATAAGGTGTGACTAAATATGATGGGCAAAAATAGGCAATCATCGGATGGCGGAGGGGGAATATTTGTGGATAAAGGAGGACTTATCCACCTTTTCCAATGAATTTTCCTCCTATATTAATTTTATTATTGTGATTTTTGCAATCAGAAATCTAATATATATAAAATGTATGAGACACAAACTTATTTATCTGTTATCTGCCTTGTTGTTGACGGGCTGCAATCAGTCAACTTATAAAAATACTTCTCTGTCTCCCGAGAAGCGTGCCGAACTTTTGGTGAAGGAACTTACCTTGGAAGAAAAAGTATCACTCATGATGGATGGGTCCAAACCGGTGGAGCGGTTGGGTATTAAACCTTATAACTGGTGGAATGAAGCGCTCCATGGCGTGGCTCGTGCCGGGTTGGCAACGGTCTTTCCACAGCCGATAGGTATGGCTGCCTCCTTTTCTCCCGAAACGGTGTACAATGTATTCGATGCCGTGTCCGATGAGGCTCGTGCAAAGAATGCTTATTATACCTCTCAGGGAAGTTATGAACGCTATCAGGGTCTGACGATGTGGACGCCGACGATAAACATTTATCGTGACCCGCGCTGGGGCAGGGGAATAGAAACATACGGGGAAGACCCTTACCTGACAAGTCGTATGGGAGTGATGGCAGTGAAGGGACTGCAAGGTTCCAATGATGGGAAATATGACAAGCTGCATGCATGCGCCAAGCATTTTGCGGTACATTCCGGTCCGGAATGGAACCGGCATTCGTTTGATGCGGCCGATATCAATCCCCGTGATTTGTATGAAACCTATCTGCCTGCTTTTGAAGCATTGGTGAAAGAGGGGAAGGTGAAAGAGGTGATGTGTGCTTATAATCGTTTTGAAGGTGAACCCTGTTGCGGCAGCAATCGTTTGCTGATGCAGATTTTGCGAGGCGAATGGGGCTTCGATGGTATTGTACTCTCTGATTGCGGTGCCATCGCCGATTTCTATAATGAACGCGGCCATCGCACTCATCCTGATGCGGAATCGGCTTCTGCCGCTGCGGTGCTGAGCGGGACTGATTTGGAATGTGGCTCCAGTTATAAAAAGTTGGTGGAAGGTGTGAAGCAAGGGTTGATTTCCGAAGAGGCTATCGATACTTCCGTGAAACGCCTGTTGGCTGCCCGTTTTGCTTTGGGAGAAATGGATGACCCTTCAGAGGTATCCTGGACAAAAATACCTTTCTCCGTAGTCGCTTCGTCGGTACACGATTCTTTGGCGCTTGACGTGGCCCGTAAGTCTATGACGCTGCTTATGAATAAGGATAATTTCCTGCCTTTGATACGGGGTGGGCTGAAGGTTGCCGTTATGGGGCCGAACGCTAACGACTCGGTTATGCAATGGGGTAATTACAATGGTATGCCTTTGCGCACTGTTACAATTCTGGACGGAGTGAGAAATGCGTTGGGTGCCGATGATAAACTTATCTATGAGCAGGGTTGCGGATGGGTGGAACGTACTTTGATTCAAAGTGCATTCAATCAGTGCAAATCGGAAGATGGTCCAGGTTTCAGTGCAAATTATTGGAATAATGTGACGCGTGAGGGAAATCCGGTGGCTACTGCGCAAGTCACTACTCCTTTCCATTTCTGTACTTCAGGAGCTACGGTGTTTGCACCCGGTGTGAATCTGACGGACTTCTCGGCAACCTATAACAGTGTGTTTACCCCGGAACAGTCAGGCGAAGTTGTCTTTGAGATTTATAGTTATGGTTCCGGCCGTCTGCGCATCGACAATGAGGAGGTGAAGAGTTTTTCCAATAAACACGGTGGACGGGGAACTACGTATGCTTTAAAGGTACAGGCGGGAAAGTCATATACTATCGAGCTTGATTTTGAATATTTGAGGAGTGACGCGCAACTGAACTTTGACCTTGGTTTCAAGAAAGAGGTCGATATACGGAAGTCGGTGGAAAAAGTGAAGGATGCGGATATCATTATTTTTGCAGGTGGCATATCTCCTTCGCTCGAAGGAGAAGAAATGGGTGTCAATCTGCCCGGTTTCAAGAAAGGTGACCGTACGGATATTGAATTACCGGCTGTTCAGCGTGAGTTGATAACCGCTCTGCACCGTGCCGGAAAGAAGGTGATATTCGTCAATTGTTCCGGTTCACCCATCGGCATGGAACCGGAAACAAAAGAGTGTGAAGCTATTTTGCAAGCTTGGTATCCCGGTCAGGCGGGTGGCAGGGCAGTGGCGGAAGTGCTGTTTGGCGATTACAACCCGGCGGGAAGATTACCGGTGACATTCTATCGTAATATATCCCAACTTCCCGATTTTGAAGATTACAACATGACGGGTAGAACCTACCGGTATATGAATGAGGCTCCTCTCTTTCCATTTGGCTATGGCTTGAGTTATACGACATTCAAGTACGGACAGGCGGTAATGGCAAAGGATAAAATTTCTGCCGGCGAAACCCTGAAACTGACTGTTCCCGTAACAAATGCGGGTCAACGTGATGGAGAAGAAGTTGTGCAGGTATATCTGAAGAAACAGGACGACCCGGAAGGGCCAAGCAAAACCCTGCGTGCTTTCAAGCGTGTTTCCATTCCTGCCGGAGAAACAGTGGATGTGGAATTTGAATTGGATGATAAGAATCTGGAATGGTGGGATGCTCAAACTAATACCGTGAGAGTCTGTGCCGGTAAGTACGACCTCATGGTGGGGGGAAGTTCCCGCATGGAAGACCTGCAACAATATTCTATTACTATAGAATAAGATTAGTAAATGGGAATGAAGGGAAATGAAGAATGAAGAATTACCTTGCGGCATGCTTGTGTAGCGCAGCCTAATTCTTCATTCTTCATTAAATTATCGTTTACCGTGTAGGTGGAAAAATTGGTTATTATGTGTAAATAATATTTTTTCCACCTATTACGATAATTTTTCTTCCTTTAACGTCTTTCTTTTTTTGACTTTTGCAGTGAAATATATAACGCTACTATAATACTTTTTATTATGAGAAACACATTCATTGCATTGTTTGCTTTATTGATTAGCACAACAGGAAGCGTTGCTTGTTTTGCAAAAACACAGGATGCGGATTTAATTGTTGCGCAAGATGGTAGTGGTGATTACCGTACACTGCAAGCGGCCATCAACGCTGTTCCTGATAATAGTGACAAGCGTTTTGTCATATATATAAAGAAAGGAAAATATGATCAGGAAAAACTCATTGTTCCCCAAAGCAAGAAGAATCTTACACTGAGAGGAGAGGAACGTTCCCATACAATTATCAGTTATCATATATACGATTGTAAAAGTCCGGAGACCGGAAATAAGTGTCCGGCGGAGTCATGGGCTTTGTGGAAAGATAATGCCGATTTGGTTCGTACTTCGGCCACTCTAACCGTAATGGCTGATGGGTGTGTGGTGGAAAATCTGACGGTAGAAAATACCGCCGGTCCTGTAGGCCAGGCTTTGGCACTCACCCTGTGTGGCAATAAACTCATATTCCGTAATTGTGATATCTTAGGTTATCAGGATACCGTACTTTTAAGAAAAGACGGCATGCTTAATTATTTTCTGAACTGTCTGATTGTGGGACGTACCGATTACATCTACGGAGGAGGAATCGGTTATTTCCAGTCTTGCGAAATTCGCAGCTGGGGTGGTGGTTGGATAACTGCTCCCTCTACTCCCAAAAATCAGAAATATGGTTTTGTGTTCAATCAGTGCAACTTCACTTATATGCCGGATAGCCCCCGTCCCGGAGACGATGGCAAGCCTGTTGCTATCGGTCGTCCATGGCATAATTATCCTAAAGTAGCTATTCTGAATTCGGTGATGTGTGAACAAATGCATCCGGAAGGTTGGCCTACCACTTGGCACATGGAGTATGCCGCTACGAGTAAAGACCTCCATCTGTATGAATACAATAATACCGGTAAAGGTGCTGATATGAGTGGACGCGCGAAGTGGGCGGGCATTAAGGAGCTGACGAAGAAGGAGGCGAAGGAATATACTATCAGGAGGGTATTAGGTAATGTTGAAAGGTGGAAATGAAAGTGTATAATAAATTAAATATATTGTTTAACCAAAGTAATGCTATCATGAAACAAAAAGATGGAAAGATGAAAAGCAGATTACTCCTGCTATTGGCGCTATTATTAATGGTGCCGGTTGGGGCGTTTGCTCAAAACATTACTGTAAAAGGTACTGTATTAGATTCTACAGGGGAAACTATTATTGGTGCCACAGTGGTGGAAAAGGGTAATACCTCAAATGGTGTTACCACCGATTTGGATGGTCACTTTACCATATCAGTCGGTAAAGGGAAGAAATTAGTAATCTCTTATGTCGGCATGGAAACACAAGAAGTGGATGCTGTGGCCGGTAAAGAATTAAAGATTGTTTTAAAAGATGATTCACAAGCACTTGAAGAAGTGGTGGTTATTGGTTATGGTGGAAGTAAAGCAAGAAAAGATTTAACAGGCTCTGTTGGCTCTATCTCGGGTGCTAAACTAGCCGCTGTTCCTGTAACTTCTGCTGCCGTTGCCTTGCAAGGTAAAATTGCCGGTGTGCAGGTAACTACTGTCGATGGTGCTCCGGGTGCTGATATCAACATTCGCGTCAGGGGGGGGACGTCAGTAACACAAAGTAATGATCCGCTTTATATTGTTGATGGTTTTCAAACAGATAACATTAACGATATTCCTCCTTCGGATATTGCTTCCATTGATGTATTGAAAGATGCTTCTCTGACTGCTATTTATGGTGCAAAAGGGGGTAACGGTGTAGTTGTGGTAACTACGAAATCAGCTAAAGAAGGAAGAGTAACTGTCGGTTTGAATGCCCAGATGTCTATTAGCAAGCTTTCGAAGAAATTGGAACTGATGGATGCGTACGATTTTACTCGTTATCAGTATGACTGGGCTGCCGCTAATGGTAACCGTAGTTCCAATGCCAAATTCTTCCGTGCAAATTTTGGTAATCCGCTTGATCTTGATATCTATAAACGTGTAACAACACATGATTGGCAGGATGAAGTAATGGGGGAAACTCCTTTGAACTATTCTACTAATGTTACAGTTGGAGGAGGTAGTGAGAAGTTCCGTTTTAACGCATCTCTTACCAATTCAGAGGATAATGGTATTATTTTGGGTTCGGGTGTTCGTCGTACTAACTTGAATATTAAAATGAATATTCAGTTAACAAAGAACTTGTCTTTGCAATTAAATCCTAAGTTTACTTATCGTCGTGATACAGGTGCCGGTGGTGACAAAGTGGGTAGTGGCGGTATTATTGATGTACTGCAATATCGTCCAACTAATGGTTTACGTGAATTCGCTTTTTGGGATCCCGCAACAGTTGATCCCGATGATGAGGCTATATTTGAATACAGTAATCCGAAAAGTGATATTGGACAGAATACGCTGAAAAAGCATGCTTATAGTTATACTAACCAGTTCGCTTTAGAATGGACTCCTATCAAAGGTTTGGTATTGCGTACAGAAGCAGCTCACTATATTGATTTTAAAGATGAAAACGCATTCCATGGTGCTTTGACTGATGTAGGTCAGAAAAACAATAAACTTGGAGTTGCAGAAATCAAAAATAAGAGAACTGAAAAGTATCTTTGGACAAATACTGCTTCTTATGGTTTCGATTTGAATCATTTGCATAATTTCTCTTTCTTGCTGGGTCAGGAAATCCAAAATAAGGTAACGAAAGAGAATTATATGAAGAACCGTTACTTCGGACGTAACATTACTGCAGATAAAGCGATTGAGAATATGAACTTGGGAACTCCGTGGGTAGCTACGACTTCAATTTCTACTCCCGATCGTACAGCTTCTTTCTTTGGCCAGGCAAGTTACAATTACGATCATAAGTATTTAGCTTCAGTGACGATGCGTGCCGATGGTTCTACCAAATTTGCTCCGGGTGAACAATGGGGCTATTTCCCTTCTGTATCTGCCGCATGGGTTATTTCCAAGGAGGGATTTTTGGAAAATAATGAGCTCATTAGTAATTTGAAGTTGCGTGCCGCTATTGGTATGGCTGGTAACAATCGTATTGATGATGATTCTTGGCGTTATCTTTATACCATGAATACAGAGAATGGCCCGGCTTTTAATGAAGGAAATACAAGTACACTGGAGTCATGGTATGGTAATTCCGGTGATAAAACTTTTGCCAATCCTAAAATTAAATGGGAAACAACATTAACGCGTAACGTTGCTTTTGATTTGGGGCTTTTCAATGACAGGTTGACTATTACGCCGGAATTCTATTGGAATACAACAAAAGATTTACTTTATAAGTCAGATATTATTACTACTGCCGGTTACACTCAGCAGATGCGAAATATAGGTCAGGTGACCAACAAGGGTTTTGAGTTGAGTATAAACGGTGATATCCTTCGTGGTAAAGACTATGTCTTGAGTGGAAATCTGACATTTGGTTTCAATAAGATGGTGGTTGATAAGCTGAATGATACGGATGATGTAATCTGGGATCAGAATAGCCGTTGGAAATCAAGTTTTAATGATTACTGTTTGAAAGTAGGTGACCAAGTAGGTTTGATTTATGGTTTTATCTATGATGGCTTGTATAGCCCAGATGAATTCGATTTTGACCCTAATCAGAATTTCTTGGCGGTTCCTAAAGAAGGTACTATTATTAATACGGTATATGAAAGCAGTAATTCCGGTGAAGCGACGCTTCCGGGTAAGATTAAATTCAAAGATATTAGCGGCCCCGATGGGAAACCTGATGGTATAATTGACGAAAATGACCGTACTGTTATCGGTAATACTAATCCTAAATTTCAAGGAGGTTTTGGTTTAAGCGGACAATGGAAAGGTCTTGATTTTACGGCTAACTTCAACTATATGGTTGGCTTTGATGTAAACAATGCTACAGCCTATCAGTTGTCTTCTTCGGAGGGTAACAAGAATAACTTCAACAATATTCTTGCCAAGTTTACAAATCGTTGGGCTTACACGCGTGAAGATGGTGAGTGCATGTACAAGAATACTTATCTTGAAAATACCGTAGAACAATATCTTGCCATGAATGCAGGCAAAACATTATGGAATCCAACTGATGTTACAAAGAAAGTGACTCATTCTTATTTTATTGAAGATGGTTCATTCCTGCGTTGCCAAGACATTACGATTGGTTACACGTTGCCTCAACAGTTAACTAAAAAGTGGGGGCTTTCAAAACTTCGGCTTTATGTTAGTGGTTCAAACCTCTTTATCATTACAGGATACTCCGGTTACGACCCCGAAGTGGACGTACAGACCGGCTTGACTTGCGGTATGGACTACAATCGTTATCCGCGTAGCCGTAGTTTTGTGTTTGGAACCAATATTACTTTCTAATGCATAAAAGAAATTACTTATGAAAATAAAAAATATACTTATCGTCGGTCTGTTTGCTTTGGCTGCTTCTTCCTGTAATGATTATTTGGAAGTAGAACCAGGGTCAAAGTATAAATACGATTTCGTTTTCAGTGACAAAAATGAGGCGAGCCGTGCGTTGAATGGGGTTTATGCCCAGTTATTGACAAACGATACTTATGGAAAGGCCTATTTAAGCACTTTTTGCTTAAATAGCGATGTAGAAATGTGGATTTCGTCCAATGAATTGCCTTCGAATACAGGTTACCGTCGTTTTGACTGTAATAGTAATGGTGGAGATATAGATAAATTTTGGACAGCTGCTTATCGTGGTATAGAATATGCTAATGTTTATATCTACAATTTAGAGAATGGTTCTGTGTTTAGCAAGGATGATGCTGAAGTAATGCAGATGTTGGGTGAAGCTAAAGTAATACGTGCCATGTTTTATCACGATCTTGTCGTGATGTTTGGTGATATTCCTTTTTCATTTACACCTAACAGCTTGGCAGAGGATGCTATAATGCCTGTTACTGATCGTGAAACTATTCATAAAGAGTTGATTGCCGATTTAAAAGAGGTGGCTCCCTATATGGAATTGGCAAGCGCTTTAAGTGATGGTGTAGAGCGTATTTCTAAAGAAATGTGTTGGTCTATGATTGCCCGTATGGCATTGACTTGTGGTGGGTATTCACTTCATCCGGACAAATCGAATCCCCGAAATTATGGAACGATGGAGCGTCCGGATAACTATAAGGAATATTATGATATTGCCCGTCAGTATTGTGACTCTGTTATAAATAAGAGTAATCATAGATTGAATCTTCCTTATCGTGAGGTATTCATCAATGAGTGTAAGTATATTGTAACTAATAATGATGACCCTATTTTCGAAATTCCGTTTGCTAAGAATTCCAGTGGAAATGTCGGATATATTCATGGACCGAAAAGTGTATTGTCCGAAGGTGCTACTGCCGCACCCAATATTTGGGGTGAAACTAAAGGCGATGCTCGTTTAAATGCTTTTTATCGTTTTTCATTTGATGAGAATGACTTGCGACGTGATTACGTAAATGGTTTGTGGGGATATGAGTATGATGGTACACCCACTATACTTACGGATTATACAGTATATAATAATAAGTGGTCTAAACTTTGGTCAACTCAGAGTTTAGGTAATAATAGTACAGACAATACAGGCATAAACTTCCCTTATATGCGTTATGCTGATGTGCTTTTGATGTATGCTGAAGCTGTAAATGAGGTAGAAGATGGTGTAAGTGGTCCTAATGGTGATAAAGCTGTTGATGCACTCCGTCAGGTTCGCCAACGCGCATTTGAAAATCCTGATGAAACGTACATCACCAATGCGAAAGCATCCAAAGAGACTTTCTTGAAAGCGGTTCTGGATGAGCGTAAATGGGAGTTTGCCGGTGAGAATATGCGTTGGCGTGATTTGGTTCGTAATAATCTTTATAGCGAGGTTACTTATTATAATTTCTTACGTTATTTTGCCGTAGCAGAAAATACGGGAGGTTCTTCTGATTATATTGATATGGTAGAGGAATACGATGCGGAGAATGGCTGTAAAGCCGGTTATTTAAATAATCTTCCTGCTTCAATGTATTATCAAAAAGATAAAGCTAATCCGAATAATATCAATGAGTATCCTAATACTGCTTTAGATGTTTTAGGTTTGTATAATCCTTATGAAAATGCGAAGAATCCGAGTGACAAAATACACACAGAAGTTGGTAATTTTTATGATTGGTATAATAAAGATGCAGGTTTCCCGAGAGCCCAGTGTTTGTATTCTTTTTATGGATTCATGAGAGGAGACGATGTGACTGGTCAAATTTATATCGTAGGAAATGACGGTAATGTCAGCGTGGAAAATGGACCGGATAACTTACCGGTTGTACGATATATTCTTCCTTATCCTAGAACCGTTATTCAGCGTTCGGCAGGAGTTTATAAGAACTATTATGGTTATACAGATTAATCTTATTAGAAATAAACGATATGAAAAATAATTTTTATTATATATTGATACTTCTCTTGTCTTTATCGATTTATTCGTGCAAGGATGATGATGTGGTAGGTACTGGTACTGATTCTCCGGAGAGGGAGTTCATGACTATGTTCCGTGTGGACAATAATACGGGTAAAGGCGATGCAGACCCTTATCGTTGTCAGGTTCTTGACTTGAATGACGTTCAACTCTATTGGTACGGTGTGAAAGATTGCGCTGGTTATGAAATAAAGTATGCATTGCAACCTAATGTATCCTCCGGTTTGGCGTCAGACTGGGAGAATCCTTCACATATCTTATTTGATACAATAGTGGGACCTGATGTGTTGGATTTGAAAATAAAAGACCTTCAGTATAGTACAGATTATCGTTTCGCAATCCGTACTTTATCCAAAAAAGGCGAAGGGTATCATTCGAAGTGGTATGGATATGGTAGTGGACGTCAATGGGCTGACTACATGGGGCTGACTACCGGGGAACGATATGCCATTCCTGATGTGCTTACAGCTGAAAATATAACCAAAACTACATTACGTCTTAAAGTAGAACGTGAATTGTCTGCATTTGGTAGTGCTGCAATTATTGAAAAGAACGATTTTGAGAAGAATTATGAGGTAAAAGACGGTAATTTTGTGATGCAGGTTATTACTGTTGAAGCATCACCGACAAATCCGGATGCTACTGTGCCTGATAAGTGGAAAGAATATCGACTGACAGAGGACGATTTTAATCGGGGTTATATTGATATAGACGGCTTGCAGGAAAACTGTGTATATGTAGTGAATGCAGTAAACAAAAATGTACCAGTACATTGGGATGCTATTTACAATACATGTATCGTTCGTATGGAAGGTACATTGGGCGAGCCTATTTTGATAAAACATGTTTGTGATCCTAATGATACGATTCCGGGAGCAGTAGACTATAATGCTTGCCGAATTGATACTATTCTTTCAAACTATAACTCGGATGCCTCTTTGGCAGAAGGTACTATTTTTGAACTGGAACCAGGAAAAAACTATTATTGCGCAACCAATGTCTCATTATGTAAGGGACTTACATTGCGTACTAAAGACGATGGTAGTGGCAGGCATGCTCAAGTTCTTATGAACGGTATGTCTGTATTTAATGGAACGGTTCAGTCTTGTAATTTTATGTTTGGTCGTCAACCCCAATCAGGAGAATTGGGCGATATTGTTATCAAGAAATTAATTTTTGAAGGAATTGATTTTGATTGTCCTTTAGCTGTTCAATATAATGGTTCTAACGGGACAGGTAACTATTTCATAAATATGTATTCCAATGGTATGCCTGTGACACTTCAATCTTTTGAAATAAAAGATTGCACATTCCAGCGTATGATTCGTGGTTTTGTTCGTGTACAAGGAACGAAACGCAAGATTTTCAGTAATTTCTTGGTTGATGGATGTTTGTTCTATAATTGTGGATTCTATGACAATAATGGACGTGGATATGCTTGGATTGCAGGTGATGGCGCATCGCCTCAGTCTAATATTTACGCTAATATGATTTTCCGTAACAATACATTCTATGATTCTCCGCGTACTTCTTTCTTTAATGATAATGGAAAGAACTTGGATTGGTTGGAAAGTGTAAGCTACAATATCACTCTTGAGAATAATACATTTGTTAATTTCAGTACTCGTTCTTCCGGGCGTAATATCTTTGATTTACGATATCTGCCCAGTGGTAGTAAGATAACAGTGAAAAAGAATCTTTTCATTCAGACAAGAAGTAATGGGGATAATCGTAATCTTTATTTCCAAGGTATGGATATTCGCCAGATTAATGGTACTGCGCAAGAAATAACTTTTGATATTGCCGACAATTATTCTTCTAGTTGTGAAAGTGGTAGGCAGGCTCTGGATAAAATATTTACTGGTGGTGCATTTTCTGCAACAAAAAACAGCGCAGGAGCATTCGGTAAATTCAAACCGGGTATTATTAATGGAACGACTGAACTGAAAATAAAAGTAGGTGCAACTCCCATTACTCCGACAGAGTTAATGAAAAGTCCTAATCCTCCTTATTTGAGTCCGGCAGAGAATATGCATCAGATTGATAACCTTGATGGTCTTTATTTTAACAAGACCGATAAAGTTCTCAATCATGAGATTTACCAACTTGGTATCGGTGATCCTAGATGGAGACAATAATACCTCCGGTATTATCAAACATATTTGTCTACATGAGGCTGTGAAGTTTTGTTAGACATTCTTTGCGAGGGGCGCTCCACGGAGCGCCCTTTTTTATATATCGTCACAGAGTGCGCAGAGTGTTACGGCGGTTTTTACTTCCATATTTCCCACACTTCAGCACTTGCATACTTAAGGAAAAAAGGTATAAAGTTTAGTTTGTTTCTTTCTTTAGCCTTACATCTAACAGTGCAAAACTACAGGTAAAACTTTGTTTTCCAACTGCGGGCTATCCGGTTTCCAACTGCAAACCGGATAGCCCGCAATTGGAAACTGTATAGCCCGCAATTGAAAAACGAAGAAATAGAATAGGTTAGAGGGCATTATACATAGGGTATAGTTGTAATTAGGATGGTAATAACGCTTATTTATATCAGTGATAAGTGACGGTTATCTAAGCCTTTGGAGATGGAAATGCTGCATATTCCTTCCAGTGCTAAAATGGGGTGATGACCAAATGTTCTCGTCACCCTATTTTTGTGTTGTCACAACTGTCGCAATCCCCCGATTATGAAAGAAATAGAGGGGACTTGTGATGAGTGATGACCAAAATGTAGTTTAATAATATTAAATCTATAGGTGGAACGTTATTTTATACAATTGCAATACGAGTAAATTCCATAAATCTTATAAGATTTGTGGAAAACTATTCTTTTTATTTCATCTTTGCTTCACGATAAGAAAAATCGAAGCAAGGCTTTATAATATAATAACTATATTGCATAAGTCGTGGAAATACAACCGTCAGCTTCACATTAGCGAAGGCATTAAGCACGCTGATAATTTTGTATGGGAATATCTTCGATAAGTTTTTTCGGGTTATCGACACCTACAGCCGGTAAAAAGAACAAAGGCTGAAATCCGATACCCGGATGAGGATTGGACAAAGTTGTTATAGGATAGTCAGGCGTTAATGGCAGGATAGCATAATATCGAAACATACTTAGTTTAAATCAAAGTAATGCCTAAACATAATTAGGTAAAATATTGAATTAACCGAAGTATATTTAGGCAATCTACTAAATTCTACCTATATTTGCCATTAAAGAAATTGATAACAGAAAGTAAAAATGGAAAAGACCCTTGTTCGCCAAAATCCGCAATGGAGCGGAAAACTTTTTGAGCAACTGTGTTCGAGAAGTATCATGGATAACCTGTTGAAGAAAAAAAATATGCGCCATGTCCAGATACTGACAGGAGTGCGGCGTTGTGGGAAATCCACAGTCTTTAAATTACTGATAAATGATTTGTTGCAGTCCGGAACCGATGGCAGGTCTATCCTGGTGCTCAATCTGGATGACCCGAAATTTATCCCTTTCTGGGATGATTCGTCCAAATTGTACGGAGTGGTAGAGAACGCCGAGCGTCTGACCGGGGTAAAAGTAAAATACCTGTTTCTGGATGAAGTCCAGCACCTGTCGGATTGGGAGGTTTTTATAAAGAGTGTATATGATACCGAATCGTTCGAGAAAATCTATATCACCGGTTCCAACTCGCAACTTTTACAGAACCGTTTTTCCGCTTTACTGTCCGGTCGTTATTTTGAAAACGAGGTACGTCCGTTCTCTGTTTCCGAAGTATTCCGTTCGAGGGGAATAAATAACCTGTTGGATTGTTATCACCGGATACCGGATGTATTGCGTATCATGGACAATATCCTTTCCTTCGGTTGTTTCCCGGAAATCGTGCTGGGAGATATGGATGACGATATCAGGCAAGAATTGTTGAAGAGCTATTTTGAGTCAATCGTACAAAAGGACTGTATTGTTTACAACAGGCTGCGCGACACGCACTTGTTTTACAGGCTGGTCAATTATTTAATGCAGAATGTCGGCAGTCGCTTTTCTATACCAGCTGTGGGGAAAGCGCTGAAAAGTAATGAAAATACAGTGGCGGCTTATATCAATATCCTGTGCGACAGCTATATTTGCATGGATGTGCGCAATTTCTCCTATTCATTGAAGGAAACCACTCGTTCGCAGCATAAATGTTATTTCATTGATAATGGATTGGTAGCGGCAAATGTTTTCCGTTATTCCCCCCAAAGTGGAAACGCATTGGAGAACCTGGCTTATAATGAACTTAGGAACAAAGGCTATGAGAATATCTCTTTCGATAATAACAAGACGGAATGTGATTTTGTCGCTTACAAAAATGGCGAAGCGCACGGATTCCAGATCTGCTATGAACTGAATGACATGAACCTGAAACGGGAACTGACCGGTTTTGAAATCGAGACAGTCACATTGAAAAAGAAGACGTTGCTGACTTATAACCAGAAAGAAAAGTATGGGGATGTGGAAGCTATTCCCATCTGGGAGTGGGCATTTTCTGAATAAATACTTCGTTAAGTTTATATTCTGAACAGTTTATGAAAGCTTATCCGGGCAGTACTTTTAAAGTTATAAATCGTTCCAATATGGAAGATTTCTTATTATGATGATGCTCTTGTTTTTGTCTATTCTTTCTTTGCGCAATATTCCGAAGGGCTGACTCCATACTTCTTTTTGAAACATTTGCTGAAATATTTCGGGTCATTGAATCCGGTCATGTATGCAATTTGAGATACATTGTATTCTCCACTTTCAAGCAATTGCATGGCACGTTTGATGCGCATTTCGCGCACAAAGTCGATGGGGGATAGGCCGATGATACTTTTCAGCTTTTGATAGAATACGGTACGGCCCATGCCTAATTCCTGTGCAAATTGGTCGATGGTGAGTTCCGAATTATCCATTTGTTTTTCCATGATGGTTATGACTTGTTGCATGAACTGGTCGTCAAATGATGTAATCTGGGGTTTGGAGGGCTCTAAATTTAATGGCGGTTGGGAATCTCCTTTTTGTTTCTCGGTTAGTTGCTCCAGATAAAATTCTTGCAGGGTTTTGCGTTGATGCAACAGTGATTTGATACGGGTCTTCAGATAAGTGGAACTGAAAGGCTTGGTGATATAATCATCCACTCCTTGCTCCAGTCCTGAAATGCGATCGTCCAGAGAAGACTTGGCGGAGAGCAGGATGATTGGAATGTGACAAATGTCACGATTTTCTTTAATTGCTTTTACCATATCCAGACCATCCATGACGGGCATCATAATATCACTAATGATGAGGTCGGGCATGTGTTGCACGGCATATTCCACTCCTTCTTGTCCGTTGGTAGCTTCTATCACCTTGTAAATATCGGATAATATGTCTTTCAGGAATCCCCGGAGTTCCGTATTATCTTCCACTATCAAGACAGATATTTGTTCTCCATCGTTTGCATCGTTATGATTGCTGAAGTCATTGCCGGGTGTTTCTATCTGCCCCGCCTGTGTATCTGCTTCATTGGCAGGTTGAGGGACGGTATCTTCCAAGATGAATTCCGTACTTTCACTTTTTTCGTATGATTTCTGGTCGAGAGGCAATGCAACGGTAAATTTGCTGCCGACTCCTGCCTGGCTGTCGACCTGAATATTTCCATGATGCAGTTCTATCAATTCTTTCACTAATGACAGTCCTATGCCTGAAGAGGGCTGTAGAATATTGCTATGTACCAGTGTCTCGAAGCGCTGGAATAAAGTTCGTTGCTTTTGAGGATCGATGCCAATACCTTCGTCGGTTACCGAAACAATCAGCCGTCCGGCTTCCACAGAGGCGCGTACTGTTATGGATTTGTGGTCGGGGGTATATTTAAAGGCATTCGATATCAGGTTGAAGACGATTTTTTCAACCTTATCCCGGTCAATCCAGGCATTTATGTTTTTCTCATTAGTCAGTAATTGGAAGTTGATACTTTTTTCTTCCGCCATATAACGGAAATTATCCATCACTTGTTGCAGCAAAGAGATTACCTCTGTTTTCTCTAATATAAGTTTCATCTTCTTGTTCTCAATCTTGCGGAAATCCAATATCTGATTGATTAGCCGCAACATGCGGTCGGCGTTTTTGTGTACCAACGTAAGATGTTTACGTGCGCTTTCTGACAAGGACTCATGTTCCAATACCTCATTTACCGGGCTGGTGATAAGCGTCAGAGGAGTACGCAATTCATGTGAAATATCCGTGAAGAATCTTAGTTTGATATTTGCCAACTGCTGCTCGATGTTGATTTGATGGCGCAGTTTGTATATGTAGAGAATGATATAGACAATGGTTGACGTGGACAGTATGAATAAAACGGCATAGAGCAGCCATGCCCAATAAGTCTCCCAAAAGGTTGGTATAATGACAATTGGAAGCTTTCGTATATTATCGGTCCATACTCCGTCACTGTTTGTGGAGCGTATTTGAAGTTCATATTCTCCGGGAGGAAGATTGATATAGCTGGCTCTCCGGTTATTGTCTGCTTCATTCCACTTTTCTTCGAGACCTTTCAGGCGGTAACTGTAACTGATAGAAGCGGGGGCGATATAGTCCAATGCGGCAAATTCAAAAGTCACATTACGTTCGTCCGGTTTCAGCTTCAAGTAATCGTCTATTCCCGGATTTTGTTTGTTGCCTTGTATCCGTAAGCCCGTAAAAACGATGGGAGGAGTATAGGTACTCTTTTTGAAAGATGCCGGGTTTATTTCGAGAATACCTGCTTCCGTACCCAATAAAATCTGGTTTTGATATAGAACCGGGATAGCTTCGCTGGAATAGATTCTTTTTTGCAGATACTTTTCATCGAAGTTATCGAAAGTACCGGTTTCAGGGTTGAATTTGGTTAAGACATTCTCCGATATGATCCAAAGATTTTTTTGCGGGTCTTCAATCATGGACAATACAAGGTCGGAAGACAGGCCGTTTCGCTTGGTATAGGTTTTAAATTGAATATGTTCCGTCAGCAGGTTGTCTGAAATAACCTGATTGACGCCACCTGTAAAAGTCAGTACATACGTATTGTCCCTGCTATCCGTATAAATGTAGATGACGTCATTGCTGCTGAGGCTCGATGCATCGTCAGGGACACGAACATTGGGATGAAACTTAATATTTTCGGGGTTATCGATGTTGCCCGAGAAAGTTAGCAAACCTTCTGTTGTACCGACGAGTATCGTTTGATTGACCTCTTGTATAATTCGTATTTTCGAGAAGTTATCTTTCGGATAACCTTTCAACAGGTTTTTGTTGTGTACGAAGCGTACTTTTCCATCGGCTGTTTCCTGAAAGAGATTCAACCCTCCGCCATACGTTCCTATCCATATCCTTTTTTGGTGATCCTGAAATATAGAATATATACTGTTGTTGCTCAAACTGTAGGGATTGTTTTCTTCGTGCCCATATTTCAGTACTGTGAAATGTCCGTTTCCTTTCTTTTTGAGCCGAAAGACACCGTCCCATTTGCTGCCTAACCAGAAATCCCCCTGTTCATCTTCTACGAAACAATAAATGTTTTTCCCGAAAGCAACGGCATTCTTGCTGATATCCCCTTCGGGAGTGAGATAACCTTTCAGGCTTTTATCGGGGTTGAAGATTCGGATAAATCCTTTCTTGTTTGCAGTCCAAAGGTTTTTCTCCTTATCTATTAAGAAAGCACGTGTTTCAAATCCATAATCAATCGGAGTGAGATGGGCGGCATTGGGAAAGAAAGACATTCGTCCCATTGTATAGTTGCTGGCAAACCACAGATTCTTTTGATTGTCAATGTAATAATTCAAAATTACCGGAGTGAATTTAGTTTCCGGGTTGTCATAATCTGTGTAATAAGGTTTCAGTTGCTTGTCCTTCCGGTCATAATAACTCAGGCAGCCCAGATGGGGTACTACCCATAACGTTCCTTGCTTGTCTTCAAAAATAACGTCACGGCTTTTACGCTCAGCCTTTGGCATGTCTTGCGGCAATGTCTGGTAATGCTGTTTTTCGCCGGTTGCCGGATTGTAGCGTGTAATTCCGGCAGTATAAGAAAATATCCATAGTTCATTGTGGCTGTCTTTAAATATGCCTCCCGCATTAGAAGATGGTTGAGTGGCAGTACGGATATCTGCGTGGCTGAATTTGTTTTCTTGTTCAAAAAAGAATATAATTCCATTGTCACTCCCTATCCCTATGCTATCTTTTCCTAAATTCTGTATGTTGTTCAGCCGGGAATATGAATAAGGTATTTTCTTGAAACGAAGCTGTTTTGTCTGGAAATTATAGATGGCTAGACGGTTGTCTTTTGATAACAGATACATTTTCCCATTATTCTCACAGATACTTTTGAAGTTTACAACGCTTTCTGTAGTCTTTTTTCCAATAACACGAATACCTTTATTGGTAAATATCCACTCGTCTCCATCACTGTCCTGATATATATTGCTTATAGCGTTACCGGGCAGATTACCGGTGGCTTCGCTGTATAGGGTAATACTTTTTATAGTTTCATTATCTTCTTTAAAAGCGTGTTCGTCTATGCGGAATGCTTCGTTGTCACATACAATCCAACTGATTCCTTTGGGAAGCGCATATATTTTGTTTACGTTATATCTCGTTTTATTCTTTTCTTCGATGGGATGCAGAATATCTATGAATTTTTCATTCCGGCTGTCGAAGAGATAAACTCTTTCGTCGTAAGTATGACACCAAATGTCGCAGTGCTGATTTTGAGTGATGCTGTACAAACGGTTGCTGGTCAATGTACATCCATCCCCGGGATAGGATTTGTAGTTTTTGAACGTATAGCCGTCAAATTTATTCAGTCCGTTCCAAGTAGAAAACCAGATGAATCCTTTGGGATCCTGTACGATACCGGTCACTGTTTTCTGTGCCATGCCGTTGTGGACGGAAAAATATTGAATCTGGCAGTTGGGCTGTGCACAGAGGTGCACAGATATGGAGGGTATAAAGAACAGAAGTAGAGTAAATAGAGTTTTGAAATGTTTTCTCATAACCAAATAGTTTACTTGAACTTGTAGGCAAAGATACAAAAAAGAATTATACTCTTAATATTATTTAAATACTATGTTGCCCTTAGCAATAAATTTGAATTAAACGATATATTTGTGATATCAAAATGATATCAACTAAATCTATGTAGTATGGAAGCAAAAGAATTGGATTTCAAAGGTTTCAAGGTAAATGGCTTTTTAGCTTTATTCCTTCATCTGGTAGTGCTTACGGCTTTGATAATTTTCGGTTTTATCATAAGTGTTCCAACGCTTGTCCTCTCTGTGTTCTTGACCATTGTATGGTTTATCCTTTTTGCGGGCTATATGCAACTGGAACCGAATGAAGCCCGGGCTATGGTGTTTTTCGGAAAGTATAAAGGTACGTTTAAAGAAACCGGATTCTTTTGGGTAAATCCATTTCTTGACAAGAAGAAGCTGTCATTGCGTGCGCGAAACCTGGATGTGGAACCTATCAAGGTAAATGATAAAATAGGCAATCCTATTTTGATTGGTTTGGTATTGGTTTGGAAATTGAAAGATACCTATAAGGCGATGTTTGAGATTGATGCGCAGACAATGGCTGCATCCGCCCCGTCGACAGGCAATACCAATCAGATTAGTATCGGAAATGCGGTTGCCAATCGTATGAATGCTTTTGAAAATTTCGTGAAGATACAGAGTGATGCAGCTTTGCGGCAAGTGGCGGGACAATATGCATACGATGATAACGAAGCCGATACGGATGAATTGACACTCCGTTCCGGTGGGGAAGAAATCAATGAGCAGTTGGAGCAAAAACTGAACGAGCGTTTGGCTATGGCAGGTATGGAAGTGGTGGAAGCCCGTATCAATTATCTGGCATACGCGCCTGAGATAGCAGCTGTGATGCTCCGCCGCCAGCAGGCTTCAGCCATTATCACGGCACGTGAAAAGATTGTGGAAGGAGCGGTTTCAATGGTTAAGATGGCACTCCATAAACTTTCTGAAGAGGAGATTGTTGAATTGGACGAAGATAAGAAAGCTGCTATGGTTAGCAATTTGTTGGTAGTACTTTGCGCTGATGAAGCTGCACAACCGGTTGTAAATACCGGAACGTTGAACCATTAAAAATCCGGGAAGATGATAAAGTCTGTTTATGTGTATCGGTGGCTTTTTCTGCTGTGTTTCTTGTTAAGCAATGTTTTTACCGCATTTGCGCAAGATGCCGACCGGCTTCGCGCGCAGCATATCTATGAATGGTTTGTAGCAGGGCAGGGAGATAGTATTTATGTCGCTTTGAATAAAGAATTGCAGGGAAAACTATCATCCTCAATGTTCAATGACACTTTTCGGGACACGGAGAAAACCTTTGGCAAGCTACAATCAAAAAGTGATTGGCAGACGGAGAATGTCCAAGGTTTTACCCTCTATTATTCTGATTTGAAGTTTGAACGGTACAGTTTACGTCTCACGCTTGCCTTTGATACGGACGGGGCAATGAATACGATTCGTTTGGCTCCGGTACCGGTTATTTCTACCGCCACTCCCGTGAAGTATGATGAAAAGAAGATGTCGGAGCGGGATATTACGGTAGGCACCGAAGGATTTGAACTGCCGGGTACACTGACTGTTCCGAAGTTTGCTGCCACTTCCGGGGCGCGCAAAGTTCCATGCGTCATCTTGGTGCATGGTTCCGGTCCCAACGACCGTGATGAAACCATGGGACCTAATAAACCCTTTCGTGATATTGCCTGGGGATTGGCGGAACGGGGTGTTGCTGTTATCCGCTATGACAAACGTACAAAAGCTTATGGATCCGCCTGTGTCCCTGCCGGCCGGGTACTTGATTATGATACGGAGGTAGTGGATGATGTCCTCTCCGCCGTGGCTTTGGCAAAGGCTCTGCCGGAGGTTGCACCGGATAGCATCTATGTATTAGGGCATAGTTTAGGAGGAACATTGGCTCCCCGCATAGCCGAACGTTCGGAGGGATTGGCGGGAATTATTATTCTTGCCGGCCTGGCTCGTCCGTTTGAGGATGCCGTTGAAGAGCAAACTGCGTATATTATGTCTTTGATGCCTGCTTCGGCTGAAGCCAAAAAACAGTTTGCCGATTTGAAAGAGCAGTTGGATAATGTGAGGGAAATAGGTACTAACGCTTTTGATGAGCAGATACCTCTGCCTTTGGGCTTACCCCGTTCCTATTGGGAATTTGCCAATGCTTACAAGCCCGTGAGCGTCGCAGCCAAACTGAAGCTCCCTATCTTTGTTCTTCAAGGTGAACGTGATTATCAGGTGACTATGGAAGATTTCGCATTCTGGCGTTTCGGCCTATGGCGGAATAAGAATGCTTTTTTCAAATCCTATCCCAAACTGAACCATTTTTTGCAAGAAGGAAACGGAAAGGCTACTCCGATGGAATATAATCAGGCTTCATCTGTTCCGGCTTATGTATTGAGTGACTTAGCTGCATTTATACACGGAGACCGGGATGTGTTTTAATGCATAAGTAAGTGTTCTTAATTAGTTAGCGCTATCTGTCATGCTGAGTGAGACTCTATATGTCAATTAATTATGAACATCTACTTACCTTTTTATAGGTAATCAAAGAATAAAGTAATTTCAATTGTAATTAGTAAATCGTAAAATTAGAAATAAACCGTGGCTAAAAAAGAAACTTCAACCAAAAGCTTCGTTCTGCGTGTAGATGCTGCAACAATGGATGCCATTGAAAAATGGGCAGCCGATGAGTTCCGCAGTACTAACGGGCAGCTTCAGTGGATTATTGCTGAGGCTCTCCGGAAGAGTGGGCGGCTGAAGAAATCCAAATCTACAAATCTTCCTCCTGAGCCTGAAGAGAATGGGAATGGAGAATAACCTTTCTTGATATAGATATCTGTTCTTTTATACATTTATCCCCAAATTCTGTGCTGCCGGCAGCATGGAGTTTGGGGATAAACACATGTATATATTCCTTACACTACCTATTTGTTGTTGATTTTTGTTCTTTTTCATTATTTTTAGGTATTTCCCACTCTTCCTCTACCCTCTACCTTTGCCCCAACAAAAATTAAGATAAAAGATGAGAAAATTGATGGGGTTATTTATTCTGGTCTTTTATAAGTCTTTTATACTTCATGAATATGTTGCAATAAAATATTATTAATGTTTAAATTGAAGAGTATATGAAAAAAGTTCTATTGCTATTTTTATTGTTTTACTCATTTTTGGTAAATGCGCAAACCACGCATAATGCTAAATATTTTAATACTACAGGGATCTCCTATACCTATTCTCCAGCGGGTTCTTTATCTATTACGGATGAGAATGATTACGGTTATCGAGATATAATAATTAAATATTTTGGTCGTGATTTACAGAAATATGGACGTGGATATGCTTATTTAGTTTTATCTAAGAGTGCGAGTTTGACAGATATGAGTAATTGTTATATGTTTAGTCTTGGACGATATTGGAAACGTACTGTTTCTGATAATACTGAACATGTCGTTTTCTCAAAAAGGATATCTATATCTCAAACATATTGTAAAAAAATTACGGCTATAATGGATGGTGGTGGTTTTGTTGGGAAAGAAGCGGAATTACCCAAGAATCAAAAATATTATCATTATATTGTATTGTTTGTAAATACAGGAACGAAATTGGAAAATATTGTTATTACTGAACCTACGATGTCTCGTTCGACAATTGATTATTTATATAAGGGTGGTTCTGGAGAAACTCCTGGAGGTGGAAGTGATGAAAAAGAAAACTATGATATTGAATTGAAAAGTATCAAACATTATGGTAGCGTTTACGATGCTTATAATTATGTGGATGTAGAATTAAAAGTTAAGAATGCAGGTAACGTTGATGCTGAAAATATAAATTGCCAATTTTATGTAGCAGATAAAAATCAATATAAGAATAATTATAAGAAAGTGGCATGCTCTAATAATAATTCATTGAATATTAGTAAATTATCTGCAGGACAAGAAAGCACATTTAATTTTAGCGTATTATTACCGGTAGAAGGTTCTTTGGATGTTCAGTTTCCGAATAATACAGCCCTATATCTGTTAGGATATATTCAAGGACTTACTAATGAGAAAAATACCGATAATAACTCGGGAGGTACAACAATTTCAATTATACATTAAAATGATAGATTTATGAGAACAAAAAACTTATTAATGAAATATTGCTGCTTTACACTTTTTATTTTGTGTTTTATGGCATGCGGTGATAAGGATGATAATACATTGGGAGTAGATGAAATATCAAAACTTAAGCAAATGGCAGAATTAACAAATCAACTTCAGGCTTGTATTGCTGATTTTAATGTAAATAAAACGAATGAAAGTTTAAGAAAGGCAGGAAATAAGTTAAGAGTTTTATCTGCAGAGTGGAAAGAATTTATTATTCCTGATAAGATGACTGCAAAAGGACTTGCTGCTTTGCCTGCATACAGTAGGCCCACAGATGTCCCCATGTTTTATATCGCTGCTAATATGGATTATTATTGTGGACCTTGTGCATATGAGGTTAAAGACATTGTTTATTCATTAGCTACAATTACGGGACTAATGTTTGATTATAAAGATGATACAAAGGATGCTAGTTATATGGATGAATGTATAGTTTGGAATTATATGTATTTCTCAGAATACATGCAAAAAATATATCCTAAACTTTATGAGAAATGGAATGCAAATGGTGATTAATCATTTAGAATTTCAGATATAACATCTTAATGAGGGTGCCAGTAATGGACACCCTCATTTTGTAGGCATTCTTTAAATGAATACTACCTATTAGTTGTTACTTTTCATTTTCTTTTCACAACATTTAGGTATTGTTGCTACTTTTAACAACGTCTACCTTTGCCCCAACAAAAATTAAGATAAAAGATGAGAAAATTAACGAGCTTATTAATGCTGTGCTTTCTGTTGGTTACTAATGCGACAAGGGCTATGAATCCTGAAAAAATAGTTATGGAAGAAGATGCAACGCAGAAAGGAAAGGTCGCGACGGACGACTATCAAAAATTCCGTTTTGGCGGTTATGGAGAAATGGCGGCAAGCTATAAAGATTACAATTTTAATCGTTTTACCCCGACTGGTGCTGCTAAACTTAATCGGGGAGAAATTTCTATTCCACGTTTCGTATTGGCGTTTGATTATAAATTCTCCTCCAAATGGATATTAGGGGCAGAAATTGAATTTGAATACGGTGGAA
The DNA here is from genome assembly GCF_959029255.1 of uncultured Bacteroides sp. GTDB lineage: Bacteria > Bacteroidota > Bacteroidia > Bacteroidales > Bacteroidaceae > Bacteroides. Next base: position 132,839 of record NZ_CAUFUE010000006.1, on the reverse strand, counting down.
CGGGAGTGGCTCGTGATATTGAATGGTTTGAAGAAAATGGTGAGTATGAAACTGAAATAGAAAAAGGCGGTGAAGTCGCTTTGGAGCAATTCCATATTACCCGTTTGATTAATAAGCATTTTAATTTACGATTTGGTCATATTATTGTGCCAGTGGGATTGACTAATGCACACCATGAACCCATTAACTTTTTTGGAGTTTATCGTCCTGAAGGTGAAACTACAATTTTACCGTCTACATGGCACGAAACGGGTTTAGCAGTATTTGGTGAACTCGGCAAATTTGATTATGAATTGCAATTGGTAAATGGTCTTGACCCACAGGGCTTTCGTAGTGAAGACTGGATTAAGAATGGTAGACAGGGGGCTTTTGAAATCAGTAATTTTACAAGTCCGGCTTTTGTTGCGCGCCTTGATTACAATGGTGTAAAAGGTCTACGGGTTGGTGCCTCGGTTTATTATAATCAAACTGCAAAAAACGGAACTAAGCCTTGGAGAAATACAGGTTATAAATTTCCTGTAACTATTGTAACAGGTGATTTGCAATATAAAGGGTGGAATAATAATTTTATTGTCCGTGCAAATACCGTTTATGGAAATTTGGGAGCGAGTGGTGCCTTGACTACGATAAATAATAGCTCTACTGCTACTTCAGGGTACCCTAATACAACTGTAGCTAAGAATGCAGTTAGTTATGCAGGTGAAGTGGGGTATAATGTCGGTTCATTTTTTAATGTAAAGGCTCCTCGTATTTATCCTTTTATACGCTATGAATATTACAATCCAATGGAAAAGACAGAAGATGGCAGTGGTTTGTTGGCTGATAAGCGTTTTAAGGTCTCGGCGGTTACAGCAGGTCTGAATTATTATGCTTTACCGAATTTAGTTATAAAAGCTGACTACACTCATCGTACCATTGGCAGTGGAAAATATAATGATGAGAATTTGGTTTCAGTCGGCATCGCTTATGTGGGATGGTTTGTAAAGAAGTAAAAAGAGTAACATTTAAATAGTATAAAGTAATGAAAAATTGGAAAGTATTGCCATTGATGGTAATGGGGGCTTGTATAACAATAGCCTCTTGTGAAGACTCAAAGAGAGAAGATGTTAAGGTTGATCCATTTACCGGTTTCAGTACACCGGATAGTAGAACGGCAACTGATGCAGAATTGAAATCTGCTGTTGCTACTTATGTAGATAATGTGGTTATTCCTACGTATCAAGATATGTACAATAAGATGTCGGCATTGAATAATGCAGTGAAAAGTTTATCGACTTCTTCTACAGATAACAATGTAGCAGATGCTGCAAATGCTTGGGTTGCCGCTCGTAAACCTTGGGAGCAAAGTGAAGCTTTTCTGTATGGCCCTGCTGATTTGAATAAATTGGATCCGAGTTTGGATAGCTGGCCTTTGGATAAAGATGGTATCGACCAGATATTGCTATCCGGAAACTGGTCTGATGCAGTAGGCGGAGATGTAGATGATAGGGAAGAAGCTCCTGCAGATGCTCCGCAAAATTTACGTGGTTTCCATACAGCTGAATATTTATTGTTTGCTGATGGTGAATCTAAAAAAATCTCAGATTTGGATGCCAATAAAATAGGATATCTTAAGGCGGTTATAAATCGGATGTTGCAAGATACTGAACTTTTATTGAAAGGCTGGACTGATGGCACAGGTTTGGAGAATGGTGCCTATAAAGAAGCGATGAAGAATCCTAATGGAAACTATGGTTTTAGTAATATCAAACAGTCTGTTGCCATGATGCTGAATTCGGATAATGGTGCAGAGGGTATTGCAAACGAGGTGGGCGCTACAAAAATAGGCGATCCTGTGGACAAATGGAATAGCGGTGATAAGGATGCCGGTGTATTAGCTGTAGAATCTTGGTATAGCTGGAACTCTTTAGATGATTATACTGATAATATCCGTAGTATTCGTAATGCCTATTATGGTACATTGGATGGAACTGTTGCAACCAATAGTTTATGCTCCATAATGAAGGAAGTGAACCCTACTTTAAATACAATGCTTGTTAATCAAATTCAAGAAACAATTACCGCTATTAATGATATTCCGCATCCATTCCGTAATAATTTAGGTGCTACTACAGAGGTAAAGAATGCTCAAAGCCAGTGTGCTTATTTGTGTACAGGCTTGGCATTGGTTCGTGCGAAATTGGCAGGCGAATGATTAATTAAAATAGATAAGTGATGATTAAACTCTCTTTTTCAGGAAGGTGGGTTGTTAATACATTGCGAGGAGGCCTCCCAAAAATATTGGGGGGATTCCTCTTTGTTGCGATAAATATTTGCTTTTTCCAAAGTTGCGATCACGATGCTTTTGATGGAGTGATATATAAACCGAACGGGGAAATAGCAAAGCAGGAAGAATTGTCAGCCGGTATCTCTACTATTTTTTCAACGGTAAGTGGTGCCTACGACACAAATTCAGAGTGGGTGACAGGTGATTTGTTAACCCGGTTTAATCGTGGCGATGGATTGTATGATAACTCACGTGGCATAGGTACCGGTACCGATAATGGATTGGGGCCTATCTTTGGAGGCTATTCTTGTGGCGCATGTCATAGAAATACAGGACGTACTACTCCTGCTTGGGTTGGAGGAGGCTCTGGTGCGGGCTTCTCTTCCATGTTGATTTATATAACTCGTAAGACCGGTGGATATTTCCCTGAATATGGACGCGTATTACATGACCAGTCTATTTATGGAGTAAAAGCCGAAGGTAAAATTAAACTTACTACAACTACCGAAAAGTTTAAGTTTCCCGATGGGGAAGAATATGAATTGATGACTCCCCATTATGAGGTCACAGATTGGTATGATTATGAAATTAAGCCTGAAGATTTGATTATTTCCGTTCGTGCCCCTTTACGCCATGTCGGAATGGGGCAAATGATGGCACTCAACCATGATGAATTGAAGCAATTGGCTGCACAGAGTAACTATCCTGAGTATGGAATTAGTGGACGTTTAAATTATGTGACGGAGAAAGGAAAATATGGTATAGGTATATCAGGTAATAAAGCCAATCATCAGGATTTGACTGTAGAACTTGGGTTTTCTTCAGATTTAGGTGTAACTAATGATCGCTTCCCGCATGAAGTGGGAGAAGGGCAATCGCAAATGATGGGGTTTGCTAATTATGGGGTAGAGGTTTCTACGCAGGATATGGAAGATGTCGATTTATATATGCAAACATTGGGAGTACCTGCACGACGTAATGTAGATGCTGAAACTGTAAAGCATGGAGAACAGATGTTTTATCAAGCTAAGTGCCAACTATGCCATACTGTAACCTTGCATACACGTTCAAGAGGTAGCGTGTTGTTGAATGGTACACAGTTGCCTTGGTTGGGTAATCAAATTATTCATCCTTATTCCGATTTTCTGTTACATGATATGGGACAAGGATTGGCAGATGACTATCCCAGTGGTTTAGCTCGTGGGTGTGAATGGCGTACAACACCTTTATGGGGAATAGGACTTCAAGAAGTAGTAAATGGCCATACTTATTTTTTGCATGACGGGCGTGCCCGTAATCTGACAGAAGCTATTATGTGGCATGATGGCGAGGGAGCAGCCTCCCGTAATCTGTTTGCAAGTATGTCGAAAGAAGACCGTGAGGCTTTACTCACATTCTTGAAGAGTTTATAACATAAAATTACCATAATAATGAAAAATCAATATCTAACACTTATAATTGTTGCTTTTCTGAGTGGCTTCCCGTCTTTATGCGCTCAAGAAGTTAATACCAAAGAAATAGACGATAAATATGTTGAAAATGATGTCGTTTCGCTTGCCGGAAAGAAAGGTTTCTCGTTTTCTACTAAAGCCGGTGATTTCTTATTTAAACCATACGCTTTGGTACAAACCAGTCTTTCTTTTAATCGTTATGACGATCAAGGTTTAGAGAGTTTGTATGCGCGAAATTGGGCTAACAGCGGCTTTGCCATTCCAAACGCCATTCTTGGTTTTACGGGTAAAGCCTTTGGGAAGGTAACATTTAATTTGTCCTTGAACGCCGCTAAGAGTGGTGCGGCTTTATTGCAGCAGGCTTGGTTTGATGTAGCTTTGAAAGAATCTTTCCGTATTCGTGTCGGGAAGTTCAAAACACCATTTATGCATGCTTATCTGACAACTTTGGGTGAAACGTTGTTTCCTACATTGCCAACTTCAGTAATAGGTGGTGTACTGATGCCTTATGATGTAAATGCCGTAAAACCGAGTATGGCTACCGGTTTCGATTTGGGAGTTCAGGTGCATGGCTTGATTAATGGTAAATGGAACTATCAGTTAGGTCTTTTCAATGGTACAGGTATTGATATAAATACGGCTACCAAGGGGATGTGTGACGACCGGAAATGGTTGCCTCAATTGCTTTATGCAGGACGTCTGGTATATATGCCCAAGGGAGAGATGCCTGCCACACAAGGTAATCCTAATAACCTGAAAGCAGATAAAATGCAATTTGGTATTTCTACTTCGTACAATGCGGAAGCAGAAGACCATAGTTGCAGTGATTGGCGTATTGGGGCTGAGTTTGCTATGATAAAGAACCGTTTCTATTTTGCAGCGGAAGCCTATTATATGAATATGCATTTTACTGAAATAATGCACAAAGATAAGGACCTCAATTATTGGGGAGGTTATGCGCAAGCAGGCTATTTCGTGACTCCTAAATTACAGGCAGCATTGCGTTATGATATTTTTGACCGTAATGGTACAGATGACGGTGGATTATTGAATATGCCTGCAGTAGGTCTGAATTATTATTTTGTAGGATCTAATTTGAAACTCCAGGTGATGTACCAATATTTAGGTCGTACGGGACATGACACGCAGACCGATCGTGATAATGATGGAGTAGGATTGTCACGTCATAGTGCAACGGCGATGCTACAGTTCACTTTCTAATATAGATGGAGGAAGCTATCTATGAATCGAGAATTGAAATATATAATGACGGTCTGTCTCTGTTTACTTGGTGTTTCCGCTTGTGACGAAGGCAAAATATATCCTGACAACACGATTGATAACGGTCGTACGGCTACTATAACGCTTCATTTTACAGGTTTGGACGCTTGGCCACAAAAAAATAGTATGTCTTTAGTCTCTTTGGGAGAAGATAGCAAGACCCCGATATTGGTTAAGCGTATTCTTGAACCCTCCAGTGAGGCGGAAGTGGTTACAATGACTTTAAATAATTTGACTGAGGAAACTCGCGGCATTGCTATTGCTGTTGTTACTTCGGGAATGTCTTTGGTGCATTCTTATCGGGTTTTCTCTGCGGGCACTTCGGATGATGCTTTAATCTTGCCGGAAACTACAATTAATGTCGCTACATTTGGGCGTATACAATCACAAGTTTTTAATCAGAAATGTGTGGTGTGCCATGGCGGAAGTACTTCTTTGGCCGGAGATTTAGACTTGACTTCCGAAAAATCTTATGATGCATTATTCAATGTAAAGGCGCCTCACTCTAATGATGGAAAGAGTTATGTGACTCCGGAAGATTTGGATAACTGCTATTTATTAGATGTAATGAATCATGATAATCATGTAGATATATTTAACGGTGCAGAAAGGCGGGAAGTACTTGCCTTAATTAGAACTTGGATTAAAGCCGGAGCGGAAGATAATTAGTTTGTAAGATAAATTTTACTGATTTGATGAACAACAATGAATAATTTGATATTGAGATGAGTTATAAGAAACAACAAGGCCAAACAGAAAATGCCTTAACCGAAATCTTTAAATATGATGTGAAAAGTGGTGTTTCGGAGTATCATGTCATGGTTCATGCCACTCGTCCCGAAGATACCTACGAAGAGCAGTTGAATGCGGTAATCAATGCCTATTTCTCTTTGTTTGAGGAAGAGTTGCAAGGCGCTGTTGCGGTCTTTAAGCGTTATTTCCTGAGCGATGCCGCCAATCAGGAAGACCTGTTGCTTGCACTTACCACGGAAACTTCGGACTGCGCGCTTTCCATTGTGGAACAACCGCCGCTGAACGGAACAAAGATTGCGTTGTGGGTCTACTTGCAGTCGGATGTACAAACCCGGGTTCTTCACAACGGATTGTTTGAAGTGAGGCATGGAGCTTACCGCCATTTTTGGGGAGGGAGTGCCTTTAACCGTGCTGCCAATTCGGAGTATCAAACCCGTTTGTTGCTAAACGATTATGTGATGCAACTGATGGGACAGGGGTGCAAACTGGCCGATAACTGTATCCGTACTTGGTTCTTTGTACAAAACGTGGATGTGAACTATGCAGGAGTGGTGAAAGCCCGAAATGAAGTCTTCGTCACTCAGAACTTGACGGAAAAGACCCACTACATAGCCAGTACCGGTATAGGCGGGCGTCATGCCGACCCTAAAGTGACGGTGCAGATGGATACATACGCGGTGGATGGCTTGAACCCCGGACAAATACGCTACCTCTATGCTCCTACGCATCTGAACCCCACCTATGAGTATGGTGTCAGCTTTGAACGTGGCACATACGTAGATTATGGCGACCGTCGCCATGTCTTCATTTCCGGCACGGCAAGTATCAATAACAAAGGCGAGGTAGTGTATCCCGGTGACATTCGCAGGCAGACGGAACGGATGTGGGAGAATGTGGGCGCACTGTTGGAAGAAGCGGAATGTACATTCGAGGATTTGGGACAAATGATTGTCTACCTGCGCGATATGGCGGATTATACGGTTGTAAAGGAAATGTACGACAAGCGTTTCCCCGATACTCCGAGAGTATTTGTGCATGCACCGGTATGTCGTCCCGGATGGTTGATAGAGATGGAATGCATGGGAGTAAAAGCTTGCGAGAATAAGGAGTATGCACCGTTCTGACCATGTGGTGCAGGGGGGGCTACCTATTTATAATGACTCCCGCCTTCTATTATACCTAATTGGGGCGATTGCAGGGTATCTGCCGATGCTGTATCTTTGCAGTATCAGATTGAAAGAATGAATTAGTTAGTCATAATTACGTAACCACTTTTATGAAGATAAAAGGATCCCCGCTTCCCGATGCGATATCGTGGGGCGGGGATTATTGTATTATTTCCTGGGATAATAAGAATACGCTTTGTGCCAATAGTGTGGCACAGTCTTGCCAATTAAGTGGCACGGCGATGCCAATACTGTGGCACAGTTGTGCCAATAGGGTGGCACTGTTCACGTCATAGTTATAGGGTATCCTTGATGTCTTGAAGTTCCACCAGCTTGTTTACAATCGCGTAAATGGTAAGTCCTGCCGGGGAGTGTATTTGCAGTTTGCGGGCGATGTTGCGACGGTGGGTGATGACGGTGTGGATGGAAAGGTACAGCTTGTCGGCAATGGCTTTGTTCGTCATCCCCTTTACAACGCAGGTGATAATTTCCTTTTCGCGTTGGCTCAGCGTCTCTTGTTCATTATCCTTTTCTTCCTCCTCTTCCGTATGCAACAAGTGGTTGATTTTAGTGGTGATAATATCGATATCATCGCAGATGGCGATACTTTCGTCGTACCCTTTCAATGCATTGTTGTCAATGACGGAACAAACCAGGGCGACATACTTGATGCCCGATTTCCCGTTTTCCGTTTTAAAAGCCTGTAAGTCGAACCATCCCCCGAAGGTGGGATTTATAATAACGATATCGGGAGTATGCAGATGGATGTAATTCTGCAATGTTTCGGGTGAGGAAACTTCAATGGGGTGTGCATTCAGGTTGGGAATGCGTTTTAATACTGCCGTGAGACCACTTCGTACAATAACCGAGGTCTCCGCAACAACTATTTTCAATGAAGTATTATTGTTCATCTTTCAGTCTCCTTTCTATTTGCGCCACGGCGGGCACAAACATGTAATCTTCTACCTGGCAGTGCGAAGCAAGGTCTTGCTCACAGTTGAAGATGTCGAATAAAACAGCGTTAAGGAGGTTGTTGTTTTCTTTTTCGGGATAATATTTGATGATGATGTTCTTCAGTTCTTTCAGCTTGATTTCAATCTGGTTATGCTTGCTGGCAAAGGTTGCGATGTCATATTCGTCGGAAAGCTTTCCTTCCAGCAATTGCTCGACGTAGGTGAATACCGCTTCGTTTTCGTACTCCATGTGGCGGCGGACTTCCTTGGCATATTCATCAAAGAATTTCAGAATGAGGAATGCCACGTCATTGTTGCTTCCCGAACAATCGATGGCTTCAATGAGCTTGCGGCGCATGGCGGGCAGGTTGAAGTCCAGGAAATAGGTATGCGCCCGCTTCAGGTAGTCCATCAGGGCGGGAATGGAGAAGGCGTCTTCTTCTATGCTATAAGAATATTGTTCCTCACTGATGAAGTTGGCTACGGCCAGGAACGTACGGTAATCTACGTTTTGCGCCTCACAGACATCCTTCACATTCTTGTCTCCGAATCCCAGTGACAGGCCGAAACGGCTCATCACCATTAATAGGGAGTAATTGTCACAGATGAGGTCGCTCATCTTGTCTGTGGCGCGATATTTATGTTGTTCATTCATTGCTGATTATTGTTTGGGCTCTTTGTATTCGTGCGCAAAGTAACGGCTTTTCTTTGAAAGGCACAATCGCAATAAGTAGGTATTTTAATGATGATTTTAAGGTGGGAGATAGTGATTGATGATTAAACTAGAGCTTTTAGTTCAATTTAACTATAATAATTAGTTTATGAACTAAATAGTTTAGTTCTTTGTGAAAACAAAAGAAGAATATGAAAGGATTGACTGCAAAAGAAGAAGAGATTATGGGCTTTTTCTGGGAAAAAGGTCCGTTGTTCGTAAAGGAGATGTTGGCGTTCTATGATGAACCGAAGCCGCACTTCAATACGCTCTCCACGATTGTGCGCGGATTGGAAGATAAAGGTTTTCTAAGTCATAATACGTTTGGCAATACGTATCAATATTATGCGGTTGTGAGTGAGGAGGACTTTCGTAAGGGAACGCTGAGGAATGTTATCAGCAAGTATTTCAATAACTCTTATTTGAATGCGGTGTCTTCATTGGTTAAAGAGGAAGATATTTCTCTGGATGACTTGAAGCAGTTGATAGAGGAAGTTGAGAAAAGTTCAACCGTAAATCAAAGTGATTTCAACCGTAAATCGTAAATTGTAAATTGTCCAATTGTAAATCCCATGGGTACACTCTTTGTTTATATACTTAAATCTTCTGTCTGCCTGGCGGCGTTCTATTTGTTCTACCGCTTGTTGCTCAGCCGTGAAACGTTTCATCGATTCAACCGGTTTGCCTTGCTGGGTATTCTGTTGTTGTCTTCTCTGCTCCCCTTGGTGGAGATAAGCGTGGAGCGTCAAACGGAAATACACCATACTATGATGACACTGGAACAATGGCTGTTGCTGGCAAATGCTGCGGAAATGGGAACCGTACAGGTTCCGACTCAGGACATTACCTGGATACAGGTGGCGTTGGCGTTGTATCTGTTGGGTATCCTTTTCTTTGCTTTCCGCAATGTATATTCGCTGTGCCGGTTATTGCTGTTACTGAAATCGGGCAGAAAAGAGGTTGCCGGTAAATATATAAATTCCAAAGATAAGGTTACTTTGATTGTTCATGAGCGGGATATCGCTCCGTTCAGTTGGATGAAGTATATCGTTATTTCGCGGAAAGATTTGGATGAGAATGGACGTGAGATACTTATACATGAACTGGCACATATCCACAACCGGCATTCATGGGACTTGCTGGTGGCTGATGTCTGTATTTTCTTCCAATGGTTCAATCCGGCTTCCTGGCTGCTGAAGCAGGAATTGCAGAATATCCACGAATATGAAGCTGACGAGACGGTAATCAAGGAGGGTGTAGACGCGAAACAATACCAATTATTATTAATAAAAAAAGCCGTTGGCACAAGGCTCTACTCTATGGCCAACAGCTTTAATCACAGTAAACTTAAAAAACGTATCACTATGATGTTAAAAGAAAAATCAAGTCCGTGGGCACGTTTGAAGTATCTTTATGTACTTCCGTTAGCAGCTGTTGCAGTAACTGCTTTTGCCCGTCCCGAAGTCTCCGAAAAAGCAGAAGAGATTTCAAGAACATCTGCTGTACTCGAAAGGGAACAAGTAAACTCGCTCTTTTCTCGTGTGCAGGATGTTTCGACCGACAAAGTTAATGATTTGGCGGCAATTGTTGAAACAAAAATTGTGGAAAGTAAGGATGTGCCTGCTGAAGTATCGAAAACGATGGACACTCCACAGGATACTGTAAAGACTGCGGTAACCCCTTTGTTCATTGTGGATGGTAATAAGGTTAGTTCTGAAATTATGAAAGCTTTAAGACCTGAAAGCATCCTGTCTATTACAGTTTTAAAGGATAAGGAAGCTGTGAAAGTATATGGTGAGGAGGGTAAAAATGGAGTAATGCTAATAACTTTGAAGAAAGATAGCCCCATGCAGATGTTAGGTGAAGGGAATCCTGATAATGGGGGGCAGAAAGTGACAGCTTTTACTCCCAAAAAGAATAATTCCGGTTTGCGCGGTATAGTGGTGAACACTTCTGAGGATGATTTATCGAATCTGGAAGTTTATGTAGATGGCATAAAAGTTGATATGAAGGGTAAGGACTTGAATAGTGTTGTAGTGCCTGCCGACAAGATAGAGAGCGTCAGCATAAACAAAACCGGAGATAACAAAGGGGCTGTTTATATCGTTACCAAGAAAACGAAACCTCTTGAGGGTACAGCGGCAAAAGGAGAGTTCAAGGTCGAAGGGAAAGTTATAGACACCAAAGGAGAGCCTGTCATCGGGGCTTCCATCCTTATAGAGGGCACTAATAGGGGAACCGTTACAGACCTTGATGGCAATTTTGTGATGCCCGCTTCTAAGAACGATGTGTTGGTTGCTTGCTACATAGGTATGCAAACAACGAAAGTGGAAGCAGCCCCAAAAGTGACAATAACGATGAAAAGTGAATAATTAAAGTTCTTTTTCATATATTTGTAGGGTCTCATTCGAAAAAGGGTGAGACCCTATTATTTTATCTATACATTGTTTATATGTTATGAGAAATATCGTTTCGGTTTTTATAGGGGTAATAAGTGTTATGCTTGTTTTTTTCGTAATGAATGATTCTATCAGCATGAAATACGCGGAACTATTTGAACTTTAATTTATTCATATTAATTATTTCTACATGAAACACAAATTTATGATTGGGGTTTCCCTCCTTTGCCTGGGATTGGCTGGAAACCTGCATGCGCAAAACAAGAAAATGTATCAAAAAGGATGGATAGACTTCAACAAGAATGGTGTGAAGGATATCTATGAAGACCCGACTCAACCAGTGGAGAAACGTGTTGCCGACTTACTCTCGCAAATGACGGTGGAAGAGAAGACTTGCCAGTTGGCTACCCTCTACGGTTATGGGCGTGTGTTGAAAGACTCTTTGCCGACTGCCAACTGGAAAAATGAGATTTGGAAAGACGGTATAGCCAATATTGATGAAATGCTGAATGGGGTGGGCAGGAAGGCTTCACGGGTGCCCCATTTATTGTATCCTTTCAGTAATCATGCTGAAGCTATTAATACCGTGCAGCGCTGGTTTGTGGAAGAAACCCGTTTGGGAATTCCTGTGGATTTCAGTAACGAAGGTATTCATGGCTTGAACCACACGAAGGCAACCCCGTTACCTGCTCCTATCGCTATTGGTAGTACCTGGAACAAGGAACTCGTTTTTCAGGCGGGAAGTATTGCCGGAGAAGAAGCGAAGGCGTTGGGATATACCAATGTGTATGCTCCTATCCTTGATGTGGTGCGTGACCCGCGTTGGGGACGTACTTTGGAGTGTTATGGGGAAGATCCTTATCTGATAGCTTCGTTGGGGATACAGATGGTAAATGGAATCCAGTCTCATGGTGTGGCTTCTACTTTAAAACATTATGCAGTTTACAGTGTGCCTAAGGGAGGGCGTGATGGTAATTGCCGTACCGATCCTCATGTGGCTCCACGGGAATTGCATCAGTTATTTCTGTATCCTTTCAAGAAGGTTATTCAGGATGCGCATCCTATGGGGGTGATGAGTAGTTATAATGATTGGGATGGTGTACCTGTATCTGCCAGTTATTATTTCCTGACTGAATTGCTTCGTGAAGAGTATGGCTTTGATGGGTATGTGGTTAGCGACAGTGAAGCTGTGGAGTTTGTGAAGACTAAACATCATGTGGCGGATACGTATGATGAGGCCGTGCGCCAAGTATTGGAAGCCGGATTGAACGTGCGTACGCATTTTACCAAGCCTGCTGATTTTATTATGCCGGTACGCCGACTGCTGGAAGAGAAGAAGATTTCGATGGCTACCATTGACAAGCGGGTGGCTGAGGTACTGAGTGTGAAATTCCGTTTGGGATTGTTTGACCACCCATACGTGGTGGATACGAAAGCTTCCGACAAAGTGGGAGGGGTAGATCGCAATATGGATTTTGTGAAGAAGATGCAACAGCAGGCTTTGGTTCTTTTGAAGAATGAGAATAACCTTCTTCCGCTGGATAAACAGCAGGTGAAGAAAGTGCTGGTAACCGGTCCTTTGGCGGATGAAGACAACTTTATGACCAGCCGTTACGGACCTAATGGATTGGAGACGGTGACTGTATTGGCAGGTTTGCGTAATTATCTTAAAGGTACTGCTGAAGTAAGTTATGCCAAAGGATGTGATATTGTGGATGCCGGATGGCCTTCAACGGAGATATTACCTGTTCCCATGAATGAACAGGAGAAGCAGGGTATTGCCGAAGCTGTGGCAAAAGCGAAGGAGAGTGATGTGATTATCGCCGTACTCGGTGAGGATGAATATCGTACGGGCGAAAGCCGTTCTCGCACTTCACTTGATTTACCGGGACGTCAGCAACAATTGCTGGAGGCTTTGCATGCCACCGGAAAACCGGTAATTCTGGTATTGGTCAATGGACAGCCGCTCACCATTAACTGGGCGGATGCTTATATTCCCGCAATCCTGGAGACATGGTTCCCCGGTTGTCAGGGTGGAACGGTGATTGCCGAGACACTGTTTGGTGAACACAATCCGGGTGGTAAATTGACGGTTACTTTCCCGAAGAGCGTGGGGCAGATTGAGCTGAATTTCCCTTTTAAGCCGGGTTCACATGGTAAACAACCCAAGTCGGGACCTAATGGTTCCGGTTCGACCCGTGTTATCGGTGAACTTTACCCATTTGGCTTTGGCTTGAGTTATACCACCTTTGCTTATTCTAATCTGAAGGTTTCTCCGTTGCAACAACGCACACAAGGAGATTATACCATTAAGGTGGATGTAACGAATACCGGAAAACGTGCCGGTGATGAAATTGTACAGTTGTATATACGCGATAAAGTGAGTAGCGTAATCGCTTACGATTCGGAGTTAAGAGGCTTTGAACGTATATCCCTGCAACCGGGTGAAACGAAACAGGTAACGTTTACTTTGAAACCTGAAGATTTGCAATTGCTGGACCGTAACATGAACTGGACGGTAGAACCGGGTGAATTTGAGATACTGATTGGCGCTTCCAGCCAGGATATCCGGCTGAAAGAAACGATTACGGCTTTACCTTAAAAAGGGAACTATTACTGAAGCTTTTATAGCAGGGAACGGAGATACGCAAGTATCTCCGTTTCTTGTTCCGGATGAAACCAGCGAATTTCATGATCCCGTTTGAACCATGTCATCTGTTTACGGGAATAGATGCGGGAATTCTGCTGTATCTTTTCAATGGCAAAAGGCAATGTCCACTCACCGTCGAGGTACTTGAATATTTCCTTATAACCTACGGTATTCAGTGAATTCAGTGCCCGGTGCGGATAGACGCGGCGTGCCTCTTCTACCAAACCGTCTGCTATCATTTGTTCTACCCGGCGATTGATGCGGTCGTAGAGTTCTTCCCGGTCACGTGTCAGTCCGATTTTGATGATACGGAAAGGACGTTCTTTCTTTTGTTGGGTGCGGAAAGATGTATAGGTTTTCCCCGTCATATAACAGATTTCCAGTGCATGAACGACCCGTTTAGGATTTTTCAAATCTACAATCTTATAATATTCAGGGTCTAGTAGTTTCAACTCGGCACATAATCTTTCCAATCCTTCCGTTTCATATTTGTCTAACATCAGTTGGCGGGTCTCGGCATCTACGGTCGGTATGTCGTCAATACCTTTACAGATGGCATCTACATACATCATTGAACCACCGGTCAGCAATACGGTGTCATGTTCCGTGAATAAAGTTTCCAAGAGTTGCAGCACTTCAGCTTCATATTGGGCGGCGCTGTAATAATCTGTCAGCTTAAGGGTACCTACGAAATAGTGTTGCACCCGTTGTAGTTGTTCGGGAGTAGGAGCGGCTGTACCTATCTTCAGGTCTGCATAGAGTTGTCTGGAATCGGCAGAGATTATGCAAGTCTGAAATTGCTCTGCCAATCGGAGGCTCAGTTCTGTTTTGCCTACTCCGGTAGGGCCGATAAGTACGATTAACGTTTTCATGTGTAGAAATGATTTAGGCACAGATTATACGGAAACACACGGCTTTGTTTTAATATCCGTGAAATCCGTGTAATCCGTGCCTAAAATAGATGTATATCTTTAATGAATTTCTTTCTTAGAACTCTTAACTCTCTACTGAATTAGAATTTATCTTCCTCATAAGGGATTTCTCCGGCACCATCATCCAATCCACCGAAGCCTTCTTTATCAAAATCTTCCATATCGAAATCCTGGTCGCCATAGAAGTTCTCATCCAAATCCAGTGAACCGTTGTTGGCTGCCATCTCCTCGAAATCAATGGTCTGTTTAGGAGCTTCACCCTCTTTCTTCGTACATTTGGCGCCGGTCATTTCTTTGCCGGTGATAATTTCGGAAAGCTCGATGAAGAAACAACGTTCCGTCATATAATCGAAGACATAGAGCAACTTCTGCTTTTCATCCTCTACCAGTTCGCTGATTTGAGTATCTTTCATTACCCAACTATCCATTTCAGGATTGTCATCCATTTCCTCAAGAGTGATTTCCTTTTCTTTTTCCCAGTCATCATCGCAGATGAAGAAAGAAGTCATCTGGTCGTTTGCATAACCTACTGACTTCACGATGGCCTCATGAAAATCGTAAAATGTAGCTTCCGGGTCAATTTGTATTTCTCTTACGAAATCATCTGCTTCGTCGGAGATGAGAGTAAATCTGTATATCATGATAATTTATGATTTATGAATTATAATTTATGATTATGTCGATTTAAGACTTATGATTCTTTCAGTTGGGAATAAATCATAAATCTTAAATCATAAATCTTTTCATTTTCCTGCTGGAATAATACCGCGAGCTGATTCACGTATGAAATTTACAATATAGCTTATTTCAGGGGTCATTTCCATTTCGTCCTCAATCTTCTTCAGGGCGTCCGTATTGTTCAGGCCACTTTGGTAGATAATGCGGTAAGCATTGTGGATGGTTTCAATGGTTTCATTGGAGAAACCACGGCGACGCAATCCTACGATGTTGATACCTGCATAACAAATCGGTTCCCGTCCTGCTATGATGTATGGAGGAATATCCTTGCTGAAACGGCAACCACCTTGTATCATGCCATATCCGCCTACCCGGCAGAATTGATGCATTAACACATTGCCGCTGATAATGGAATTATCATCAATTATAATTTCGCCTGCCATCTTGGTGGAGTTACCGATGATGCAGCCATTCCCGATTAAAGCATCATGAGCTACGTGGACGCTCTCCATCAGCAAGTTGTTGCTACCTACAATCGTTTTTCCTTTGGCCGCTGTTCCACGGTTGATTGTCACATTCTCACGGATAATATTGTTATCGCCTATTTCAGCGGTACTTTCTTCTCCTCTGAACTTCAGGTCTTGCGGAATGGCGCCTATCACCGCTCCCGGGAAAATGGTATTTCCATTACCGATACGTGCACCGTACAGAATGTTGGCATTTGCCATAATCTTATTGTTATCACCGATTACCACATTCTTGTCAATGAAAACAAAAGGAGCAATCTCTACGTTTTCCCCGATTTTGGCTTCGGGATGAATATACGCTAAGGGACTTATCATATTATTTACGATTTAGCTATTTACGATTTACGATTAAGATTATTTGTTGCGACTTACTAAATACGATAATTACTTAAAGGTGATAATTCTTACAAGTAATATAAATCGTACATCGTAAATCGTCTAATCGTAAATTTCTTTACTTGTTTTTTACTATTTGTGCCATAAATTCTGCTTCGCAAACTACCTTTTCGCCTACAAATACATAGCCTTTCATGGTAGAAATACCCCGACGGATAGGAGCGAGCAACTCAACACGGAAAATCAAAGTATCTCCCGGCACTACTTTCTGGCGGAATTTCACACCGTCAATCTTCATAAAATAGGTAGAATAACGCTCCGGTTCGTCAACAGAGTTTAGTACAAGCAAGCCACCGGTCTGCGCCATGGCCTCTACTTGCAATACACCCGGCATTACCGGTTCTTGCGGGAAATGTCCTTGGAAGAATGGCTCGTTCCCGGTTACATTCTTAATACCTACTATATAGTTGGCGCCGATTTCAATCACCTTATCTACCAACTGGAACGGATAGCGGTGTGGCAACAGTTCGCGGATACGGTTTACATCCATAACCGGTTCGCGGTTGCAGTCGTAAGTAGGAGCCTGTATTTCGTGCAAGCGGATTTCTTTACGCATTTGACGGGCAAACTTATTGTTGATGGTATGTCCCGGACGGGTTGCGATAATACGTCCTTTGATGGGTTTACCTATCAGAGCCAAATCACCGATGACATCCAACAATTTATGGCGTGCACATTCATTAGGCCATACCAACGGTTTATGGTTGATGTAGCCCAACTGCTTGGCATTCATGTGGGGAACACCCATTACATCAGCAAGTTTATCGTATGCATCCTGTTCCATTTCGCGTTCGTAGATTACAATGGCGTTGTCCAGGTCACCGCCTTTGATGAGACCCGCCTGTAGCAACGGTTCTATCTCGCGTACGAATACGAAAGTACGGCTGGCTGCTACCTCATCCTTGAATTTTGCCATATCTTCCAGCGTGGCAAACTGATTGGGGATGATAGTAGAGTCGTACGATACCAATACATTCAAGCTGAAATTCTCATCCGGCAACACGATGATGGAAGAACCGGTTGCATCGTCGCGGAATTCAATTTTGGATTTGATGATATAGAAATCTTTAACCGCGTTTTGTTCTACTGTACCTACGCGTTCTATTTCACTGACATAATATTGGGCACTTCCGTCCAGAATCGGAAATTCAGGTCCGTTCACCTGAATCAGGCAGTTGTCTATACCCAATGCGTAAAGAGCCGCCATGCCATGCTCTACAGTACTAACCTTCACTCCGTTCTTGGAGAGTACGGTACCGCGAGTTGTTTCGGTCACATTATCGGCTACCGCATCGATAATTGGTTGCCCTTCTACGTCGATACGTTGAATTTTATATCCGTGATTATCCGGAGCGGGATTAAAAGTAACGGTCAGGTCAAGTCCCGTATGAAGCCCTTTTCCACTGAGTGAAAAGCTATCTTTCAGAGTCTTTTGTTTCAACATTGGTTACTTATTTAATTGTTGTTTCAATTCATTTAATTCTTTGCGGAGCGCATTCAGTTCAAAATACATATCCGGTAATTTGCGGAATACGGATTGTGACTTGAAGTAAGGTTTCATTTCCATGGGTGGCGTACCGATGAGCTGGCTGCCTTCCTTAATGCTGCTGGGAACGCCCGACTGAGCACCAAGGTTCACTTTGTCTCCGATATGGATATGGCCTGCCACACCTACTTGTCCGCCAAGCATACACCATTCTCCCACTTTGGTAGAACCTGCGATACCCACTTGGGCTGCCATTACGGTATGCGAACCTATTTCGTCGTTGTGTGCCACTTGTACCAAGTTATCAAGCTTCACGCCGCTGTGTACGATGGTTGCTCCCATTGTAGCACGGTCTACGCAAGTATTCGCGCCGATTTCTACGTTATCTTCTAATATTGTGATACCGATTTGGGGAATCTTTTCATAACCTTCGGGAGTAGGAGCAAAGCCGAAACCGTCTGCCCCGATAACGCAACCGGCATGCAAGATGCAGTGGTTGCCTACGCGGCAGTCGTGATAGATGGTAGCATTGGCATAAATAATGCAATCGTTGCCCACTTTGGCGCCACTTCCGATAGTGACGTGCGGATGTATCACCGTATTATCTCCGACTTCTGCATACTCACCGACGCAAGCAAAGGGGGCAATGTAAACATCCTTTCCTATCTTGGCCGTTTCAGCAACGAAAGCACGGGAGTCAATACCCACACGCTTGGGCTTACTTTGTTCATAAAGATTAAGTAATTTGGCAAGGCTCTCGTATGCATTGTCTACCTTGATAAGCGTTGCTTTCACTTCTTGTTCGGGAACAAAGTCCTTGTTTACCAGTACGATACTAGACTGCGTTTCGTAAATGTACGGTGTATATTTGGGATTGGAGAGGAAAGAGATTGCTCCAGGTATTCCTTCTTCGATTTTAGCGAAGGTGTGCACGGTTGCATTCTCATCCCCAACGATTTCTCCTTGGATAAATGTTGCAATTTGTTTAGCAGAGAACTCCATGTCTTATTATTGTTAGATGGTTTCAAAACACAAATAACGGACTTTTTTTTTATATTTCCTTGTCCTACGATGAATATTTTATACTTGCTTATGCAAACGTTGGTAGCATAAGTAGTATTTTTTTACCTTTTTCGACAGTAAAGAGATATTGAGCATATCCGACGCTTCAGCAATATTCTTGATGGAACCGTCATTATAGAGAATGTCAATACTGTCATCTGCCGGGTCATACATATTCTTCTCGATGCTGGGGGTAGAGATGAAATATCTCGCTTCGGAGAGAGGGATGTCCAGTTGTTCACTGATTTGCAAAGTTAGCTCTTTTTTTCGTTCCTCACTGATAGGTTCGGTCGAAATTTCTACTTTGAAGATGTTACGGTTAATTACACCCAGGCTCAGGGTGGATAAAACTTTATCGGCGTGTGAACTCCATACCTTCAGTGCTGTCCAAATATCGTTATCGTCCAGTTGGATGAAATTTTCCAAACAATCGGGGTTGTCATAGAATGTATCCCGGTTGATATCATTATAAAGGAAAAAGCGCAAGGCGGGAGATGCAAACAGCTCTATGCCTCGGCTTGCCAGTTCCTTGGCGCGCAGCAGGGTACTGATAAGCATCTTTTCGTAGGCAACCGAGGTTTTATGAAGATATACCTGCCAATACATCAAGCGGCGGGCCGTGAGAAAGTTTTCAATGGAATAGATGCCTTTGGACTCCACCACGAGGTGGTCGTCTTTTACATCGAGCATCTTGATGATACGTGCCGAACCGATATTGCCTTCTGTGACACCGGTATAAAAACTGTCGCGGCGCAGATAGTCGAGCCGGTCCATATCCAACTGCCCGCTCACCAGTTGGTGGAGGAAGCGTTTGGGATATTCGTCTTTGAAAATCTGAATGGCAAGCGTTAGCTGGCCGTTCATTTCCTTGTTGATACGTTCCATCAACATCAGGGAAATATCTTCATGGGATACGCCGCGAACAATGGTATCTTCCAGCACATGAGAAAATGGACCATGCCCGATGTCGTGCATCAGGATGGCCGCCTGAACGGCTTCCGCCTCGCTGTCGAAGATAAAATTACCTTTAGTGGCGAGGTTCTGAATAGCTTCACTCATCAGATAGAAAGCTCCCAAGGAGTGTTGAAACCGCGTGTGCTGTGCACCTGGATATACAACGGATGAAAGGCCCACTTGCTTGATGCGGTTTAAACGTTGTAAAAGGGGATGCTGCACGATGTCATACAATAATCCCTTAGGTATATTAATGAATCCGAAGACCGGGTCGTTGATAATTTTACGTTCGTAGGACATATCTAAGTATTTGTCCGCAAAGGTAATTGGTTTTTGGGAGATGGCAAAAAATGGAAAGGTTTATAAATGGGAATTTGGGGAAATGAAGAACTAAGAATGAAGAATGAAGAATTACCTTGCGGCGTGCTTGCATTGCGCAGCCAAATTCTTCATTCTTCATTCTTCATTCTTCATTAAATTATCATTTCTCTCTCTCGCAACTTCTTTACTGTCAGTGTAGAATAACTGTACTCGTCCTTTGTTTTTGCCGACAAAGCAGTAGGTGTAACCTTCGGGGACGTCTTGTAATTGTATCATAGTCTTGAGATATTTATATGGAAAAGGCAGAGACGGTAGCATGAATAGTTGTCTGCCGAACTCTGCCTGATTATTGTTATAATGTTGTTTGTCCTGTTCAGAGTATCGCCTTTAACTGTTCCGCCATCTGAGCCTGGACTTCTTGAGCGGCCTTACGGCTGGCGGCGGCAAAGTTTTCTGTCTTATCCACGTAGATGATGCCACGGCTGGAGTTCACAATCAAACCGCAAGTCTTATTCATGCCATATTTGCAAACTTCTTCCAGCGAACCACCTTGTGCGCCGATGCCCGGAACCAGCAGGAAGTGTTCGGGAACAATCTTACGGATATCCTCGAAAGCACGGCCTTGGGTGGCACCTACCACATACATCATCTGTTCATCGCTTGCCCATTCTTGTGATTTGCGTAGGACTTTTTCGAAAAGACGTTCGCCGTTTTTATCTTCCGTCAACTGAAAATCGTGGGAACCTTTATTGCTGGTGAGTGCCAGCAGAATAACCCATTTGCCTTCGTAAGTGAGGAACGGGGTGACGCTGTCTTCACCCATATAAGGCGCTACGGTTACTGAGTCGATGTCCAGTTCTCCAAAGAACGTGCGGGCATACATGGCGGATGTGTTTCCTATGTCCCCACGCTTGGCATCGGCAATGATGAATTGGTCGGGGTAGTTTTGCTTGATGTAATTCACCGTTTTTTCAAAAGCAATCCAACCCTTTACACCCATACTTTCATAGAAAGCGAGGTTAGGCTTGTAGGCAATGCAGAGGTCTGCGGTTGCATCAATTATCGCCTTGTTGAAAGCAAAGATAGGGTCTTCTTCTTTCAATAAATGTTCGGGAATTTTCTTGATGTCGGTGTCCAAACCTACGCAAAGAAATGATTTCTTGCGCTTGATATTTTCAAAAAGTTCTTGTTTATTCATATCGGATATTTTTTAAAATATTTATTTCTTGAATAAGTAGCCGTTGATACTCAGTCTGATGTTTTCATCTTCCTGCTTATCGTAAGCTATGGAGAAGCCGGTGAGTATAAACAGGCTTTTATTGGTATTACATTTGAATTGGGTTGGTTTCATTTCGCCATACCTGCATTCATTGAGTTCTTTAAGCGTTTTGAGGTCGATATAAACCGTGTCGTTCTCATTTCCTGTTTGCAAACCGAGAGAGACGGGTAACACTCCTGTATTCACATATTTATGTGGAATCTCAATATTCTTGTCCGACTTGTTTGCATTTGCCGGTATAGCTATGAAGCGGTTATACCCATTGGGGATTTCGATATTTGTCAGTGAAAGTACCTGTCCGTTGTATGATACATAGGAATCTGCATTATTCTCTCTATCGGTTGCGCTTTCATAATGATACTTGGCGGTGTAGAATGATACGTCTTTTGCCACCAGATTAGCGATTGTTTTTCGCCCGAACAAGTCATCAATGTATAGGAACTTGTCATTCACCTCCATTGCGGTCTTCTCGGGGAGTGATGCCAGCCAGTTATTGTAATCTTCACGTGAGAGAGGAAGTTTGGCGTCACAAGTCTGTTTCAACTCTTCTTCCAACTCTGTGCGGATGGTATTCTTCGTTATGCTTGCATAATTAACAGGGAGCGCTGATGTCAACAGGAAGATGATGGCAAACGATATGGGTATCCAGTTGATGCGGCGCGCTTTCGTCAAAATAAGCCCGATGCAAACAATGTAGAACCAGATGTTGAGAGTAATCAGGTATAAACGGTTGATAGTAACGCCATAATCATTGAAGCGGCGTATGATACCCACAGTCATCAACATCAGCAGTGGCAATACAAGTGCAGGCAGCCAGCGTGCGATGCGTTCGTCCGTCTGTTTTCCGGTTCCCATACGGGTGGGATATAGGCCGAATTCGATGGCGATACATCCGGCCATGAGGGCCACTACCAACCATGATACCCAACCGATGGGCAATTCCCAATTGGAAAGGATGCGTGCGGTGTAGATATAGAGAACCAGTAAGTATCCTCCCATAAGCGGCATGAACAGGAAACGTATGATACCGTTCAGGAAATCCAACGATTGCGGTTGCCGGTTGTGCTTGCTTTCGCCTTGGGGCAGCATGCCGAGGAAGAGTAATGTAGGAAGCAATACGCTGCATACGATAAAGATATAAGCATAGCATTTCCCACTTACATCCACATCAAATAGTATATGCAGGGAAAGCACCAACAGGCTTATTCCACCGCTCATGATGTAACCTACGATATTGGCTGTGATGAACGAGGTTATCGTATTCAGGGCGAAGTTCCAGCTTGGTATGTCGTTTTTCTCCTTGAAGAAAGAGAGAAAGAATATGGAAAGCCATAGCGCGAGTATAGCGGCAACATGTGCTATACTCAGTTCCGCATAGGTTTGCTCGGAAGAATAGTTGTAAAGAAACAGGGCATCTGCAATGAGTAGCGCATTGGCTACTATTTGTATGGCTACTTTCTTGATGATGCCTTTCAGCTCCTCATTCCATAGATGCAAAGTGAGTGAAAGCAGTGTGCCGATGGAAAGATAATATCCCCAAATGAACAGCCTTTTTCTGTCTCCATCCATATCGGTGGCAACCAGATAGATGAGAAAGGCAGACAATGCAAACACAAAGCAAACGGTTATCGGAAAGCGTTTCATGCAATTCTGAAACGCTTCCGTTAAAGTGTGGAATACTCTTTGTAATAAATGTCCTTTCATAGGTAAGTATTTTAAGGCTTTGTGTTATAGTTCGCTCTCTTTCAATCTTTCCGCATTTTCCGCCACTATCAGGTGGTCGATGCAATCTTGAATATCCCCGTCCATAAAGGCGGCGAGGTTATAGATGGTGTAATTGATGCGGTGGTCGGTGATGCGTCCCTGCGGATAATTGTAGGTACGGATTTTTGCCGAACGGTCACCGGTAGAAACCATTGTCTTACGTTTGGAAGCAATGTCGTCGATGTACTTCTGATGCTCCTTGTCGTAGATGAACGTACGCAGGCGGGAGAGGGCGCGTTCCTTGTTCTTGGGTTGGTCGCGCGTTTCGGTACATTCAATGAGAATTTCCTCTACAACGCCGGTGTTGGGGTTCTTCCAGTTATAGCGCAAGCGTACACCGGATTCTACCTTGTTTACGTTCTGACCACCGGCACCACCGCTTCGGAAAGTGTCCCACTTGATTTCACCTTCATTGATGATGACATCAAATTCTTCCGCTTCGGGCAATACCGCTACAGAGGCGGCGGAGGTATGTACGCGTCCCTGAGTTTCGGTGGCAGGTACACGTTGCACACGATGTACCCCCGACTCATATTTCAGCGTACCATATACGTTATCACCGGTTACCGAACAGATTATTTCCTTGAAACCACCGGCTGCACCTTCATTGGCACTGGAAACTTCCATTTTCCATCCTTTTGTTTCGCAGTATTTGGTATACATGCGGAACAGGTCACCTGCAAATATGGCGGCTTCATCACCTCCCGTACCTCCACGGATTTCAAGAATAGCATTACGGCTGTCTTGCGGGTCGGCAGGAACAAGCAGCAGCTTTATCTGTTCCTCCAGTTCAGGTTGGCGTACTTGGCAAGCGTCAAGTTCTTCACGTGCCATTTCACGCATCTCCGGGTCTGTTTCGTTAGCAATGATTTCCTTGGCTTCTTCAATGCCGCCCAATACTTGCATGTACTCTTTGCGGGCGTTCATCAGGTCACCAAGTTCCTTATATTCTTTAGTGAGTTTCACGTAGCGCTTTTGGTCGGCAATCACTGCCGGGTCGGTAATCAAGGTCGATACTTCTTCAAATCGAGCTACGAGCCCATCTAATTTTTCAAGTAAGGTACTGTTATCTGCCACTTTATCGCGCTTTTAATATCTGAATTCTCCGAATTCACTCTTGATAATCAATTCTTTTTTATCACTCTCTTCAATGCGTCCCACAATTTGAGCATCAATGTTGAAGCTCTTGCTGATAGCGATTACTTCTTCCGCATGTTCGGGTGAGAGGTAAACTTCAAGACGATGTCCCATATTGAATACCTTGTACATTTCGCTCCAATCCGTGTCGCTCTGTTCCTTGATGGTCTTGAATAAAGGCGGAACAGGGAAAAGATTATCCTTCACTACGCGGCAATTATCGCCTATGAAGTGCAATACTTTGGTTTGTGCACCACCGGAGCAATGTACCATACCGTGAATATCTGGACGAAGAGCGTCAAGCAATTTCTTTACTACCGGTGCATACGTACGGGTAGGGGAGAGTACCAGTTTACCGGCATCTAGCGGACTGTCTTCCACGTTGTCCGTCAATTTCAATTTGCCGCTGTAAACCAGATCATCGGGTACTGCCTTGTCATAGCTCTCAGGATATTTCTCGGCCAGGTATTTGGCGAATACATCGTGACGGGCACTTGTCAAACCGTTGCTACCCATACCACCGTTGTATTCTTTCTCGTAGGTTGCCTGGCCGTAGGAAGCCAAACCTACAATCACGTCTCCCGGACGGATATTGGCATTATTGATAACATCGGCACGCTTCATGCGGCAAGTTACCGTAGAGTCTACGATAATGGTACGTACCAAGTCACCTACATCGGCAGTTTCACCACCGGTAGCATAAACGCCTACACCCATTTCACGAAGTTCGGCAAGCAATTCATCCGTACCGTTGATGATGGCGGAGATAACTTCACCCGGAACAAGCAGTTTGTTGCGGCCTATGGTAGAGGAAACCAGGATATTATCCACTGCGCCTACACAAAGCAGGTCGTCTATATTCATAATCAGCGCATCCTGGGCAATACCTTTCCATACGGAAATATCACCTGTCTCTTTCCAGTACATGTATGCCAGGCTGGATTTTGTACCTGCACCGTCGGCATGCATAATGTTACAATACTCAGGATCTCCGCCCAAAATGTCAGGGATGATTTTGCAGAAAGCCTGCGGAAAAATACCTTTGTCGATGTTCTTGATGGCGTTGTGCACATCTTCTTTTGATGCGCTGACGCCTCGCATCATGTATCGTTGATTACTCATGAGATATGTATGTTTATTATCAATTGATTGTGCAAAGATACATCTAATCTTCTACAACACAAAGCGAGACACAAAGTTTCTCGCCTTTGTGTCTCGCTTGTAAGAGGGATATTTATAACGTTAAAACTGTACTGCGGGAGCTTGTTCGGTACCTTCGGCAGCTTCAAAGTAAACGCGCTTTTCAAAACCGAAAAGGCCGGCAAGGATGTTTTTCGGGAAGCGGCGAATGGCTGTATTGAAGTTCTTCGCCGCATTGTTGAAGTTGGTGCGGGCTACGTTGATGCGGTTTTCCGTTCCTTCCAACTGTGCCTGTAGTTCCAGGAAGTTCTGATTGGCTTTCAAATCAGGATAATTTTCACTGATGGCAAGCAACTTACCGAGAGCGGAGGTTATCGCGCCTTGAGCCTTCTGGTATTCAGCCAGCTTTTCAGGAGTCAGATTATCGGCGTCAACTGTGATTTGGGTAGCTTTGCTGCGTGCTTCCACAACACCTTCAAGAGTTTCTTTCTCATGTGAGGCATATCCCTTGACCGTATTTACAAGATTAGGTATCAGGTCGGCACGGCGCTGGTATTGGGTTTCAACGTTAGACCATTGTCCACTGACGTTTTCGTCCATGGTGACAAGACTGTTATAGCCGGTTACGCCCCATATTGCGAGAAGGGCTATAATTACAAGGATGATAATGCTTGATTTCTTCATTTTCTTTTTTTGTTAAGTGATTATATAATTTTGTTATTTTAGTAAATGGGAAATTAGTCGCGCAAAGCGCGAAATTAAAAATTAAAAAGGACACAGAGGTCACAGAGGTTTTAATTTTTTCGACGCGGATTGAGCGGATTAAGCGGATTTTAATTTTTCAGACGCAGATGACACAGATGACGCAGATTTTTTTCTTGAGTAGCAACAAAGTAAAAAATCAACTTAATCAGCTAAATTAGCGTCGAAAAAATCAGAGTCACAGCGCAGCCTTAAAATCTGTGTCATCTGCGTTATTCGCGTCTGAAAATATCCCATCCGAAAGGAAACCCTGCTCCGGCGCTACGCCGGTAAATTATCATTTAGAAGCGCGAACCGGCACCTCCACCGCCTCCCATACCTCCGCCGAAGCTGCCACCGCTAAATCCTCCGCCTCCACCACCGAAGCCTCCACCGAAGATGACAGGGCCTCCGCCACCTCCGCCACGATAGTTTTCATCATACGATTGCTGGCGACGTACTATGCGATGTCCGCAATTACGGCAGGTGTAAGTCACGTCTTCCGTTTTAACTCCATTACGGCGTGAAACAAGGGTACTACCACTGCGTTGCAATTTATGTTGCCCGCAGTTAGGGCATTTATTGGCTGCACGGACTTTTAAATAAGCAGCTGTTATGGATATGATGATAATGCCTATCAATATCAGGGTTAAAGCAATAGGACTGCTTTCCTCATCTCCGGTCGTATCATTTTCCATACTTCCATCGAGCCTGGTACAAACTGCGCGTACACCCGCCACCATACCGGCATCCCAATTTCCATCCTTCAAATAAGGAATCATATATTGTGTCTGGATACGTTTGCAGATTGCATCAGGCAAGTCGCCTTCCAGGCCATATCCGGTATAGAACTGGATACAACGCTGATCGGTTACGAGCAAAATAACTAAACCGTTATTCTTTTCTTTTTTTCCTACCCCCCACTCATTGAGCAACCGATGTGAAAAGTCAAAACAATCTTCATTGCCGATGGAAGGGACTACGGCAACCACAGTCTCAATGCCTGTTTGCTGTTCCAATGCATACAGCATGCGGTCTATACTGTCACAAGCTGCTGGTGAGAGGATACCGGCAGGGTTGCAAACGTAACGTGTCTTGTCTTGAAGGTGTACCTTGGGTATGCTTTGGGTGGTGTAAATCTGCTGCGCCTGCAAAGAAATGAGCAGGCACAAGAAGAATGCTATAGAAATAGTTCGTTTCATACTGTCTGATTAGTCGCAACGAAGATAAGGAAAATCACATCAATGGATGTATTTTCCTACGAAATTCTTCACTCGTTCCGTGTATTCCTGTGGATGGTCTTTATATGACATAGCATGAGTGGCACCCGGAACAATCCACAATTCTTTAGGTGCCGGCTTGGCTTCATATAGCGGATAAACCATCCAGGTAGGTACATACGTATCTGCATCGCCATGAATAAAAAGCATGGGAAGTTCACTTTTCTCTACCTGTTTCAGTGAAGATGCCTCCCAGAAATTCCACCCATATTTAGCGTTGCACAACAAACTGGTGCTATACATCAAAGGGAAAGCGGGCAATCCGAACATATCTTTCAATTGGTAAGAGAATTCATCCCATACGCTGGTGTAACCGCAATCTTCTACAAAACATTTCACAAAATCATGTTGCGGCTCGCCGGATACCATCATGGTAGTTGCGGCTCCCATGGAAATTCCGTGTACCACCATTTGTGTATACTCGTATATGTAGCTGGACATACTGTCTATTTTCACCTCATACCGTTTTTTAAAGATATCATTGGCGATTTTCATCCAGCGCAATACATCTAACCGGTCTTTCCAGCCCATCTGAATAGCCGGACCTTCACTCAAGCCCTGGTCTTGCAGGTCGGGGAGGAGTATGTTGTATTTTAACTCTTTATTATAAAGATAACCTATCATCAACATGCGGATGGCATCATCCGTATAACCGTGCACAATGACTGCCGTCTTGTCGGTAGGTTCAGGTGCTTCGGCAAAAATAGCGTGCAATTGTCGTCCTTCCGGATTAATGATAAAAGTATCCCGCAAGGCACCGACAGTCTGCAAGCTGTCCAACCACGGCTTGATATGAGGATACTCCCGGAGCATATATTCGTAGGAACCGGGAATGTCTTTCCCCTTGTTATGTTCCGGCGTCAGCGAGAAACTGAGCATATAGAAACTACCTCCGACAATGGCGATGATAATCACCACCAACAGTCCGACAAGACCGTATTTGAATACTTTTCTCATAAAAAGACATTATTATTTATTCCAAATCTCCCATGCGGCAAAAGCTTGCAACAATAACATCTCGAGTCCGTTTTTAGTAACTGCACCCTGTGCTGCGCCTTTCTTCATGAAGAGTGTTTCGTTTGGATTGTATAACAAATCGTAGAGCAAATGGTTGGGAGTAAGCAATTCGTAAGGAATATTAGGGCAAAAATCTACCTTTGGGAACATGCCGACAGGAGTACAGTTCACAATAACTGTATGCTCTGCCATAACTTCCGGAGTCAGTTCCTCGTATGTCAGATACTTGTCATCTTTCTTGGTGCGCGAAACGAATGTACTCTCTATCCCAAGATTGATTAAACCACGGTATACGGCTTTTGATGCTCCACCTGTGCCGAGTATCAATGCCTTTTTGTGATGCGGTTCCAACAGAGGCTCGATAGATTGAGTGAATCCGATGATATCCGAATTATATCCTACGAGTTTCACTTTTCCTTTGGGGAGACGAATAATTTTGATAACGTTGACCGCACCGATTTTAGCGGTGTCTTTATCCAGTTCATCGAGGAAAGGAATGACTTGTTCCTTGTAAGGGATGGTCACGTTGAGTCCGCAGAGGTTGGGATTTTCCTCTATTACTTCCATAAAATCATTGATGCTGGGAATTTCGAAATTTACATATTCAGCATCAATGTTTTCAGCTTTGAATTTCTCATTGAAATATCCGATGGAAAACGAATGTTTCAGCGGGTAACCGATTAAACCATATTTCTGCATATTCGGGTGTGTGTTAAAAGGGAAAGATTAGTGGCTATTTCTTAGCGATATATAAAGTACATATTCCGAAAGTCAACCGTTTGAAATGGACTTCACTGAATCCTGCCCTGTGTATGACTTCCTGCATGACTTCTCCTTGCGGAAATGCACGAATACTTTGGGGCAGATAAGTATATGCACTGTTGTCTTTCGAAATACATTTGCCGAGCAGGGGAATGACGACTTTGGAATAAACGGTGAAGAGTTGCTTCATCGGAAAACGATCCGGGGTAGAAAGTTCCAGGATAACGAGATGACCACCGGGTACTAATACACGACACATCTCCGAGAGTCCCTTATCCAGTCCGTCAAAGTTGCGGATACCGAAAGCTACGGTTACCGCATCGAAGCTGCCATCGGCAAACGAGAGAGAGGTGCAATCCTCCCGGGCAAAAGAAATCTTGTCCGAGAGGCGCGCCTGTTTTACTTTCTCACGACCCACATTCATCATACCTTCCGAGATATCGGTGCCTATCAGAGTATCAGGCTGAAGTTCCCGGCACGCAAGGATGGCAAAGTCACCGGTTCCGGTAGCCACATCCATGATGCGTTGCGGATGAAAAGGCCGGAGGGCATTAATCGCCTTCCTACGCCAGCTCCGGTCTATACCCATAGACAAGGTATGGTTCAGCTTATCGTAGGCAGGGGCGATATTGTCGAACATTTCTTCGACTTGCTCACTCTTCTTTCCTTCTTTACCGTAAGGCTTGATATGTTCTTGCGGGTAGTTCATTTGTTTTTTAATTACTTCAAGTAATTATTTACATTCTTCTCAATTCTTTCGGCGATATTGCTGGTATCTTCTTTTACGAATTTCTCGCCGGTGATGTGTTCGTACAACTCAATGTAACGGTCGCTGATAGAAGTAACGATTTCATCGGTCATTTCAGGAACCTGTTGCCCTTCCTTGCCTTGGAAACCATTATCCATCAACCATTCGCGTACGAATTCTTTGGAAAGTTGCTTCTGGGGTTCACCTTTGGCAAAACGTTCTTCGTAACCTTCTGAATAGAAATAACGGCTGGAGTCAGGAGTATGAATCTCGTCCATCAGATAAATCTTACCATCGTGTTTACCGAATTCATACTTCGTATCCACTAATATCAGTCCACGTTCTGCTGCGATTTCAGTACCACGGTTGAAGAGTGCCATTGTGTACTTTTCGAGGATGGCATATTCTTCGGGAGTAGCCAGCCCTTTAGCCAGAATTTCTTCCTTAGAGATATCAGCATCGTGTTCGCCTATTTCCGCCTTGGTGGTGGGAGTGATGATGGGTTCGGGGAATTTCTGATTTTCTTTCATGCCTTCGGGCAACTTCACGCCACAGATTTCGCGAACACCGCTTTTGTAAGCACGCCATGCGCTACCACAGAGATAACCGCGTACAATCATTTCTACAGGGAAACCTTCGCACATCACACCTACCGTTACCATAGGGTCCGGAGTAGCCATTTTCCAGTTGGGGCAAATGTCAGTAGTAGCATCCAGGAACTTAGCTGCAATCTGGTTCAGCATCTGTCCTTTGAAAGGAATACCTTTCGGCAAAACTACATCAAAAGCAGAGATACGGTCAGTGGCAACCATAACTAACTTTTCACCATTGATGTTGTACACATCGCGTACTTTTCCGTGATATACGCTCTTTTGTCCCGGAAAATTGAAATCTGTTTTAGTTAATGCTTTCATTTTTCTTATTTTATAAAGTTCATATAATATCTATAATGGTTTTGTCTTCCTAAGCATAGTATTATTTCTCATTTTCTGCTTTTCGCCTTTCCCGTTCTGCTTTCGCTTCCTTATCAAAACGCTCGTATGCTTCTACAATCTGAGTGACAAGCTTATGACGCACAATATCTTTTTTGTTCAGCTCGATGAAACTGATACCTTTCACTCCCTTCAAAATCTTCAGGGCTTGTACTAAACCGGATGTTTGCGACTGCGGTAAATCAATCTGCGTCATGTCTCCCGTTACAATCATCTTGGTATTCGTACCCATACGGGTAAGGAACATCTTGATTTGCTGGGTGGTAGTGTTTTGCGCTTCGTCCAAAATAACAACAGCGTCATTCAGCGTGCGTCCGCGCATAAAAGCGAGGGGGGCAATCTGAATAATGTTCAACTCCATGTATTCTTTCAGTTTCGCAGCAGGTATCATATCCTGCAAGGCGTCATAGAGCGGTTGCAGGTACGGGTCTATCTTGTCTTTCATGTCACCGGGCAGAAAACCTAGTTTCTCTCCGGCTTCTACCGCAGGACGGCTAAGGATAATTTTCTTGATTTCTTTATTCTTCAATGCCCTGACGGCAAGTGCGATGGCGGTATAAGTCTTACCGGAACCTGCGGGACCGATAGCAAACAGCATATCGTTCTTGGCAAATCCCTCCACCAACTTCAACTGGTTCTCACTACGCGGGATTATCGGCTTTCCGGTTACACTGAAGACAATGACATTACCCGACTTTTCAGCCTGCGGCGCATTGCCTTTGATGATGTCTATAATCACTTCCTCTTTCAGCGAATTGTATTCGGCACAATACTTTTCCAGTTTCGTGATATTTTCTTCGAAAGCACACATTTCCTCTTCGTCTCCCAGCACTTTGATGACATTGCCTCGGGCAACAATGCGGAGTTTGGGATACAAGGCTTTAATCAATTGCATATTGGCGTTGTTTACGCCATAAAAGATAACCGGGTCGATATCCTCAAGAACAATCAGTTTTTCTATCATTGATATGTTTTAAAGTTCAATTCGTTTTTTAGGTGAAACGTTTTGCAAATGTAATGAAACGTTTGGATACTTAAGCTGTTCTCTATATTATTTTTTGCTATTCAAAGTATTGAACAACACCGCCATCAGAAGATGCGTATTTCTTTAATAGTTCTTGTATCATTTCAGCAGCTTCTTTCAATCCGTCTTGCCCGCTGTATCCATTTACGATGGCAAGTATATGTTTTGTTCCAAGGTCCATTTTGGTACGTTCATTGTCGCTGGTGGGAGTCCCGATGCCCCCGGCATTATCACGATAAACGGGTAATCCCTCTATATTCAGTACTCCGCGACCGATACCTTCGAAAGGTTCTTCTGCCCGGCCGATACCGAGTTCGAGGTTGGCACCTCGTATCTTATCTGCGTCGAAACCGCCGATGGAGTATCCGGTGCGGAGAGAAACGAGATTGATAAGGTCTACCAGCGTATCGATTTGATAAAGTGCCAGACCACGCATCAAGCGGCGGCGTAGCGCTTCTGCCGAAGGACGGTAGCGGCTTGGGTCTTTGCCGCATCGTTTGTATACCTCGCGGGTAGCGGCAATGGCAGGTTGCTGTTTGATATCTTCCGGTTCAGTTGTGGAAATCAACTCTTGGGCGAATGCATTGATTTCTTCCCAAAGTCCCTCACTGAATGTTGCATTGATAACTTCTGCGTAAACGGCCGCTCCCTTGAAAATGGGGCAGGCTTTTTTTATTTCTTCTGATACCGTGATGTTATACATACTCAATATCCTTCTTTTTATTCTTTTATCATGATTCCCGACAGGATACGTCCGGAATGTATGCCCAGCCGTCTTGCCGAGAAAAAGTCTTCATATTGTTGATAAGTACAGATACCTGCACTCTCTATTTGTTTGCCCGGCACGCCGAAGTCCAGTAACTGTAGTCGGTTGGCTGCCCACAAATCTATGTGATGTTTATGTGTTTCCGGTTTCCATTCCGAAATATATTCCATGGGAAAGCCGGTTTCGCGAAATGCTTCATATACCTCATCGCCTACTTCAAAAGCCGGAAGGGAGATTCCGGGACCGATGCAGGCGATGATGTCTTTGCCATCTGTGCCGTAGAGTGCATGCATCCTGTCAAGAGTATGCCCGAGGATATAGTTCACCGTTCCCCGCCATCCGGCATGGACGGCTGCCACTGCCTGGCGCTCTTTATCAAATAATAATATAGGAATGCAATCTGCCGTAGAGACACAGATGCAACAGCCGGGCTCACGGGTAATCAAAGCGTCAATACCTTGTAACATCGCCTGGCGTTCCTCTTCTGCTGCATGCAGATAGGTCGTATCAATGACAAGCGCTTTTGTTCCGTGCGTTTGAAACGGGATAATTAATTCTTCAAGGGTTCCCGGTAGTGATTTACACAGCAACTCCCGGTTCCGGCGCACACATTCGGCATCATCTCCTGTATAGGATGTGCAATTGAAGGAGGTATAATTTCCCCGGCTGTATCCTCCGTGGCGGGTGGTCACAAAACCAAAAATGTTGGGATACGGGGCAAGTGCCTCATATCCCAACATACTTTTATCCTTTGTGAGGGAAATCATTTTTCTTCTTCCTCCCAATCCTCTTCTTCATATTCAAAGTCTTCGAGGTCTTCTATTTCCTCGTCATCATCGATATATTCGTAACCGAGATCCTCGTCTTCACCTTCTTCCTCCAGTTCTTGTTGCAGGTGACTCATGTCTTTGGCACGATGGGCTATACTTTCTACCTTACCTTCTATCTTATTGCTTTCCTTGTTCAATTCTTCCCACAGAATATCTTTCAACACTGAAATACCCATACCGGAAATCGCGGAAATGAATATATGGGGAATATTTTCGGGCAATGTCGGTTCAATCTCGTCCATCAACTCTTGGTCGAGCATGTCGGATTTTGTGATGGCGAGTACCCGTTGCTTGTCAAGCATTTCAGGATTGAAAGTGCGCAACTCGTTCAGCAATATGTCATATTCTTTACGAATATCGTCGCTGTCTGCCGGTATCATGAACAGTAACAATGAGTTACGCTCAATGTGACGCAAAAAGCGCAACCCCAGGCCCTTACCGGCACTGGCACCTTCGATGATGCCTGGAATATCAGCCATAACGAACGATTTACCGTCACGATAAGACACTATTCCTAAGTTCGGCTCCAACGTAGTGAACGGATAGTTGGCAATCTTTGGTTTGGCAGAAGATACGGCAGAGAGTAAAGTCGATTTACCCGCATTGGGGAAACCTACCAAACCCACGTCTGCCAATAGCTTTAATTCCATGATTACCGTCATTTCCTGCATCGGTTCGCCCGGTTGTGCGAAACGGGGAGCTTGCCGGGTAGCTGTTTTGAAATGAGTATTGCCCAAACCGCCACGTCCGCCTTTCAGCAAGATAACCTCTTGACCATGTTCGGTGACATCGCAGAGGTACTCGCCGGTTTCAGCGTTGTATACCACTGTCCCGCAAGGTACTTCGATGATTTTATCTTCTCCGTCCTTCCCGAAACTTCGATTCTTGGACCCAGACTCACCATGTCCTGCCAGAATATGGCGGTCATAGCGCAGATGCAACAAAGTCCAGTAATTACGGTTACCACGGAGAATTACATGTCCTCCTCGTCCTCCGTCGCCTCCGTCAGGGCCACCGTTAGGGACGTACTTCGCACGCCGCATGTGCGTGGAACCTCTTCCGCCCTTACCGGAACGGCAATATATCTTTACGTAGTCAACAAAATTCGATTCAGCCATATTATCTTAACTTCTTATTTTACTTTATCAATTGATTCGCAGATATCGGCAAAGATACCTTCCATTGTACCTAAACCGTTGATGTGTTGGTATTGACCTTCAGACTTGTACCAGTCAATCAACGGAGAAGTTTGAGAATGATAAACTACCAGACGTTTCTTGATGGTTTCTTCGTTATCATCGGCACGGCCTGATTCTTTTCCGCGTTTGATGAGGCGGGTCATCAGTTCTTCTTCGGGTACTTCGAGGTCGAGCATCACCTTTACTTCCTGTCCGCGTTCTGCCAACATCTTCTTTAATGCTTCGGCTTGTGCTATTGTTCTGGGGAAACCGTCAAAAATAACCCCTTTGCTATCTTGGAAACTGTCGAATACACTCGCCAGGATGTCAATCATTAATTCATCAGGAATTAATTGTCCCTGGTCGATATAACCTTTTGCGGTTTTTCCCAATTCAGTGCCGTTTTTCATTTCAGCACGGAGCACGTCACCCGTTGAAATGTGATTAATTCCATACTTCTCTACAATTCTCTCACTTTGTGTTCCCTTTCCTGAACCGGGAGCACCGAAAATTACAATGTTCAACATTTGTTTAGTTCTTATTTAATGATTTATTGTTTGATACTTATTCTTCTGTTACTGTGTAAATATCGGGATAGTTGCGCCCGAAGCCGTCATAATCCAATCCGTAGCCCACGATAAAATCATTAGGTATGTTCATGGCAACGTATTCAATGTCCAAGTCTACTTTCAGCTTTTCCGGTTTCACCAGCAGGGAAGCGATATGGATTTCTTTCGGATTGCGCGTGCCGAGAGTTTCCAGCAGGCGTTGCATGGTAAATCCTGTGTCTACAATATCTTCTACAATGACTACCGTACGGTCGGTAAGGTCTTCGTTTATTCCGATAACCTCTTTTATTACCCCTGTGGAGGATACTCCTTGGTAAGACGCTAACTTGACAAACGATATTTCGCAAGGTATGGTGATTCTCTTCAATAAATCGGCGGTAAACATAAACGAGCCGTTCAAAACGCTGAGGAACAGAGGATTCTTTCCTGCCAAATCACGATTGATTTCGTTTGCGACGCGGGTTACTTCTTTTAGTATTTCCTGCTCCTTGATGGAGACTGTAAATAGCTTGTCTTTTATTTGTATGGTATCCATAGACGGAATATTTTAGAAAGTTGGCGCAAAAATACGATTTTTATTCTATATTTGTGCACCATCTTCTGTAACTTTTTGGATAACAAGAACCGGAAAAAGTAAACTTACCCTCAGATTGTTCTATTTCTCTGTTTAATCAGGACCCGAACCCTATCCTGTCCGTGTTTGCTCCCTGTCTATAGCATTGGACTTGGTACGGACCGGGTAGGGCGCAGGTAGGGAGTGGGTAGGGGGCAGGTATATAATGGTCTAAATTTCCGTTTGCTTTTTATTTTCTCGAACTTCTGTACTTTGATGTACTGGCGAATTTTATGAAACTTACAGGATTATGGCAGAATGTGACAAAAAATGAAATAAAGCTCCATATTCTTCTTTAGAAACTTTAAAGCATCAGCAATATGGTGCTCTACCGTCTTTTCCGAAAGATCGAGCAGTTCTGCTATTTCTTTATAAGAAAGTTGCTTTTCCCTGCTCAGACGGAAAATTTTCTGACGACGAGGTGGCATCAATTCTATGAGTGCGTTGATTTGATTCCGAAGGTCCGAGGCCGCTAATTCATCTTCGATATTATATGATTCTTCTACGGTTTCAGCCACTGTAACTTGATAGAAGACTTGATTGAATGATTTCCGGGATTTGTTGAAAATCAAATTACGAGTGATGATGAAAAGAAATCCGTCAAAGTTTTTGTTCTCATCAATGAACATACGGGCTTCCCATAACTTTACAAAGACCTCATGTACTATTTCTTCCGCATCTGAAACGGAAGTGATATAAAGTCTGGTGAAATTATAAACTTTCGCCCAATAGATTTTATAGAGAAATTCAAATGCTCTCTCACTATCCTTTTTCAATAGGCATACAGCTTCTTCTTCACTCATTGAATTTAAGTTTAAAATTAATCATAGTACAAAAGTAAGAAAAAATACTTAAAAAGCATATTTATGAAAAAAAAACAGGATAATGAGTGGGGGGGACGTGCGATAAATGTGTATTTATAGACGTAATACATAAATGTAATATCATGAAAAAGACATTAATCTTTTTATTCTTTTTGATAGTATGGGGAGTGCAACCGGGTTATTCACAACAAGTAGTGCTTCCTGAAGATGCTGCTAAGCAACCATTGATGATTTCTGTCAGTGACTTCGGCTTACAGCCGGACAGTCGTCTCAATGCTACACCCTATGTGCGGAAGGCGCTTGAGGTTTGTCGTAAAAATCCCGGTTCAATATTGAAATTCCCTAAAGGAAGATATGATTTTTGGGCTACACATGCCGTGGAACGGGAATATTTTGAAACGAATACTTATGATAATAACCCTAAAACACTTGCCATTCTATTGGATGAAATGCAAAATGTGACTATTGATGGCGGGAATTCAGAGTTTGTAATGCATGGGCGGATACAGCCGGTAACTCTGCATCGTTGTAAAAATATAACTTTGCGCAATTTCTCTGTTGACTGGGAAATACCTCTGACGGCTCAGGGTACAGTGACGAAGCGGTTGCCCGATTGCATGGAAGTGGAGATTGATACTCGTCAATATCCTTATGTCATCGAAAATAATACATTGTTTTTTGTTGGCGAAGGGTGGAAAAGTTATCTCTGGAGTATCATGCAGTTCGATCCTAAAACGCATTTTGTGTCTTATAATACAGGTGATAATATCGGTTGGAGAGGGTATAAGGCTGAAGAAGTAAAGCCCGGCGTTGTACGTATCTCTGATTCTAAAAATGAGATTAATCACTTATGGCCCGCAGCGGGTACGATTGTAGTGTTGCGCCATAGTGATCGTGACCATGCCGGTGTTTTCCTGTTCCACAGTGAAAATGTTGCGCTGGAACATCTCAATATTTATCACACAGGAGGACTGGGTGTCCTTTCCCAATACAGTAAGAATATATCTTTTGATGATGTGCACATGGTTCCTAACGCTCAAAAAGACCGTGTGTTTAGCGGACACGATGATGGTTTTCATTTTATGGGATGCAGTGGCTTGCTGAAAATCGAGAATTGTAGTTGGGCGGGATTGATGGATGACCCTATCAATATCCATGGCACTTGTTCGCGAATCACGGAGATACTTTCTACCACTCGCATCAAATGCCGTTTTATGCAGGATATGAGCGAAGGTATGGAATGGGGGCGTTCCGGCGAAAGGGTTGGCTTTATTGAAAATAACACAATGCGTACTATCGCTACGGGAGTTATGATGAAGTTTGAACCACTGAATAAAACCGAATTTATAGTTGAACTTTCAGCCCCTCTTCCCGAGGGCGTAATGGAGGGTTGCGCCTTGGAAAACCTGACTTGTACTGCCGATGCGGAAATTCGGCACAATCATTTCGGAAGTTGTCGTGCCCGTGGCTTATTAGTGTCTACTCCCGGAAAGGTTATCATTGAAGATAATGTGTTTGAAAGTAGTGGTTCTGCTATTTTGATTGCAGGAGACGCTAATGCATGGTATGAATCGGGTGCAGTGAAGGATATACTTATCCGCCATAATGAATTCCGTTACCCTTGTAATTCTTCTATTTATCAGTTTTGTGAAGCTGTGATTAGTGTTGATCCTGAAATTCCGGCTCCTGACAAACGCTATCCCTACCATCGTAATATTCGTATAGAAGAAAATACTTTCCATCTGTTTGATTATCCGATATTATTTGCCCGTTCAGTAGACGGACTGTCATTTACTGATAATTTGCTGATACGCGATACTACTTATCAGCCCTATCACTATCGTAAGGATGGGATTACGTTGGAATATTGCCGTAATGTACGTATTGGGGGAAATAAAATAGAAGGTGCTGTGTTGGGGCATTCTCTGAAAGCAGAGGGAATGAAACCTTCTGATATAAAATTTATAAAGAAAGAGAGGTTTTTCAGGCCGCAGATGTATGTTGATGAAGGGCAAACACGTATTGTAGAATAACTCATTTTTTTGACTGAAAATTTTTTTTTGAAAAAAAACGATTTTGGACTGGGGGTAAGATTCTTTTTTTGTGTATTTAGGTTGATGGGTAAAAACAAGCAGATAAAAACAAGCAGATAAAAACAAGCAGATAAAAACAAGCAGATAAAAACAAGCAGATAAAAACAGCTAAGACGATGAATAAAGAAAAACAACGGAAGTTCATTATTAAGCTTTTTAAAAATATTGCCACTCTGGAGGAAAAAAGAGAATTGGCACAAACCGAAAACGTGCAGAAGCAGATGAAATTGCAATGGCGGGAGATGGCTGGGTCGGCTTCCAATAAGGAGAGGGAAGAACGTATCTGGAATAAAATATTACATACTTGCCGACAGGGGCAAAAAAACAGTGGAACGGGTAGGCGTTTTAAAAGAATGTGGATTGCTGCCAGTTCGGCTGTGTTGATACTTTTGGGAGGATATTGGCTTTTGATGAATAATGCAGGTGAAGAAGTCTTGAAATACAAAGAAATCTATGCCGGAAAGCATCAGGTAATTTGTTTGCCCGATAGCAGTAAAATATGGATGCAACCTGGAAGCTCGGTATATTATGCATGTGATTTCAGTAAAGAACGGAAAGTATGGTTCAAGGGTGATGCTACGTTTGAAGTTGTTCGCCACGAAACTCATCCTTTTAGGGTTTATATGAATGACGCTTTTGTAGAAGTAAAAGGTACTGTGTTCCGGATTAATAATCGCAAGCCGGAGTATCGTGAAGTTACTTTGTTCAGTGGGCATGTTGATGTTCATGCTTCCAAGGCTGGCAAAGTTACAGCGATGCAACCGGGGCAACGTGCAATTCTTACTCAGGATGGCGATATTGTAATAGCAGGCATTAGTAGTGTGGAATGGCGGAATGGCCAATATAAATTTAATGATACCCGTTTGGATTCTTTGGTGAGTATTATTAAAAATTTATATGATATAGATGTTACCTTGGACGCTAATATTTCAGGACATTATCTGCTTAATGGCAATATCTACTATAATGAACAAGCTTCGGCTTTAATAGAAAGAATCTGTTATAACTTGCGTTTGCATTATAAACAAGACAACAACAAATTTATCATATATAAATAGGTTTTGAAAAGTTAACCATAAGTTGAATTTAAAAAAGAAAAACATGCGGAAAAAATTCCAGTTTTTTAGGGAGGGTTTGTTCAAACGCCTCTTCTTACTACTGCTTTTTGTACCTGTAACATTGTTTGCGGCGGAAGGGCAGATTATTATTGTGAAAGGAAAATCATTATCCTTGAAACAAGCTATCGTCCAGATAGAGAAGAATAGTAATTACATCTTTTTCTATCAAACAGATGATTTGAAAAATGTATCTCCCAAAGATATGGATTATCAGGGGGATATAGCGGAAGTTTTAAGTGACGTATTCAAAGGAAGTAACATCCACTATGCCATAAATGGTTCCAATATCGTTTTGCGTACGCAAAAGACTGCTTCTGTGCAGCAGAGCAAGAAGAAACGTACCGTTACAGGTGTGGTTATGGACGCCAATAACAAGGAGACCTTGATTGGTGCCACTGTGAAGCTGAAAGGAACCGATGTAGGTGCTGTGACTGATATCGATGGTAACTTCAGCATTGATGTAACCAGCAATAAGGACATTCTGGTAGTCTCTTATATCGGTTATAAGACAGTGGAAAGAATGGTTGAAGACCTTGGTGTATTGAAGATTGAATTGCCTTCGGATACTGAGTTGCTGAATGAAGTGGTCGTTGTAGGTTTCGGTACGCAGAAAAAGGTTTCTGTGGTAGGTTCTATCACCAACATCAAGGCATCTGCCCTGAAAACTCCTTCTTCTTCATTGAACAGTGCATTCGGTGGTCGTTTGGCTGGTGTCATCTCCACTACCAGCAGTGGTGAACCGGGGCAGAACGCCAGTGACTTCTACATCCGTGGTATCGGTACTTTCGGTGGACGTGCCACTCCGCTTATCATGCTGGATGGAGTGGAAATTTCTTCCAGTGATTTGAACTATATCCCCGCTGAAAGTATCGAGAGTTTCTCTATCTTGAAGGATGCTTCTGCAACGGCAATTTACGGTGCACGTGGCGCTAATGGTGTAATGTTGGTTACTACCAAGGTTGGTAAGGAAAATGAAAAAACACGAGTTAACGCTAGTTTTGAGAATTCCTTTAATATGCCGATGAGTTTCCCTAATTTTGTGGATGGTACTACTTATATGAAGATGTTCAACGAAGCTATTTATACTCGTTCTGGTAGTTATTCCGGTCTTCCTTATACAGACGAATATATAGCGAATACGCAGAGCGGTAAGAATCCATACGTTTATCCTAATGTAAACTGGAAAGATTTAATGTTCAAAGATATGTCTATGAGTCAGCGTGCCAATGTAAATATTCAGGGTGGGGGGTCTAAAGCTAATTACTACTTGAGCTTACAGGTGAACCATGATACCGGTGTGCTGAATACTCAGAAACTTTATTCTTTCGATAATAACATCAATGTATGGGGCTATACTTTTCAAA
This sequence comes from uncultured Bacteroides sp., assembly GCF_959029255.1. GTDB lineage: Bacteria > Bacteroidota > Bacteroidia > Bacteroidales > Bacteroidaceae > Bacteroides. Next base: position 91,613 of record NZ_CAUFUE010000006.1, on the reverse strand, counting down.
GTAACGTGGACTATAAACTTACTTCGACAACGAAAGTGGGCTTGCGTATGAATGCTCAAATGCGCAATACAACCGGACCTAATAAATCAACATCTGATTTGTTTAGTAATATGTTGAATGCCAATCCTGTCACTTTTCCGGCATTCTATCCAAACGCTGCTGATGCGGCAGGTGTAGACCACATGTTGTTTGGTAATCGTTATCGTTCCGGTGAGCTTACTTATATCAATCCTTATGCAGAGATGCTTTCTACCTACAAGGAATATCTTGAAAGTACTGTATTGGCTACAGTCGATTTCGAACAGGAATTAGATTTTATTACTAAAGGTTTGAAACTGAAAGGTCTTGTTAGTTTCAAGAACTGGTCAACTTCTTCTTTCAATCGTACTATCGAACCGTATTTCTATGCACCTACAGAGGGTAGTTATGACAAATACGATCCTACTGCTGAAGGTTATACACTGGAACGCGTAGGTACCAGTGGAACCGACTATGTAGTTCAGTCGAATCCATCAAAAGACGGTGATCGTACTTTCCAGTTTCAGGCATCTTTGGAATGGTCGCGTAACTTCAATGCTGTCCACGACATATCCGCAATGCTTCTTTATTTGCAACGGGAATATCGTTATGATGCACTTCCTACCCGTAATCAAGGTCTTTCCGGTCGTTTCACTTATGCTTATGACCAACGGTATTTGTTTGAGGCTAACTTCGGTTACAACGGTACGGAACGTTTGGCGAAGGGTAAACGTTTTGAATTCTTCCCATCGTTTGCTGCAGGTTGGGTCATCAGTAACGAAAAGTTCTTTGAACCTCTGAATAAAGTTATTACTAACTTGAAAATACGTGGTTCCTGGGGTTTGGTAGGTAACGATGAAACCGGTCTTAGAGATATCCGTTCTGGAGCCGATGGACCGCATTTTATTTACTTGGACGACATATCGATGAACGCTTCTGGTTTTACTACCGGTGTGGATATGAACACTTCTTATTCTGGTCCTATTATTAACCTATATGGTAATCCGAATGCTACTTGGGAACGCTCTGCCAAGACTAATATTGGTTTGGATTTGGAATTGTTTAGTAAATTATCTTTAACGTTTGATGTGTTCCAGGATAAGCGCAGTAATATTTTGCTTCGACGCGAACGCTTTGCCGAATTTTTGGGTTATAGAAATGGTAAACCTTGGGCTTCAGTAGGTAAGGTAAAGAATGAAGGTTTGGAAATTGCTATGAACTATACCACTGATATTGATAAAGATTGGTCTGTTGATTTCCGTGGTACGTTTACTTATAACCATGCTACTATGGTTTATTCAGATGAACCGGCTTATGACTTGGCCTACCGTCGTCAGGATGGAAAATCCTTAAATGGAACTTGGGGCTACGTAGCGGAACGTTTGTTTGTGGATGAAGCTGATGTAGCCAATAGTCCTCAACAGAATTTTGGTACTACGGTTTTGCCTGGTGATATCAAGTACAAAGATCTTAATGGTGATGGTCAGATAGATGGTTCTGATAAATGCGAAATATCTCCTTACAATGGTACTCCGGGTATTATGTACGGTTTTGGTACAACTGTACGCTGGAAGCAATTCGATTTAGGAGTATTCTTTCAGGGAGCAGCTCAACGCACGGTGATGATTAGTGGCATTCATCCCTTCGGTAGTGATAAGAAAAACGTATTGCAATTCATTGCAGATGATTACTGGACAGAAGAAAATCCGAACCCGTATGCTGCTTATCCGCGTTTAGACTCTAATGATACTTCTAATAACAACAGGCAGACTAGTACCTACTGGATGAGAAACGGCTCTTATCTGCGTTTAAAAAATGCTGAAATTGGTTGGAATTTCAAATATGGTCGTGTTTACTTGACGGGTGAAAATCTATTGACTTTCAGCCCTTTCAAGTTGTGGGATCCGGAATTGGCATGGTACTCTTATCCGTTGTCTCGTACGGTTAACATTGGGTTGAAACTTAATTTCTAATTTAATCTTAAATCGTTATTATAAAATAAATAAATAATGAAACATAATATATTCAACAAATTGATATTATGCTCGGCATTAATGATGACGGGACTCACTTCCTGCGATTATCTGAATGTAGTGCCGGCCGAGCAAGCTACCATAGAAGATGCAACTCGCAAGAAGGAGTTGACCTTGGGCTATCTTTATTCTTGCTATTCAGATTTGAACAACTGGAATCCGGTAAACTATATGAATGAAGATGTTGCTTCTACGGATGAGTATGTGTTGCCTCCGCATTGGAATAGTACCGCTTATCAAATTCAGAACGACCAGCGTTCTTCGGATGATGGTGGTAATTGGTTTTGGCGTAATTGTGGCTACGATGGCATTCGTACCTGTTATCTCTTCTTGGATGCAGTGAAGACAGCTCCGGGACTGACAGATGATGAGAGAAAAACCTGGTCGGCAGAGGCTCAATTCTTGATTGCTTACTATCATTTTATGGTTTTACGTAAATATGGTCCATGTCCTATTATTGATCATGCTTATGATGTCGGTACTATGGCAAATGAAGTACCGGGACGTTCACATTTTGATGCTGTGGTGAAATTTATTGTCGATAAACTTGACAACGAAGCAATACCCGATCTACCGGATAGATATACGGGCGGTGATTGGGGACGTGCCGACAAAGTGATTGCCAAAGCTATCAAAGCACGTGTATTGTTGACTGCCGCATCTCCTCAATGGAATGGAAATACAATGTATGAGTCAGGTACAATGAAGTGGGAAAACGGTAAAGGCGGTTGGGAAACTCCGGGATATGGTAAGCAACTGGTAAATCCTGTTTACTCGGAACAAAAATGGAAAGATGCTCGCGAGGCATGTGAAGAAGCGTTGACTTTTGCAAAAAAACAAGGTTTGGAACTCTATGAAAAGAGTGATTTTGATGAACTGAAGGATGTTCCTGAAAATCAAAAAGAGTTTATGAAGTATGTACTTCGTATGCGTTATGCCGTGATGTCACGACCTAATTCTAAAGCCAATTGTCAAGAACAAGTTTGGGGGCTTGCTGATCAAAGTAGTACACTGTTTGCAAGTTTACCTCGAAACATCATTAAGAAAGCAGATGGAACCTGGACAACCGGATGGGGTGGGGTAGCACCTACGTTGAACGCTATCAAACAGTTCTATACCAAAAATGGAAAATTACCGGAAGAAGATAGCGAATTCTATAGTAAGGATGAATATTATAAGCTTGCTGGTGAGGACATTTTGGAGAACGAACCTTCTTTTGGTGGTTGGTTGGATGCTGATGAAGTCATCAAACTGAATACAATGCGTGAACCACGATTTTATGCATGGATAGCATTTAACGGTGGAGAGTACGGTGTACATTTAGTATCTGAACAAAATCCATTTATCTGCTATATGCGGTACAGTGAGTATCAAGGATATAAGGGAGAACAAGACTATAGCTACACCGGTTATCTCTGTCAGAAGTGGGTACATCCGGCATTGTCTTTCACCCAGAATGGAGATAATAGTGGTGATAATACGGCTCCACGCCCGTTGATTCGTATGGCTGAGCTTTATTTAAATTTGGCTGAATGCGAAGCTGCATTAGGACATACGGATGCATTTTTGAATGCTATCAATCCTGTGCGTAAACGAGCAGGTATTCCTGAACTGAAAGCATCAGACATAACATCGTCTAAGACTGCCACAGATTGGGTGCGTAGTGAGCGTTTTGTTGAATTCTATGGTGAAGGCATTCGTTATTACGATGTACGTCGTTGGTTGGAAGGCAAGAGGTATTTTGCCGGCCCTTATACGGGACTGAATGTTGGAACTACAAAAGATCCTTCAGTGACAAACTTCAATCAAGAGACAACAATTGTTAGATATGAAAATGTGAAATGGAATGATCGTTCTTATTTGAGTCCGTTGTATTTTAACGAAGTAGATAAGAGTGATACGATGATTCAGTGCCCGGGATATTAATAATAGAACATTTTTAAGTATAAGAATATCATGAAAAAATATATTTATATAATATGGATGCTGGTAGTGGTAATAATTACCGGAGCAACATTTATCGGATGTTCGGATGATGATGATTTTCCGAATAAGCCCCAAGCGATAAATATCGAACAAGACATAGTACTAACTCCAATTTATGGGGGGGTAGAAGTAGAATGGACTCCTAATCCCGCAGATACGAACTTTGTTTTTTTGCATATTGAATTTGAAAATCAAGATGGTATGATTTGTAGTTATAATGTAAGCCGTTACAACAGTAGCTTGGTGAAGGATGAGGAAGCTAATGAAGCGGCTTCTGTCACTATTACTAACTTGGTAAATCAGGAATACACATTGCATTTCTCCGCTTTCAATAATGAAAATAAAAATATTGATTTGGGCATGCGTAAAGTAACTCCACTTGACTATAAACTTGGCGAACCGGACTCAATATTTGCTGTCACAGCGGTAGGTGGATTGGAGTATAAAATTCGTTTAGAATGGAGAGAAGTGCCTTATAAATCCGGTACTGCTACCAAAGGTGTACGTTTTCTTTTTACGAATAGAGAAGACCCGTCTGTTCAATTCTCTAAAGACTTTGATTTAGGGATAAAACATGCGGAATTCGTAGTAGATAAAAAGTATAAAGGTGAATATAACATGACCTATGGAACTTATTCAGAAACCGGAAAAGAATTTAAGAAAGATTTCACAGAACTTGTTCTTGTAGGTTTGCCGGCAACGGTTGAATATTGGTCTAAGAGCTCAAGGAAGGACTGGATGATAGAAGGATGCTCTGACATCGATGAAGGTGACGGTGGTGGGCATTTTGCAGATATGCTGGATGGAGATCCCACTACTTATTGGCATTCTTCATGGGATGGTGGTGATACGCACGAAGGGTTACATTACTTCCAGGTCGACATAAAGAAACCGTTATCTATCGAACAGTGCCTGTTCCAGCAAAGAAACGTTGCGAATCGTCAGTCAGCTCATGCAACGATTTTTATCAGTGAAGATGGCGAGGATTGGGGAGATGCTGTTTATGACGGACCGTTAACGCTTTACCCAAGCGGTACCCCTGAAAAGGAAGCCGTAAAGTTCACTCCGAAGGCAGGCCGTTATATTTTTGTCTATCTTTCTGAATATACCTCACAGGCAGGAGGAGAAGATCCATTCGCTTGTATGGCAGAATTTGGTATCGTGGCTCGCGAAATAATAACTGAAGAATAACCTGATTCTATATCTCTATATCACGGGGAGTAATCTTCTGATCTTTTTGAAGATTACTCCCTTCTTTTTCTTCTTACCTTAAAAAAACAGTATGGCTTATGAAAAACTTATTTTGTTTATTCTTGCCTTTTATGATGATGCTTTTGGGGTGTTCTTCGGATGATGATAATAATCAGATCCCATTTTTTAGAATCCCCGATGACGTGAAGGTTCTGAATTATAGCCAAAAGGCGCAGACTGCCAACGTTAGCATTGAGACAAACTGTAGTGACTGGGTTATTCAGTCCGACAGTAAAGACTGGTGCACTGTGGAACGCATCAGCAGTAATATACAGATGTTCCACCTCTCTTTGAAAGAAAACGATGAAATAAACGTACGAGAAGCAATTTTAACTTTAAAGGCACCCGGAGTAGCCGAACAAACGATTACGGTGAAACAACTGGGCGCCGCTCCCGCAATTCTTTTGAACCCTGAAAATCTAAATGAAATGGCATCCACCGCCAAAGATGTGGAATTGAAAATAACGACGAATATCTCTAAAAACGAAATTGAAATCGTAATACCCGAAGCTGATAAAGAATGGATAGGCATAGATGCACCTACCGATACACGCGCGATGGTGACTTACGACTATGTGCTCCACATTGGTAACAATCCATTGACCGAACCTCGCAATAGCACCGTGGTGGTGAAGCGCAAAGGTAAAGAAGAGCCGACTGCCACGTTGAATATCCGGCAGAAAAAACGTTCTACCGATGCAGGTGATGTAGTGGTGGAAGGTGACATCAAAGTGAAACCTGTCGCTGGCAAGGATAACCAACACCACGATGGCAGTGACATTGAACGCACATTTGATGGAAATCTGACAGGAGAACCTTATCATTCTCCATGGTCTAGCGATAATCCTGCAACTGTATTTCCGGTAACATTGGAATATGATTTTGATGGAAAAGAAGATATAGACTATATCATCTATTATCCGAATGACAATGGAAATGGAAATATCGGAAAATTTAAGCTTTATACCGCTAACGGAACAAACACGGAATATCAACTTGACGGAGAGTACGACTTGAATGAAAGTGGTGCTACCGGCAAAATAACCCTGAACAAGCCATTGGTGAAGGCTACCCGTATTAAACTGGAAATAGAGAATGGCTCGAATGGTTTCGTGGCGTGTAAAGAAATGGAGTTTTACCGTAAAAATATGGATAAGACAATCAATCGCCAGTTGCTGACTGTGTTCAAGGACATCACTTGTTGCGAACTGCGTGACGATGTTACCGATGAGGATATTCAGGCCTTGCCGGGATTCTTCACCAATCTGGCGCTACAGATGAGGAATGGAACTTTGGACGAATGGGAGCAAAACTTCCGTGTACGTAAGTATGCCCCCTATAGTGATGTGGAAGAGTGGGCGGAGAAGTTGATGACCAATCGCTATAGCGACTTGGACAATGTGACGGGTATTTATGGCAAGAAAGGTGATGAAATCATCTTGTTGGTAGGTGATACTTACGGGCATTCCATCAGTGTGCAGTGTATCTATGAAAACTGGAACAGTTCGGAGAATGGCGGATATCAGGTTGCACCTCACGGGGATATGTATTTTTTGGAGACAGGTGTCAACAAAATCAAGCTTGACCATGACGGTATGTTGTTCATCATGTATACTGCCAATCCTTCCGATCCTGCAAACAAGTCTATTTGCATACACATTCCTACGGGAAGCGGAATGGTAAACGGTTTCTTTGATTTGAAAGAGCACCAATCTGATGCCAAGTATGCGGAATTACTGAAAAAGGCTACCTATAAGTATTTCTGTGTGCGTGGAGAGAAGATTATGTTTTACTTCCACCGGGAGAAGATGTTGGAATTTATTCCTAATGAGATATTGTCCGCCATCCATTTGTGGGACAATATTGTGGGATGGCAGCAGGAGTTGATGGGTATTGACGACGTTCGCCCCTCTCAGGTAAATAATCACATGTTTGCCTTTTCACCCGAAGTGGGCTATATGTGGGCTTCGGACTATCAGGTGGCATTTGTATACACTTATTTAGATAATATCTTGCTGTATGACAAAGTGATGGGTATTGAGGACAATGCGTGGGGACCTGCCCATGAAATAGGGCATGTGCATCAGAAAGCCATTAACTGGCCCGGCTCTACCGAGTCATCCAACAACTTGTTCTCCAACTATATCATTTATCAGCTTGGCAAGTATAAATCTCGTGGGTATGGTTTATGCCGTTTAGCGCAATCACGCTTTGCTGATAGTGGTGATGGCATCAACCATCGTCCTTGGCTGACTATGGGTTCCGCTACACATCAAAACGAAGATACGGAAATACACATGCGCATGAATTGGCAACTTTGGACTTACTACCATCGTTGCGGATTCAAGAAGGATTTTTGGCAAACGTTGTTCAAACTGATGCGCGAAAATGGTAACCGTATTTCCGAAAGTGATCCAGGACGCAGGCAGATGCTATTTGCCGAGATGGCATCTAAAGCTGCTGGTGAGAACTTAACCGACTTCTTTGAGCAATGGGGATTCTTTGAACCGGTGGATGTGGATATGAACCAGTATGGTGATTTCCACTATAAAGTGACGGATGTCATGATTGAGGAGACAAAGAGTTTCATGAGTCAGTTCTCGAAGCCCAAGCATGCTTTCCAATACATTGAAGACCGCAAGAATTCAGACTTTACCGATGCCAACGATTATCGTTCCAGAGAGTCGGGAGATGTTGGTTACTTCACGCAATTCAAGGAAAACATGAAGATTACGAAAACACCTTCTTACACCTTGTCCGGTAAATCGGTGCAGGTGACGGACGGCGAACAAGCAGTAGCCTTTGAGTGGCGCAAAGACGGAAATATAATCTTCTTTGCCAACACATTCAACTTCGATGTGCCATCAAATGTATCTCTGGATGGAGCTAAACTGTATGCCGTTCAGGCCGACGGTGAACGCAAGGAGATGCAAACAAAATAGATATATGTTACATAACACCTTATGAAAAGGTTTAAATTCAAACTAAATCTCTAATGACATAAGATTGATTTTATAGTTTTCAGTATGGTATTCCGGCAGGAACTTCTCTTTTCCGTATTCAGGACACAGACGGAAAGGGAGTTCCTGCTTTTTTTCTTTCTAGTCTTTGAGATTTTATTTAAAAAAGGAGGGCTATTTCTGTTGCATATATTGATAAATTTATAAAATGTGGCGCTTTAATATTATTAATTCGTAAAAATGGACTATATTTGTCATTATTTCCTTAAAATATAGTCTATGAAAAAAGAAATCCTATGTGGGCTTATCTCTTGTTCCAGCTTTTTATACGGACAGGTAAAGGATAATTCGGAAATATTACCCTTGGATGAAGGGTGGATATTTGCTCAGGTTGGTACAGATAATTGGCGCCCGGCTGTTGTACCGGGAACGGTGCATCAGGATTTGTTGCGCCATAAATTATTACCCGATCCTTTTTATGGCACCAATGAAAAGAAAATTCAATGGGTGGAAAATGAAGATTGGGAATATAAAACAACATTTCTCGTTACTCCCGAACAACTGTCCCGAGGGGCGGCTCAAATTACTTTTGAAGGATTGGATACTTATGCCGATGTTTTTTTGAACGGTTCGTTATTGTTGCAGTCCGATAATATGTTTGTAGCATATTCCGTTCCTGTAAAAGAAGTATTGCGGGTGGGAGAAAACAGATTGCATATTCTTTTTCACTCCCCAATCAAGCAGACTCTTTCCCAATGGGAATCCAACGGTTTTGACTATCCGGCGGACAACGACCACCATGACAAGCACTTGAGTATCTTTACACGTAAGGCTCCCTATAGCTATGGATGGGACTGGGGAATACGTATGGTGACCAGTGGTATCTGGCGTCCTGTCACTTTGAAGTTTTATGATATAGCAACAATTGATGATTATCACGTAAAACAACTTTCGTTGACAGATGAAAAAGCGCTTCTCTCTAATGAATTGGAAATAAATAATGTGTCCGGTAAGGAGGAAATGGCTGAAGTGTTGGCTTCTTATTCCTTAAAAGATGGAGACAGCGGAACGGTTAAACAAACTGTGGCCTTATCTCCCGGAAAGAATTATATAAACCTCCCGGTGACGGTAGAGAGACCTGTGCGTTGGATGCCGAATGGCTGGGGAGAGCCTGCATTATATGATTTCTCGGCACAAGTGGTTTGTGGTGGCAAGGTGATTGCGGAGAAGCATCATCGCATTGGCTTGCGCACGGTTCGCTTAGTGAACGAAAAGGATAAATATGGAGAGTCCTATTATTTTGAGGTGAACGGCATTCCGATGTTTGCCAAGGGAGCTAATTTTATTCCGAATGACGCTTTGTTGCCTGCTATGACTACTGAACGCTATCAAACCTTGTTCCGTGACATCAAAGAGGCGAACATGAATGTGATTCGTGTTTGGGGCGGTGGTACGTATGAGGATGATCGCTTTTATGAGCTTGCCGATGAAAATGGTATTCTGGTATGGCAGGACTTTATGTTTGCTTGTACGGCATATCCCGCCGACCCTACTTTCCTGAAACGTGTTTCGCAGGAAGCCGAGTACAATATCAAGCGTTTGCGCAATCATGCCTGCCTTGCTATGTGGTGTGGTAATAATGAAATTCTGGAAGGGTTGAAATATTGGGGATGGCAGTCGCGCTATACAAAAGAAACCTACGAACAACTCTACCGTGATTATGATAAGCTGTTCAGGGAATTGCTGCCGGCTAAAGTAGAGGAACTGGATAGCGGTCGCTTTTATGTACATTCTTCTCCTTACTTTGCCAATTGGGGACGTCCGGATTCATGGGGAACCGGTGACAGTCATAATTGGGGGATATGGTATGGTAAAAAGACATTTGAGTCGTCCGATACGGAACTGGGGCGGTTCATCAGTGAATTCGGTTTCCAGTCTTTCCCTGAAATGAAGACGATTGCCACGTTTGCGGCCCCGGAAGATTATGAGATAGAATCGGAGGTGATGAATGCGCATCAGAAGAGTAGCATCGGAAACAACCTGATACATACTTATATGGAACGTGATTTCATCGTTCCCGAGAAATTTGAAGATTTTGTTTACGTAGGGCTGGTATTGCAAGGGCAAGGGATAAGATATTGCCTGGAAGCACACCGCCGCAATCGTCCTTATTGTATGGGGACGCTCTACTGGCAGCTCAATGACAGTTGGCCCGTGGTTTCCTGGTCGGGGATTGATTACTATGGAAACTGGAAGGCATTGCATTATCAGGCGAAGCGTGCTTTTGAACCATTGCTTATAAATGCGGTGCATGAAGACGGTAATTTGAATATTTATCTGATTTCCGATAAATTGCAATCTATTTCCGACTTGACGCTTACCATGCAGTTGGTCGATTTTAATGGAAAGAGGCTTGACAAGCGGAAAGTATCCGTTCATGCGCCTGCCAATGCTTCGGAAAAGGTATTCGGCAGGGCTTTGGACGAATGGGCTGATGAAAATCAGCGTAAAGAGTGTTTCCTGCTATTGACGCTGAATGATAAATCCGGACACGAGATAGCGCGGAGAGTTCACTTCTTCGTTCCTACCAAAGAACTGAAATTGCCGGAGACTGCTGTAAAATATACGGTGAAGTTGCAGGATGGCCGTTGTGAAGTGACATTGGATTCCCGCCGGTTGGCTAAAGATGTATTTGTGCAGATACCCATCCAAGGTGCGCGTTTCAGTGATAACTTCTTTGATTTGTTGCCGGGTGAGACGAAGAAGATAACGATAACTTCACCGGAACTCAGGAAGGGGGATAAACCGGAAATCATAATAAAACATATACGTGAAACTTACTAACACCTTTAAATATTAACGATTATCATGAGAAAACTATTCAAGTTGGCCGGATTACTGGCAGTGACAGGACTATTGGTTTCCTGTTCAAATGAGAAAACAACAGCCAATTATCAGGTAATTCCTCTTCCACAAGAGATTACAGCAGAGCCTGGTGGTGAGTTTGTTTTAAATAGCGGGACGGAAATTATCTATCCGGAAGGAAATGAGAAGATGCAACGTAATGCTCAGTATCTTGCTGAATATCTGAAGAAGGCTACCGGTGCAGATTACAAGATAGCAGCCGGAACGGAAGGAAAAGGTAATATCCTCCTGCAACTCGGACTGTCTGCCGAAAAGCCAGAGGCATATCAATTGAAGGTTACGCCGGAAGGGGTTACAATTTTAGGAGCAAGCGAAGCCGGGGTGTTCTATGGTATCCAGACTTTGCGTAAATCCATTCCGGTGGTAATGAACAGTACCCCTGTGCTGGCTGCCGTTGAAATCAACGATTACCCGCGTTTCGATTATCGTGGCGTACATTTTGATGTGGGACGTCATTTCTTTACTGTCGATGAGGCGAAGAACTATATTGATATGATGACCCTGCACAATATGAATCGTCTGCATTGGCATTTGACGGAAGACCAGGGATGGCGTCTGGAAATAAAGAAATATCCGTTGCTCACCGAGGTGGGTTCTAAACGTAAGGAAACGGTTATCGGACGTAACTCCGGCGAATATGACGGCAAGCCTTACGGTGGTTTCTATACACAGGAGCAAATTAAAGAAATCGTAGCATACGCTGCTGACAGATATATCACTGTTATTCCTGAAATAGACCTTCCGGGACACATGCAGGCTGCTTTGGCTGCATATCCGCACTTGGGTTGTACTGGTGGTCCGTATGAGGTTTGGACACAGTGGGGTGTATCGGATAACGTGCTTTGTGCAGGTAATGACAGTGTACTGACTTTTATTGACGATGTGTTGACGGAAGTGATGGAACTTTTCCCCTCTGAGTATATTCATGTAGGAGGTGACGAATGTCCGAAAGCTAAGTGGGAGGTTTGTCCTAAGTGTCAGGCTCGCATCAAGGAACTGGGTATCAAAGGTGATGCCAAGCACAGTAAGGAAGAATATCTGCAAAGTTTCATCATTAATCATGCAGAGAAATTCTTGAATGAACATGGTCGCCAAATCATCGGTTGGGATGAGATTTTGGAAGGTGGATTGGCTCCGAATGCTACTGTGATGTCATGGCGTGGTGAAGGCGGAGGTATTGAAGCTGCCAAACAAAAACACGATGTTATCATGACTCCGAATACTTACCTTTATTTCGACTATTATCAAACGAAAGATGTAGAGAACGAGCCTTTAGGTATCGGCGGTTATCTGCCTATAGAGCGTGTATATAGTTATGAGCCTATGCCGGCTTCTCTGACTCCGGAAGAACAGAAATACATTGTGGGTGTACAAGCCAATCACTGGTCAGAGTATATACCGACCTTCTCTCATCTGCAATACATGGCATTGCCTCGTTGGGCTGCACTTGCCGAGATTCAATGGACTAATCCTGATAAGAAGAATTATGAAAACTTCCTTTCACGTCTGCCGCAATTGATTAAACTGTATGATGCCGAAGGTTATAATTATGCTACCCATGTATTTGATGTGAAAGCTAATTTTATAGCTAATTCAGCCACCGGAACAGTGGATGTGGTCATGAATACCATTGATGATGCACCTATCCACTATACATTGGATGGTACAGAACCGACAGCCGCTTCACCCGTAGCCGACAGCATTCTTGTGATAAAAGAAAATTGTACTCTCAACGCGTTTGCCATTCGTCCTACGGGTAAGAGCCGTATGTTGACGGAGAAGATTCTTTTCAGTAAATCTACCTCAAAGCCTACCAAAGCAAATCAACCGGTGAACAAGCAATATGAATTTAATGGTGTCACCACTTTAACTGACGGTTTGAAAGGGAATGGTAACTATAAAACCGGTCGCTGGATTGCTTTTTATCGCAATGATATGGATGTAACTATCGATCTGCTGGAACCGACTGAAATCTCAACTGTGGCTTTCACTACTTGTGTGGAGAAAGGAGATTGGGTTTTTGATGCACGTGGTGTAACTATAGAAGTTTCGGAAGATGGTGAGAATTTTACAACAGTCGCTTCCGAGGATTATCCGGCAATGAAAGAAACCGACCGTAATGGTTTATATGAACATAAGTTGACTTTCGATTCGGTAAAGGCACGATATGTACGGGTGGTGGCTCCTTCCGAGAAATCCATTCCTGACTGGCATGGTGGAAAGGGACATGCGGGGTTCTTGTTTGTGGATGAGATTACGATAGACTAAAAATGAAGAATTAAGAATGAAGATTTTGTCTACATTATGCAAGCATGCCGCAAGATAATTCTTCATTCATCATTAAATTGTGTTTCTTATGAAATTTAAACCTCAATATCTGCAAGGAGTCATCTGCCTGATGCTCCTTGCCGGTTGTGGCACAACTGCCGTAAAGACAGATTATGCGGCATACGTCAATCCGTTCATCGGTACGGGTGGGCACGGGCATACATTCCCCGGAGCTATTGTACCGAATGGAATGATACAACCCAGCCCGGATACACGGATATATGGTTGGGATGCTTGTTCGGGATACTATACGGCGGACAGTACTATTAATGGTTTCTCTCATACCCATCTTAGTGGTACGGGATGTGGAGATTACGGAGATATTCTGCTGATGCCTACCGTAGGGGTACAGAAGACGGAACGTGTAGCGCCGGATGAACAGACATTGGCATACGCTTCCCGCTTTTCGCACGAAAATGAAGTTGCTTCTCCGGGGTATTATTCCGTTTTTCTCGATACGTATAAGGTGAAGGCTGAGTTGACTGCTACCGGACGTACGGCACTTCACCGTTATACTTTTCCCGAAAGTACCGAGTCCGGTTTCATTCTCGACCTGGACTATTCCTTGCAGGGACAGAAGAACCGTAAACTGGAATTGGAAGTTGTGAATGATTCTACTCTTTGCGGTTATAAAAATACCAACGGATGGGCATGGAAGCATGATATCTATTTTTATGCCGTATTTTCCAAACCTTTTACTTGTACGATATTGACCGATTCGGTAGTGTCACCGGATGGCAAGAACATTCAACCTGTTAAGAAAGCGTTACTTCATTTTGCGACGGCAAAAGACGAGCAAGTCTTGGTCAAAATAGCCCTCTCTGCCGTAGACAGGGAAGGGGCGCAAAAGAACCTTGCTGAAATTCCAGGTTGGGATTTTGAAGGGGTAAGAACTGATGCCCGGCAGGCGTGGAATGACTACCTTTCCAAAATAGATATCGATACGCCGGACGAACAGCAGAAAACCGTATTCTATACGGCTATGTACCACACCGGAATATCCCCCAATCTTTTTACCGACATTGACGGACGCTACCGGGGGATGGATCGTGAAATCCATACTGCCGAAACCGGTAAACCGATGTACACCATTTTCTCGTTGTGGGATACATTCCGTGCTCTACATCCGTTGCTTACCATCATTGACCCGGAACTGAATACCGGCTTCATCCACGCACTGTTGCAACAATATCAGGATGGAGGTATCCTGCCTATGTGGGAGTTGGCAGGCAACTATACAGGTACAATGATTGGGTATAACGCTGTCCCCGTCATTGTAGATGCCTATATGAAGGGCAATCGTGATTTTGATGCGGCTCTGGCGCTTAAAGCTTGCCTTCGTAGTGCGGAGTATGATACCTTGTCACCGATTGCGACTACTGATTATTTAAAGAAGAATGCTTTGATGCCGATATCGAAGTATTATAAAAATACATTGGGCTATGTCCCTTGTGACAAAGAACACGAGTCGGTAGCCAAAGCGTTGGAATATGCATACGATGATTGGTGCATCAGCCTACTTGCCGGTTCCTTGGGCGACACGGCTACGCAGCATCGTTATGAAAAACTGGGCAAGGCATACCGGCATTATTTTGATCCTACAGTTCGCTTTATGCGTGGAAAAGACTCTGAGGGACAATGGCGTACTCCTTTCAATCCCCGTTCCAGTAATCACCGTGAAGACGATTATTGCGAAGGTACTGCTTGGCAATGGACATGGTTTGTACCCCATGATATAGAGGGATTGGTTGAATTGATGGGAGGACGTGAAGGGTTTATCGGTAAACTCGACTCTTTGTTTACGGCAGATTCTTCTTTGGAAGGTAACTTGGTGTCGGCCGATATATCAGGACTTATCGGACAATATGCGCACGGAAATGAGCCGAGCCATCATATTATTCACTTATATAATTATGTGGAACAGCCTTGGAAAGCTCAGGCATTGGTGGATAGCGTATTGCATACCCAGTACTTCAATGATCCGAACGGTCTTTCAGGAAATGAAGATTGCGGACAGATGTCGGCCTGGTATATTATGAATTCTATGGGATTTTATCAACCTTGTCCCGGACGTACGGAATACTCCATCGGACGGCCGCTGTTTAATGCCGTTACAATCAATCTGCCCGGTGGAAAGACGTTTCGTATTATTGCAAAGAACAATGCGGCGGAAAATAAATACATCACTTCTGCCACGCTGAACGGACAGCCATTGAATAAGCCGTTTTTCACCCATGAGCAATTGATGGGAGGGGGAATATTGGAACTGACAATGACCGATGAACCGACCCGTTGGGGAACGAACTAATACAGTTGATAGAAATATGCTGAAAATGAACTACGTAATTCGTGCATTATTGCTTGCCGCCCTCTGTTTGGGTGGCGGCATTGCAATGGCGCAATCCGTCATTCCCGTACCGCTGAAAGTGGAACAAGGAAGCGGTACTTTTTGTATCTCTAAAGAAACCAAGTTATATACCAATCTCAAAGGAAAGGAAAAGAAGAAACTGGCTGCTTATCTGGCTACGCTTCCCATTTCCTTTGATAAAGAGTTTAAGGGTAAGAAAACTACACGTGAGAATGTGATAATCTTGCAGAAAACCGAGGATGCTATTTCCGCTCCCGAAGGTTATGCGTTGCAAGTCACTCCTGCGCATATTCTTATCCGCTCAGTTAGCGATGCCGGATTATTCTACGGATTACAGACCTTGCTGCAATTGGCAGAACCTGCCGGTGATGCAAGCTGGAAAGTGCCTTCCGTAGAGGTGGAAGATGCTCCGCGATTGGATTACCGGGGGCTGATGCTCGATGTTTCCCGCCATTTCCGCAGCAAGGACTTTGTGAAGAAACAGATAGATGCCTTGGCGCGATACAAACTGAACCGCCTGCACTTGCACTTGACGGATGCTGCGGGATGGAGAATTGAGATTAAGAAATATCCGCGTCTCACCGAATTTGCCGCTTGGCGGCCGGAAGCCAATTGGAAAAAGTGGTGGTTTGCCGAGAATGGACGTAAATACTGTGAGGAATCTGATTCTCGTGCCCAAGGTGGGTATTATACTCAGGATGATATCCGTGAATTAGTGCAATATGTCGCAGAACGCCATATCACGATTATCCCGGAGATAGAAATGCCGGCACATTCGGAAGAAGTGCTCGCGGCATATCCTGAACTTTCTTGTCCGGGTGAACCTTATAAGAGCGCTGACTTCTGTGTGGGCAATGAGAAGACTTTTTCTTTCCTCGAAGATGTGCTGACCGAAGTGATGGAGCTTTTTCCCTCGGAATATATCCATGTAGGAGGTGATGAGGCGGGTAAAGCCGCTTGGAAAACTTGTCCCAAGTGCGGCAAGCGCATGCAGGACGAAGGGCTTGAAAATGTGGATGAGTTGCAAAGTTATCTTATTCACCGCATTGAAGTGTTCTTGAATAAACACGGCCGTAAGCTGCTGGGCTGGGACGAAATCATGGAAGGCGGTTTGGCGCCTAATGCTGCCGTAATGTCATGGCGAGGAGAAGAAGGTGGCATTAAAGCCGTAAAAGCCGGACATCGTGCCATTATGACTCCCGGAGCCTACTGTTACATCGACCAATATCAAGATGCTCCTTATTCGCAACCCGAAGCCATTGGCGGATATCTGCCCTTGTCGAAGGTTTATTCCTATAACCCACTGCCCGAAGCTTTGACGAAGGAGGAGACTAAACTCATCTATGGTGTACAGGCTAATCTTTGGGCTGAATACATTCAGACCGACGAACATTGTGAGTATATGATTTATCCGCGCATTTTGGCTTTGGCTGAAGTGGGATGGAGCAATCCTGCCCGCAAGTCGTATGCCGATTTCCACCGTCGCGCCCTGAAAGAAGTAGACTGGCTTCAATCGCAGGGATATCATACGTTCTCTTTGAAAGATGAAGTCGGCAATCGTCCGGAGGCTTCACAACCGGTCAGCCATCTGGCATTGGGTAAGCCTGTGAAATACAATGCTCCCTATAACCAATCTTATTCAGCGCAGGGAGACAAAACCCTTACTGATGGAAAACGGGGAAGCTGGACATACTCCGATGGGGCGTGGCAGGGGTTTATATCGCGCAACCGCCTGGACGTAACCATAGACCTTGAAGCCGAAACGGAAATCCATTCCGTCAGTGCGGATTTTATCCAGGTGGTAGGTCCTGAAGTCTTCTTGCCGGGTGAGATTATTATTTCCGTTTCTTCCGATGGTATGAACTTCAGCGAATTGACGCACCTTACTCATGAAAGCTCAAAATCAGAAGTATTCACCTTTAAGAACTTTGGTTGGAAAGGAGATGCCCGCGCACGATACGTACGTTTTCAAGCCCATGCTGATAAAACCTTCGGTGGTTGGGTTTTCACAGATGAAATTATTATAAAATAAAAAGAAGAGGACTTATGCAGATGAATATGAAAAAGCGACTTTTATATTGGATGTTTCTTGTATTCCCCGTTCTTTCCGCCGGGGCGCAAAATTCTGCCGCATCGCCTGTAGATTATGTAAACCCTTTTGTGGGAACTACTAATTATGGCACTACAAACCCCGGGGCGGTTTGCCCGCAGGGTATGATGTCTGTAGTTCCTTTCAATGTGATGGGGGCTGTCAATGGGAACGTTGATAAGGATAGCCGGTGGTGGTCTACCCCATACGAGTATAAAAATACATACTTTACGGGATATTCTCACGTCAACCTTAGTGGAGTGGGATGTCCGGAACTGGGCTCTTTATTACTGATGCCCACTACCGGTGCGTTGAATGTTGATTATCTTCAATATGGCAGTAGTTATAAAGACGAACAAGCTTCTCCGGGCTACTATTCCAATTATCTTACTAAGTACGGCATTAAAACGGAAGTGACGGCTACTCCCCGTACAGGTCGTGCACGTTTCATCTTCCCTGCCGGACAAGGAAATATTCTCTTGAATTTGGGAGAGGGGCTGACTAACGAATCGGGTGCTACAGTTCGTTTTGTGAATGACCGGGAGATAGAAGGCAGTAAACTGCTGGGCTCCTTCTGTTATAATCCCGATGCAGTCTTTCCCGTCTATTTCGTGATGCGCATCAACAAAGCCCCGAAAACACGTGGCTATTGGAAACAAATGCGCCCCATGACAGCCGAAGCACAGTGGGACTCAACTTCCGGCAAGCGTAAGATTTATGCTTCATATACCAAAGAAATGAGTGGGGATGATATCGGTACATGGTTCACATTCGATACCACGGAAGGAGAAGTGATAGAAGTCAGTATGGGGGTATCCTTTGTGAGTATCGCCAATGCCCGCCGGAACTTGGAAGCGGAGCAGGCGGGAAAAAGCTTTGAACAGATACATACTGCTGCCCGCCAGGCATGGAACAAGGACTTGAGCCGTATTTTGGTGGAAGGTGGAACGGAAGAACAGCGCCGTGTGTTCTATACGGCAATGTATCATTTCCTGATTCATCCTAACATTCTGCAAGACGTCAACGGGCAATATCCTGCAATGGAAAGTAACGAGATACGTACGGTCAATGGAAACCGTTATACTGTTTTCTCTCTGTGGGATACCTATCGCAATGTACATCAGTTGATGACGCTTGTATTCCCCGACCGCCAGCTGGATATGGTTCGTACCATGATTGATATGTATCGTGAACATGGATGGATGCCTAAATGGGAACTTTACGGACGTGAAACTTTGACCATGGAAGGTGACCCCTCTGTCCCGGTGATTGTGGATACCTGGATGAAAGGGTTGCGTGACTTTGATGTGGAGACGGCATACGAAGCCATGTACAAGTCGGCGACAACGCCCGGAAAAGATAACTTGATGCGTCCTGATGCGGATGATTATTTCTCGTTGGGGTACGTTCCTTTGCGTGAGCAATATGATAACTCGGTGTCGCATGCGTTGGAGTATTATATAGCTGATTATGCTTTATCCCGCTTTGCTTTGGCTTTGGGTAAAAAGGAGGATGCGCGTCTTTTCTATGACCGCTCGTTAGGGTATCGCCATTATTATAGTAAGGAGTTCGGAACCTTGCGTCCTTTGTTGCCCGATGGTACATTCTATTCTCCTTTCGACCCGATGGAAGGTGCTGACTTTGCGCCAAGTCCCGGTTTCCATGAAGGCAATGCCTGGAACTATACTTTCTATGTGCCCCATGATATTGCCGGACTTACCCGCCTGATGGGAGGGAAAAAGAACTTTGTGAATAAATTGCAGAAAGTTTTTGATGAGGGGTTATATGATCCTGCCAATGAACCGGACATTGCTTATCCATATCTTTTCAGTTATTTCCGTGGAGAGGAGTGGCGTACGCAAAAGCTGGTAAAAGAATTATTGGGACGTTATTTCACCTCTCAGCCGAATGGCATTCCGGGAAATGATGATACCGGTACGATGTCTGCCTGGGCCATCTTCAGTATGATGGGCTTTTATCCCGATTGTCCCGGTACGCCCGAGTATACACTTACTACCCCGACATTCGATAAAATAACCATTCAACTCGATCCTCGCTATTATAAGGAAAAGCAATTGGTTATTCGCACCGTTCGTCCGGCTGCCGATGCGGGGTATATAAAAGAGGTGAAACTGGATGGCAAACGGCATGCCGGTTTCCGCATCACTCACGATGAGTTGGTACATGCCGGAGAACTTATATTTGATTTGAAATGAGAAATTAGTTTATCACCACAGAGGACACGGAGTCTCACAGAGTTTTAATTTTTTTAGACGCTGATGACACGCGGATGACGCAGATTTTAAGGCTGCGCTGTGACTCTGATTTTTTCGACGCGGATTTAGCGGATTACGCGGATTTTTTTCTTGAGTAGCAACAGAGTAAAAAAATCAGCGTAATCTGCGTCATCTGCGTCTGAAAAATTAAAATCCGCTTAATCCGTCCAATCCGCGTCGAAAAAAATAAAACCTCTGTGACCTCCGTGTCCTCTGTGGTGAAAGAAAAATTATCATTTCAAAAACAGTCACTAAACTTAATAATTGAACAATATCATGAGAAGAAGATTTCAGATTTTAACAGCCTTATTATTTGCCTTGCCATTCATCGCCGATGCGCAAGTACGTACAGAACAAACCTTTGAAAAAGGCTGGAAATTCACTCGCGATGATAACCCGGAATTCAGCCGGGAAGTTTATAATGATGCTAAATGGCAATCGGTTACAGTACCCCACGACTGGGCTATTTATGGCCCTTTCAGCATAAACAACGATAAGCAAAATGTCGCTATCAGTCAGGATGGACAAAAGGAAGCGATGGAACATGCCGGACGTACCGGTGGCTTACCCTTTGTAGGAGTAGGATGGTATCGTTTGAACTTTGATGCGCCTGCCTTCGCATCCGGTAAAAAAGCAACCCTTGTCTTTGACGGAGCCATGAGCCATGCCCGTGTTTACATCAACGGCCGGGAAGCCGGATTTTGGCCGTATGGCTATAACTCTTTCTATGTGGATGCCACTCCCTATCTGAAAGCAGGTGAGACAAACACCTTGGCAGTCCGCTTGGAAAACGAAAACGAGTCATCACGCTGGTATCCCGGTGCCGGACTTTACCGGAATGTGCACCTCGTAATCAATGAAGATGCCCATATTCCTACATGGGGTACGCAACTGACTACTCCCGTTGTGAAAAAGGAGTATGCCAAGGTCAACCTCAAAACGAATCTGGCACTACCTGCCGGTAAGTCATTTACCGACTATCGCATTGTTACCGAACTGAAAGACCGTAATGGCAAGGTAGTCTCCACCAATGAAAAGCAGGGAACCAAGTTTGATGGGAATACCTTCAACCAAGACTTTGTGGTGACTGCTCCGATGCTTTGGTCGCCTGATACCCCGGTATTATATGCTGCCGTGACAAAAATCTATGAAGGCGATACGCTGAAAGATGAATATACCACTCCCTTCGGTATCCGTTCCATTGAAATCATTCCGGGTAAAGGTTTCTATCTGAATGGAGAGCGGACTGCATTTAAAGGGGTGTGCAATCATCACGACCTTGGCCCTTTAGGCGGAATAGCCAATGAAGCCGGTATCCGCCGCCAGATACGTATATTGAAAGACATGGGATGTAATGCTATCCGTACTTCCCACAATATGCCCGCCCCCGAACTGATTCGTGCATGTGATGAAATGGGTATGATGGTTATGGCGGAGTCCTTTGACGAATGGAAAGCCGCAAAAGTACAGAATGGTTATCATAAGTTTTTTGACGAATGGGTAGACAAGGACTTGACAAACTTGGTACGTCAGTATCGCAACAACCCAAGCGTCGTGATGTGGTGCATCGGTAACGAAGTGCCCGACCAATGGAACGGTGACTGTGGACCGAAACTATCACGTTTCTTACAAGACATCTGCCATCGTGAAGACCCTACCCGTCCCGTCACTCAGGGTATGGATGCTCCCGATGCCGTTGTGAACAACAATATGGCTGCCGTGATGGATGTTGCGGGATTTAACTACCGCCCGCATAAATATCAGGAGAATTACAAGAAATTACCTCAACAGATTATTCTGGGTAGCGAGACAGCTTCTACAGTCAGCTCTCGCGGAGTTTATAAATTCCCGGTAGAACGCCGTGCCATGCAGAAGTATCCCGATCATCAGTCTTCTTCTTACGATGTGGAACATTGTTCCTGGTCCAATCTTCCGGAGGATGATTTCATCCAGCATGAAGATTTACCTTATTGCATCGGCGAGTTTGTGTGGACGGGCTTTGATTATTTGGGAGAGCCTACTCCTTACTATACCGATTGGCCCAGCCACTCATCCCTGTTTGGTATCATCGACCTTGCCGGGCTGCCGAAAGACCGCTATTACCTCTATCGCAGTCATTGGAACAAGAATGAAGAAACGTTGCATATCCTTCCGCATTGGAACTGGGAGGGACGTGAAGGTGAAGTGACTCCGGTTTTTGTGTATACCAACTATCCCTCTGCCGAACTGTTTATTAACGGTAAGAGCCAAGGTAAACGTACCAAAGACTTGTCTGTAACGGTTGATAACAGCGCCGACTCCACTTCCATGGCTAACCTTAAGCGCCAACAACGTTACCGCCTGATGTGGATGGATACGAAATATGAACCGGGTACGGTGAAAGTCGTAGCATACGATAAGAACGGTAAAGCTGTCGCTGAGAAGGAGATACATACCGCCGGACGTCCGCATCACATCGAATTAATACCTGATCGCAGCGAGATTAAAGCTGACGGTAAAGATTTGTCGTTCGTCACGGTTAAGGTGGTAGATAAAGACGGAAATCTTTGTCCACTTGCCGAGAATGAAATCAGTTTTAAGGTGAAAGGCGCTGGAACCTATTGTGCCGGAGCTAATGGTAATCCTGCTTCGCTCGAATCATTCCAGACTCCGAAGATGAAAGTCTTCAGTGGTATGATGACTGCTATTGTGGCTTCTACCGAAAAACCGGGTGTGATTGTACTCGAAGCAACCGGTAAAGGCCTTGGAAAAGGTGTGTTGAAGCTGGAAAGTAAATAACTCTTAACTTAGCCTCTTTTCGTTAATGAGAATCATCGTTTTTCTTTATGGAAACGGAATGCATTGTGATTAGGTAACGTATCCCTATATATTGACAGATAAAAAGAGACTATTTCATTTTTTTGAAATAGTCTCTTTGCTTATATTCCGCTATTTTAAACTGCGGCATTTAGTAATGATTACTTAATCTACATCTTTGGCACCGGTATCTCCTTCAATGGCCCATCCCGGATTTTGATAAACGTTAGAAGAAGTAAAGTCATTTTTGTCAGAAGCGGTCTGACGGAAAACAGCCATGCCGATAGGGTTTAAATAGTGTGCCGGAGTAAATTTAAATCCTCCTTGTGCATTGATTAAGTTGTTTTTGGTTATCTTTTCGTATGGCAAAATGTATTTACTTAAATCAGGAGAAGACATGGTTCCTTTTTCAGGATCAACAATAACTAACGGCGCTTTTTTATCCCCTTCTCCGGTAGTTTCATTTTTGAATTCATCTTCATACCCGCTTCCCCAATACAACATGCCTTCTATCCGGTATGCATTGTTTTTGAGTTGATCGCAAGCACGCCAGCGTTTCAAGTCTGCCCAACGGAATGCTTCTGCGCAGAGTTCATTACGACGTTCACGGCGAATGTTATATAATAATTTACCGATTAACTGACCATGTGAATATGCACCGAAATCCCATTTGGCTTCTTCACTCATATCAGTTGCGGCAACTGTTATGTTGAAGTTTTCCTCAACCTTGGCACGTTTGCGTAACTCTTTCCAGTATGCTTCAGCTGTGGCATCAATCGAATTGCCATTGTTTTTCTCGCAGGATGCTTCCATATAAATAAGTAATGCTTCCGCCGCACGAAATACAATACCGCCTGAGGTTCCTGAACCATGGTCATTAGCCATGTGGCTATCATAGTGTTTCCCCTTTTTTATCATGAAACCGGTGGTGGCTTGACTGCCTGCGTCACCAAATATCAACCGGGCTGTACAGTAAGTTGGCGTTCCGTCTTTTGCGTAATAGTTAATATCACCTTCATTCTTTGTATTGGCATCCCCCGTCTTCTTAGTGAATATGACGATACGTGAGTCACGATTCTGTAATGTTGAATTAACTCCCTTCTTCTCCCATGCTTCTTCATATCCCGAACCATCGGCATATATAGGTAAACCATTGCGCATTACAAAAGAATTAATCATGCCTCTGGTCCAGCCGGAGCCACCGCCGTTACGTGTTAACTCCATTTGCAAGTTGTTGGTTACCAATCCCTCCTTAAATTGTTTCCACATCAATATTTCATCATATCCTTCCATATTTACATCACAGAACATGGTGTAGTAAGGATTGATAGAGATTAATGAGGAATTCATTCCTTCCGGGGTATCCGTATTTTCGGCTAATCTTTTGTAGTATTTGTCTCCGATTGCTTTGGAGGATTTTAGTGCCTCATCAAGGAAAAAGTTGATTTCTTCATCGATATTGAAGCCTGCAACATCGGCTGCATCTCCCGGCCATCCTTTTCCACCCGGAACAAAGGCTGTTCCTTTGTGGTATTTTTCCCATGTGGCTTCGAAAAGCGCTACGCGGGCGCGGAGCAAATAAGCTACTTCTTTACTGATGCGATTTTTACCTCCGGGCACTTTCCCTATTTCGTACAATAGGTTGATTGCCTTATCCAAATCTTCGAGAATGAATCGGGCGACTTTATTACGCGGTTGGCGTTTGCTGGCTGCAACCAATGTTTCTTCAACGTCAGGCAGTGCGGTTGTTACTATGGGTAAATCGCCCAATGACATTAATAATTTGAAATAGTTGTAAGCACGAATTACGTACATTTCTCCGATATAGTGATCTACATTGGCTTGGTTTGTCGTAATAATAGCTTTCGCTTCATACTTGGGCAATACATTGTCGAAGAAATAGTTGCATGCGCGAATTTTGGTGAAATCCCAGTCGCCTTCACCTGAGGGGACTTTCTTTTGTCCCGGAATCCAGAACACCGGACTGCCGGTTCCAGCCTGATTATCCGTATCGTTATCTTTTCCAAAAAGGTTGATACCGTATTTGTCATCTACTGTTTCAAATGGATAGTTATTGATTGTATAGGCAGCCAAATCATTTTCGGTATTGAAATATTGAGGTGGTGTAATTTGATCCAACGGCTCTCTGTCTAAGAAGTCATTACAACTTGTCAGTCCGCTCAAGAGTAATGTGCCTATTGTGAATAATTTAATATATTTTTTCATGATGATTAATGAATTAGAGGGTTATACTTAAACCAAATGAGATACTCTTTGACAGGGGATAGGTACATCCATCCCAGTTACCGATACCAATTGTTTCAGGATCGAAAGTATCACAAAGGTTGGTGATGGTAAATAAGTTTTCTGCCGAAACAAATAAACGGAGATTGTTGACATAGAACTTTTGTGTCAGAGATGCCGGAAGAGTATAACCTAATGTTAAGTTCTTCAAACGACAGTATGCTGCATTTTGCAGATAACCGGATTGGGACTGGCGGTTTCTGTCATTTTCAAGCGGACGGGGATAATAAGCATTTACATTCGGACCGAGGGGGTTGCTAGTGTCAGTTGGGCGGAAGTAGTCTAGGTGAGGCTCAAAAAAGTTTGTTTGCCAATAGCCTACTGCTCCCCAGAACATCATGCCTTCTGCCCCGGATGCCGGCATGTAATCACGCTTTAATGTACCTTGGAAGAAGACTTTCAGGTCAAAGCCTTTCCAAGCTGCATCCAGATTTAATCCGAAATTGTATCGTGGAGTATTATTACCAATAACTTTCAAGTCGCCATGATCTGCCAAAGTTTTATTGCCACGGCTGATTTTACCGTCATTATTTAAGTCTTTGTACATGATATCACCGGCTCCCCAGTTTGACCCGATGGCATCTTGCGCGCCTTTGGGCATACTTGCCAGATGGTCTTGCATTTGTTGGTCGGTTTTAGCTATGCCTACAGTCTCAAATCCCCAGATGTCGCCGACTACAGCTCCCGGATAATAAACTATTTTATTGTCTTTATCCAAGATAGTGTTGGATGGGTTTGGATATTTGTCTATGACTACCTTATTGTCTGATAATGATAATGTTGCACCATACTTGAAATCACGTATCTGATCACGCCAATTTATTTGAACTTCCCAGCCTTTGGAAGTCATATCCAAATTATTGACCTTTGGTACACTAGTGCCCAGAATAGAGGGTAATTCAGGAGCCGGGCCTACCATGTCTTTTGACTTGCGTTGGAAATAATCGAATGTGATGTTTAACCGGTTATTCAACATGCCTAAGTCAAGACCAATATCCATCGTTTGTGTTTTTTCCCATGTCAGATACTCTGATATCAGCGCTCCTTCCTTGGAAATATTAGGTTTAGCTCCATTTACCAACCATCCTCCCAATGCATAGTTTCCCCATTGGTCCTTGTTGATATCCATTACCCGATAGAACGGATACCAATTGTCGGTATTCTGGTTACCTAATTCACCCCAGGAACCGCGAAGTTTTAGGGTGCTGATTAAATCTGTCATATCTTCAAAAAATGCTTCACGGGCAATATTCCATCCTAAAGAGAATGAGGGGAACCAGTTCCAACGGTTTGTCTTCAGGAAACGGGATGTTCCGTCATAACGTAAGTTCACTTCAGCAAGATAGCGTCCTTTGTAGTCATAGTTAAGACGTCCAAAGAAACCGGCTGTAGCCCATTCGCTATATCCGCCTCTGTTTTGAGCATTGGTTTGCGCGGTGTTCAAGGTTGGGATTCCTGCTGTGATATCATCTTTCGAAGCTGTGATGTCACGTTGTTTGAATAATTCACTTTGGAAACCCAACATTGCGTTGAAGTTATGCCCGCTTTCCAATGATTTAGAATAGCTGGTGAAAATATTCGGATTGAAGAAATTACTCTTATACGCATATTCGGTAACACTTGAGGTGGTATTCTCGATGGCATAAGGTACTTTATTTACGTCATAGGCATACACTGTTTGTTTGTCGGTGTGATTGAAATCGTAGTTAGAGCGATAGTTCAACTCTACGTTGATTTTCCAATCTTTTATGGGTTCGATTTGAAATGTCAGTTGCTGGGCAATCAAGTCGGATTGTGATTTGTAGCGTCCTCCCTGAGTCAATTGATAGACTTTAGATTCTGCCGTATAGTACCCGTTGGGATCTATAACCGGAATAACCGGCCAATAACGGCAAGCGTCAAAATAGAATACATTGCTCTTGATTTCGCCACCTGCAAATGATGGAGCTTCATAGTCACTGCGATTAAAACGTATCGTATAGTTTACCTTTAACCAAGGGGCTATTTCAGCATTGATTTTACCGGTGAATGAATAACGCTGTTTATTATCGTCTCCATAATTCAGTAATCCTCCTTGGTCCAGATAGTTAGCGGATAAATAGTATTGTATTTTCTCCGAACCGCCATTGGCGCTGATAGAGTGTTCTTGTGTAAAACTGTTGCCGAATAATGTTTTCAACCAGTCTGTATTACCCGTAGGCATCAGGTCTTTTCGTTCGGGGTCATCGAATGAATTCCATCTGTTACCACTGGTAGCCCACATGAATTGCCCTCCTTTTCCGGCTTGGAAATCACGGATTTGCTGGAGTTTTGTTTCGCTATACATCGGGGCACTTCCTCCGTTTACCAATTGATCGTTGATGGCGAGTGCAAAACTGTAAGAATCTGCCATTTTGGGCATATTCAACGGTGATACAAAACGGAAATTGTTGTTATAGTTCACTACTGTTTTGCCGGCTTTACCTTTCTTGGTGGTAATCAATATGACGCCACCGGGTGCACGTGAACCATAAATAGAAGAGGCTGCGGCATCTTTCAGTACAGAGATGTTTTCAATGTCTTGAGGGTTGAGGGCATTGATGTCTCCTTCCATGCCATCAATCAGTACCAATGGCTCTACTTTGGAGCCGGCACCGATAGTACCGATACCACGGATATTGAATTTTTTATTTCCACTCAATGAGCCTCCGGCTTCACCGGTAGAGATGTTCATGCCCGGGACAACACCTTGCAGGGCATCAACAGTGGAGTTGACCGGACGGGCGGATAACTCTTTGGCATCAACGGAAGAAACAGCTCCGGTTACATTTACTTTCTTTTGTACACCGAATGCTACCACTACGACTTCATCCAAAGTTTGCGAGTCTTCTTTTAAAACTACATTAATGGGAGAGCCATTCCATGTCACTTCTTGGGGGATATAGCCCACGAAGGATATGATAATCACATCTCCGTTTTTTACATTACTAAGGGTAAAGTCACCGTCAATGCCTGTAATGGTACCATTGGTGGTTCCTTTTACTACCACAGAAGCACCGATTACGGTTTCACCTGTGGCATCTTTTACGATACCTTTGCAAATGCCACTTTGTTGAGAGACTGGTGCGCCGTCTACTCTCGTGACGGCTACTGCATGTGTGAATCCTCCTAGAAAGAGACCTAGGAGCAGCACCATACTGAATGGTTTAAGGTGTTTGAACATAAAGGTTAATTTTTAATAGTTAGACTTAAGATAACTTGTTATGACTAGTATATTTAATAAGTAACGTTTATATAATTCCTTTATTTGAATAAATAGCTTGTTCCTTCCTTGAAGGATTTATTAATAAGTATTATTGATGAATAAACTAAATTTAAGGTTTTACGGCCGTAAAGATAATGATTATTGTGATATTTTACAATATACTGGATGAAAAATACTTGTTATGTCGTTTTTTTAACATAATTGTTGATGTCGCAAATAGAGATAATAGCTAAAAACAACTGTTGTGGAAAAAATGATGTTTGCTAATTTTAAGCAATTTGCGGAAATATAATTAAAAAAAGATTGATTATAATGTACCGTATTTTTTAAAATACTATCTTTATCCCGTATATTTAATATCATTAATATTCTAATATCTATGAAGCGATTAGCATTATTTCTTTCTTTTATCGGGAGTATTCTTTTATCGGCTCATGCAGCTGATACGGTTTATGTTCGTGAGACACAAATTCCTATTCTTATTGAGCGTCAGGATAATGTTCTCTATTATCTCCGGCTTGATGCCCGGGATAGTCGTCAGTTGGATGAGGTATTCCTAAAGTTTGGGGATGGAACTGATTTGGCCGATATTCAGGCTGTAAAGTTGTATTATGGGGGCACTGAGAGCCGCAATATCGTGAATAAAAATCGTTTTGCGCCGATGGGGTATATGACAAATTTTACACCCGGCAAGACAATGGCTGCACTGCCTTCTTATTCTATATTGAAGTCGGAAGTTAAAAAGCCGGAACAGGAAGTTGTATTGAAAGGAAAACAGAACTTATATCCGGGTATCAATTATTTCTGGATTAGTTTGCAGATGAAACCAGGTACTCCTTTAGCAGATAAATTGAAGGTTAAATTGACTTCTGTATCTTTGGATGGAACATCTGCTCCTCTTGACATAGTTTCTGCAGATGGTATAGAGCATCGTATGGGGACTGGTGTACGTCATGCGGGTGATGATGGAGTTGCCGCCTATCGTATACCGGGGCTGGTGACAACGAAAAAGGGAACGCTGTTGTCGGTATATGATGTCCGTTATAATAATAGTGTGGATTTGCAGGAACATGTTGACATAGGTCTGAGCCGTAGTATAGATGGTGGACAAAGCTGGGAAAAGATGAGAATTCCTTTGGCATTTGGTGAAGATGGCGGACTTCCGAGTGCGCAAAATGGGGTAGGAGATCCGGCTATATTGGTGAATGACAAAGATAATAGTATTTGGGTTGTCGCGTTATGGACACACGGGCTGGGAAACCAGCGTGCGTTTTTCCATTCGGTAGAAGGTATGGACAAGGAACACACCGGTCAATTGGTATTGGCTAAGAGTACCGATGATGGTAAAACATGGTCTGCTCCGATGAATATTACCGAACAGGTGAAACGTCCTTCTTGGCGTCTTCTCTTCCAAGGCCCCGGCCGTGGTATCACGATGCAAGATGGCACTTTGGTTTTCCCGATACAGTTTGTTGATTCGGTAGGAATGCCTCATGCCGGTATTATGTATAGTAAAGACAGTGGAAAGAATTGGAAATTACATAACCCCGCCCGTAGCAATACTACCGAGGCTCAGGTTGTAGAAATAGAGCCGGGTGTACTGATGCTGAATATGCGTGATAATCGTGGAGGTAGTCGTGCTGTGTGCATCACTAAGGATTTGGGTAAAACGTGGACAGAACATTCGTCCTCACGTAGCGCATTGCGTGAACCGGTTTGTATGGCAAGCCTTATCAGTGTGAAGGCAAAAGATAATTGTCTGAAGAAGGACCTTTTGCTTTTCTCCAATCCGGATACAACAAAGGGTAGGCATCATATCACTATCAAAGCCAGTCTGGATAATGGGGTGACGTGGCTGCCTGAACATCAGATTATGCTGGATGAAGATGATGGTTGGGGATATTCCTGCCTGACAATGGTCGATGCTGAAACAGTAGGCATTTTATATGAGAGTAGTGTGGCACAGATGACTTTTCAAACTGTTAAGTTGAAGGAACTTGTTCGTTAAATTGGATAATAACTACTATACATTATATATATTATGAAGAAATCTTCTTATTCGTTTTTTTATTTATTTGTTCTTTTGCTAGGCTTCGGATTAAGTAGTAATGCACATGCTCAAGAAGAATTGTCCGTTCCTCATGCAGAGGATGTGGCTTGGAATAAAATTCCTCATAAATTGTATGCTACTTGGACTTCCACTAACAATCAAGTAGATAAGTTTAGCTGTCCGTCAACTTCCGGTTTGGTAAATAGGCTGGCGTTGACCGGCTGGCGAGGTGAGCGCCTATATGCTAAATTATTGCTTTGGTCTCCGGTTGAAGAAGGTGAAGTTAGTTATACTATTACGGAACCCGAAGGGCAAAAGTGGGTGGAGTACGCTACCACAGGTTTTATGGGTTACGTCATGACTGATGAGCTGAATAAGGATGGGAAAGGTGGTTGCGGCTATCGTCCCAATAAGGCGGAGTATGATTCTTCTTTGGTTGCTGACCGGATACAACCGATAGGAAAGATTTTATACCAAGCTAAGACGGTACGTCCGGTATGGATTACTTTTGAAATACCTCGTGATGCGGTTCCGGGACTTTATAAAGGAAATGTCGAAGTGAAAAGTGCACAAGGTAAGGCGCAACAACTTACTTATTCAATTCGTGTGGTGAACCGCACATTACCGGAACCTGCCGACCGGAAGTTCCATCTCGATTTGTGGCAAAATCCTTTTGCCGTGGCACGTGTGGCGGGAGTTCCTTTATGGAGTAAGGAACATTTTGATGCTATGCGCCCGTTGATGGAACGTTTGGCAAAGGCCGGTCAGCGTGGTATCACGGCTTCTGTGACTCATAAACCCTGGAATGGGCAAACATACGACTATTTTGAAAATATGATTACCGAAATCCGTCGGGTAGATGGTTCATGGACATACGATTTTGCTTTGTTCGATCGTTGGATAGAATTTATGACCTCTTGTGGAGTCGGTTCTTATATCTATTGTTATTCCGTCATTCCTTGGGATTTGACTTTCCGGTATTATGATCAGGCTACCAACTCTATGGTTGACCGTAAATTCAATGTGAACGATTCTGCTTTTGATGATTATTGGATATCTAAATTAAGTGCATTCGCTGCGCATTTGAAGTCGAAAGGCTGGTTTGACCATACTATTATCGCAATGGATGAGCGTCCGGCTGAAAGTATGAAGGCTGCTTTGCGCGTGATACGAAAGGCTGATCCGAACTTCAAAATCTCCTTGGCGGGAACCTATCACAAGGAGTTGGATGATGAAATCTATGATTATTGCATTGGATACAACGATAAATATCCGGACGGTGTGATAGATGCCCGTCGTGCTAAAGGTAAAATAACTACTTTCTATACTTGTTGTACGGAACCGTTCCCTAATACTTTTACTTTCTCGCAACCTGCCGAAGCTACTTCTTTTGCTTTGATTGCGGAAGAACGGGATTTGGACGGATATTTGCGTTGGGCATACAACAGTTGGGTGAAATCTCCTTTCCAGGATAGCCGTTTTACTGCTTGGGCAGGAGGTGATACTTACATCGTATATCCGGAGAATAATTCCTCAGCGCGTTTTGAAAAGTTGATTGAGGGCATACAGATGTTTGAGAAGGTACAGTTGTTGAAAGCTGATGGTAAACATGACCGGAATATCCGTAAGTTGCTGCAACCGTTTGCTTATGACCGTATCAACAAAGCTGACTTGCAGAAGAATATCAATAAAGTTAGTGACTATTTGAATAAATAGAATTTATAAATGGGAATTTTTGGGAAATGAAGAACTAAGAATGAAGAATGAAGAATGAAGAATGAAGAATGAAGAATTTGGCTGCGCTATGCTAGCACGCCGCAAGGTAATTCTTCATTCTTCATTCTTAGTTCTTCATTAAATTATCATTTACTTGTTTTTTATCCTCTATCTTTCTTCCTCTATTTTTTGTATCTTTGCTCGTGATTTAATTCAATAACCTGTAATGAAAAAGATTTTTCCTACGACCAGAGTAAAGGAGCTGGATACATATACCATAGAAAATGAGTCGATTGCTTCTATCGACTTGATGGAGCGTGCTTCCCAGGCATTGGCGAAAGCTATTTCGGAACGTTGGAGTCCGGATACTCCTTTTACGGTTTTTGCCGGACCGGGAAATAATGGTGGAGACGCATTGGCTGTGTCTCGTCTGTTGGCTGAAGAAGGATATAAACTGGAAGTTTATCTGTTTAATACTAAAGGTTCTTTATCCCCTGATTGTGAAGCGAATAAAGAACGGCTGATAGGTGTGGAAAGGGTGAATTTCCATGAAGTCACTTCTCAATTTGTACCTCCGGTATTGACTGAAGAGCATATTGTCATCGACGGTCTGTTTGGTAGTGGATTGAATAAGGCTTTGAGTGGTGGTTTTGCTGCGGTAGTGAAATATATCAATGCTTCGCCCGCCAAAGTGGTTGCTATTGATATCCCGTCCGGATTGATGGGGGAAGACAATACTTATAATGTGCAGGCCAATATTATCCGTGCCGATTTGACCTTGAGCTTACAATTGCCGAAACTGTCGTTTCTTTTTGCTGAAAATGAAGCATACGTCGGTGAATGGGAGGTGCTGGATATCGGACTGAGTGAGGATGCCATTGAAGATATGGAGACCGACTTCTGCCTGTTGGAAAACGAAGACATGCTCTATCTGCTGAAACCTCGTGGCAAGTTTGCGCACAAAGGGAATTTCGGGCGTGCTTTGTTGATAGCGGGCTCACAGGGGATGGCGGGAGCTTCGGTACTTGCCGCTCGTGCTTGCTTGCGTTCAGGGGTAGGATTGTTGACTGTACATGTACCTTTCTGCAATAATTTTATAGTGCAAACTTCTGTGCCTGAGGCCATGACAGAACTGGATATCAGTGAAACTTGTTTTGCTTCGTCCACGGATACGGATGATTATCAGGCGGTAGGCATCGGTCCGGGCTTGGGAAGGTCTGCTGAAACCGAAACGGCTTTGTTTGAACAGATTGATTCTTGCCAAACTCCGATGGTAGTAGATGCCGATGCTTTAAATTTCTTGGGAGAACGCCGCAGCTATATCGGGCATTTGCCTAAAGGCAGTATCCTTACGCCCCATCCCAAAGAGTTGGAACGTCTTGTTGGTAAATGCCAGAACTCATACGAACGTTTGATGAAGGCTCGTGAGTTGGCAAAAACATCCGGAGTACATATAATATTGAAAGGTGCCTATTCTGCCATTATTACCCCTGAAGGGAAATGTTATTTCAATCCAACAGGAAATCCGGGTATGGCGACAGGGGGCAGTGGCGATGTGCTCACCGGAGTGGTATTGGCTCTTTTAGCGCAAGGCTATAAAACCGAAACTGCTGCTTTGCTGGCTACATACGTGCATGGACTGGCAGGAGACATTGCTTGCAAGAAACAGGGAACAATAGGTATGACGGCAGGAGATATTGTTACTTGTCTGCCGTTGGCGTGGAGAATTATATTAATGAAGAATGAAGAATCACCTTGCGGCGTGCTCGCATAGCGCAGCCAAATTCTTCATTCTTCATTTATCATTAACCTTGTTTCCTTGTCGTAATATGGAAGCATCCTTGTTTCAACTCATACTTGATGTAGCATTTATCTGCTTTTTTCAAGTCGCGTAACACTTCTGATAAAACAAGTTTTAGGGTATCGGCGTTTACATCCTGCAATGGACGTCCGTCCTCATCCTCTACTTTTTGAAAGCGTTTCCAGCTGACATCAAACGTGGTACCGTAGGAATGAGCAGAGTTGGCCGATGCGTTACCATTGCGGCGACGCAGGCGCTTGACGTCATCCTGGGTGCGAAGGACAGAGGTTACGATAACCTTGTTGGGATTTAGACCTTTAGCAGCTAATGAATCGAGAAAGTTGCTCCCGATGGTATCCAGTAAGGATGCCGCTCCGGGAATAAGAAAAGGAATTGAGTGTGTCAGTGAGTCGACTGCATACAGTTTATTTGTTGTGATATGCTTTAGCTTCTCTTTCATTTTCTCCGCTTCTTCGCGCGAAGCGAGTGGACGGATACCGATGGTTTGAGCTATATTCAGATGCTTTTCATTCAAATCTCCGAAAGAACGTTTGTAACTGATAACTCCACGGATATTACGTGGCTCATTCAGCTTGAGTGACATATCTTTCTTTTTGCATCCGGCAAGGGTGGACGTAACTATGATACTTGCTAATAATATAAAAGAAATAAAACGGTGGTTATAATGAATCTTCATTTCTAATCAGTGTAATTTGTGGTGAAATTTCCCGCAAAGATAAGTCAAACCCTTGAAACTACCGGAACAGATTGCTACTTTTTTGTGTATATTCGTACCTTTTCATAAGACAGGATGCACCTTGGCATAAAAAATAATCAAGCTTATTTTATTCTGCTTTCGGTTTACACTATCTTTGCACCGTTTTTATACTTCAAAAGAAATCAAAGAGAAACGTGCAACGATATTTCATTTATTTGGCTTATGACGGTACAGCCTATCACGGCTGGCAGATTCAACCTAATGGGGTGAGTGTACAGGAGTGTCTGATGAAAGCACTTGCAACTTTATTGCGTCGGGATGTGGAAGTTGTGGGTGCCGGACGTACGGATGCCGGTGTACATGCCTCTCTCATGGTAGCTCATTTTGATAGTGAGATGCCTTTGGATACTACTTTCATGACCGATAAGTTGAATCGTCTTCTTCCTCCTGATATTTCTGTTTATCGTCTGCGACCGGTAACACCTGAGGCGCATGCCCGTTTTGACGCCACATCGCGTATGTATAAGTACTACGTTACAACCGCCAAGATGCCCTTTGACCGTCAATATCGCTGCCGCCTTTTTCAGGCTCCCGACTTTGAACGTATGAATGAAGCGGCGCGAACACTGTTTGACTATACCGACTTTACCAGTTTCAGCAAACTGCATACAGATGTCAAAACCAATAATTGCAAGATAATGCATGCTGCCTGGACACAGGTTGACGAAGTTACGTGGGTATTTACCATCCGGGCGGATCGTTTTTTGCGCAATATGGTTCGGGCCATTGTAGGAACATTGCTTGAAGTTGGGCGTGGTAAACTTACAGTTGAAGGTTTTCGTAGTATCATCGAACAAAAAAACCGTTGCCAAGCCGGAACTTCTGTCCCCGGAAATGCGTTGTTTTTGGTAGATGTATCCTATCCTGAAAAGATTTTTTTAATGAATAATAGATAATCAATTATTAATCAAATGTGGTTATTACTTGCCTTCCTCTCAGCAGCGTTGCTGGGATTTTATGATGCCTTCAAGAAACAGTCGCTCCGTGATAATGCTGTGCTTCCTGTTTTATTCTTGAACACTGTATTTTCGAGTCTGATATTTCTTCCGTTCATACTGATTTCTGCTTTTGCACCTTCGGTCTTGGGAGGTACGATGTTTGATGTTCCTGTTGTGGGATGGGAAGTGCATAAATATATTGTTATTAAATCTTTTATCGTACTTTCTTCTTGGATATTTGGCTATTTTGGTATGAAACATTTGCCGCTTACTATTGTCGGTCCGATAAATGCGACACGTCCTGTAATGGTGCTGGTAGGCGCAATGCTGGTCTTTGGTGAAAGGTTAAATCTTTATCAGTGGATTGGTGTGATGCTTGCTGTGCTGTCTTTTTTCATGCTGAGCCGTTCCGGAAAGAAAGAAGGTATTGATTTCAAACATAACAAATGGATTCTTTTTATTATACTTGCTGCGATAACCGGTGCTGTCAGCGGACTGTATGATAAATATCTGATGAAACAGCTCAATCCGATGCTGGTACAATCTTGGTACAATGTTTATCAAGTGTTTATTATGTGCCCTATCATTCTTTTGTTGTGGTATCCTAAGCGGAAAGAGAGTACTCCGTTCCGTTGGGACTGGACTATTATCTGTATCTCCATTTTTCTTTGTGCGGCGGACTTCGTGTATTTCTATGCATTGAGCTATCAGGATTCTATGATTTCCATTGTTTCCATGGTGCGTCGTGGCAGTGTAGTGGTGTCCTTCCTTTTCGGTGCCCTTTTCTTCCGTGAAAAGAATTTAAAAAGCAAAGCCATCGACCTTATTTTAGTGTTGATTGGAATGTTCTTCCTATATTTGGGGAGTAAATAATATTTTCAAGTTGTTATGGCAGAGGATTTATGTATCAGTCAGGGTACCAAAGAAGATAAATATCATATTCTACTTCCACAAATAAAGGGCTTGGTTGCCGGTGAAGAAGATTTAATTGCCAATTTGGCGAATGTGTCGGCTGCACTGAAAGAGACTTTTGGTTTCTTTTGGGTGGGGTTTTATCTGGTGAAGGGAGAAGAACTGATTTTGGGTCCTTTCCAAGGACCTGTAGCTTGTACGCGTATTCGTAAAGGACGTGGAGTTTGCGGAACGGCATGGGTGAAAGCTGAAACTTTGATTGTACCTGATGTCGATGCATTTCCCGGACACATAGCATGTAGTTCGCTGTCTCGTTCAGAAATCGTTGTTCCTCTTCTTCGTCCGGACGGTGAGGTATGGGGTGTTCTTGATGTGGATAGTGAGAAGTTGAATAGCTTTGACGAAACAGATATGCGCTTTCTGGAGAAATTGTGCGCTTGGCTGTAAAGCTTTAATTGATAGTTGATAATTTGTAATGAATGAAATAATGAAAAAATCAATAGCCCTTTTATTTTTAGCTACTATATGGATATGCTCTTTGCACGCTCAGCAGGCAAAGAATTGTTTTATCAATATGCCTGATTCTATGAGTTCACTGCTTACATCTGTCAATCGTGCAGATTGCATAGATTTTCTGGAGAGCAAGATGAAAGCGGAAGTGACTAATCGTTTTGGCGGTAAATCAGAAATGACGGAACTGACTCCCGACTATATCCGTATGCAGATGACTCCTCAAAGTACTTGGCAAATGAAACTCCTTGCGGTGAATGATAGCACGAAGATTATATGTACCGTTTCTACTGTTTGTGCTCCGGCTTGTGATAGTGATGTTCATTTCTATACTACTGATTGGGAGGAATTGCCTACCGAAACCTATCTGTCCTCATTTCCCGTTATGGATGACTTTATAATGGCTGCCCCCGATACGGTAGATATTTATGATTATCAGAATGCCCGGCGGCAAGCTGATATGTTGTTGATGAAAGCTGATCTTTCTGCGAAAGATGCTACATTGACATTCACCTTCACAACTCCTGACTACATAGAAAAAACAACGGCAGAGAAACTGAAGCCGTTTCTCCGCCGTCCTGTGGTTTATGTCTGGAAAGGGGGAAAGTTTATAGTCTCATGACCTATAACTCTATTACTTTACTTTAATTCTATCAAATCCTTCTCCATATACTCCGATGACTGCACTCTGTGATACGAATGCGTTGGGGTCTATATCCTTTATCAATCGGAAGATAATGGTTGATTCCCGTTTCTTGGCGAGGATGAATAGCATTTTTATTTCTTTCCCCGTATAGAAACCGGAGGCGTCGATTACGGTAGCGCCTCTGTGAGGATATACTTGGATGTGCTTGGCAATTTCTTCGTACTTATCACTGATAATGAAGAACTGCACCGATTGACGGGCACTGTTCACTACTTGGTCGAGCACAAAACTACATATATAGAGTGTGACGTATCCATATACTACTTTTTCCCAATCTTTCAATACAAAGTAGCTGGATGAAATAATAATCAAGTCACAGATTAGCATTACTCTACCCAGTGTGATATCACGATACTTGTTGATAACGGCTGCGATAATATCCGTTCCTCCCGTACTGCCATTGTTGGTGAATGCGATGCCAATGCCGCTTCCACAGAAAGATGCACCGATGACGCATGCCATGAAAGGTTGGTCGTGAAGTAGCTGTACGCCTGCGGTCAGTTTCTGAATGACCGACAAAAAGAATGTTAGGGTAAATACAGCAAAGATAGTCTTAATACTGAACTTCCATCCTAAAATCCGGATGGCAAGTAGTAACAACAAGAAGTTGATGGCGAAGTAAACGTACTGTACAGGTAGTCCCGTTGCAAAATAAACAATGGAAGCGATACCCGGCACACCACCTGTAGTGATGTCATTAGGCAGTAGGAATACTGTCCATCCGATGCCATACATAACCATGCCCACGGCAATCATTAAATAATCTCTCAGTTCACGAAACGTGTTCTGTCGAGAAGGAATAATTACATTCATTTGTAGTTTGTTGTTAGTCATTTAAAAATCGGCTGCAAAGATAAGGTTTTTTTTATCAAGATATTCTCAGTAAGGTGTTACTTTCTTTGTTTCTTGCTTTTGAAAAAAAACAGCTATCCATGCAACCAAAGAATTTCCTCTTACGTCTAATAAATAAAAAGTAGAATTATGAAACTGAATTATTCAATGGATGATATCCGTACTAAAGTAGAAGAGTATATAAAGAAAGTTGGCCGGGCTGCCGGTAGACCTGTACTTGTAACCTATTATGTGATGATTGCTGATACTACTCCTAAAAGCGAACGGACAAATATAATGCTTGCCTTGGTCGCTGTAGTATTTCCCACTAGCATAGATGATATCTTGGGGCAAATCTTTATGATAGGAAAAGGTGTTGCTGCTGTTTATGCCTATAAGAAGGTAAAGAAGTATATTACTCCTCAGATAGAAGATAGGGTAGAAGCTAAATTGGATGAATGGTTCCATGATAATGTAACCGAGTTGAAACCTGCTTATCTGGAATAATCTTGGTTGGGTTCTTGCTTGAGCTACTGCCGTTTAGCTTCTCTTAATGAGAATCCTCTTTTAAATATCTGTTACTTCGGTTTACATATTGGTTTACATCAATCGTGCAAAGCGAGATAAGTTAGTTATTCAGTTAATTATCTTCTATATCCTTAATCTTATTTGTGTGTCAATGAAATATAAATCTCCGTCTATGCCATAAAGCACATTGTTGGGTACTGCGTCAAACACTTCATAATTCGAATTGTGGTATTCGTCGTAATAGTCCATTTCAAAACCTAATGCTTGCATACAGGTAGCTATTTCATCTTCTGTGGCTTCTCGTTCTGCTAATATATAAGGTTGCACGATAACTGCACAGAACTCTTGTAGGCTGTTATAAGCAAAGCCTATCATTTGATAGGGCACATTACCAAAAAACTTGTTGTGTGCTGTAATGCGGATGAAGAAGTTCTCCAAATCGTCCCCTGCGTACTCAAAGTTGTTCAGCTTGGTAACTATATCGTCTTTATTTCCTGTATAGACTTCATTCTCTCCTCCCTTCTCAAGGAACTCTACATTTAAATCAGAGAGTGAAATCCATAAGTTGTTAGTATTGGCAAACTCTATGAGTTTTTTAATCTGCCCTCTCTTATAGCCCTCTGTTGGTTCAAGCGTTCCTGCTGCCGTTTTTTGGCTTCTAACGATATGGGTTGCTTGCTCCAAGAGGCTATTGATTGACGAGTGCGTTCTATCCATTGCCTGTGAAATTCATTAATATATTCCATAAATCAAATGATTATGAGTTTAAGACAAAGATAGTCATTATCCTTTAAACCACAATGATTGGCTGTAACATTTTAGTGAATGGAGGCTATATGGAGAGTATTATTTAGAAATGTAGTAGCTAATAAAAGAAACAGCATAAGATACAGTGCAAATGTACGGCAATTATTTCAAACGATACCACAAATATGCAACAAGTATCTGCTTTAACTTTACAGCCGAATATTAACAAAAAAATATCCCATGATACTCAATACAGGAGGACGGACTGATACCGTCCAATACTATATCCCGTGGCTTTTGAAGCGATTTAAATACAACCCTTATAAAAAAAACAGACAGCCACCTCTCTTTTTAGATTTGTCATTTGGGGAATTGAAGAAAACGTGTTATATTTGCATTTGAATGGTTCAAATCCGTTCAAAAAATTGATAATAAAAGAAGCGTTGTGCTTATCTTGTTAATGGAAACCTGAGAAATTTCAATTACGAACAAGGATAGCATGGTGGTTCACACGCTATAGCGTGGGCTGCTATTACTATATTTGTTCGTAAGGTTTTCTCAGGGCCTCCATTAAAGATGTAGTTGCTATGCAGTTCACGCTTCGTGTTTGTTTATAGGCTCTGAGGACTGCAAGAGCTCACTTAAAGTGAGGAGAGATGACTACACGTACATTCTTGCCATGCTATTTCAAATCAGCTATTGCTATACGGGGCAATAGCATAGTGAAATCAATTTTGTTCCTATTCATCTGTTTCATCCTATCTGCGGATGCTTATGCTTATTCTTATCGTGTGACTAGTTCAAATAGACTGAACGTAAGATCAGCAGCCAGCAAAAATAGCGAAATTCTGGGGCAACTGTCCCAAGATGACATAGTAGATGTTTTGTCTGTTCAAGACGGATGGGCCTGTATCAGTTACGATGGCAGGAAAGGTTATGTCAGCGAATCGTATTTAGAACCAGTTGCAGATTTAAAAGGGACAAGTACTTCTTCAAAAAAAAAATCAGGAGGATTCTTTTCGTGGCTGTTCAATTCTGAAGGAGAGTCAGCTTGGTTTACTGGTCTTAAGTGGCTTTTCTTTTTGGGGCTCGCTATAGTATTGTTTAAAGTTTTGATACAAGCTATTATAATAATGCTGGTTTGGGGGGTGATTCTTGGTGCCATTGCTTTGTTAATAGGCTATATATTGAAATGGCTGGGTTGGATAGAGGACAATACTATGTGGAGTATTGCTGAATGGGGATTTTACATAGGTCAAGGATTAGGCCTGCTCGATTCTATTTTCCATATTAGAACTCTATTTGAAGATGCAATCGATTCTGGCGGATGTTCTTCTTCAAGTAACTCCAGTGGCTTGAAAACTGCAACCTTTTCAGATGATTCAGGTACACTATACCGCCTTACCCAAGATTCTCCTTATAGTGAGTGTGATTACACTGACCAGTTTGGCGGCAAATGGAGTCGTGATAGTTCAGGCTTTCATCGACAATAATCATAATCATGACGTTCAACTAATTTATATACATATGAGAAAAATTGTTTTATGCTTCAGCTTGATAAGCCTTCTATTGGGCTTTACGAATGTCTTTGCCTCTGTCAAAGGAGATGATACTAAACCATTTGTTGGTAAATGGGATTATTGGGAGAAGGGTAATTTCTTTGAATTAGAAATGGATTTATATGATTCTCCACTAAGTGGAGTATTGTCGATTACTGATAATGAAGGTTATTCATTGGATTATCGTATAATAGAGGCCGTTTCCATTCAAAATGATGAGGCTCAAGTAATATTGGAAACCTCTTTAGGAAAGAAGAATGCTTCTTTGAAATATGACCAGACTTCTGGTAACCTATCATTTTACATGGATGGTTCAGATAATCCTATAGTGTTCAGACAGCGAGATAAATATGGGTTTGTTATTGTACAGAGGGGCGATAAAGTAAATGTGCGTTCAACTCCAATTTCTGGCACCCCATTGATGAAGGCTGACCGTGGTCAGAGCTTTCGTTTTTTAGGGAAAGAAAAAGGTTGGTTCAAAGTACAGCTTTCTGCAAAAGATATCCACGTTGGGTATATTTCACCTGATTATGTCTTCTACTTGAAAAGTAACGCAATTCCTGAAGAGGCATTTACAAAGAATTATTCCCACGATTTAACTTCCATCGAATTTGAAATACAGGGAGACCAAATCTTCATGGATGTAACAACTATGCGTCCTCCTCAGCCTGATGGAAGTCTATCAATGGCAGTCAGTGAGACTTATGCGGGGAAGATTGAAAGCAACGCTATAATATTTACCTATTGGGCCGGTTTACCGATGGTTCGTGATATTAATGAAATGACTAAAACCAAGCCATATATAGTGTATTATTGGAGAGATTCTGAGATGTTTATCATAGAAGGAGAGAATTTTCATAAATAGGTAATTTTAAACGGAAATATAATGAGAACATTAAAATTTTTGATAGGTTATACTTTTGTATTCTTAATCATTGGAAGTATAGTAGTGAGTTGTAATAGCAGTGACAACAAGGATAAGCCATATACTCCGTTATATGTGTATTTCAATCCGTTGGAGTTGACTATGGGGACAGCAACGTTAATGCCTTACTTTGTAAATTATGCCACCGATTGTGCAAAGATGGGTTTAAGAAGCTATCCGATGAGAGTGGTTTACACAAAAGATCTTGAGGCTTGGGGCGTATCGGCTATGTCAGAGTACTTTTTTCTTGCCAATGGTCGCCTTCTCCGTCAATCGGGTACCTCATTCAATGTAGGGGCTAACGGATTCGATGTGGTCTCGTTTGATTACGATGAAAATAATTCTAATCTTGTCTGCATTAAAATGGAAGAAAATGGACGTTATGAACGAAAACACACTGATAAAGGCTTCTATTATGATGAAACAGGCAGACTGATTCAGCGAAAAAAGAACGACAGGGCAAA
Source organism: uncultured Bacteroides sp. (assembly GCF_959029255.1). Classification (GTDB taxonomy): domain Bacteria; phylum Bacteroidota; class Bacteroidia; order Bacteroidales; family Bacteroidaceae; genus Bacteroides. The sequence continues at coordinate 48,570 of NZ_CAUFUE010000006.1, read as the reverse complement.
TCCCGGTACGTGGAACTATATTTATGAGTATCATAACAATGGTGCCTTAAAATCAATCTTTGCAGAAAAGGAGGATCGGCTAACGAGTGAAGCTGGGGTTACCCTTTATAAAATGCGATTCGATTCTCTTGGACTTTTAAGCTGTTATGAAACCCCAAAAACAACTAATATATTTTTGAAAGACATCAGAATAGAGAAAAAAGGTAAGTCTGTGACTACATTTACTTATCAGGACCACCTCTGTATACAAGCTGTGGAAAAAATACCTATTAAGTTCGATAAAACCACAGAAATTTTAACCAATACAAGTACCTTCACTTATAATTTGCATGGCGATTTGGCTACATGGACTTATTCTGGTGGTGTATATGAGACGAAAGGTAACAGCTGGTATGTAAAAGAAATGAAGTTTACTACCACCTATGATTATGTGTATGACGAGAAGGGCAACTGGACACAGGCTAAAATTACATTTCCTGCAAATCTTGATGAGATACCAGCTTTGCGCACATATTACAAGGTCGCGAAGAATGGATTTACTTCCAGCCAAGATCATAGCCCCTCTGTTAATCATGGTGAAACTGCCTGTATAACTATGGAGCGAACTATAGAATATTGGGGGGATAATGTAATCGCTTCTATGGATGCGAAGAAAGGAAAAGGTAAGGAATAACCTACTCGAACGTTATTATAGTCCAAAGGTATGAAGCTATCTTTGGACTATTTTTATGTCTGAATTTTGCACGTGAAATATCGGATGAGTCCAGCCTGCGGCTTCCAAAGGATTCGCTTTCGTAAGCTACCGACTGAGCTACTGCCGTTTAGTTGCTCTTAATGAACCCTCTTGTGTAGATTTGTTTACTCTGGTTTAACTCTTGGTTTAACTATGCTGTAACATGAGTACCTGCTGGGTTTCAGACTACCACTTGGATGGTTATGTGCAAGGATAATAGCTACTGAATTGGTGAGTAATGCAGCTTGTAGAATTACTCTGACATCAACGGTTGTATCTGTTATTCCTCCCTCTGATATAAGAGTATATCCCAGAACTTGGCTGGCTTGGTTTAGGAACAGGATTTTGAATCATTCCTTGTAACAGATAGTTCCCGCCTTATATGTAGGGAGCAAATATTTATAAGCATCCTCTGAACTGACTACCTTATATATATTCTTGAATTTGGATTTGTAAGATAGTTCCACTTCACCCACAGCATAATCTATATTCATATTGTTGCTAATTGTTAGAGTGTATAAACAGAAAAAGGACACCTAACTTAATAGATGCCCTTTCAATTAATAGTATGTATGAGTTAGTTTACTTCTTAAAGTAATGGTACTTCATGGAGAATATATGCACTTCTATCTTATCATCGTTTACAGAGTAAACAAGATGATGTTCTGAGGTGATTCTCCTTGACCATTTACCAGTCAATTCATATTTTAGCGGTTCTGGCTTCCCAATCCCTGTGTAAGGATGCTCTGCAATATCGTTCAGTAAAGCCGTAATCTTATTCAGAATAATCTTATTGCCACTCTGTGAGAAGTATAGATATTCCTTCCGTGCTTGGTCAGATAATATTATTCTGTACATGATGCTCGCTTTAAGAAGTCTTCTATGCTTTCTTCATCATTCTGGGCAAAATAATTGCCGTTCTTAATATCTTCTTCCCCTTGACGTATGGCTTCCATCGTTTCAGGTGACGACATTATATATTCCGTTTCCTTTAATGAGTTGTATTCATCAAGGGAAATCATCACTACTCCTTTACCATTACCACGATTAACAATTACAGTATCATAATCATCAATTACTGAATCAATGTACCCTTTGAGGTTGGTTCTCAAATCAGTGTAATTAGCTGTTTTCATAAGCCCTCCTTTGTTATAATGCAAATATATGTACTTATATGCGTACTTCCAAATCTGATTGGTTAATTATTTGATATTAAAGAAAGGACATCAAGTTAATGATGCCCATTCTCTCTCAATCAACAATCCACTTAGCCCAAGAACCAAGCGTATTCAGTATCTCCCTATTTAGCCCGTTGTATTCCCTGTACAAATTCAGTGCAGTTAAGATTCTTCTCCAAGAAGTTATCTATGTAACTGGATTTCACAGAGCCGTTGAGCAGGTTAAGGAGTTGCCAACCTGTAATGCTGTCACCTGTGCTCTTGAAATTGTTGTCTGAAACAAATGCTCTACAAGCCGCATTAATTTGACTGTCACCTAAAAGTAAACGGGGTAATTCTCTCTGTTGGTTGGGATTCAATGCTAGGTACAATCGCATTCGTCCTATTATCTGGCAGAACTCACTTGTGGAGATTGACATCTGCCCAAGTGCTCTTAGCAAGTGCAGGTCTTTAGATGGGGTGTAAACATGGAACAGATTCAATCTTGTTGTAGATGCTGCAAGGTTACTTCCTGTGTGTTCGCTTCAATGAAATGGTTCACTCTTTTAGGTACTGCAACTTCTTCTACTAATATAGCTTTCTTCTGCGTACTCACCTAATTTAAATTTACTTTTGGCAGGCATGAGGGGGGCTTAAAATCAACATTCGTAGTTCTCTAATTCTTTTGGTGAGCTGGGCTCAGTTTAAAACACTCGTCTGTATTAATTCAATCCTAAAATTTGCACACAATTTGCACACAAATATAGGATAATAGCCCGTGTTAACCTATAATAACGTCCATGTTATATGCCATATACAAAGAAATCAGACAGTCACATTAACTGTAACTGCCTGATTTTCAGGAGAGCGGAAGACGGGGCTCAAACCCGCGACCCTCAGCTTGGAAGGCTAATGCTCTATCAACTGAGCTACTTCCGCAATTTTTGTGGGCAAAGATGGATTCGAACCACCGAAGGCGTAAGCCAGCAGATTTACAGTCTGCCCCATTTGGCCACTCTGGTATTTGCCCTTTTGCTCTTAAGAACCTATCTCAATTCTCTCATTGGGTAGGCTTGTTTCTCAATTGCGGTGCAAAGATACGACTATTTTTGTAAACTCCAAGCGAAATCTATCATTTTTATTGCAGTAATTGCACATTCATCACCTTTATTGCCAAGTTTACCACCAGCACGGTCTTCGGCTTGTTCCATTGTATTGGTAGTAATTAAACCGTAAATCACTGGTACATCGCCACTTGCATTCAACTGGGTAATTCCTTGGGTTGCTCCCATACAAACATAGTCAAAATGTGGCGTATCTCCGCGAACTACACAACCGATTGCAATAACAGCATCTACTTCACTGTATTCGATAAGTTGGTTGGCGCCAAAAGTCAGTTCGAAACTTCCGGGAACAGTTTTTATAAAGATATTCTCATCTTTGGCTCCATGTTTTTTCAATGTATCAACGGCACCTTTCAAAAGAGCACCGGTTATGTTGTAGTTCCATTCGGAAACTACGATGCCGAACTTCATATCCTCAGCATTGGGAACGGAATTAAAATCATAATCCGAAAGGTTGTGGTAAGCTGTTGCCATGATATTCTAAATTAAGAATTAAAAATTAAAAGTGGGATAGAAAAGAAAAAGCACAAATTATACGGAATTCACGGTTTAGACATATCCGTGTTTATCCGTGTAATCTGTGCCTGTAATATCTTGTTGTACTAAGAGCTAAATTACTTCTTCAACAGTTTGGCTTGTTCGATGTATTTATCGATATCCATTGCCTGATAAGAACGGAAGTATTTATCCTTAATAGCAGTATATGCTTTGATAGCATCGTCGTATTTACCTTGTTTTACCAAGATTTCTCCGGCTTGTTTCAGGTAGATAGGACTGAGTGAATTATTATCTGCTTCATCGGCAGCCTTCAGCAACATGGAAGCTGCTTTATCAAGCTGACCTAACTGAGCATAGCAGTTGCCCATAGCACCTTTCATGGCAGGAGCCACCATCTGGTCGTCACCGCTGAAGCTATCCAATGCTTTTACAGCTTCTTCATATTTGCCAAGGTGGGCGTAGCAGATACCTGCGTATGCTTTTGCAAGGTTAGCGGCATCCGTACCACTGTATTGATCTGCGATTTTGAGGAAACCTACATAACCGATACTGTCGCCATTCAAAGCTTCTGCGTATGCATCTGCTTCAAAATATTGTTGTCCCTGGAACAAAGCGGCTTGTGCTTTTTCTTCACGAGGCGCAGCATAAAGGTTCTTGTACATTACTATACCGGCTATGATAATAATTATAGCTAAAATTACACCGATGATAGCGTTTTTGTTCTTAATAAGAAATGCCTCAGATTGTGTGAGTGCGTCTTCCACGTTCAAGGCGTCGTTCTTCTTGTTTTGTTCTGCCATTTTTATATATTCTTTTTGTTATTATTCTTATAATAGCTAATTCGACCCGCAAAAGTAAGTTTTTTATAGCTATCAAAGAAATTTAGCGGCATCTTTTTTTATTTTACATCCGAAAACCCCGAAATTCTTCCTACTTTTGCAAGCTAACTTATCGTTGCTATATGATACTGAAACGTATATCCATACTCAATTATAAGAATTTGGAGCAAGTGGAGCTCTCTTTTTCTCCTAAGCTGAATTGTTTTTTCGGACAGAACGGCATGGGTAAGACTAATCTGTTGGATGCTGTTTACTTCCTCTCTTTCTGTAAAAGTGCCGGTAATCCTATTGATTCGCAGAACATCAGGCATGAAGCTGATTTCTTCGTTATTCAGGGTTTTTATGACGCTGCTGACGGTACACCAGAGGAGATTTATTGCGGAATGAAGCGCAGGCAGAAGAAGCAGTTCAAGCGGAATAAAAAAGAATATACCCGCTTGTCCGACCATATAGGGTTTATACCTTTGGTGATGGTATCACCTGCCGATGCAGCATTGATAGCCGGAGGAAGTGATGAACGCCGCCGGTTTATGGATGTAGTTATTTCCCAGTATGACAAGGAGTATCTGGATGCGTTGATACGGTATAACAAAGCTTTGATGCAGCGGAATACGTTGTTGAAGAGTGAAGCGCCGGTAGAAGAAGAATTGTTTCTGGTGTGGGAGGAAATGATGGCACAGGCGGGAGAAGTTGTATTTCGTAAGCGTGAGCAGTTCATCCGGGAATTTATTCCTATTTTCCAGTCTTTCTATTCCTTTATTTCTCAAGATAAGGAAAGGGTTGATTTGACTTACGACTCTCATGCACGTGATGCTTCTTTATTGGAGGTTCTGAAAGAAAGTCGTGTGCGCGACCGGATAATGGGATACTCGCTTCGTGGTGTACACAAAGATGAACTGAATATGTTGCTTGGGGATTTCCCCATCAAGCGGGAAGGTTCACAAGGGCAGAATAAAACTTATCTTGTGGCTTTGAAGTTGGCACAGTTCGATTTTCTGAAACGTACAGGAACTACCGTACCGCTACTGTTGCTTGATGATATCTTTGATAAACTGGATGCCTCGCGTGTAGAGCAAATTATCAAGTTGGTGGCCGGTGACAACTTTGGTGAGATTTTTATAACAGATACAAACCGGGAGCATTTGGATTGTATTTTACATAAAGTGGGTAGTGATTATAAGATGTTCCGTGTAGAACAAGGTGTCATATCGGAAATGGATGTTATTGCCGGAATAGGAGAGGTTGAAGAATGAAACGGAATGATGCGGAACAGATTGGCAAGTTGATACGGACTTTTCTTCGTCAGGAAAGTCTGGAGTCACCTCTAAATGAACGGCGGCTCATCAATTCATGGGGGGAAGTGCTCGGTCCGACCATTGCTTCATATACCCGGGAACTTTATATCAAGAATCAAGTACTCTACGTACATCTGACTTCCGCTGCTCTACGCCAAGAATTGATGATGGGGAGAGAACTATTGGTGCGCAACCTGAACCGCCATGTAGGCGCACAGGTGATTACAAATATTATATTTAGGTAAAGGGGATTTATAAGGATGAAGAATTCTTCACTCTTCATCCTTCATTAAAAATTCCGTTCTTTTAATTTTCAATGCCTCCAACTCCCGTACGGCCCGGTCATAATAAACAGGGATTTCCAAATCCAGATTAAAATGTGCATCCATTCCGATGATAGCGGTACAACCTTCATTCGCAGCTATGCGCCAGAATTCCGGGCAAGGATAAGTGCTCACTCCATGGGCTTCATTGTAAGCGACATATCCGATATTATATTCCAGCGGTATATTGAGACGTGCGGCGGCGCGGCAGATATGGCGGCTGATGGATGTGCAATGGTGGTCGAATCTGGGATACGAACGCATGAACAAATCGGGATGGGCGAGACAACAATATAAACCGCTTTCCATACCTTCTATGGCACTTTCTTCATAAAGGTCGAGCATGTCGCGATTATCGGTGTGATGCCCAAAGTAGGGAAACTTCTCGTCAGTATGAAAATGATGATTTCCGAAGATAATATAATCCAGTTGATATTTTTTAATTTGTTCTTTCAACCAGGGAATGTAATCAGGGAAATACTCACATTCAAGTCCTATCTTAATATCGATTTGCTCGCGGTATTTCTCACGAAGTGCCCGTATGCTGTCCACATAGTCGGGTAATTCTTCAGGGAGCATTCTCATGTCAGCCACATAGTCGGTGCGGTACTTCCACGGAGTGTGGTCTGAAAAACCGAGAACCTCAAAACCGCCTTTAATAGCGCTGCGGACGTAGTCTTCGTCGCCTCCCGTGGCATGCATGCAGCGGGTGGTATGAGTGTGATAGTTAGTTTTCATTGTATGTTATGATTTCATCCATACGGATGTCGAACGGCTCCGCAGGAATTTCTTCTACGATTTGAAACGGGAAACAAATGCCGGTTTTGTAAGCCGAAGGAATACGGGGGAGCAAACGGTCATAATATCCTTTGCCACGCCCCAACCGGTTGCCTTTGCTGTCAAAAGCCACACCGGGAACTACGATAAGGTCAATCGAAGCATAGTCGGTAAATAATTCTCCCGTAGGTTCCTCAATGCCAAACGCACCTTGAACAAGTTCTTCAGGAGTTGTATATTTACGTACTTCCAAGTCATCGCCTACTACTACCGGAAGTAGTATCTGTTTCTTGCCGTTCCATTTCCGGATAAATTCGTGTGTATCCACTTCATCTTTCAGTGAGTGGTAAAGCAGCACGGTATGTGCCGCCCTGAAAACCGGATGTGCTTCAAGGGCGGCAAGTATTTTAGCAGACTGTGACTGAAGCGTAACGGTAGAGTTGTGAAGGGTCTTCAACAAAGCCATACGCTTGCGCAGTTCTTTTTTTCTTTCCATCATCTTTCTTTTCTTCTTCCTGATCGGATTGTTGCGGTGCCTTTGGGAAAGCATCGTCATTTTCAAGAACCTCCAGTGCTTTCTTCACGGTAGCGTCACTTTCGTTGGCATACCGTATATAAGCTTCTTTTCCTAAAATATTATAGATAATATTACCATAAAGGTTTCTTTCCAATAATTTATAAGAACGATGTATCAAAAGGTTACGTCTCTTGACACCTTTGGAGTCGGCAAAGCGTATGAACTGTTCTACAATACCCTGACGGCGCAGATATTTCAATAAATCCTGCTCATTATCAAATTCACTCAGCTTAGCACGGTTGTGGTCGGTATATTGGAAACTGAATTGTATTAGCAGACCCTTGTTGCTCACTTCTATCAAATAGGAAGATATGCCGGTAGTATCTTGCGGAACGAATATATCCGGCATAATACCGCCTCCACCATAAACGGGGCGTCCCAAACCGGTGGAATAGCGCAGGCTTTCGTCAAGCTTGATACTGTCTTTGGAGAAGAACTCGCCGTGCTCATAGCGGGTGAGCCAGTCCATTTCATATTTACTGTCTTTGCCACTTTTGTATGGGCGTTGGATGCATCGTCCCGACGGAGTATAATAACGTGCGATAGTCAGGCGGATGGCGGAGCCGTCACTGAAGTCGATAGGTTGCTGAACCAATCCCTTACCGAAAGAACGGCGTCCTACGATAGTTCCACGGTCATTATCCTGGATGGCGCCGGCAAAGATTTCGCTGGCTGAAGCAGAGCCTTCATCTACCAATACCACGAGCGGCATCTTCTGGCAACTGCCTGTTCCGTTGGCATACTCTTCCATGCGGGGATATTTACGTCCGTGTGTATAAACTATCAGTTTACCTTCGGGCAGGAACTCATTCACCATGCGGGTGGCGGCTTCCATATAGCCACCGGTATTGCCGCGCAGGTCGATGATAAGCCCTTTGCACTTTTGATGGCTCAGTTGGGCAATCGCATTCAGTAGCTCGATATGAGAAGTGCGGCCGAACTTGCTGACCTGTATATAACCGAAGTCATCATTAATCATATAAGCTGCATCAATCGTGTTTTGCGGGATGTCACCACGCGTTATGGTGAAGTCCAGTAACTCTTTCTCGGTGGCACGCTTCACACCCAGCTTGACTTGTGAACCTTTCGGACCTTTCAGGTTACGCATGGCCTTTTCGTTTGTAAGTCCTATACCGGCGAACAGGCTGTCATTCACCATCACGATACGGTCACCCGCCATCAGTCCCACCTTCTCGGAAGGACCTCCTTGAATTACACTGTTTACGTGTATGGTATCCTCCTGTATGGTGAACTGGATACCGATACCGCTAAAACTACCTTCCAATTCCGAATTCACTTCTTCCAGTTTCTGTGCCGGAATATAAGTGGAGTGGGGGTCGAGTTCCGCCAATATCTGTGGCATGGCTTTTTCAACCAAGTCCGTCATGTTGACACTATCCACATATTGGTCGTCAACGACACGTAGCAAGGCATTCAGCTTGTTGGATGAACCGTTGATGATACCCAAACGGTTTCCTGCAAAATGCCTGGCATAAAACGTTCCGATAAGAATACCCGCCACTACGCTGATTGCGATGATGAGTGGGGTGAAGCGGGAAGAGTTTTTTGTACCCATGATATTTATTTACGATTTAACGATTTACTATTTATGATTGAAGTTACTCTCAACAATCACCTCTCAACTATCAATTGAAACAAACACTACCTCAATTCCTGCGCGTTTTAACAGTTCGATGCCGTCTTCCAAACGGTATTTCTCTGAATAGACCACGCGTTTGATACCTGCTTGGATGATAAGCTTGGCACATTCTATGCAAGGAGAAGCGGTGACATACATGGTTGCGCCGTCACTGCTGTTATTGGAACGGGCTATCTTGGTGATGGCGTTGGCTTCGGCATGTAGCACGTAGGGTTTCGTAATGTTGTCTTCATCTTCACACACGTTTTCAAAGCCCGAAGGAGTGCCGTTGTAACCGTCGGAGATAATCATTTTATCCTTCACGATTAGCGCACCTACCTGGCGGCGCTTGCAATATGAATTTTCAGCCCAGATGCTTGCCATGCGTATATAACGCTTGTCCAATGCTTCTTGTTTGATTTTAGTGGAGTCGTCCATGTCTTTACTGTATTGTTCCTGTGCTTATTGGGCGGTGAACCCCATGACCTTGACCGTATTTTCGTCTTTAAAGTAAAGGGTCAATGATTTAGAGTCACCTTCATATTTAAAAACATTCAGCAAGCCTGCCATGAATGCTTTGGCAAGTTTGTCTGTTTCAGCTCCGGTTACTTTTCCGTTGATAGACAGCGAGCGTGCTTTTCCATCGACCTTCACGGAAGCGTCTTCAATGTTTGCCCTGATGCCGTGGGCTTTTGCCGTACCGGTAGTCTCTCCGTTCACCTCGGCTATGTCAAAGCTCAAAGTGAAGTTACCCTTTTGCTTGAGGGCTTCAAGGCTGTTTTCTTTCTCTTTGTCACTGCTCCACAAACCGCTGTAGAACTGCTCCTTACCATTTTCTGTTGTAAGACGGGCGAGTTTCCAGGTTTTCCCGTTGAAAATTTCCGCAACATCGTCTTCGTTGTTGCAAGCGCTGAACGTGAGGAGCACCGCAAACATCAGCAGGCAACAACCGATGAATTTTGTATGAATTATCTTTTTCATTTCTTTATTCCGTTTCTCATTAATAATGCGTCAATAGTCGGCTCTTGTCCACGGAAGCGTTTGTAGAGCGTCATCGGATGCTCTGTTCCTCCTTTGGAAAGAATATGCTTGCGGAAAGATTCGGCCACTTCCCGGTTGAAGATACCTTTCTGCTTGAACAGCGAGAAAGCGTCGGCATCCAGTACTTCCGCCCATTTATAGCTGTAATATCCGGCAGAATAACCTCCGGCGAATATATGTGAGAATTGGGTACTCATGCAAGTCTCTTCCACCGTAGGAAGGATTTGCGCTTTCTCCCATGCTTTCTTCTCGTATGTTCTCACGTCTCCTTCGAACGGAGTATTGCGAGTATACCATGCCATGTCGAGAAGTCCGAAGCTAACTTGTCGCAGGCAGGCGTATGCCGCATTGAAGTTAGAAGAGTCTACAATGCGCTGCACCAGTTCGTCAGGGATAAGTTCTCCTGTCTGGTAGTGGCGGGCAAAGGTATGCAGGAATTTTTTCTCGATGGCGAAGTTTTCCATAAACTGAGAAGGAAGCTCTACAAAATCCCAATACACATTGGTTCCGCTGAGGCTTTGGTAAGTGGTGTCCGCAAACATTTCGTGCAAACTGTGCCCGAATTCGTGGAGGAAAGTCTCTACCTCGCCAAAAGTCAGTAAAGCAGGCTTGCTTTGTGTCGGTTTGGTGAAATTCATAACGATGGAAACGTGAGGGCGGCTGTTCTCTCCCGTCTTCCCGTCTATCCACTGTCCTTTGTAACTCGTCATCCAGGCGCCCGACCGTTTACCGGCTCTGGGATGGAAGTCTGTATAGAGTACGGCAAGGTATTTTCCATCTTTGTCGAAAACTTCGTAAGCGTCTACATCTTTGTGATATACCGGGATGTCCGGGCTCTTCTTGAACGTGATACCGTACAGCTTGGTTGCCAAGCCGAACACGCCCTCCTTCACCTTGTCCAATTCAAAGTAGGGGCGGAGCATTTCGTCGTCGATGTTAAATTTCTGGTCTTTCAACTTGTGGGAGTAGTATCCCCAGTCCCAAGGCATAAGGATAAAATCATCTCCCTGTTCCTGGCGTGCCAATGCCTGTACTTCGGTATATTCTTTCCTAGCAGTCGGGGTATATGCTTCCAGCAGTTGGTTCAGTAGTTTATAAACAGATTCGCTGTTTTGCGCCATACGTTCCACCAGATTGTATTCGGCGAAATTATCGTAACCCAGTAACTGTGCAATCTCCAGATGTATATTGGCTATCCTCTTCACGATTTCCAGGTTGTTGCAAGCATTGTCATGCGTACACTTCGTGTTGTAAGCCATATACAACTCATGGCGCAAGTCCCGGTTCTCGGCATAGGTCATGAAAGGCCCGTAGCTGGGGGCTTGCAAGGTAAACACCCATCCTTCGATACCCTTTTCCCGTGCCGTCTCGGCAGCGGCATCCATAGCGCTTTCCGGAAGACCGGATAATTGTGATTGTTCGGTCAGGACAAGTTCGTAATCGTTCGTCTCTTTCAGGTTGTTCTCGCCGAATTGCAGGGTCAGCAAGCTGAGCTCCTTGCACAGTTCGCGATACTTCTCTTTGGCTTCTCCCTGCAAGTTCGCGCCGTTTCTGACGAAACCATTGTAGGTATCCTCCAGCAACTTTATTTGCTCCGGGTTGAGGTTTTCCTTATCTTTCTGTTCGTAGACAGTCTTGATACGTTCAAACAATTTTTCGTTTAAACTGATATTGTTTTCATGCTCGCTCATCAGCGGCATGATTTCTTTGGCGAGTTCTTGTAACTTATCACTGGTTTCGGCGCTGAGCAGGTTGCCGAAAACCGTATTGACGCGTTGGAGCAAATTCCCTGATTCTTCGTATGCCAATACGGTATTGGCAAAAGTCGGAGCATCGGGATTGCCGATAATGGCATCTATCTCGTCATTCTGGAGACGGATACCTTCCCGGATGGCAGGCTCGTAATGTTCGGTCTTAATCCGGTCGAAAGGAACAGTTCCGTGTGGGGCTGTATATTTTTCAAAGAAAGGGTTTGAGGTATATATCTTATTCATATTATTAACTTAAAAGTATTCTAATTGCAAAAGTGCAAAAAAAATAGGCGACTTCTACCGAAGCCGCCTATTTTTTATTATTTTCTAACTGTATATTAGCAGTTAACTGATGCCATGTGAGCAATCAGGTCAAGAACCTTGTTAGAATAACCGATTTCGTTATCATACCAAGATACAACCTTAACGAAAGTATCAGTCAAAGCGATACCTGCTTTAGCGTCGAAGATAGAAGTACGAGTGTCACCCAAGAAGTCAGAAGAAACAACTGCATCTTCAGTGTAACCCAGGATACCTTTCAATTCGCCTTCAGAAGCTTCTTTCATGGCAGCGCAGATTTCAGCGTAAGTAGCCGGTTTAGCCAAGTTAACTGTCAAGTCAACTACAGATACGTCCAAAGTCGGAACACGCATAGACATACCAGTCAATTTGCCGTTCAAAGCAGGGATAACTTTACCTACAGCCTTAGCAGCACCAGTAGAAGACGGGATGATGTTGCCAGAAGCAGCACGACCACCTCTCCAGTCTTTCATAGAAGGACCGTCAACTGTTTTCTGAGTAGCAGTTGTAGAGTGAACAGTAGTCATCAAACCATCAGTGATACCGAACTTGTCGTTCAATACCTTAGCGATAGGAGCTAAGCAATTAGTAGTACAAGAAGCGTTAGATACGAATTGAGTACCCTTAACATAAGTCTTCTCGTTAACACCGCAAACGAACATCGGAGTGTCATCCTTAGAAGGAGCTGACATTACAACGTATTTAGCGCCGGCTTCGATGTGAGCCTGAGCTTTTTCTTTAGTCAGGAACAAACCAGTAGATTCAACTACATATTCTGCACCAACTTCATTCCATTTCAAGTCAGCAGGATTTCTTTCTGCAGTGATACGGATAGCGTTACCGTTTACAATCAGCTTGCTGTTTTCAACATCAGCTTCGATTGTTCCGTCGAACTGACCGTGCATTGTGTCATACTTCAGCATGTAAGCCAAGTAATCTACCGGGCAAAGGTCGTTAATACCAACGATTTGAATATCGTTTCTTTCCATTGCAGCGCGGAATACGAAACGTCCGATACGTCCGAATCCATTAATACCTACTTTAATCATTTTTGTTTAAACTTTTAAAGGTTTTGTAATATTTGTTTAAAATATCTCTCTTTTCAAGAAGCATTTGTTCCTAAATGCGGTGCAAAAGTAAGAAAATGTTTTTATATTCGCACTCAAATTCATCATTAAATAATTGAAAAGATGGGAAAAAGTTCATTTTTACAGGATTTTAAGGCATTTGCCATGAAAGGCAATGTGATAGACATGGCTGTCGGTGTGATTATCGGTGGCGCGTTTGGAAAAATTGTGTCCTCCATCGTGGCGGACGTAATTATGCCACCTATCGGTTTACTGGTGGGCGGTGTCAACTTTACTGACTTGAAGTGGGTGTTGAAACCTGCCGAAGTGGTGGATGGGAAAGATATTGCCGCAGTGACGCTGAACTACGGTAACTTCCTGCAAGCGACGTTTGACTTTTTAATCATCGCTTTCTCCATCTTTTTATTTATCAGGTTGATTACCAAATTGACGGAAAAGAAGAAAGTGGAAGAACCTGCCGCTACGCCTGCACCTCCTGCTCCTACCAAGGAAGAAGTCTTGTTGACGGAAATCCGTGACCTGCTGAAAGACAGGAAGTGATTACGGGGTTGTGCCCCTGTCTCTGCCGGTTCGCATCCGAAGAATTATTATTGAAATAGGAACCGTGTGGAACCCTGTCAACCTACCTTGTGGGCTGAGGGGCACAGGGCATGGGACTGAATAATGATTAAAAGACTTTTAATGCCAAATTAGAAGGCTTTTAATGCAGAATTAGAAGGCTTTTAATCACTTCTCTCCCTACGGGACAGTCCGTCTGACATTTATATTGTATTAACTTCAATCTACGAATAAACTATGTTTTATAAGAAAAGTCGTGCTAAGATAGGCGGGAAGTTCAAGTGGTTTCCTCGTGCGTGTGTGTTAAAGCATCCTGTGGATACGCAGGAATTGGCTGAGGCCATCAGCCGTAAATGTACGGTTACTCCGGCTGACGTGCATGCCGTCATCCGCTCCCTGCCCGAAGTAATGGCGTTCTATATGGAGAACGGGCGCAGTGTACACATGGATGGCCTCGGGTCATTTTTCTACAAATTGAGTTGCGCCGGACAGGGGGTGGATACTCCCGAGGAGGTGAGCGCAGAACAAGTGCAGGCGGTGCGTGTGCAGTTCATTCCCGAACGCAGCAAGCAGTCGGACGGATACCATCGTGTGCTGGGCGAAGGTGTGGAGTTGGTGGAATTTGGGAAATAAATCGCATATTTTACGGTAATTCTCCTACTTTTTTCTACTTTTGCAAATCATTTATAAAATCCATAATAGACTAATATGCAAGAAAAGATTGTTATTCTTGATTTTGGTTCACAGACCACCCAGCTCATCGGCCGCCGTGTCCGCGAACTGAATGTGTATTGCGAAATTGTGCCTTACAATAAGTTCCCACAGGGGGATGAAAGTGTAAAAGGAGTTATCCTGTCGGGTAGCCCCTTTTCTGTATATGATGAGAATGCATTCAAAGTGAATTTGGATGAAATTCGTGGACGATATCCCATATTGGGTATCTGTTACGGTGCGCAATTCATTTCTTATAGCAACGGTGGGCGGGTAGAACCTGCCGGAACCCGCGAATATGGGCGTGCGCATCTTAGTAATTTCGACCGTGAGAACATTCTTTTCAAAGGTGTAAAGGAAAATACCCAAGTATGGATGAGCCATGGCGACACGATTACTGCCGTTCCCGAGAACTTCAAGACTATTGCTTCTACGGATAAAGTGGCGATTGCCGCATATCAGGTGAAAGGTGAAAAAATGTGGGGTGTACAGTTCCATCCGGAAGTATTCCACAGTGAAGATGGTACGCAAATGCTGCGTAACTTCGTGGTGGAGGTTTGCGGATGTAGCCAAAGTTGGAGCGCCGCATCGTTTGTAGATACCACGGTGGCTGAACTGAAAGCGCAAATAGGAAATGACCGTGTTATCCTCGGACTTAGCGGAGGGGTGGATTCTTCGGTGGCTGCCGTGTTGCTGAATCGTGCCATCGGTGACCAACTGACATGTATTTTCGTAGACCATGGCCTGCTTCGCAAGGATGAGTTCAAGAATGTAATGCACGATTATGAATGTCTGGGGCTGAATGTAATCGGTGTGGATGCCAGTGAAAAGTTCTTCAAGGACTTGGAGGGTGTCACCGAGCCTGAACAGAAGCGTAAAATCATAGGTCGTGATTTCATAGAAGTGTTCGATGCCGAAGCGCATAAGATAACCGATGCCCGCTGGTTGGCGCAGGGTACCATTTATCCTGACCGTATTGAAAGTCTGAACATCACAGGTAAGACAATTAAAAGCCATCACAATGTAGGCGGTTTGCCGGAGGAAATGAACCTGCAACTGTGCGAACCGTTGCAATGGTTGTTCAAAGATGAAGTACGCCGTGTGGGACGCGAACTGGGTATGCCGGAGCATCTGATTACCCGTCATCCTTTCCCCGGACCGGGATTGGCCGTTCGCATCTTGGGTGAGATTACACCGGAGAAGGTGCGTACCTTGCAAGATGCCGACGATATCTTTATTCGGGGTTTGCGTAACTGGAGGGTGAAGGATGCCGATGGCAATGAGACAACACTCTATCATCAGGTGTGGCAAGCGGGTGTCATTCTGCTGCCTGTGCAAAGTGTAGGCGTGATGGGTGATGAACGTACTTACGAACGTGCCGTGGCCTTGCGTGCCGTGACTTCCACCGATGCCATGACGGCAGACTGGGCGCACTTGCCCTACGAGTTTCTGGGTAAGGTATCCAATGACATTATTAATAAGGTGAAAGGTGTGAACCGTGTCACGTATGACATCTCATCGAAGCCGCCTAGCACAATAGAGTGGGAATGATATAAACGTTTTTTTAGTAGATTACTTAATTTAAAAGATATATAAGAATGAAACAGGACATGATTGTGATTCTAGATTTGGGAAGCAATGAAAATACAGTGCTTGCCAGAGCAATTCGCGCATTGGGCGTATATAGCGAAATCTATCCGCACGACATCACGGCGGCCGAGTTGAAGGCTTTGCCCAATGTGAAAGGTATTATCATCAACGGTGGTCCTAATAATGTGATTGACGGAGTAGCTATCGACGTACTTCCTGAAATCTATGAAGCAGGATTTCCAGTGATGGCTGCTGGACATGACAAGGCTCTGTGCGAAGTAAAGCTTCCCCGGTTTACGGACGATGTGGAGGCTATTAAAAGTGCTGTAAAATCTTTTGTGTTCGATACTTGTAAGGCTGAAACCAACTGGAACATGACGAACTTCGTGAATGACCAGATTGAGCTGATACGCCGCCAGGTAGGTGACAGGAAAGTGCTGCTTGCTTTGTCGGGTGGTGTAGACAGTTCCGTTGTTGCTGCCTTGCTGTTGAAGGCTATTGGCGCAAACTTGGTATGTGTGCATGTAAACCACGGGTTGATGCGTAAGGGTGAGTCGGAAGACGTTATTGAGATATTCAAGAACAGATTGAATGCCAACCTTGTGTATGTGGATGCTACAGACCGTTTCCTGAACAAGCTGGCCGGTGTTGCCGATCCTGAACAAAAACGTAAAATTATCGGTGGCGAATTTATCCGTGTATTTGAGGAAGAAGCCCGTAAACTCGATGGTATCGATTTCTTGGGTCAAGGTACTATCTATCCTGATATTGTAGAAAGTGGTACGAAAACTGCTAAGATGGTGAAATCACATCATAATGTAGGCGGTTTGCCCGAAGACTTGCAGTTTGAATTGGTAGAGCCTCTCCGTCAGTTGTTCAAAGACGAAGTCCGCGCTTGTGGTATCGAACTTGGGCTGCCGTATGAAATGGTTTATCGCCAACCATTCCCTGGGCCGGGTTTAGGTGTCCGTTGTCTGGGAGCCATCACACGCGACCGTTTGGAAGCTGTTCGTGAATCGGATGCTATTCTGCGTGAAGAGTTCCGGTTGGCAGGTTTGGATAAGAAAGTATGGCAATACTTTACGGTTGTACCCGATTTCAAGTCAGTAGGGGTACGTGATAACGCCCGTTCTTTCGACTGGCCTGTTATCATCCGTGCCGTCAATACGGTGGATGCCATGACTGCTACCATTGAAACGGTGGACTGGCCTATTCTGATGAAAATCACTGACCGTATCCTCAAGGAGGTGAAGAATGTCAACCGTGTTTGTTATGATATGTCTCCGAAACCTAATGCCACGATTGAGTGGGAGTGAGAAGATAATATGTATATAATTTAGGTGCGGAATTATGCGGATTTCACGGATTGATTTATCTTTTCCGTGTAATTCGCATAATTCACACTTTCTTTTTGGGGATGTCGGTTAATCGTATTATCTCATATTTACTTTAAAAGCGTATGCATATTCGCCTATTGCATGAGGAGGCATGGTGATGTAAAGTCCCTCTTCTTTTTGTTCCCATTTCAACTTTTTACCGTCAGCTACAAAAATCACAGACCGAACCTTACCGGCATCTTTCTTGTTCAGATGTTTCACTTGTATGGTTTTCCCATTTCCAGGCCAGTCCATGGCAATCACGTAGACAACATTCCTTTTCGTGGTAAATCGTAAATCTTCCGCAGTGTATGTATAAAGGTTATCCGCATATTTCTTTTTATTGGCATCGGCATTTTTGCCGAATGTTCCTTCACCGTATACCTTGAAAGGTCTGGTTTCATAGATGGCTTCACCGTTCATCTTTAACCATTTCCCTATCTTCACTAGTTCTTCACGAAAAGTCTCAGGCAAGCTACCGTCGGCACGCAGCCCCACATTTAGCATCATATTGCCATTCTTGCTCACGATATCTACCAGATTGTCTACAATCTGACCGGCAGTCATACGCAATTTGTCTTTGGTTATAGCTTTAGATACCGACCCCATACCGGCATCACCACCATCTTCGTTGATGTTTAGCGATTTTCCCATATAGAACCAACCCGGGTTTATGGTAGTATCTACTAGGAAAGGATTTCTTTGCAAGTCGTCTACACCTGAACATTCACGGTCGAGCGTGAATCCTGCGCGAGGGCGTTTTATAGTGAGTACTCCTTGCTGAACGCCATCCTTGGATAGTTTGGTGTTGTAAAAGTGAGCTGCCAGTTGTCGGCCGTAGATACCGTTAGGCAGCGGACCGTCAAAGTAGAGTAGGTCGGGATTGTACTTGGTAACCAGTTCTTTGGTGCGTTCATACCACTGTTGGGCAAACTCGGGTTCCTGGCGCAGGATGCGGTCGGCGGTACGTTTGCCATAAAGTCCTTCATAAGCAGGGTTCATATAGTCATAGGGTATGCCTGCGTATGGACCTTCAGAATCGGCATTGCTACCCTGGTAGAACATGTGTTCATGGCAGTAGTTGCTCAGATGGGAAGTTATGGCAAAGTGAACTCCTACCTTCTTGCAAGCTTTTTTCCAGGCACCTACGATATCTATCTTCGGACCCATCTTTACGGAATTCCAAGGTTGGTGGCTGGAGTCATATAAGTCGAAGTTGTCGTGATGAACAGCCATCACACCGATAAATTTGGCGCCTATTTCCTTATAAAAAGCGGCCAGCGAATCGGCATTGAACCGGGTTGCCTTCCACATCGGTATAAAGTCTTTGTAACCGAACTCGGAAGGATGTCCGAAGTGCTTCAAGTGATATTGATATACTTGAGGTGCATGTTTTCTGTAACCTAATATTACGTTTCCGAGCAGTGAAGAATCGGGTTCTTGATACCAATACATCCAGCGAGCGTAGTGTCCGTCGTAGCCGGGGATGGTGTTCACTCCCCAGTGCATATAGATACCGAACTTGGCATCTCGGAACCATTCAGGACACTGATAGTTGGCGGCAAGGGATGTGTCGTTGCCTTTCACCGGCCCTGTTGCTATATCGAAATGATAGGTAGCCGCGCTGGGATTGATGATGGTATCCTGTCCATAATCATCATGAGTAAACCACTGTGCTTGTGCAGTGAATGAGCAGCAGAAAAGGGAGAATAATAATTTGGCTTTCAAATAGTCCATACTATAAATATTCATATTTATTTCTATGATAATATCTGTCATGCTAAGCTTGTCAAAGCATCCCATCACTCTTTTATTTCACAAGAAGAGATGCTTTGACAAACTCAATATAAACTGATAATGCTTATTTACTTATTTTGAGGTAATGGATTTACTTATAGCGTGCTGTATCCCACCATACACGTACATTTAGCCCATCACCCTTCCCGCCATTCAAGGCAGGGTTCTCGGCATTTTCTTTGTTGTTGGTTAACTCGTTATCCACATAACGCAGTTTCTTGATAAACTCACCGTTGGCAGAGTTGATGCTGGGTTCCAAACTGAGTACTACCGGATTGAGTTTCGGATATCCTGTACGGCGGCATTCGGCCCAGGCTTCATCAGCATTGGGATATATACCCAGCCATTTCTGTGTGATGATTTTCTCCAGTTTTGTTTCAAAATCATCAGTATCGTTCCATTTTACATTACCGGTAGTAATGTAGGTATCATCATTTTCGGTAGTGTATGAGTCTTTAGGAGCAAGAGTTCTCATATCGTCAAAAGAAGCCTTGATACCGTTTTCGTAGTTTTCTTTAGCATTGCCTGCACCGGCCCAGCCGCGAAGTGCGGCTTCAGCTTTCAGGAAGCATACTTCTGAATAGTTCATAACAGTAAGTGGGGGACATACTTCATGTGAATTAGGTAATGAAGCGGTTGGATCCGGTTGAAGGGAATTCCACTTGAAGCCCCACATATATCCCCAAATACCGGAATTATGCTCATTGTTATATTGGTCTAAAGCTACATCAGCTGTAGACAAACCATTGGGTACACCTTGAAAACGGGGTACACTACGGTTTTCACCTTTAACGTAAGCTTCTGTTTGAGACAATATCAGTTCCAGACGGGGGTCTGACACGCTACTTTGTTTTTGCAAAATGTCGACCAATGTTTTACTAGCTCTGAATTCGTTCCATCCACCGGCTTCAATCAGTGGGTTGTACCACGTATTAGGCATCGGTATGGTGACAGCGGCGTTGTCTGCGTTTGAAGTCATGAGTGACCCTTTTAAAGCAGCTTCTCCTTCTACTTTTGCCTTTTCGGGGTCAATAAACGCGATACGTAATGCTGCCCGAAGACGGACGGAGTTGGCAAGTTTAATCCATTTTTCTACATCACCTTGATATATCATATCCTCATCGCCATATTGCAACTGACCATAACGTGCTTCTTTCAAGATTTTTACTGCTTCTGTGAGTTCTTTGAATACATCATAGTATATATCCTTTTGAGCATCGTATGGGTTTTGTGTATCTCCATATCCGGCTTTGGTATATGGGATATCACCAAAGATATCGGTCATGCGGATAGTCATAATTGCCGTATTGATACGCATAATCTGATACATGTCACTGTACTCGGGATGGTTTTCTAAAGAAGCAGCCACTTCGCGTATGCCCCTGATGACATTTCCATAGTAAGCGCTCCACAAACCCCGTTCCGCCCAGGAAGTATTGAACATGTAGCTATCTGATGTAAAATAGGTAGCTGTATTGGCAAAATACTGGCAATATTGGGCGGAGTAGAGTGTGGTGGCACGTTGGTAGTCACCAGCAACCAAATGATATCCTGCATTCATCATTACAGGCAGTATCAATCCCGGAGATACTTCGCTGACCGCCATAGGGTCTTTATTCATATTCTCAAAGTCACCTGTGCAACTCATAGCGGCAACAGATGTCAATATAATAACTATTTTATTGAGTTTCATAATTATAAGGTTGTTGTTAGAATTTTACGTTAAGTGAGAAACCTACGGTACGGGTAGAGGGCAGGGCAGCCAATTCGAAGGCTTGGAATACGTCATCGTTGTATTGGGCAAACTCTGCATTTACGGGTGCTGCTTTGTAGAGGTTGAAAAGGTCACGGCCTACCAATGATACTTTTACATTGCTGATAGGAGTGTTCTTGAACCACATCTTAGGCAATGTGTAACCAATGGAGAGCTCACGCAGCTTCACGTAAGTAGCATCGTGCATGAATTCTTCACCTACGGGGTAGTTACCAGCCACTACGGAGTAGTATTGTTGGGATGTAATCTGCTTGGTATTTTCTGCACCGGTGGAGTTCATTATACCGTTTACTACCATACCGTCGCGTCCAGCAAGGGTTTTGGTGGAGTTACCGGAACCACAAGCCAGGGCATCGGTCAGGGAAAGGAACTGCCCGCCGTATCTTACATCAATCAAGGCACTTAACACAATACCTTTATATGCTAAAGTTGTATTGAAAGAACCAGTCCATTTCGGAGTCATGTTGCCGATGACTTTCGTTGACTTAGTATCGGCGATAGGTAGGCCGTTGTCGTCAACCAATATTCTGCCATCTTCATTTTTCTTGAATGCGGTAGAAACGATATCACCGAATTTTCCACCTTCATCAACTACGACCTTGCCTATTTTTACCATTGTCGTGAGGGGGAAGGTATAGCGTTTTATCTTATCGTTCAGTCTGATATTCCGGGTTGTGTTTTTACCCCAGTTTAACGTGACATCCCAGCGCCAGTCTTTGTTTTGGAAGGGAGTGGCGTTCACCATCAATTCTATACCTTTACTTTCCATTTTACCGGCGTTTACTTTTTTGTTAGTATACCCGGAGGAACCAGGAACCGGCATTGAAAGGATTTGGTTGGTGGTGGTAGATTTATAATAAGTGAAATCAATACCCAAACGGTTATTGAACATACGATAATCAAAACCTATTTCCCAAGAGGTAGTCTTTTCCGGTTTTAAGTCAGCCAATGGATAGGTGTTATTTGTTTGAGCCGTAGTGAAGCTGCCTAATGCGCCTAGTGTATAAACATTTTCCAGTGCATAGGCACCTGTGTCATTACCTACTTGGGCGATAGAACCACGCACTTTCAGAAAATAGTCTTTGGGCATGGCGAAGATATCAGATAATATGGCACTTGCACTGAGAGAGGGGTAGAAATAAGACCAGTTACTTGAAGGTAAGGTGGACGACCAGTCATTACGGGCTGTCACATCAATATAAGCATAACCTTTATAGCCTATTGTAGCGTTACCCAATACGGAATTGACACGTTTGGATGAGAAATCCTGGGTAGCTAATTTGGTTTTACCGTTACCTAAGGATATTAAGTCGGGAATTACGGCTTCACCGCTTTCTCCACGTAGCATTTTGTATTTTGTATAAACGGTAGCCGTACCCAAATTAGCGGTAACGGAGAAATCACCGAAGCGTTTATCGAAATTCACCATAAAGTCAGCATTAAATTCTTCGTGGGTGGTATTCATAATATCAATTAAGTTCTTAGGGGTTTCAGCCTTGTTATGATAAGCTTGATACTTTTGTATATCATCCGTTATACGGTCAATACCGACACGTCCTGTCACTTTAAGCCAATCTGTGATATGTCCTACTACGGTGGCCTGACCTTGAAAACGATCTCTATCCATATCGTTACCATTGCCGCCCATTGTGAATTGGTATGGATTGAAATATACTTTATTGTTTCCTGCCCAGTTTACGGTATATCCATCAACGCCTTTTGGGTTCTGCAAGTCTTGCAGGCGAATGTTACGCGGCAATTTTATCAGGTTCTCCCATACGCCGTTCCAGCTGCCCGGTCTGTTCTTTACTTTCTCGCGGAAGTAAGATATTTTTCCACCGATAGTGACATATTTGTTTTTAATCTCTACATTCAGATTATAGTTTTGTTTGTTCATTGACTCGTTGGGGATGATACCTTGGTTGCGGCTGTCAGTGAATGAGAAACGGGCGTTCATCTTTTCGTTGCCACCCGTAGCGCTGACAGAGTTTACGTAGTTTACGGCAGTACGGAAGAAATCGCCTATGATATCTTCTTGTGGCAGCATGGCATATTCCTGATAGGACTCGTCGCCATACATCTTGTTTCGCCAGTTAGGGATTATTTGTCCAGTCATTTTGGGACCCCATGAACCTTTGGCGTCCAGAGAGAATTCACCGTTGGTTCCTTGACCGTATTTGTCTTGCATTTCGTATGAGTCATAGGCTTTCGTCATGGAAACATAGCCGTTGTATTCAAATGTAAGCTTTCCTTCTTTACCCTTCTTGGTAGTGATGACGATGGCACCGTTTTGCGCACGTGAACCGTAGAGGGCGGCTGCATTGGCGCCTTTCAATACAGAGATGCTTTCAATGTCATCGGGATTAAGGTCGGATGCTCCTGAAGCGTAAGAGTAGTCATTTGTGGAGGTTGAACTGTTCAATACGGGTAAACCGTCTACAACCCAAAGGGGAGAGTTGTTTCCGCCCAGTGAGTTTAATCCGCGAAGCACTACGCGCGTACCACCGGCAAGACCGCTACCTGACTGTGAAATCTGTACACCTGCCACTTTACCTTGCAACAGGTTCGATACGTTGGTCGAACGGTTTTCATTGAAAGCGTCGGTCTTTACCTCTTGCATGGCATATCCTAAAGCTTTCTTTTCTCTTTTGATACCTAAAGCCGTTACTACGACTTCAGACAACATTTCAGAGTCTTCTTTCAACGTGATGTTAAAGGAGGTCTTCTTGTCAATGTTGATAATCTGGGTCTGGTAACCAATGTAGGAAACTTTTAGTTTTCCATTACTTGGAACTTCTAATTTGAAGTTACCGTCAATGTCAGTAATGGTACCGATTGTTGTACCTTCTACCGATACGTTTGCACCGATAATCAATAGACCTGCCGCGTCTTTTACCACTCCTGTGATTGCTGTCCGCTGTTCTTGAGCGAACATTGCAATACTCATGAAAGACGACACAATTACTAAGAGTAATCTGATGTGTTTTTTCATACTAGTTAAATATTTAAATGATTAAAATAATAGTTTTTTTATATATATAATGTATAAAGATAAGCTTCACTATAATTCATAGCTGAGTGTATGCTTTTTACCATTCACATTTACTTCTACTTCCATTTTATCATCAGTCGCATTTTTGATGGATGCTGATATTTTCATTGATTTCTTTACCTGCTTCTGCGGGTAGATTATAGTAATGTATCGTACGGTTTCGCCAGTAGTCTTCTCTACATTGAATGCTATAGCCGGACGTTTCGTGCGTTGGCGGTAAGCGATGGAGTACCAGCCTTCTTCTTCTACCATCTGCATATTAGCCGGTCCAAAGCAGCGAAGGAGTACATTGCTGTTGCCAGAGTAACGTGTACATAGTTGGTCTTTAGACTTGTCAAGGTCAACTTTACCGTCGCAGAGTTGATAGTGAAGGTTCACAGTACCGATGGCATTGCCGATGGCTTCGTCTACGATGACAAAATAACTGTTGTCTACAAAGAATACAGAGCGACGGTGGGTCAGGTCTTTATAACCTGGATTTTCAGTTACAAGTACTTGAGCATCGGGCAACGTTTTCCATAGCTTGGTGACGGACTGGGTGGTATTAATATTTTTGTTCTCAAGCGTCAGCGTGTTGTGTACTGCGGTTTGGCGGAACCAGTTACGCTGTTTCCACACTTCTTCATCACCACCATAGATAAAAGAACCTGAGTCAGGAAAGAGGTTTTTGCCGTTGAACCATAGTTCGAAAGTACCGTTGTCGGGTTGGCAATGCCATTCACCCTTAGGACCGGCTTTCAGTATCATTACGGTGGCATCTTGTTTCCATCCATTGCGGAAAGTGAAGAAACCTGACCTGGCGGAAGCATGGCAGAGTTGGGCGGGTTGTTTGCCTTCCTTGCCTTGTGTGGCAAAATAATGCAGTAGCTCGTCATCGGGGAATAGTTTTGACCAACGTTGGAAGTTACTTACAAGTCTGAACGGTTCTGGACGGCGAGCATCACTGAAACAGGGGAAAGTATAATCGGGAAAGTAAGTGTTCATTGAGAACAATATCATCTTCTTGATGGTACTGATGAAAGAATCGGGAAATTCATTACCGTAACCGTTTTGCTTAGCCATATTGAGCGCATTACTGAAAATCTCGATACATCCTCCATGATAACCTAAATCCAATTCATATTGTCCCCCATCATCATATACCTGTTTCTTTATTTCACGGTTCAGGATGTCAATTCCACTTTTACGCCAGTTGGGGGCTTCGATAAATTCTGGGAAGAATATGCCGGCGCAAAGTACATATTCGGCTTCAAACAGAAGATGGTTGCCCTGTTGGGAATAGTTGGCTATGGTATGGTGAGCATGTCTGGAGTAGTTCACTAAAAAGTCTGTAAGGAATTCTGGCGTGAAGGCCTGAGAGTGCAGGAAAAGAGTGAACTGGTTGATTTGGTCTTGCAAACGACCGCTTGCTTCCAATGGACGCCATGCAAAACGTACGTTTTCCGCCAAACCTTTTATACTGTCTACATTATATACTTCATACAATATAGGATTAATCTGTTGCAGAGGATTTTTCTTTATCCAGTCTAGAAACTGAAATGTCCATTCTTTAGCATACTTTTCGTTTTTCGTCAACCAGTAGGCTTTACCCATGGGAGTGAACCATTTGTGGCGATGGAGTTGCCAGCGAAGTTCATTATCCCTTACCGGCCAATATTGCCAATTGATGTCCTTACCATAATTATAAGAAGGCTGGTAGCCATTGTGTACAAAGAATGTGTGTTGCAAAGCATCGTCAGCCCATTTTTGTTGGGTAGGACTGATAGTAATGTTTTCCAAATCGAGGAAAGGATTAACTACGCCTGTACGCTGACGATAGTATTTCAGCAATTCTAGAGAAGCCTCCTCAAACTTGTCCTCGTAATAGTTTTTTTTCACCTTTTCCAATCCGGGATAGTCCAGATTGAGCAATGAAAATACTTCTTTGTTGACTAATTGCGCCTGTATGCTTCCGAAGGATAAGATGCAAGTCAGTAGAATGATAATGTGTTTCATGGCTTTTTGTATTGAATTATTTCTTAACTTTAAAACTGAAAGTGAATACTTCCTTTTCATTAAATTCTTTGATGCAAAGAAAATGAGATTTATTGTATTATAACTTTGACTACGTTGAAGGTGCTGGTAATATGGTACAAATGTCTTTTGTTTTTGTTGAATAGAATTTTGAATTTGTATAAACTGCATACGTAATATGGTTTAATGTAGATAAGATATCTATTCTAAATGACTAGTTTTATCTGTTTTGCAGCTTTATCAATATGTTCTTTGTCTTGTTTTTAGAACTGTTTTTTTACTATAACTGATGCTTGTTAAATTTAAAAGGCGACTTAACAGTTCTTGCTAAGAATAATACATTGTTGTTTGCGACAATAGTAGATGACATAGTTGTCCTATTCCACAAAATATAGCGCTTATAGGGTGAATATAGGAATGAACAGTATGTTAATTATGAGAGTATAAATTGCAAACAGTATACCATTATACTTATCTGATGGTATACTGTCTGTAATTTGTTAATCAATTAAATAGAGGGAGATAAAGTCGTAAAGTAAATAACGGCGTCTGCTCATTTATAAATCCAAAGAAGCAGTCTAAAGATTTAATTCCGTTTTTTATGGTATCAGCTTTTCCGCTTTCAGCACCACAATTTCTCCCCGGTGCAGTTCCAGCAATCCGCTTTCCTGCATTCCGTTCAACGCCTTTGATACGCTGGCACGGGTTTCATTGAGAATTTGTGCAAAGTCCTCCATCTTTATTTTCAGCATCTTTTCTCCGGTGGGTCGTTCCGTGTGATTCAGTATGAAGTAGGCTATGCGCTCTTCAAGACTGTTGAACGGTTTATACCACAGGCGGTCGTGCAATGTTTGTGCACGGTTGCTGATAATATTCATATAGTTCAGGCGGAATATCTCATACCTGAACAACTCTTCCATAACGAACGCCTTGCTGATGCTGACAGTATGTACTTCCGTATGCGCGCGATAGTTGGATACATAACAAGTATTCATGCCAAACATAGATTGTGGCTCAATCAAATAAGGAGCAGACAAATACTCTGTAAAGCTGTAAGAATCATCATCCGACGACGTGGAAGAAACTACTTCTCCCTTCAGTATAAACATAAGTTGGTTGCAAGGAGTTCCTTTTTTCAATAGGACTTCTCCCGCCTTATGTTTTGTGAAGTGCAATTTTACCTTCCCCAAAATGCACGTAAAGTCTTCCTGGGCTAGCCCTTGGAAGAGAGGCAATTGAAGTAGGGTATCAAACATTGTTTCCATATCGTTTCATCTTCTGGTTTAAGGACAAATGTAGATATAATCAAGCTCTGCCGTAAACACTTAGTCTCTCTTTTTGTTTTTTTTATTATTTCTTAAACGTGCTATTCATTCGTCATTAAGAAATATTGTAGAATGCATAAAAATAGATTATCTTTGCAGAAAAAAGGAGGGAAATATGTTTTCAGCATTTAATTGGCAACAGATGACCAGCGCATTTATCGTGCTGTTTGCTGTGATAGATATCATTGGCTCTATTCCTATCATTATCAATTTGAAGGAGAAGGGAAAAAGTGTAAATGCGGTAAAAGCGACATTGATTTCTTTTGCGTTGCTGATAGGTTTCTTTTATGCAGGCGATATGATGCTGAAACTGTTTCATGTGGATATCGAGTCGTTTGCCGTGGCGGGTGCGTTTGTTATCTTTCTGATGTCATTGGAAATGATTCTTGATATTGAAATCTTCAAAAACCAAGGACCCATCAAGGAAGCTACTTTAGTACCCTTGGTGTTTCCACTATTGGCCGGAGCAGGTGCATTCACTACTTTACTTTCGCTTCGCGCCGAGTATGCCAGCATCAATATTATCATTGCATTAGTGCTTAATATGGTGTGGGTATATTTTGTTGTCAGTATGACGGGACGCGTGGAACGTTTCTTGGGTAAAGGCGGTATCTATATCATTCGTAAGTTCTTCGGTATCATTTTACTTGCAATTTCCGTCAGGCTGTTTATGGCTAATATCTCGTTACTGATTGAGACACTACATAAATAGCTAATATTATTTTATTTTAATAACATATAAAAACATATATTTGTTATATTGCTGGAATAATGCCTAAATTTTAAATTATTTTTCATATCTTCGTCTCGCAAATATTTAGTAAATAACTAATGAGGCGAATCAAATATTCTTTTTCAATTGTCTTGCTGTTATTTTCTGTCGGTGTATATGGGCAGTATTTTAAGAAGTTGGGAATGGAAGATGGGCTTTCCAACCCATCTGTATTGGCTATTTATCAAGATATTTTAGGACGGATATGGTTTGGCACGAATGAAGGTGTGAATGTCTATGATGGTAAGCAAATTTACAAATACATATCCTATGATGTTGTAGAGGGGGATTCTCGTAAAGAAAAGCTTATTAATGGAGCGATTAATCAGATTGTAGGTGATGTTGAGGGAAATATCTTTATACGTAATAATGGGACGTTGATTAAATATGATATTCGAAAAGAAAGCCTCAAAGAGTTGCGCTCTTCCAATATCGGTGCCTTAGCCGTAATTAAGGGGCAAGTTTGGTGCGCTGTCCGTGATTCATTATTTAAATATGATGCTACTACCGATTCTTTATATTTCTTTCGTAAAATAAATACTTCCTATATATGGTGTATTGAAGAAATGTCGGATAAACTATGGATTGGAACTGCTAAAGGGCTTTATGTGTTGGAAGATGGTTCTGTTAAATGTGTATTGCCCGATGTTGAAATATTTAAGTTATTCGTTAGTAGTCGGAATGAATTATGGATAGCTTCCCGTATGAAAGGGTTGTATAAAATCGGTAGAGATGGGGTGCTGAAGAAGGAACAAAATTCTCCCTCGCGTGTCGTTAGTGAACAGATACGTGATTTCATTGAAGACGATCAGCAAAATATATGGTTTGGTACATTTGAAGGGTTACAAGTTTATAATCCCTATTCTGATACTTATTCTGTTTATCGTCCAAGTTATAATCCGGGTTCTTTGGAGCATCAATCAGTTTTCTCCCTTTATAAAGATAGGCAGGGTACCATTTGGATAGGAACCTATTATGGAGGTGTCAATTACTTTAATAAGTCGAAGGATATATTTCATTATTATCCATATAGTAAATTGAACAAGGATGGTTTGAGTTTTCCGATTGTCGGGCAGATGGTCGAAGATAAAGATCGTAATCTTTGGATATGTACAGATGGAGGAGGGGTGAACTGTCTGGAAAGAAAGACCGGTACTTTTACATATTATATGGCATCCGGTAAGAATTCTATTCTGCACAATAATACTAAGAGCATAACATACGATGAAAAACGTGACCAGATATACATTGGAACTTATACGGGAGGTGTCAGCCGATATGACCGGAAAAGTGGAAAATTTTATAACTATCTTATCGATTATGAACGTACAAAAAAAGGACCGAATAGAATAATATATCATGTTTTGTTTAAGGACAACTGGTTGTATGTGTCTGCACGTAACGGCTTCTGGAGGTTAAATCCTGAAACAAACGAATTTCAACTAATCAATAAGAATAGGCTCTACCTGACCTTTGAAATTGACTCCCGAGGGTATATTTGGCTGACTGCCGATTATAATCTATACCGGATGAAGATTGGAGAATGGAAACAGGTAGAACGGATTAATATAGAAAAGATTGCAGAACGGAAAGCTAAGATAACCAGAATTCTGGAAGCCACCGACGGTATGGTTTATGTCTCAACTTTAGGAAATGGCATCTTTACCTATAATTATGAAACAAAGAAGTGGAAACATCATTCAGTGGAACAGGATAATCTCATTAGTGATTTTTGTTATAATATGGTAGAAACCCCTAAGAATAATATATTAATAACCAGTGATAGGGGAATTTCTCTTTATTCTCCTTTCAATAATTTCATGTATTCGATAGAATTAGGGCTTAAAGGAGGAATATCTGCCGTGACGGATGGATGCGGTGTATGGACAGCTTCCGATGACTTGATTTATATCGGGGGGGTGGATGGTATGATTTCTTTCAGAGAGAAAGACTTGTATATGGAAAGTGAAAGTCATACTGAATTCTACTTTTCCAATCTTCATATTAATAATGCTACAGTACGTCCCGGAGATGAAACGGGAGTCTTGTCACAAGCATTACCTTTTACAAATTCTCTTGACTTGGCATATCATCAGAATAATTTTATGATTGATTTTTCAAGTTCAAATTATGTGGAACATGAAAGAAATGTCAGGTTTCAATATAAACTGGAAGGTTTTGACAAAGGGTGGATTTCTACAGATCAACTGCGGATAAGCTATACAAATCTGGCTCCGGGAAACTATGTCTTGAAAGTGCGTGAGTCGAAAAGTAAGATATTGGGAAAAGGATATAAAGAAATAGCTCTTGCCATTAAGATACACCATCCATGGTTTACTACGTTTTGGGCATTTCTGGTGTATCTGACAATCATGGCAATCTTTATTTATGTCTTTTGGAAAATAAGGACAGGGCATCGGCTCTTGGCGTTGTCGTTGGCTAAAGAAAAGGATGAAAAAGAACGGATAGAAGAATTGAATAAGATGAAACTTCGTTTCTTTACCAATATTTCGCATGAGTTCCGAACGCCTTTGACGCTGATAATAGGGCAAATAGAAATGCTGTTACAATTAGAGAAGTTATCTCCCACTCTGAATAAACGCTTGCACGGTATATACAAGAATGCAATGAATTTACGTTTTCTGATAACTGAGTTGTTGGATTTTAGAAGGCAAGAGCAAGGTTTCCTGAAACTGAAAGTGGAATGTGTGGATATTATTCCATTCATGAAAGAAGTTTATCAGTCTTTTGCAGATCTTGCCCGAAAAAGGAACATCGGCTATACGTTTGAACATGCGGAAGAAAAAATAGACTTATGGTTTGATGCCATACAAATGCAAAAAGTGTTGTTCAATTTATTATCGAATGCATTTAAATATACCTCCGAAGGAGGGCACATCAAGATTTCTATCAAGAGACAACAACGGACTGTTGAAATAGCAATAGCAGATACCGGTTGCGGAATTCCCGAAGAATCTTTATCGAAAATATTTGAGCGGTTTTATCAGGTAAATAATGGTTCCGGGAAAAATATGCCGGGAAGCGGCATTGGCTTGGCCTTTACAAAAGGTATTGTAGATGCCCACAAAGGAGAAATAAAGGTAGAAAGTGTGCTGGGAGAGGGAAGTTGTTTCAAAATACAACTCTTATTGGGGAACGGACATTTTACTGCCGAAGAACTTGAATATGAGCAGACTGTAGCACACTCGTTGGATTGGGAAGAAGAGGGTATGCCTATAACAGAAAAAATATTGCCGGATAATACTTTCATTGAGGATGATGCTTCGTTGGAAGAAGAGAAGGAAGGACTGCCTAGTATTTTGATTGTAGAAGATGATGAAGAGATGTTGGACATGCTGGTAGGAATATTTTCTCCTACCTATGCGGTTCATAAAGCGATGAATGGGCAGATGGGATTTGATATGGCGTGCCAATTACATCCCAATTTGATTGTAAGTGATGTTATGATGCCGATAATGTCAGGCAGTGAATTGTGCAGTAAAATTAAAAACTCATTGGAGTTATCTTATATTCCTGTCGTATTGCTTACGGCGCAATCTTCGGTAGACTATACGATAGAAGGATATATGTCGGGTGCCGATGATTATATCACGAAACCGTTTAATGTCAAGGTGTTGTTGGCGCGTTGTAATAATCTGCTGAATAGTCGGAAAAAGCTAATGGCTCGGCTCAATATGGTTATGAAGGAAGAGCAGGACGTGAAGACTTTGGGTACCAGTATAGCCGATCAAAAATTGCTGGATACCGCGACGGTTGTAATAAAGCAGAACTTTGACAATCCTGATTTTGATATGAATATGTTGGCTTCCGAGTTGAATATGGGACGCAGTAAATTATTTCTCCGTTTCAAGGAAGTGGTAGGGCTTACTCCCAATGAATTTACTTTGAAGCTTAAATTGGAAGAAGCCTTGAGAATGTTGAAAGAAGAACCGCAATATAATGTTTCGGAGATATCTTATCGGTTAGGTTTTTCTTCCTCCCGCTACTTCAGCCGTTGCTTCAAAGATTTGTTTGGAGTCTCTCCTCAGAACTACCGAAAGAGTTTCAATTAACGAATATCCCCTAATAAATTCATTATCCATCTGTTGGCTATCGTGCACTTATAGTCCGAAGTGTGGCATATATAGTCCGCCGTACTATTTGTGTCCCAGACTGTTGTGTGAAGTTAAGTTTTCCATGTTTAATAATTCTTTATTTGCGTATCCTTTTTAAAGGTTTGGAAAGTGTCGGATTCTGACATAAAACTACATATATGTATATAAAGAATGAAGAACATGAATTTTAAATTAAAATCTAACTTATGAGAAACAGAGTTTGGTTATTTGCTTTTGCTTTGTTGGTCTTGTATGCGGGTAAAACGTGGGGTAGTGATATTCACGCCCAATCGGTGAATACAACGCAACAGGCTAGGGAAAAGGTAGTGACGGGTACGGTCTCTGATGATATGGGACCGGTAGCGGGTGCTACAGTAATGGTAAAAGGTACCACGCATGGTGTGATTACAGACATGGATGGTAAGTTTACGTTGAAACTTCCGGTAGGGAAGACTCTTGTCGTTTCTTTTGTAGGTTTCACCAATAAGGAGATTGTCTACAAAGGTGAAAGTGAACTTAAGATTACATTGGCGGAAGACGTAACGCAATTGCAGGAAGTTCAAGTCGTTGCGTATGGTACTACAAAGAAGGTAACCGTAACCGGTGCGCTTTCTTCAGTAAAGTCGGATGAAATTATGAAATCTCCGGTAGGTAGTATTGCAAATGCATTGAGTGGTAAAGTTCCGGGATTGGCGAGTGTACAGAGTAGTGGTCAGCCTGGTGCTGATGATGCAACATTGTATGTGCGTGGTGTGGGTTCTTTGACTACCGATTTATCCAGCCCATTGTGTCTGGTCGATGGTGTGGAACGTTCGTTTACACAATTGGACCCCAATGAAATTGAGGATATTACAGTATTGAAGGATGCTTCGGCGACTGCCGTATTTGGTGTACGTGGTGCCAACGGTGTTATCTTGGTTACCACAAAACGTGGACAACAAGGCAAGGCGAAGATTTCGTTTTCAACTAGTATGGCAGTCCAGATGCCTACCAATATTCCCGAATTTGCTAACAGTTATGAATATGCAACTGCTTATAATGCCGCACAGTTGCGCGACGGAGTAAAAGAAGAGAACCTGATGTTCTCACCGGAAATAGTAGAAGCTTTCCGCACAAACAGTAATCCGGTTCTTTATCCTAGCACCGATTGGACGGATTTGCTGATTCGTAATTCAGCCATACAAACTCAACATAATCTTTCTATTTCGGGCGGCTCAGAGCGTGTGCGATACTTTGCTTCACTGGGTGTATTCACGCAGGATGGTTTGTTCACGACCTTTGATAACGGCAATGATAAGGGATTCAAATATAATCGCTATAATTACCGTGTCAATATGGATATCGATGTCACGAAGACTACTGCCGTGAAAGTTAATTTAGGTGGTCGTCTTTCCAGTCAACGCCAGCCAAACTACAACAATGGTACTTATACCGACATATCTTATTTGTTTGACAACATTTATAGTGCCGTACCTTTTTCCGGTGCCGGTGTTGTAGATGGTAAATGGATTGTGGGTGACAAAGCTACATTCGGCTCATTTGGTACACTGAATGATGGCTTAGGTGCTTATTATGGGAAAGGTTATAATACAAATACGGGAAATACCATTAACTTTGACTTTGCGCTGGAACAGAAATTGGGCTTTGTGACAAAAGGATTAAAAGCTCATATCAAAGGGGCGTATAATAGTGGAGTGACCTACAATAAACGCCGTGAAGGGCGTATCGAGAATTATCAGGCTGTGAAGAACGGAGAAAACGGATACCTTCTAAAAAAATCACAGGAATCACAAACTTTGGGTTGGTCACAACCTACACCTACTCAGTCTCGTGATTGGTATCTGGAAGCTGCATTGAATTATCAACGTGAATTTGGTAATCATCATGTGTCAGCTTTGGCCATGTACAACCAAACCATGAAATATTATTATTCTAATTCTCAGTTTCCCGGAATTCCCCGTAGTTATGTAGGATTTGTGGGACGTCTTACCTATGACTGGAAAACTCGTTACCTTGTAGACCTTAGTCTTGGTTATAATGGTTCTGAGAATTTTGCCGAAGGACATCGTTTTGGTACATTCCCTGCGGGCTCTATCGGTTGGATTCTTTCCGAAGAGAAATTTATGCAAGCCTTGAAGCCTGCCGTTAATTATCTGAAGATACGCGCTTCTTTCGGTATTGTCGGTAATGATATAGTGTCTGACGGGTCGCGTTTTCTCTATTTGCCGGACAATTATACTCTGAATACGGGTGGTAACAATTCAATAAGTTTAGGTTCTACGTCAAACAACAGATTGCCGGGAGCCAAAGAATCCAAAGTCGGTAATCCGAACGTGACGTGGGAAACTGCCGCCAAGCAAAACTATGGTGTTGACCTGCACTTCTTTGATAGTCGTTTAAAGACTTCTTTCGATTACTTTATTGAGCATCGCAAAGACATCTTGATTTCCCGTCAGCTTAATCCCGGATATTTAGCTATATCCTTGCCTATCGTGAATATGGGTAAGGTAGACAATAAAGGTTTCGAGGTGACCGTTCGTTGGGAAGACAGGATACAAGACTTTGGATATCATATTGCCACCAACTGGTCGTATGCCAAAAACAAGGTTATCTTTAAAGATGAAATTCCACAACCTTACGAGTGGATGTGTCAAACCGGACGTCCGGTAGGACAACAGTTTGGTTATGTAACCGACGGCTTTTTCTCACAAGAAGACGTTGATAATTATGAATCGCTGAGAGGCACTGAAGGAGGTATTCCCGACCATGGTGATAGCTTTTCCCCGAAAGCCGGTGATGTGAAATACAGAGACTTGAATGGCGATCATAAGATTAATGAAAATGATGTATCAGCCATTGGTTATCCTACCTACCCACTCTTGAACGGTAATGTACAGGCCGGGTTCTCTTGGAAAGGATTTGATTTCAGCATGACGTGGGCCGGTGCTTTCAAGACTTCCCGTATGGTGAGTAGCATTTATCGTACACCTTTCGGACAGACCGGTACCAATTCTTTAATGAAATATATGATTGACGATGCATGGACCCCCGAAAAAGGTAATAGCGCCAAAGCGCCTGCCATATCCCTGACCGGTAGTAAGACAAATAACTATCAGAATTCAGATTTATGGTTACGTGACGCTTCTTATGTTCGTCTTAAGAATATTGAATTAGGTTATTCTTTCCCGAAGCAACTGTTGCAAAAGATACATGTCGGTTCTTTACGTCTCTCTGTATCTGGATATAACCTGTTGACCTTTAGTGATCTGGATTTTTGTGACCCGGAGTCAAATCCGAATGGACGGGCTTACCCCTTAATTAAGATTGTGAATTTCGGTTTGAAAGTAGGATTTTAATAAACTGTAATTATGAAAAAGATAAAGAGACATTTTCATGTCATTATATTGATGCTGGGGTTGATTACTACAATCTCTTGCGAAGACTTGGCATTTGGTGATAAGTTCTTGCAAAAACCACCCAGTACAGATGTAACAGCCGACACGGTGTTTTCAACGGCAGAATATGCCCGTCGTGTACTTTGGTATAGTTATCAGTATTTGCCTTATGGTTTGGAAACCGTTAATTATTGGACTACCATGTGGTTGGGTAATTTGGAAGGGTTGACTGATTTGAATTGCGACAACGTAGGATATTCCGGCGTGCAACGTGTTTATTACGATGGAAACTACAATGCGGGAAAGGAAAATCGTCCTCGTTCCACCTATATGGCAACCAAGATCTGGTTTAATGAGGAGGATACCCACATGTGGAGCGCTATTCGTAACGCTTGGTTGGTTGTAGAAAATATAGACCGTGTGCCCGATATGGAACAATCGGAGAAAGAACGTCTGAAGGCGGAAGCCAAGATGATTGTGGCTGTTTATTATGCACACATGTTGCGTCATTATGGTTCATTACCTATTATCAATCATGCGCTTGCCGCTTCCGATGAGATGCCTGCACGTGCCACTTTGCAGGAAACGGTAGACTTTATCATTGGTTTGTTGGATGCTGCTATTAATTGTCAGGATTTTCCATGGAGAGTTGCCGATGCTGATATGGCTCAATGGAGTGGACGAATGTGTAAAGCTGGTGCTTATGGATTGAAAGCCAGGGTGTTGTTGTTTGTTGCCAGCCCATTGTTCAACAATGATCAACCTTATGCCGCAGGTGAAGCTTCAGAGAAGAGGATGACCTGGCTTGGTGGTTATGACCATGAACGTTGGAAAAGCGCGATTGACGCATGTGAGGCTTTCTTCAATGCGCTGAGCGCAAACGGTTATTTCCGTTTGGTACAAAAAGGAGATGTTCCTGAAAATGAATATCGTTACGCTTTCCGTAAGGCTTATTTTGATCGTGGTACTACGGAGACATTGATTCCTGTGCATCGCAATGTGTATAGCGCAAGCCTGAGTGCCGGTACTGCCGCTGCCCCCTTGATGATATGGAACTCTATACGTTGGGGAGGATATAATCCTACCAAAGAATATTTTGACATGTTCCCTATGGCCGATGGCTCTGACTTTGATTGGAATAACCCGGAACATGCGGCAAATCCTTTTATCAATCGTGACCCCCGCTTGAGTGAAACGTTTATTTTGGATGGTGACATTTATCAGGGAAGAACGGCTGAACTGACAGCGGGAGAGAAGGTGACGGAAGAGAATCCGAATCCTGAATTTCCTATCGGACGCGATTGGGAACAAGGTGCTATGAATAAATTGAGTTTGAAGACCGGGCTGGCTTGTAGAAAATGGGGATTGGATCGTGGTCCTGAACTGAAGGGACACGTTATACAGTGGCCTCACCTGCGTATTGCGGAACTTTACTTGACTTATGCGGAAGCTTTGAATGAATATTATCGTGGACCTAATAGTATGGCCTATAGCTACGCTAACCAAGTTCGTGCCCGTGTAGGTTTGGGAGGTTTAAAAGAAGGCATGAATCAAGAGCAATTCCGTGAAGCAATTCTGCGTGAGCGCGCTTTGGAATTTGGATTTGAAGAGGTGCGTTTCTTCGATTTGATTCGTTGGAAATTGGAAGATAAGTTCACGACGCCTGTGCATGGTATGACTCCTTATCAGCGGAAAGATGGTTCTTATTACTTTAAAGTATTCTCACTGGCAGGGACAGACCGAAATCGTGCTTGGTGGAATCCCGGAGGATTTTCTCCGATTTGGTATCTCAGTGCTTTCCCGTCTGACGAAGTGAATAAGCAATACGGATTGGTACAGAATCCGGGTTGGGAATAATATTTCTGTAAATTAGAAATGAAGAACATTATGAGTAAAAGATTAAATATATTATTGGCCGGTGTGTTGTGTTCATGCGGTATGTTGGCACAGCAAGACACATTGACGGCTCATAAAAGCCAAGAGGTGATAGATTTGGGACGTACTATTGCCTATGATGCGAAAGAAGTGACCGGTGCAATTTCTGTTGCCACTAACGATGCCCTTTCACACAAAAACAGTATCAAGCCTTCCAATCAGTTGTTTGGTACAATCCCCGGGTTGGAAGTGTTACAGAATGCCGGTACTGTATGGGAAAACGGAGCAACCATGTATATACGTGGTTTGGGTACTTCCAGTTCTAAAACCCCGTTAATTCTGGTTGACGGGTTTGAACGCTCGATAGATGAATTGAGTTCGGAAGAAATAGAATCGGTAAACGTATTGAAGGATGCGGTGGCAACCGCTTTATACGGTATACGTGGAGCAAATGGTGTGGTACTGGTGAAAACGAAGCGCGGCTCGATGGGAGCACCGCGTATCAACTTTTCATACGAGTTCAATATGGCTAGTCCTAAAAATCTGCCTGATTTTGTGGATGGATATACCTACGCTAATGCTTTGAACGAAGCCCTGAAAAATGACGGATTGAATCCTCGTTATTCTGCTGATGAACTTGATGCTTTCAAAAGCCAAACTTATCCGGGTATATATCCGAATGTAGATTGGATTGACGAGTCGTTGAGGAACATGAGTTATGGCGATAATGTGAATTTTTCTGCACAGGGTGGCAGCAAGTTCGTACGCTATTATACAATGCTGAACTTTTTGGATAACAGGGGCATTTTGAAACCTACAGAGGAGACTGACGGTTATTCTACACAATTGAAATACTCCAGACTGAACGTCCGTACAAACTTGGATATCACGCTGACTCCTACTACTACGGTGCAGTTGAATTTATTGGGTAATTTCTCTGAACACAACCGTCCCGGGGAGTCAACAGACAATATCTTTGCCGCATTATATCAAGTTCCGTCAGGAGCTTTTCCGGTCAAGACTGACAGAGGCATTTATGGTGGTACAACGACCTACAGTAATAATCCTGTCGGTTTGATTGCCGGTAGAGGATATGCTCGTTCGCAGACGCGTGCCTTGTATGCTGACATGCATTTGAAACAAGATTTGTCGGCAGTCTTGCCGGGATGGTCTGCCGGTTTTAAAGTAGGCATTGACAATACAGCTTCCTATTGGGATAGCAATACGAAAAACTTCGGTTACGAATCGGCTTCTCTGGATTGGGTGACCGGTGAAAAGAATTATACTACATTGCGTAATGAAGGAAACCTTTCGTTCTCGAAAAGTGTAGGTTCTGTAGTAACCAATTTCAACTTGGAAGCTTATACTAACTATGCGAAGCAATGGAAAAAGCATAGTTTAAATGCTACTTTACTGTATTCTATGAGTAAGAAGAATGCCAAAGAACAGAATAGCGGGCGTGCTTTTATGGATATTGTGGGTAGCGCTCACTACACTTACAACAATCGCTATCTGTTGGATTTCACACTTTCCGGTTCCGCTTCAAGCATTCTCGACCCGGATAAACGTTGGGGAATATTTCCGGCAGTAGGTGCAGGTTGGGTTCTTTCAGAAGAAGACTTCTTGAAGAATGATTGGTTGAATCAATTGAAGGTAAGAGCTTCTTATGGCATTTCCGGACGGGCTGATTACAGTATAAATCTTTTCCAGGATATCTATGGCAGTGGTAATTCTTATTATTTCTGGTCCGGTGGCGCTCCGGCTTCTACCGGTAGTATGAAGTACACCCAGTTGGGTATCGATGGATTGACTTATGAAAAGTCCCATAAACTGAATGTAGGTATCGACTTCAGGGCGTGGAATAAACTATCTTTGACTTTGGATGCTTTCTACGACCATCGTACGGATATCCTGGTAGCAGGTAGTGGTGCCGTTTCTCAAGTGTTCGGTATGACTGTTCCTAGTATCAACGATGGTGTTGTAGATAATAAAGGAGTGGAAGTAGCTTTAGGCTGGGATGATAAAATAGGCAATGTTTCTTACCACTTGGGTGGACAATTCACTTTTGCTCGTAACGAAATCATCAATCAGAATGAAGAATATCGTCCTTATGATTATCTGAAGCGTACAGGGCGTTCACTTGGACAAATTTTCGGTTATGAAGTAGTCGGTATCTACCAGTCACAAGAGGAAATAGATAATCGTGAAGTTAAACAGTATTTAGGTAGTGTACGTCCGGGTGACTTGATGTTTAAAGATCAAAATGGAGATAACAGAATTGACTCTTACGACCAAGTACCTTTAGGTTACAATTCTACCTGTCCTGAGATTTATTATTCATTCGACTTGGGAGCTGAATACAAAGGACTTGGGTTTTATGCCCTTTTCCAAGGAGCAGGTAATTACAGTAAAGTGTTGGAGACTCCCAGTCTATACCGCCCGATTGTAAATAATAATACGATTTCTACTTATTATTGGGAAAACCGTTGGAGTGAAACGAATCCTACAGGAACATTACCGCGTCTGACTTATTCCGGTTCAGAAAATAATTATGGAAAATACGATAGTAATACGCACTCTAATACGAATTCGATGTGGGTGGCCAATGCTTCTTATCTGAA
The DNA here is from genome assembly GCF_959029255.1 of uncultured Bacteroides sp. Lineage (GTDB taxonomy): Bacteria > Bacteroidota > Bacteroidia > Bacteroidales > Bacteroidaceae > Bacteroides. The sequence goes on along the minus strand of NZ_CAUFUE010000006.1, from coordinate 8,454 downwards.
ATTGAGGACACTGGAGGTGTATTATAATTTTCCGTCCAGATTACTCAAGAAAACAGGCTTCCTGGGTGGTGCCAAGCTTTTTGCCCGTGCGCATGATTTGTTCAGTATTGACAATATGGACCTTCGTGATCCGGAGTCAATCGGTGCCGAACATCCAACGATGACCCAGTATACCTTCGGATTTAATTTGTCTTTCTAAAATTATGAATCGTATGAAACTAAAGAAATATTTTACAATACTCCTTTCTGTCGGCTTGCTGAGTTCCTGCAACTTTATGGATGTCAACGAATCCGATTACTATTCGTTAGGGGAGATTCAAGGTAGCTATAACCGCGTCAAGCAGTTTGTGACGAACGTTTATAGTTATTTGCCGTCAGACTTTTGTAGCATTGATGGTGCTATGATGGATGCAGCCACAGATGATGCCATACATATTTATGAAACCTCTAATATACAGCGTTTTGTAAATGGTACTTGGTCGGCTAATTATACAGTGGATGATAAGTTCAGTACTTACTATAATGGGATACATGACGCCAATTTCTTTTTGGAGAACCTGACGGGACTGACGTTCGATTCTTGGAAAGAAAACGAAAGTTATGAAGACTGGATTGAGACGTATTCGTACTTTGAACCTGAAATGCGCTTTTTGCGTGCCTATTTCTATTTTGAGTTGGTGAGACGCTATCAAAACATACCTTTAATAACGAAAGTTATGACGATGGAAGAAGCTAATTCCACTCAACCTGCCACAGCTTCGCAGATACTTGATTTCATTATTTCAGAGTGTGAGGCCATTGCCTACGAATTGCCAATCAGTTATGCCAGCGTTGCCGGAGCAGAAAAGGGACATGCTACAAGGGCGACTGCCTTGGCACTGAAAGCGCGTGCTGCCTTATATGCGGCCAGTCCACTTTACAACACAAACAACGATAATAATAAATGGGTGACTGCCGCCGAGGCGGCATACGAAATCATCGGTAATAGTTCCGAGTTAGGTCTTGCATTGGATGCCTCTTTCTCTAATGTATTTGGAGCAACGAACTACAATAGTAAAGAAGTAATTCTGGTACGTGCCACGGGAACCAGTTCCAATTTTGAAAGTGCCAACTTCCCGATGGGGGTTCAGGGTGGAAAAACCACTACTTGCCCTACGGAAAACCTGGCAAGCGCTTTTGAAATGAAGGATGGTACCGCTTTCGACTGGAACAATACCGCCATGCGTGAGGACCCTTATAAAGACAGAGACCCGCGTTTCTATCTGACGATTGTTCACAACGGAATGGCATGGCCCTCAACCAAAGCCGTGGAGATATGGGAAGGCGGCGCCAACGGGCTTCCTTTGACAAATGCCACCACTACCGGTTATTATCTGCGTAAGTATGTAGACAAGAGTATTACTTTTGATGCCGGTTCCGCTTCGGCAAACACCAATCATAACTGGGTTTTGTTCCGCTATGCTGAAGTGTTGCTGAACTATGCGGAGGCTATGGTGAACGCATACGGGGACATTAACCGCACGACTGCCAATTGTGCCATGAGTGCATTGGATGCCGTCAATGCAGTGCGTGGCCGAACAGGTGTGAAGATGCCCGCTTTACCGGGCAACCTGTCTGCAACCGATTTCTTGAAACGTGTGAAGAATGAACGCCGTGTAGAGTTGGCTTTCGAAGGACATCGTTTCTGGGACTTGCGCCGCTGGAAAGAATTGGATGAATCGAAGAACATCTATGCTGTAAAAATCACAAAGAACGGTGATGCGATATCTTATAAGAAAACAACATTGGATTCCCGCACCATAGAAGATAAATTATACTTCTATCCGATTGCCAATACAGAGTTGTTCAAGAATGATAATCTGAAACAAAATCCGGGTTGGGATTAAATACGTAGAATGGAAAATGGCCACACCGGCAATTAGCTGTTCCGGTGTGGCTTTTTTATAACTTAATTTGATTGTTGCTTATGAAATTATTTTGGAGTACACTCCTCATGGGATGTTGTATAATTATATCTTGTGGAAACGACACTCACGGGCAGGAAACGCCGGTTACTTCCCCTTGGGTAGATGTGGATACGCCTTCGGATGTTCTTCCCGTCAATACTCTTATCGGCAAGGGATGGAAGTTGGCTTTCAGCGATGAGTTCAATGACGGCAGAGTCAATTTCAATAAATGGGTAATTAAGGACGAATCGAGAGGTGCACGCCCCGACTTGGGAATTAAGGAATGGTTTTTCAAGCCGGAAAATGTTGTCGAGGCTGATGGAGACTTGGTTTTGAAAGTGACAAAGGTGGGCGACGATGTGATGCATTGCAGTTCTGTCTATTCCAATGGAAAGTATTACATGAAATATGGTTATGCGGAAGCACGGATTAAACTGGCGGATATGAATTCGGCGGCGCTGACTGCCTTTTGGTTGCAGAGTAATTCAATGAGTAAAGTCGATGGTACAGGTAATGACGGTGCTGAAATTGATGTCTTCGAGTCCGCATATCTGGCAGATGAGGTGATTTCTACCATCCATATAGACGGTTATGGTGCCGACCATCAAGAGAAGAATTTTCGTTATGCCACCCCCGGTGTGTTCGAAGGATATCATGTGTGGGGCGTTTTGTGGAATGAGAATAGTGTAAAGATTTACTATGACGGGGAATTTATGGCTGAGTTTGATGAGAAGTGGGTTCCTCGCGTGGAAGAATTTCTTTATTTGTCCACAGTGGCAACTTTCAGCGGTCAGGGTGACTTTAAAGGAAAGCCTGCTGACTCTTCGTTAAGTGAAGCCCGTTTTGATTATGTTCGGGTATGGACTAATGATAAATGATGAAAGAAATTATGAACATAAGATTAATAAGCATTATAGGTTTGGGGATATTCCTTTTCTCGTGTAAGGGAAACAAGCAAGAAGCCGATTTCGCAGTGAATGGTTTTGCAAGGGCGGAGCAACAGTTTTCCGCACAATTGAGTGAACTTCCCGAACCTACCGGATATCCCCGTACAATAGATGTTAATGGAAACTTGAGGGTTACCCATAAGAACGATTGGACCGAAGGTTTCTATCCGGGATGTCTATGGTATATGTATGAATATAAGGGTGATAAAAAATGGAAGGATGCCGCCGTGAAATGGACGGAAGCGCTTGAATCCTTGAAGACACAAACCAATCATCATGATATAGGCTTTTTAATGTATTGTAGCTTTGGAAATGGTTACAGGCTGACAGGCAATGAGGAATACAAAGAGATTTTGTTAGAATCCGCCCGCTCATTGTGTACCCGTTTCAATGAAAAGATAGGTTGTATCGAGTCGTGGAATTACCGGAAAGCCTGGAATGGAAAGGATGAATGGTTTTTCCCGGTGATTATAGACAATATGATGAACCTGGAGTTACTCTATTTCGCTTCTAAGGTAACCGGTGATTCAATCTATGCCAAGATTGCCAACAAGCATGCCGAAACGACAGCCCTTAACCATTTTCGTAAAGACTACAGTACTTACCATGTGGTTAATTATGATGAAACGACCGGTAAGGTGCTTCATCAGGCTACCTGTCAGGGATTTTCCGATAACTCAACATGGGCGCGTGGACAGGCGTGGGCTATTTATGGCTATACAATGGCTTATCGTGAAACCCGTAGGCATGATTTCCTGAATATGGCGATACAGGCTGCCGACTTTTGGCTGAACCATCCGAATTTACCCGAAGACGGAGTACCGTATTGGGATTTCAATGCCGGTCAAGATGGCTATGTGCCCGATTGGAATTACGACCCACAGGCTTTCAAGGAGATTCCTCGCGATGCATCCGCAGCAGCAATTGCAGCTTCCGCATTCTTGGAATTGGCAGATTATGTGGACAACGGAGAAAAGTACGAACAAGCCGCTGAACATATATTGAAAAGTTTGTCTTCTCCGGCATACTTGGCAGAGAAGGGCGCAAATTGCAACTTTGTTTTGATGCACAGTGTAGGAAGCATCCCGCACTCAAGTGAGATAGATGTTCCATTGGTATATGCGGATTATTATTATTTGGAAGCGCTATTGAGGTATAATAATATGAAAAATAGGAGGTAATTATATTGATGATGCATTTATAGGTATTCGTGTCAAAATTTTGAATCACTGGCAATAAATATGTGTATTTTTGATTTGTAAAGAACAAAGAAATGATATTGTTTATTATCAGTAAATTAACTTAGGGAATCTATTTGACTCAACTACCCTTGCACAATGTTTGACATTTCTTATAATTCTGAATAGCTCTTTTAACTCATAATAAAATGCTAATAATTTAACTAATGAAATTCGTAAAATATAGTTTAGTTGTTTTTTATATACTTTTCTTTTGTTCATGTCATGTTGACATCGAGTTAGAAAAAGCATTAGAATTTTCTGGAAATAATAGAAAAGAATTAGAAAAAGTATTGGAGTACTATAAATCTGATAAGGAGAAAAGACAAGCTGCTCGTTTTTTAATATGTAATATGTTATATCATAATTCATATCATGATATTTTATATTCTCCTAATAATATTCCTTATGAATTATCTGTTAGCAATAGAAAAATAAATATAATACTTGATTCGTTAAAAAAAGAAAATTATACGATACGTACTATAGTCTCTAAAGATATTGAAACCGTCAAGGCTGATTTTCTAATTGAAAATATAGATTTGGCTTTTCTCGTATGGCAAAAACCATGGGCTAATAAACTTTCTTTTAATGATTTCTGTCATTATATTCTACCATATCGTTCTGGAGAACATCCAATATCTAATCTTAGACGAAAATTGATGGAACAATATATTCCGTATTTAGAAGCTCTATCAGTAACTACTTCTTTAGAAGCTTGTGATGCAATAAATAATCTTTTGATTGGGAAACTCTCATTTGTTGGTACTTTACCTGTGCATCTTACAATCTCTCAAGTAGATTCATCGTTAAGTGGTAATTGTGACGCTATATCTTCTTATGTTACTTTTTTAATGAGGGCACTTGGTATTCCTGTGTCAGAGGATGTTACTGTTTGGACAAAGGCTGGTTATGGGCATTCGTGGTGTGTTGTGTTAGACGAAAATGGGGATTGGCATCCTTTTGCCCCTGCAGAAACTTTAATTAAAGATTATTCTGAACGTTTGACAAAAGGAGCAATGTTGCCGGCTAAGGTTTATCGTTTGACTTATGAACCTACTTCTCAAATATCTGAGTGCCCAAATGATGGAATGATTACTTTTCTTAAAAATAAATTTTATAAAGATGTTACAGAAGAATATGGTGCTCCTGTGGTTACGGTCTTTGTAAAAGCAGATGGGGTATCTGTTAATAAGAGACATATTGCATATTTATGTGCTTATAATATGGGAGGATGGAAAGAAGTCGCTTTAGGAGAATATAGTGATGGTTATTACAAGATAGAAAATGTAGTAGGAGATAATGTTTTCAGAATAGCTATAGCTCGAAATGGAATTTTAAATTATGTAACAGATCCTTTCTATACGGATATGAAAGGAAACATATCTTATTTTTCTTCCGATACAGTCTGCTCAAAAAAAGTAATATTGCGTAAACCATCTTTTTATAGAGGTTTTCGTCATTGGGGAGGATATTGGAATATGGAACTCCATTTATTCCAGAAGGTACCAACTATAGCAGAGACTGATACTACATTGATATGCCGATTTCCAAATAACGCATTAATGATTATGGGAACTCGTTGGCTAAATTGGCAACAGCGTATTTATTTAATACGAGAGGATTCTGTATACAAATATTAATATCTAATATTGATGAGACAAATTTGTAAAATAGAACATCTATTATTCTGCTTATTATGTATTGTGAGTATCTATTCTTATTCACAAAATACAATAGATCACTTTATACTTCCTAAATGGTACTATATGTTCAACATATTATTAATATGTATACCAGTACTTTTGGTGAAGAAAATAATTTATAATGATATTTCTGTAAACTTTGATTTATTAGCTTTTATTATTTCTATTTCCGTTTTTTTTCAAGCATTGTGGGGATTAATGCAGTATTTTCAATTATTACCATCATCCTTTTATGGAACCTGTAATACTATTTGGGGAAGTTTTGATAATACGGCAGGTTTTGCTTCATGCCTTTGTTGTGGCCTTCCATTTATTATGTCGTACATGAAAAAGCGTGTATTGTTAATAAGTGTATGTGTACTTGTCATTATTGTTTTTTTAAGTATTATAGTAACAAACTCGCGTACAGGGATAGTATGTACTACATTAGTGATATGTATATTTATGTATCGTAGTAATTTTTTTAATTCTAAATTTAAAAAGTTTATTGTTACATTCTTTTTCTTGTTACTACTAGGAAGTTATTATTTTAAGCAGGATTCGGCAAATGGTAGGATATTAATTTGGAGATGCTCATGGGAAATGTTTAAAGATTCTCCTATATATGGTTATGGTATAGATGGATTTCAAGCGCATTATATGGATTATCAAGCTGATTATCTAAGAAAATATCCTGATTGTAATTTTGCAATGTTAGCTGATAGTGTTTCACATCCCTTTAATGAATATGTAATGGTGATATTAAATTGGGGGATAATAGGACTGATAGTATTAGTGGTATTAACTATTTTTCTTGTACACTGTTACTTCAAAAAGCCAAGCCAAAATAGTTTGATTGCATTAATATCTTTGGTTTCTATAGGGATATTTTCTATGTTTTCTTATCCTTATAGATACCCATTTACTTGGATAATTACATTTCTAGATATATATATTCTTATAAGTAATGTGTATATTGTAAAGAAGTCTGTTCGAATTGTAAAATTAGTATCCATAATCTTTTTATTTTTATGTGGTATAATTGTCTGCGAAATCCAACAGCGTTTGAGTGTTGAAATTAATTGGAATGAATTAGCTTATCAAAAAAAAGATTGTGAGAAACTTGAAAAATATAAGCTATTATATTTGAACTTAAAAGATAATGTATATTTTTTGTATAGTTACGCAATACTACTATATAATGAAGGATTGATAGATGAAAGTTTGCAAATAGCTTCCCGATGTAGACTTTATTGGGCAGATTATAGTTTAGAGTTATTGATAGGAGATATTTATAAATCAAAATATAATTATGAAATGGCCGAAAAATTTTATGTAAATGCTTCTTTTATGTGCCCGTGTCGATTTACCCCTCTATTTTCACTTCTTGAATTATACAAAGAATGCAAGAATACATTTAAAGTACGTTCTATTGCACAAACCATAGTTCAAAAGCCTGTTAAAGTTAATTCATTGATAATAATGCAAATAAAGTATTTAGCAAAATGCGAACTTACAAAAAATATTAACTATTAAATTAAATTATTATGTAGAAATGTCATTTTTGTAGGAAGGATGAGAGCACATTCAAGATATAGTAATACCTATATGCCTACTTGATTTTTTAATTAATGCTCTAAATGTTTTAAAATTAATTGTGTGAAATATGAAAAGATTTAGAAATACTTATATTATTATTGCTACACTTTTGTGTTCTATTTGTTTTTGGATTGTAGGATGCCAACAAGATGAAGAAGTGCCTAATGCATCTGTAGAAAGTTTATCTTTTTTGTCTATTACTTCTAATGCAGATTTACTTAATTTGTCGAAAATAGATTGGAGGGCTATAAAGGAAGCTGCTAAAAGAATTAATATTGAGGTTAGGGATGGTTTGTTTTATATCAAACAAAAATCTGCCGAACAAATAAATGTGTCTGATGAACTTTTTTCACTATTTGTGGATGGGGTAGATAAAACAAATCAAGATATAAAAAAAAGTAAAATAAAGTTAGTGAAGCCACAAACAAGATGGGATGGGGAATTTACAGATGAATGGTCTGAAAGTGATTGTGTAGCTCAAACAATCACGGGGACGCTAATGGCAATGGGAGCCGTAATTGATGGATCTGTTTCAGCGTGGGTGGAGAGTCAATACGGTAATGATGGAGTGCCTTTTAATGAAGTTGTATCTGTTTTTGATCATTACTTTGATGGGCATGAGGTTCCTATTCCTGTGGATGGAACTCATATTGGGAATAGTGGTGCAGAAAGTATTATTGCTATACTTAGATCAGGAGATGGGGGACATGCAGTCAATTTATTGTCAATACAAGATGGAATTATTGTATATATGGATTATCAACAAGGAGGAATCGTTGCTACAGGTTTTGTAACAGATATAATGTTAGTTTATAATGTATATGGATATTGGTAAATTATTGAAAATAGTACTTCTGTTACTGTTTGTCAGTATAGCAGAACCTGCTTGCGCTCAAAACGGCAGATTGTCTTTTCCTGCTTATTCAAGCTATGTGTCTAAAGTATATGATATCTTTTGGAAACGTCCCGGTGGATTTACTGATTTAAATACATCTACCTATTGGAGTCCCTGCGGCAAGAACTCCTCGACACTAAGTTA